>NZ_SCTW01000051.1 GCF_004322395.1 Methylobacter sp.
ATCTTCATCGATCAGTTTGGCGTGCCCGAATGGCGCACGCCGGGTGATCCAGTGCAAGGTGTTGCTACAAAAGCAGAACAAATAGTCGCCATCGGAAAGCAGGATATTGAAGATGCCGAAACGCTGCAACTGCACACATAACTCGCCCAGATAACGGAACATGGCTTGCATGTCGGCGGGTTTGTTCGGATATTTCCTACCCAGCTCGTTCAGCAGCCAGCAAAACGCGGTTTCGCTGTCGGTATCGCCGACGGGCAGATGCTTGCCGGGTTGCTGCAAGGCTTGGTAATCGCTTAATTGGCCGTTATGGGCAAAGGTCCAAAAACTGCCCCACTGTTCGCAGGTGAAAGGATGGGTGTTTTCCAAAGCAACGTGGCCGCGATTGGCTTGCCGGATATGACCGATAACGGCGCGGCTTTTAATCGGGTAGGCTTGTACCAGTTTGGCAATGGGCGAGTCATAGCAGGGCGCTGAGTCTTTAAAGGTGCGGCAACCTTTGTCTTCATAAAAGGTAATGCCCCAGCCATCCCGATGCGGCCCCGTACGTCCGCCGCGTTGCATCAGACCGGTAAAACTGAAACAAATATCAGTCGGAACATTCGCGCTCATACCCAGTAATTCACACATGGAATTTCCTCACAATGTTATGACAGCTGTCGTCATTATAAACCATTGTTGCTGCTTAGCAGCCGGAAGCAGCAGGCAGAGAATTCAAGAAAAATCTCATTAAGTCATACTTATCATCGTTTCATTAATTTAATAGCGTAGAGTAGTTGTCTAGGGTCTAGCCTTGGTTTACTCCGACATCGGCTGATTCCGGTAAAAAATATCGGAGCCGAGGACGTCTAAATAAATGCCCTACCCCAGATCAAAACCGGCATTGCAGCGAATTTTTTGACCGACGAATTATTTGCCCCCCATACCCTGCCAGCTTGTAAGCAGGCTTGTCATTTGCTCCGCCGGAATTGGGCGGCTAAATAAAAAACCCTGCATTCGTTCACAATCCTGACTGCGTAGGAAATCCATTTGTCTCTGGTTTTCCACGCCTTCGGCGACACTGCTGAGCTGCATATTACGGGCCAGGCTGATAACTGCGCTGGCTATGGAAGCGTCGGCCGAATCCGCCGGCAGATTCAGGACGAAGTCATGGCTTATCTTCAGTGTATCGACAGGAAAGTGTTTCAAGTAGCCGAGCGACGAGACACCGGTACCGAAATCATCAATGGCGATTTTGAGTCCCAGTAGCTTTAATTTTTTCAGAGTTTCCGCGGTCTCTTCCAGATTATCCATCATTACGCTTTCGGTGAGCTCAAGCTCCAACTGCGCGGGTGGAATGTTAAATTCATGCAGCGCTTGCTCGATCATCTCGATCAGGTTGGGTTGGCGAAATTGCCTCCCCGATAAATTCACCGCCATGATCAGCGATGGAAATCCGGCATCCAGCCACTCCCGGATCTGCTTACAAGCAGTCCGGATTACCCATTCGCCAACGGGTAAAATAAGGCCGGTTTCTTCCAATAAAGGGATAAACTCAAGCGGCGACACCAAGCCAAGCTCAGGATGTTGCCAGCGTATCAGGGCTTCCACGCCATTTACGATGCCGCTTTGCATATCAATCTGCGGCTGATAATAAAGCCTGAATTCCTGGCGTTCCAGTGCGCGGCGCAAATTGGTTTCCAGCATTAAGCGCTCGAAAGCTACGGCATTCATATCTGTCGAGTAGAATTTATAGTTGTTGCGCCCGAATTGTTTAGCGTGATACATCGCGACATCGGCGTTTTCCAAAAGCTTTCCGCGGTCATTGTCGATGCCTGGATACAGGTTAATGCCGATACTGGCGGTGATAAACACTTCGTAACCACCCACGGAATAAACGGAAGAAAGAGTTTGGATGATTTTTTGCGCAACCTGCTCGACATCTTCTTCATGAATTATCCGGGTAATGATCACGGCGAATTCATCTCCGCCCAAACGGGCGATGGTATCGGTTTCTCGTGCGCAATGTTTGAGCCGTTCGGCTACAGCAACCAACAGTTCATCGCCGATCACATGCCCCAAGGTATCGTTGATTGCTTTAAACCGATCAAGATCCAGAAACATAACGGCAATCATGTGCTTGCTTCGTTGCGCCTGCAAAACTGCCTGCTCCAGACGGTCGTGAAACAATAGGCGGTTAGGTAATCCGGTTAACGGGTCGTGATGAGCCAAGTAATTGAGCCGTTCTTCCGATAGCTTGAGTTCGGTAATTTCGGTGAATACCGCCACGTAATGACTGATATTGCTAGTTGCGCTGCTGGGGACTGCGCTGATGTTGACCCAAGCCGGGAAAGTTTCGCCGTTTTTGCGGCGGTTCCATATTTCACCGCGCCATTGGCCGGTTTTATTTAGAATATCCCATAACTGGCGGAAAAAGACATGGCTGTGTCGCTCTGATTTTATGAGATTGGGCGTGCTTTCTATGAATTCTTCAACGCAATATCCGGTAATCGAGCACAGAGCCTGATTGACGCTGATAATGTTGGTTTTGGCATCGGTTATTAAAATGCCTTCCAAAGTGCTCTCAAACACCGTTGCGGCAAGGCGCAATTTTTCTTCCGCCCGTTTGCGTTCGATCGCATAATGTATGCTTCGGTGTAATATGCCATTATTTAGATCATTTTTAACCAGATAATCCTGCGCGCCGGCCTGAGCCAATTTTATCGCCAGGTCTTCATCATCAATGCCGGTCAACACGATGATGGGCAAGTTTGGCGCTTGTTGATGCAGTCGTCCGAAAGTATCGTGTCCGAAAGCATCCGGCAGAGATAAATCCAATAACACGAGATCGAAATGTTCTTGTTTTAATAATGCTACCCCCTCTTCCAAGCGTTCGGCATGAACCAAATAGAAAGAGCCCCATGTATCTTCCATTAATAGTTCGCGCAGCAGCACGGCATCGGGTTTATGGTCTTCTATTAGCAGGATTTTCATGTTTACTATGCTTATCAGGATAGAATGGATAAGAGATAAACTGTTGAAGTGGAGTCAACTTTTCGGTTTGCACTCCTACTCCGGACAGTTTTATCACTTATCGCTTTGCGGATGGAGGGCGGCGTATCGTGCGATTAATTCGCTGGCTTCATCCACAGGTAATGGCCGACTGTATAAATAGCCTTGGGCGTCATCGCAGGCGATATGACGAACCATTGCCAGTTGTTTTTCGTTTTCCACACCGGTAGCCAAGCCTTTGATATGAAAAATCCGTGCTATTTCGATAGCGGCTTTGGCGATAATCGTTTCGCTTGAATGGACCGAATCCTGCTGGATCAGCGATTGGTCTATTTTAATGGCGTGTATCGGAAACTTGGTCAATGATTTAAAGGAAATCATGTCGTTGCCGTAATTGTCTAAAGACAGTTTTATACCCATTTGAGCAAGCCGATTTAATACCTGCACGGAATAAACATCATCTTCCCAAAGGGTTGCTTCGTGAAATTCCAGTTCTAAGAGGGACGGAGATACGCAATTCGTTTGTAGTGCTTTGATGACACTGTCAACAAATCCGCTTTGGCGAAACTGCCTGGCCGAAATATTGACCGATATCATCAACGCAGCCAGACCTTGCTGTTGCCAGGATTTGCTTTGAGCGCAGGCTTGGTGTAATACCCAATTGCCTACTGAAACGATAAGCCCGCTGTTTTCCAGATCAGCCATAAAACTTGCCGGAGTCAATAAACCCTGTTCGGGATGCCTCCAGCGCAACAAGGCTTCCATACCGACGATCATACCGCTTCGGATATCCACGGCAGGTTGATAAAACAATTCGAATTCATCGCGATTAAAAGCCGCGCTTAATTGCTGGATTTTATCCGTATCGCGCTTTACTTTTTCTCCCATGGCCGTCGAGAAGAAACAAAAATTGCCTTTTTTGCCGCGACCTGATTCCTTCGCTTGATACATGGCTGTATCGGCTGCACCGATAAGTGTTTCTATATCGTCGCAGTCGTTCGGATAAATGGAGATGCCCAGGCTGGCATACATTGTTGTTTGCTGGGTACTTAAAATGAAAGGCTCGGCCAAAGCCTGTAATATCTTATCGGCGATTAATGCAGCATCCTCGGCATTATTTAAGTTGTTTAAGATAATGGTGAATTCATCGCCGCCCATACGTGCCGCGCAATCGGTTGTGCGAATACAATTCAGCAAGCGCTTAGCCGTTTCCTTGAGCAAATCATCGCCGCTATGGTGACCTAACGAATCGTTTACCAGTTTGAAATCATTAAGATCGAGAAAAATCAGCGCCAGCGATTTTTTAGAACGGCGCGCACTGACAATATCCTGTTTAAGCCGGTCATAGAATAGTTTACGGTTGGCCAAACCGGTCATTACGTCGTAATGAGCCAGATATTGCAGTTGTTCCAGTAAGTTCTTTCGTTCTATCGCGTAATATAAAGAACGCCGCAAAACCAATTCAGATATGCCACTTTTGACTAGAAAGTCCTGCGCACCTAACTGAACCGATTGGATGGCCAGCAATTCGTCTTCTTCGGCGCTTAACACCACGATCGGAATGGTAAGGGCTGCGGTGTATATTCGGGTAAGACTCTCTAATCCGTTACCGTCCGGTAGACCGAGGTCGAGCAATATCGCCGAAATGCCGCCTTGTTCCAAAACCGGAAAAGCCTCGCTGAGCAAGCCGACCCGGATCAATTCGAAGTGTTTATTGCTGTCATTATTGGCTTCCAGCAAGACTTCAACTAATTTGGCGTCACCTGGATTGTCCTCTATCAGCAAAACTTTCGCGATGTTTTGATTCATAGTCTAATCCACGACTTCCGAGGGCAGTTTGACAATAGTCAACCAAAACGTTTCGATTGATTGAACCACTTTAATGAATTGCTCCAAATCAACCGGTTTGTTGACATAACAATTGACGTGTAAGTCGTACGTTTTGAGAATATCCTGCTCGGCCTCCGAGGAAGTAATGATAACTACCGGAATACGTTTTAAACTCGGATCGGCTTTGATTTCCTCCAAAACCTCAAGCCCGTTTTTTTTGGGTAAATTGAGATCGAGCAGGATCACATCGGGACGCGGAGCATCTGTGTATGGCTCTTCCCGGCGCAGAAAAGCCATCGCTTCCATGCCGTCACCGACTATGCTCAGATTGTTTTTTACTTTGCTTTCAGTCAGTGCCTCGCAGGTTAAGCGAACATCGCCCGGATTGTCTTCCACCAGCAAAAATTCAGCGGCACGGCCTATGTTTTCTAAGCTCATCAGTTAGTTTCCTTGGTTAGGGTTTTAAGTAATGTGAAAATAAATGTGGCGCCTTGGCCGCGTTCCGATTCAACCTTGATTTGTCCGCCATGGCGCTCGACGATTTTCTTGCAAATGGAAAGACCGATACCAGTTCCAGGGTAATCTTCTTTATTGTGCAGGCGCTGAAAAATAACAAAAATACGCTCGTAGAATTCGGTAGCAATACCTATACCGTTATCTTGAACCGAAATACGCCAGTATTTATCCGCATCGGATACGTTAATGCTGATTTCAGGAGGTAATTCGCCGCGAAATTTTACCGCATTGCCGATCAGATTTTGAAATAACTGAGTCAGTTGCGTAATGTCGCCGTGTGTGTTGGGTAGCTCGTCGTAAATAATCTTGGCATGGCTTTCCTCAATCGCCACATGCAGATTGGCTAAGGCGCGCTGTAAAACCGAATTAAGATTCACCGATTCAAACGGTTTGGTGCGGGAGCCAATCCGGGAATAAGCGAGTAAATCGTTAATCAGCGTTTGCATCCGCGTTGCGCCATCGACCGCGTAATGAATAAATTCGTCGGCATCGGCATCCAGTTTGCCCCGGTAACGCCGCGACAACAGTTGAGTAAAACTGGCCACCATGCGCAACGGTTCTTGTAAATCATGGGAGGCGACATAAGCAAATTGCTCCAACTCCTTATTAGAGCGCGCCAATTCTTCGGTGCGTTGCGACAACGCTTCCTGGGCGGTACGGTAAGCGCTGATGTCGGAAAATTCAACGATGAAATGAGTGACGATGCCGGTTTCGTCCTTGACGCCGCTGACATTGATCCAAGCAGGGAAGAGATTGCCCTGGCAATGTTGTAATAAGCTTTCGCCTTGCCACGGCTCGCCCTGCTTGATGTCTTGCCAATGGCTGACAAAGGCTTCCCGTTCCTGAGCAGGCAGCAGTAAGGTGATCGGTTGTCCTATCAAATCTTCATTACGGTAGCCGGCAATGGCGGCCACTTTGTTATTGACGTGGAGTATTTGCCTGCGGATATCGGTAATGATGACACCTTCGATATTGCTTTGAAAAACTTGAGCCAGCAGTCTCAACATTTCATGATCAGCCTGAAAATATGCGTCAACAGCCAATTCGATATCGAACAAAATAACCTTGACTATGGCTTGCATCGTGTCGATACAGGCGGTTTGATCGTTTACCAGTTGTTTCTGAATTTCAGGTAACAGCCAGGCCAGGTAATAATGATAGGCGCCGATATACCACTGCGGCTTAAGTCCGATGCGATGATGGGTTTCACCGATGTTAATGCGATCTTTTATATAATCGAGATCGTAACAGCCAGCGGTCAGCCGATCGAAATAGGCTTCCTGTTTGCGTTTCAGACGCTCCACTAAAGCCGAATCGGTCAATAAATTACGGGTCGCATCAAAATTCTGTAATTGTATATAAAAATCATCAATAAATGCGGTATGACGGCCCTTTAACGTATCATGCAGCGCTTTTAGCAAATTGATGTCGCGCGGGTTTAATTGTAAAAACGCCAGGCGTTCGGTAATTTCCTGATCATTAATATTTATCGATGAATTAGAGTCGGTCATATTCGATGAAATGCTGGATTAAATTGACGTCGTTTGCAATTGTCGTAGCATGGTAAAGGTTAGGAAACTCTAGTCTACAAAGTAAGGCAAATTTTATCATATCGATTTCATAAGGGCGTCCAACGCTTGCATGGCATTAAGTATTCTTACGTAGGTTGTTTTACATTTTTTAGACAACGAATGCCAGAAATTATTGATGAGTTATCAATAAAACCTGTGGTGAGCTTGCTCAGGCGATCAATAACGTTTATCAAAAAATGACAGGGAGGAAAAACAGAGGTTAGCGATTGATTCAGTTGCCAGGCTCACCCTGCTTGATAATCATGCTAAGTCAAACAGTTTGTATGTCACAGAAATGACACAATTAACCAGTATACTGATTCGAAATACTAGAATTAGGAGGTTTTTCATGCGAATCGGTTTTTTAGCGCTTTGTCTTTATTGGTTATCGTCTTCTGCCGTTCATGCATCAACCTTGATTGATCTCGGTAGCTCCAGCTGTTCAGAAAGCCTATCTTTCGATTCCAGCGATGGTTTGATTTTAAACTGTACCGGCGATTTTTCATTGAGCTCCGGGACATTATCGTCGGATACGAGCATTTCCTTGCTTTCGTTGCGTAGCCTTACGCTCGACGGGTTTACATTGTCTGCGCCTAACATCATGCTGAAATCTGGTTCTATCTATATCAATTCAAACGTCTCATTGATTGGGAGTTTTATTGATCTATCTGCAAACAGAATTATGTATGGCGATCAGCCGCTGGAAGGGTCACCAATACCAATTTCATCTGATTCCGATATTATTAAACCTCTGTTATCGCCAGACTCGAACGGAAGCATTACACTAAATTCCGGTGGAAATATCAGTCTTGATTCTGGTACCAATCTAACACGCATTAAAGAGGCAGATATCACAATCGATAGAAGCAGAGGTTGGGTGTTGTTAGCTCCCCGTATTATTGAGCCTATTGAGCTTGTTATGACGTCCGAAACCATTATGTCCCGTGGGAGTATTGCCATTACCAGCGTTCCGCTTCCGTCCTCGTTTGTCGCACTGCTGACCGGCTTGCTGATACTCGTCTCTGTTTCCGGGCGGTCATTCTCCAGCAAGGGGCAATCATAATTATTGCCCACACCGGACGATTTATTGTATTTGAAGACACTGAGCAGCTATCTATCGTTTTTAATCCTCAACCGGCTCAATAAATTGCAATGATCCACCCGGCAATGAATTCAATGGATTAGCCATTGGCGCTTCGTATTTCGGCATCCGGAAATTCCGGTAAAAATACCGGAGCCGAGGGGCGTTCATAATAACTGCCCTGCACCAGGTCAAAGCCGGTATTTCGAGCCAGCGACTCGGATTTTTTTTGATCGATTTGTTGCAGGATAGTTTGCCCGCCGGCTGAAGCTACCAGCGTCCTTAAAGCACGCAATTTTTCTAACAGAGCATTATCGCGCACTTGTTCAAGATGCCGCGCCGATAAACTGACGTAATTCGGAGACAGCTTGGTAATCAAGTCGAACGATTGAGTTTCCTGTGCGACGTAATCGAACTTAAGCGCGATTTGATAACCTCGTTGTCGGTAATTATCCAGTCCGGCAACCAGTTCTTGATAATGCCGGGCATATTGACTGTTTACGGTCATAACGATCACGACATTTTTGGTTTCCAAGCCGCATTGTCTGATCACTTCTTCAAAATAAGCACCATGGTCTTGTTTAACGCCCAGTATATGGCGTGGATCGACTTCCAAAAACAGCGAGCCTTGCAAATGGGCTAAAGGCAGATAATTGAGCATATGAACGGTGCGGGACAAGCGATCAAAATTGATGATCGACTCAAAATCGCTAGCTTGATGCGGCTGGTTAGTCAGCAGATTTTCAATTTCGTCTGAATACAGGTGCTGAACTTCATGGGTGGAAACCTTAAGCTTCGCGGCATGGCCGATGATCTCGGCGGATTTTAAAGCCAGTCGTATCGGCGAAAAAACGCTGCCGATTTTAATGGGACCGAACAGGGCGCTAATTTTTCCTTCTTCCAACATAAAAGGGCGAAAACTTGAGCGATGCTCCTGTCCGAATCGGTTATTGAAATAGTCAACTAAGTTTTGTAATGGCATAGATTTATTCCTCCTGATAAAAGTTATATTCATCGACGGATTTTTCGCTTGCTTACTGGGGCGTATTGCAATGCGGTTAAAATTTCGGTCAACTCGAAAAAAATCCGAACCTTTTCCGGTTTAAAAAAAAGCGGGTCGAAACCCGCCAAAAGTAACAATCCATGTCAAAAGTAACAATCCATAGCAGGAGAGGAGGTACAGATAAAAAGTGACATCAACTATATGTTGCAATCAATGCCGTATTATTTTAGTAGGGCGATTTATTGCAGTTGGATATAGCTTAAAGCGATTTTTATTTTTAATAAAATGATATTATTAGAATTCAATATCTATTAAACAGATATTTGGCGGACTCAATCCAACTACTCATCAACAAAGCGTAAAAGGCCGTTGTATTGAGGAGCAGCCGGAATTGTTCGATTGCTGTCGAATGGATTTATCGCCATAAACCATGCAGATAATTTCCCTTTTGGCTTCCAGCCAGTCACGCATTTCGTTTCCAGGTTTAAAAGCGCGTTTTTCGGCTTTGTAGTAGGCCGCTTCGGCGATCATCGCTTTAAGATTCAAGTCCATTTCATAGACAGGCGCAGGCGCTGGATTTGCCGGGGTAAAGCCGAATTTTATCAAGCCTAAAACGGTTTGCGGCGAACTGTTTTTAATGCCGATTTTTGCAGGTTCCCGTTCTATAAATGTGCCGAACAGACGATCCCATATTGAAAAGACCTCACCGTAGTTATTGTCATGTTCGTTACGTTCCGTTGAATGATGCGCGCGGTGCAAATAAGGGACGACAATGACCTGTCCCAAGCGTTTCTCGCCGTAGAATGAAACATTGGTGTGATGAAACATAATGAATAGGGTCAATAGAGCTTCATTAGTAAGCACGGTCGCCTTGTCTACGCCGAATAAAACAATGTAAGCCGATTTCAGCACGGTGATGATCAACAGCTCGATAATATGCAAACGGAATGCGGTCGAGATATTTAGATAAGGATCGTTATGGTGCACTTTATGGAACATCCACAGGCCATCAAAGCTGTGGCTGGTTCTGTGCCAGCAATAGAGCATCAAATCGAGCAATAGAAACGACAGCAGGGCTTTCCATGCAGGGTTGGCAATATAATTCAGCATCCCCCAGTTTGAATAGCGGTCGGCCACCATTAATAGGGGCGTTGACGACAGTAACGAGATAACGATGCTGTTGAAAACAAACAGGCCGGTATTAGTTCGATAAGATTGGCGCAACTGTTTAAGGGGCAATTTGCGCTTGGGATAGTTAAGTTCAAGAGCCGACAGAACGGCAAATGCAACCAGCAGGCTATACGTTGCCAGTTCTCCTGACGCGCTTGAGAGCCATGTTAAATAGGATTCAACAAAGGTGATTAATGACGTGATTTCGCTAGACATTGACTTCTCCTCGGTAAAATAGTCCGTTAACTTAGTACAGTGACATTTTAAGTAAAGACAATGACAGTTTGATGAAAGCCTTAAACGTTAATCTTGAAAGGCTTGCTTCTTTACTTAACAAAATCCCTTGATTAAATATCAGCAAAACCCGCGCCATAAATTATTTTTGACCAAGGAAGACTGTAAGGCGTAGATAAATATCGATTTAGTTATTGATTTTTATGGTATTTATTTTTATACGGAAAGCTGCAACATTACTGAAAAGCTTGTGGGAAACTTATTTATAGACGCTTAATTGCACCGGACCGATGCAATTGTTTGTTCCTATGCACCGATTGCAACATCCAAAGTGACGAGCTTGTCAATATGGCGCCCTCCGTGAGCCGCTTAGCTAATGCTTCATCATTGGCGGCAAAGTCGGATTCAAACTCAGAGACGTGATGCATGTCCCACCGCTTGGCTTCACTTAACAGCTGATGTTACGCACTGTCCACGAAAACCAAAAGTAGGCGCCTCTAGGCGACACGAAAGGCACGAAAAATATCAGCCATGGATTCGCCGTTGACGGCGTCATATCCGGCATTCTTCACATCCCTTTCGAGGTTCTTGAGACAATTTTATTCCAGACTCTATTCGGCCGTTCAGTTAAGGAAAAAGCATTAACCGGGAAACAAGCCGATCGGCAGACCTTCCAGTTTTTCAAAACCTGGAAGGTCTAAGCGGCAACATTCTGAACAGGCGGAACGTTTCGAGCGGAGCAACAATCTCCCGTCCGGCTGGATAGGCTTTGCTGATGGCGTTTTTGGGATCGTTTTTTTCGTGCTTTTTGTGCTTTTCGTGGACGACGCTTTTTTATCATGCGCCTCTACGTAACATCAGTTAACAGGTATTCCTACTTATTGTGCAAACGGCTTGTTTCTTCTAATTTGAATTTGTTTTTGATGTTTTAGTTAATGGGCAGGAATCCAGCATGCGTCATCCGTTAATTTAATGCTTGAGCCCGGCTTGAATATAGTGGCAATCAAGTGCGCTTAGGTTTCCGGGCAAGCTAGCCGCAGTGAATGCCCAGGCAAAATTATAGAAGCAAAAACGCAAAAAGGGCTCCAATCGGATGGAGCTTGCTTCACAAGCTGCTGGATTCTTGGCGATTTTTTCCGGTTTTCCTAAACTGACAATATGTTGCTAAATGTCGGGTCATGTTCATTTAATCCCTGTCCATTAAGAGCTTGGCTATTTCTATGCACATATCATTGCCTGAACGCAGTCAGACCCCATTAACCGACGATCAACGTCGTTCTTTTCAACAATTCATTGCCGCTTTATCGCCGGAGCAAGCCGCCTGGGTTGGGGGATATTTAACCGGGCTGGTTGCCAAAGACTCAACATTCATCCCGGAAATCGGAGGTATTGCCGATATTACCATTCTGGTCGGGTCGCAAACCGGCAACAGTGAAGCGCTGGCCGAACAGACGCACCGGTTGGCTGCCGGCCGCGGATTAAAGACAGTCGTCAAAAAAATGGGCGATTATAAATTTCAGCAATTAAAGGCCGAGAAAAACCTGCTGGTCATCGTCAGCACTTACGGTGAAGGCGAACCTCCCGACAATGCCAAGGAATTGGTTGAATATTTGTTCAGCAAGCGCGCCCCGTCGCTAAAGCAAGTGCAGTTCGCCGTGCTTGGTTTAGGCGATTCCAGTTATGAGTTTTTCTGCAAAACCGCTGTTGATTTAGATCGTCGTTTAGAGGAATTGGGGGCAACGCGGATTCATCCTCGGGTTGATTGCGATGTCGACTATGAGTCTAGCGCCGAAGCTTGGATGCATGGGGTGTTAAATGAACTGTCCATACTGTTGGAAACAAAACCCCAAGCGATCGGTCTGTCGATTCCTTCTCTTACAAGCCCATCTTTTTATTCCCGCAAGAATCCGTTCTCTGCGCTGTTGCTGGAAAATATCGTGCTGAATGGGCGAGGCTCGCTGAAGGAAACCCATCATCTGGAATTGTCGCTGGAAGGTTCCGGCCTGACTTACGAGCCGGGCGATGTACTCGGTGTTTATCCGGCCAATGCGCCTGAGGTGATTGATGCACTGTTGCAGACGCTGCACTTTGACGGTACGGAATGGATTGCATTGAATGATAAGGACGGCTTCCTTTATGACTTGCTGTTTAGTCATTATGAAATCACCACCATTACCCGACCGGTAATGCAAAAATACGCACTATTGGCGAATAATCGAAAGTTGGATCAGTTACTGCGCAACAAGCACAAATTGAACGATTATCTGCATGGCCGTGAGATTATTGATCTGGTAGCGGATTTTCCATCCGAGCACTTATCGCCGCAGGCATTTGTCGACTGCTTGCGCAAACTGCCGCCCCGTTTGTACTCGATTGCTTCCAGCCTGAAACAGCATCCCGACGAGGTGCATATAACCGTGGCTGCCGTGCGTTACCACTCGCATAGCCGGGATCGTAAAGGAGTCGGTTCGACGTTTCTGGCCGAGCGTATTACCGAGGATGCAACCATCCCCGTTTATATCGATCGCAACAGTAATTTCAAGCTTCCGGCCGACCCTGCCACGCCGATTATTATGATTGGCCCCGGTACCGGCATCGCGCCTTTTCGTGCTTTCGTCGAAGAACGTGAAGCGATGGATGCGCCCGGTAAAAACTGGCTGTTTTTCGGCGGCCAGCATTTCGAAACCGATTTTCTGTATCAAGCCGAATGGCTGCGTTTCCTGAAAAACGGCGTATTGACCCGTATGAACGTTGCTTTTTCCCGCGATCAGGAACAAAAAATCTATGTTCAGCATCTGATGGCCGAACACGGCAAGGAACTGTACGCATGGTTGCAAGAGGGCGCACATATTTACGTTTGCGGCGACGAAAAACGGATGGCGCATGATGTGCATGCTGCATTGCTAAACATTGTGGCGGCTGAAACCGGTGCTGACAGTGCGGAAGAGTATGTCGCGAATTTGCAAAAGACCAAGCGCTATCAACGGGATGTGTATTGAATGAGGTTCACTGACCAGCCTCTGCCTGTTGAAAACGTTGCGCGTTAGACCTTCCAGGTTTTTAAAACCTGGAAGGTCTGCATTCCGAAAACTTACGCTAGCTCCTAAACTCCAGTTTGGGAGCCAGCGAAAAAGGAAGTTTATTAAATGTGAGGTGTAAATAATGACCGATATAACTCAGGAAGAATTAGCAAAACGGGCTGAAGTCGAGCGAATCAAGGACGCCAGCAATTATCTTCGCGGCACGTTGGTCAAGAGCCTGCAAGACCCGCTGACCGGCGCACTGGCCGAGTACGATACCCAGTTATCCAAATACCATGGCATTTACCAGCAGGATGACCGCGACTTGCGGGACGAGCGCCGCAGGCAAAAGCTGGAGCCTCGCTATCAGTTTATGGTTCGTATCCGTGTACCCGGCGGAGTATGCACCCCGATGCAATGGCTGGAAGTGGACCGCATCGCCAACACCTGGTGCAACCATACCATCCGGCTGACTTCGAGGCAGGCTTTTCAGCTGCACGGAGTCGTCAAGCGCAACCTGAAAAAAACCATTGCGGAAATTAACGCCGCGCTGCTCGATACCATTGCCGCTTGCGGAGACGTGAACCGCAACGTCACCTGCAATCCCAACCCGCATCAATCGCGGTTGCATGCGGAAGTCTACGAGTATGCCTGCCGCATCAGCGAGCATTTGACTCCCCAAACCACCGCCTACCATGAAATCTGGCTGGATGAGGAACTGCTGTCCTCAAGCCGGCAGGACGAAGAGCCGATCTACGGTAAACACTATCTGCCGCGCAAATTCAAAATAGCGGTCGCCATTCCGCCCAGCAACGATGTCGATATATTTGCCAACGATCTCGGCTTTATCGCGATCGCCGAGGATGATCATCTGCTCGGGTTTAACATCACCGTCGGCGGCGGATTGAGCATGGCCCACGGCGATACCGAAACTTACCCGCGCTTGGCCGACGTAATCGGCTACTGCCCGAAAAATAAGACGCTGCAAGTCGCCGAAGAAATCGTCAAGATTCAGCGTGATAACGGCGATAGAGTCAATCGCAAACACGCGCGATTTAAATACACCATCGAAGACCGAGGCGTCGAGTGGTTCAAGTTCGAACTGAACCAACGCTTAGGCTGGAATATAGAGTCGCCCCGGCCTTTTATTTTTGAGCATTCGGGTGACCGCTACGGCTGGATCGAAGGCATTAACGACACTTGGCATTGCACGTTATTTATTCAAAACGGACGCATACTCGACACCGAAGATTTGCCGATGATGACCGGTCTGCGTGAAATCGCCAAAGTGCATGACGGCGACTTCAGGATCACCGCTAACCAGAATTTGATTATCGGGCAGGTCGGCAGCAAAAGAAAACCTATTATTGATGCGTTGCTGAAAAAATACCGGCTGGCTCATTCCTATCCCCACACCGCGTTGCGCCTGAATTCGATGGCCTGCGTGGCTTTTCCCACCTGCGGCTTGGCGATGGCTGAAAGCGAGCGCTACTTCCCGTCACTGATCGATAAGCTTGACGTAATTATCAAACAGACCGGGCTTGAAAACGATCCGATCCTGGTCCGCATGACCGGCTGCCCGAACGGGTGCGCACGCTCAGTGCTGGCGGAAATCGGCTTTGTCGGCAAAGCGCCGGGCAAGTACAACCTGTATCTGGGGGCAGGTTTTTACGGTCAACGCTTGAATAAACTGTACCGCGAAAATATCGGCGAAGAACAGATTCTTGCCGAATTAACGCCTATTCTTCAGCATTATGCTCGTGAGCGGGAACCGGGCGAACGATTCGGCGATTTTGTAATTAAGGCCGGTTATGTCAAAGAAGTGCTGACCGGTAAAGACTTTCACTCGTAACCGACCAATCGACAAACCACGTATCGGTAGGGCCGCCCCTACCTCAATACTGTTGACTTAAACAGTACAAAGCCCTCTCGGCAATTGCTCTGCATTGCTCTACCTCCTGCATCCTTGCAGTCGTCCAGAGAGAGGGTTGGGTGAGGGGAAATCAAATGGAAAAAAGCTTATTTAAATCCCCTCATCCCAGCCTTCCCGGCAATTGCTCCTGCATTGCTCTACTACCTGCATCCATGCAGGCATCCCTGAGGGAGAAGGGGCGCGCACGCTTAAGTCAACAGTATTGCGCCCCTGCCTTGACATCAAACCCAACTGATTTATTTTACCTTTGTGCCTTCAGGCGCACCGTTTACAATACTCAAAACATTAAAAGTACGGATTCATCAATATGGCGCAAATAAGCGTTGCCTAAAGTGTCCACTGTCGGTGCTTTAGCTCCACACTACAGGTTTTTAGTGTTCACTAGGCTTTTTTCCATAAGGCATTTTCGCCCAAAAATGCTCCACTTGGAGATTGGCGGCTATCTGATTTTTAACCGGTAAGGACTTAAAATGCCTGAACTCGAACATTTTTGGCACAGCTTTGGTATTTTTGCCCAACAGCATGATCATTTCGGCCTGCTTCTTATCGTTGCGCTGATTATTGCCGCGTTGCTATGGCGCTGGAGGCCGCAAGACCGCAAACCGGTTACCACCACTTTACTGTTTTTGACGATTGCACTCTTGGGTCTTGCTCTCAGCGGTGTGCTGGCTGCGTTGGATATTAAATCTTTCGCAACAGGGCTGTATGAAGTCAGCATTTTTGCCGGGGGAATGGCGGCTATTCGGCTTTTCGGTTTGTTTTTGTTCCGTTTAATACTGCCGTTATGCCGTATCAATCTGTTGCGTATCCTTGAAGACCTTGCCGAGCTCGCCGGATACGTCACATGGTTAATGGTTCATTTGCATGCCGCAGGGCTGGATTTGTCCGGCATTATTACAACCTCGGCGGTCATGACCGCCGTGCTGGCTTTTTCGATGCAAGATACCTTAGGCAATATTCTTGGCGGGTTGGCTTTGCAGTTGGATAACTCGATCAAAGTCGGCGATTGGATTAAAGTGGATGACGTCAATGGCCGTGTCACAGATATTCGTTGGCGGTCCACTGCGATAGAAACGCGTAACTGGGAAACGATTGTGATCCCGAACAGTTTGTTGATGAAAAGCAAGTTTTCCGTGATCGGGCGCCGTAGAGGCCAACCTCTGCAATGGCGGCGCTGGATATATTTTGATGTCGGCTACGAACATTTTGCGGGAAAAGTCATCGATATTGCACAAAATGCAGTCCGTAACGGACGTATAGCCAATGTTGCCGATGCGCCGGCGGCGAATTGTTTGCTTATGGATTTCAGCCCCAGTTCGTCGCGTTACGCTTTGCGTTATTGGCTGTGCGATATTGAAGCGGATGACGTCACCGATTCACAAGTGCGCGGTCGGGTATATGCAGCTCTGCAACGGGCCGGGATAAGTTTGCCGTATCCGCAATATCATATTCATATGACCAATAAAGACGATCAATATGAACAGAACAAGCGTCTGCGCCGTATTAAAGAGCGGATGGATGCTTTGCAGCAAGTGGAATTGTTCAACACTTTGCATGGCGATGAATTGGCCGAAATTGCCGAGCGTCTTGTCTATACACCTTTTGTGCAAGGCGACCTGATGATGCGCCAAGGTGCGATAGCGCATTGGCTTTATATCATTATAAGCGGCGTTGCCGATGTATTTCTGGAATTACCGGATGGCGGACGCCGGCGGATCGATACCATTCATGGCGGATGTTTTCTGGGCGAGATGGGCTTAATGACCGGCGATCCACGTAGCGCTACCGTCATTGCTCAATCCGAGGTATTAGCTTACCGGCTGGACAAGGATTCATTTCAAAATGTTCTGGATAACCGCCCCGAGCTTGCCGTGGAAATCAGTAAGCTGTTGGCAAGCCGCCGTTTCAGCGTCGATAACGCGCAGCAACAACTGGATAGCGAATCCGCTGCTCAGCTAATGGCGCAACACCAAAGCACCTTCCTTGGGCAGATTCGCAGTTTTTTTGGGCTTGAGAGTTTTGCTAGGTTATCCGGTGTAAACCCGTCTTGCGAAAATTAAGTACGCTTATTGGTTATACGGATTTTTCCCGTGAGTAAGTTAAGGCGAAAATTTTCAAAATGGCCTGCCCCATCCCTAACCTGCCGATATATCCGTTCCTTGAGTCGTTGACTGACTAACTACGCTTGCGGTATTGATCGACCTTACCCCGGCTGAACTGTCCTTGAGCCCTGCGCCTCTGGACATACAGCCGCCGCGGAACGCAAAATGGCCGCCGCCAACGCCCAGATCGGCGTGGCGAAAGCAGCTTATTACCCGACTTTGAACCTAGTCATGACCAATGCTTTCAATCTCCGACGATAGAGACATTGTTCACCATGGCGCGTCGCTATTGGGCTTTGGGTCCGACCGGTGCGGCGCTGACACTGTTTGACGGCGGCGCTAAAAACACCCAGTACAAACAGGCCATCGACAGTTTCGACGCCAGCGTCGCCGGTTACCGGCAAACGGTGCTGACCGGCTTTCAGGAAGTGGAAGACAATCTGGCCGCCTTGCGGATACTGGATGAAGAATCTCAGGTGCAGGATAGAACCCTCGCCGCAGCCGACCAAGCGCTGGCGCTGACCATCAATCAGTATCAGGCCGGAATCGTCAGTTATCTGAATGTAATGGTCGCGCAAACCGCGGTCTTGTTAAACCGGCAGACCGCCGTACAGCTACAGGGCGAACGGCTGTCGGCCTCGGTATTGCTGGTCAAGGCTTTGGGTGGCGGCTGGAACGTGGCGATGCTGCCGAGTCCGGAGCAAGTGGGCGGCGAGGTTAAGTGGACGGATTATTTGATATTTCCGGTGGATTGATCTGTTTGAGAGGTGTATTTTAAATTTGCCGGATAGGTTGCTATCAATTATTAATTCATATAGCATCTGGTCTAACGGATTGCCGGGGCGGCGTTATACACCGATAATTGGAAATTAATATACACCTAAAAAGGTGTCTACTTTACGTTATGTGTTTAAAAGCTGAGGCACCATGAGCCAGTGCATTGCTCAACGTAAACTTATGTTTAGCCTGAAAGGCAAAAACGAACGAAATCCGTTCGTAGTCCAGGTTTTGGCTCCTCGTGAGCTAAAAGAAGGCGATGTCGAGTTTCAGTTCACAGGAGGCACGGCAGTATGCATCGTTCAATTTGAAGGCTTGCCGAGCGTCAATCCCGAGCACGTGTATGGGGCTGATTCACTTCAGGCACTTCAGCTCGCCGCAGACGTGGAACCTATCCTCAAGCGCCTGAGTAAAAAATACGATCTCTACTTTCCAACGGGAGAAGGCTACTTTGAAGAGTGAGCATCATTTGTGGTGGGTGCCAACACATAACAGGCGCTCAACCGGAGCGCGGTTATAATGCGGTTTTGTTTTTTCAGCTTTCCGGGCCGCGCCCGGTTAGCTTTACGTTAGGCGCCATGAAGCCCACTGCACTGATCCTCTCCGTCGCATGCTCGATAGCTTTCTCAGCCCGAGCTGCGGAGTTCCTTGAAGCTCGTATAGACGATAGCGGTAGCAGATTGACGGTTGTTCGGTCTGATGGTGCAACATTCTCTGCTCCGAAGTTTGAAGACCAAGATAGCTTCGACAAGCCAGCCGTATCCAGCAATCATGGATATGTCGGATGGCTTGCACTATTCCCGAACCAAGGGGCATCATACTCACAACCGCTATACCTTGTCGTACTGGACTCATCAAAGCGCGCTCGACGCTTTGCCGGAGACTTTGGGATGGTGTTCGGTTGGTGCTTTGTAAAGGGGAGCGACACCGTCGTCTACCGGTATCAGTTTCCCCATGGAGTGACACCGATTGGCTTCGACATGCGACGCCTGAAAGATGGAAAGTTATTGCGCCGCGTGCGCGTGCAACCCATCAAACCTGATGAAGACGAGTCCCAAGTCATCCGGGCAAAGGTGCCGGCATGGACGAGGTGCGCACAAGACGGTGCAGCCGCAAAATGACGCCTAACATGGCGCTCAACCGGAGCGCGGTTATAATGCGGTTTTATTTTTTCAGCTTTTCGGGCCGCGCCCGGTTAGCTTTACGTTATGTTGCTCAATGAATACTGATAAAGAAAATGAACTAGTGGCTGCATTCACCACTGCTGCAAGGGAACTTGGCTTTAGGTTTACATCGCCTTTGATTATCGGAAATGACTCCTTTCTTGGTTTGGTACAGGATTTCGGGAGCCCAAAGGGAACGGTAATTTTTTTACTTGGTTTAAAAAACGATTTCACGGAAGTTAAACAAACCGGGCATTTCTTTTCTGAGCTGGCGGGATCGTATTGCGTATTTAACCGAAAAATTTTTGAAGAAACTCTTAATGACTGGGGCTATTTTGGTCCCGCGTCAGAGAAGCCAAGCTGGTTTACGGGGCAACCATGGAGCTAAGCAACATAACACGTCGTCCAACCGGACGCGGTGAGACAGTGCGGCAGTTCTATCAGGTTCGTGGCCCGCGCCGGTTAACTCTGCGTTATACATGTCCAGTTGTGAGGAAAATATGGATATAGTCGCAGCTATTACTGCTCTTGCCGCTTTAGTCACTAGCTTAGCTAGCTTATTCATGATTTTTGAAATGAAGAGGCAGAGAACTGCTACTTCTAAGCCCATATTGAAGGTTCTTACAAAAAGCAGAAGCGCAACCGTCAAAAATGAGAGTAAAACTTGGTTGTGGGATGATAACGAGGCTTCGCATTTCACTAAACTTAGACTTGTGAACTTTGGAACAGGCCCTGCTTTAAATGTTGAAGTTGAATGGGATATTGAGTTAGAGTCATTAGTCAGCGTATTAAAATTTTTTGATCCTTACAACCAATTTGATATTGGACATGAACGCGGCTGGATAAAATTAGATAATTCATTTCACGCCATACATAATCAACGGTCAGCTAGAATTGATGCAGTCCCAGTCAATAAAGTGTCTGATAGTGAGTTCTTAAACGTTCCATCCTACTATTTAAGTGCTTTTGAAAAATATGTTGAGTTAGGGCTTTTAAGTAGGCCGAAAAATGATACAAACACTGCCAAAACAATCGAATTACCTGATTTTCCTGAAATATACGCTAACCTCAAATATGAAGAAATAAATGGAACAAAAATGATGCAAAAATTCAGAATGTTACTCTCTATTATTTCTGTATTACCAGTAGAAGGGACTGAAGAAAAAAAGGTAAGTGCCGAATTTAAGGTCGAAGAAGTCAGCGTGTAATGTATTTACGTATAACAAGTCAGTCAAAGGGACGCGCCGCCCGTTGGCGGTTTTGAAGTTTGGTTTTTTATCAAGGTTCGGCGGCTTCGCTAAAGCTCAGTGAGCGGCGCGCCCCTTACCGTAACGTTAGGCATCCATTTGGAAAATAATAATGGCTTTTGGTTCTGAACTCCCAGCATTAGAATTATTTATTGATAAAACTTCTAAGCTTGAGAATAGTGGCTTTGTAAATAAAATAAGGCAAGAGTTTACTTTAGATATAAACATTGATCTTTCGCGTACAGATGTATTGGAGGTCAGGAGCATTAGACCAAACCAAGAAAATATTGATGCCTTTATATTAACTTTTAGGTTCTTTATACAAGATAATGAAGCAATTTCAATCAGAAAGTTACAAAAATTCTTTGATTCAAATTTTGTAACTAATGAAGAGAAAACTAAGTTCAATGCTATACGAAAAAGCCTTAATGATTTTCTATCGGAAAATTCTAACTTAATATTCAAAGAAGAAAACATTTCAAACAGTTTACTAATGGACACTTTTATTTATGGAGGGTTATCACATGCAACAAAAGGAAAAAAAGAAAAGTTTGATTTATGGATGAGCAGAGATGATGCGCAAGAGTTTTTTTGGCATAAATTCTCAATAATAATTTTCACGGTTTTACAAGCAATTCAATCTATTAGAGACATGCTTTTAATTGTTATAGAAAGAAATAAAAATGCCTAACAAGTCGGTCAAAGGGACGCGCCGCCCGTTGGCGGTTTTGGAGGTTTGGTTTTTATCAAGGTTCGGCGGCTTCGTTTCGCTTTCGTTGGCGGCGCGCCCCTTACCGTAACGTTAGGCGTAGTCGTGCCATGAACTTACCTCTGTACTTCATAATTTTAGCGACTCTAATAACCGGTTGTAACTCAAACTCCAATGAACCGGACGACCAGTTGATCCAACAAAGCTTCCAACAACATTTTGGTAAATATGAAGAGCTGTTGAAAATGTACCGCGAGGATATGACTGAATCAAACGTTAGTTTCGTGAGTGCGGAAGACCCAAGTCGCACACAGTGCAACCTGCGGCCTCATAAAAATAGTTGTAGTTTACGTATAGGAAGGTGGAAAAAATACCAAAGCCTCCTACAGCAATTGGGCATTCTTTGGATAGAACACAATAGCCTAACCGATCCATACTATTTTGTAACCTACTACGAACCAATTCTCATGAACGCTAGGTTAAAGGGAGTTGTTTTCTCTGAAGAAAAATCTCCCCAGGTTTCTGCGTATTACCCAAAGCAGCAATGGCGGTCTATTCAAAGAGGGTGGCATTCATTTCTAATAATTAATGGGTAGCTATTTTGTGTCGCTATGGTTGCGGTTCGGTTTTGGCTTCCGTTGCTTTGGGTGCAGTATCGTTTTGTTTTGTCGACTCTGCGTTTTCAGCTTGGTCGCCCCAAGGTTAGCGTTTAATTTTCTGTTGCTTTGCTGGCATTCTCTCGGCTTTGTGCAGTTTTCACGTTGCCTTCGTTTCGCTTCGTTGGTAAAGTCCGGTCATCGCTGGGTTTGGCGTTCGCCGCACATAGGGGCAAACTAAGCTCTTTTGGTTGGTGGTAGTTTGGCTTTGGCTGTGTTGCCCGGCCTAACAAGTCAGTCAAAGGGACGCGCCGCCCGTTGGCGGTTTTGAAGTTTTGGTTTTTATCAAGGTTCGGCGGCTTCGCTAAAGCTCAGTGAGCGGCGCGCCCCTTACCGTAACGTTAGCCACCAAGAGGTAACATATGACCGACTACATTTATAACTCGCATGGTAGCGCCGTGGGCTTCATCCGAGGGAAGTACATCCACGACATAAGTGGCAATGCGATTGGGCAAATCAACGGCACCCATGTTCATAAGCTTGCGGGCAGTTACGTTGGGGAACTGCATAAAGATATGGTTGTCAACAAACATCTTGGCAACTACGGCAACATCGGACATCCAGGGAATCCTGGCAATCCAGGTAGCCCCGGCAATCCCGGAAATCGGAGGGCGGTAAACTACGGTTATCCCGACGTCTTTGATGAGTTGTTGAAGTAATTGGCAGCTAACCCGGCGCTCAACCGGAGCGCGGTTACAATACGGCTTTATTTTTCAGCTTTCCGTGCCGCGCCCGGTTAGCTCTACGTTAGACGTTCAAAGGAAATTATGAGCACTGCGAAAGTCTCAGAGCCAATCTCAGGTGACAAGGCATATCAAATACGTGCAAGAGTCGCACTCCCATTACTTGTCCGCCAAGCACAGGCGGGTATCCCAATCTTTTATTCCGATCTGGCTGAAGAATTGGGAATACCTAATCCTCGTAACCTCAACTTTGTGTTGGGAAGCATAGGGCAATCATTAGAGCGTCTATCAAAAGCGTGGAAGACTAAAATCCACCGATTAAATGCTTAGTCGTAAATAAAAGCACAAGGCTGCCAGGTGAAGGGATTGGCTGGTTCCTTGTAAAAAAGAAGATTTTTCTGATCTATCGCTACGGCAAAAACGAGCAATTGTTGAGACAGAACTTCAAGCCCGTAAGATGCGGTGAGTTTGCGAACCGCATCGTTCGCGATTGATGCGGTTCCTGTCGTCACCGCATCCTACAGCCCTGTATCGGAGAACGAGAGCCTGCCAGTATAAGCCCGGTCAGAACTCCATGGACCAGGTAAGAATAACGCTGTGACCGCCGAACTGAGGACCTCCCCCGGAGTTTCGCAGGATGCCGAAATTGTAGCTATAGTCCAACGTCACTTCGGAATTGCCTGGCGCGCCTGAAATCAAACCGGCCCCCAGCGAAGGTAATGAATCCATCTGATTTCCCACCTGGCCGTTGTCCTTGAAGCGCGGACGGTCGATCCAAGCCATGGAACCGCGTAAATAGGGATAAACGAAGAACAACGCTTCATAACGATAATGCAGATCTATGAGGCCGTAACTACGCGAATAAAATTCACCGAATACGGTACCCGGTAAATCCGGGATGGATAAGGCGTCCCACTCCCAGGCGGTTGGGCGCGATGACAAGCGAAAGGCGGAAAAGCGATCCAAATTTTTGCCGATTCCGGCATAGGCGCTGGCGATCAAACGGTGCCGTTCATTCTTCACACCTGGGATGCCGCCTGCCTCCACCATATAGGCGCTGGCGGCAAAATAGTCCTGCTGGGCGCCGGCATGAGACGAGCCGAGTTGCGGTTCTCCCCAGTTTTCCCAATTGTTCCGATGGCCATACACGAGGTCCATACCCGTAGACCATCCTTGATGGGCAAGTTCTAAAACATTGCGTTCCAAAGTATCGGCGCGCAGGCGGAAATGCACTCGACCCTCATAGGTATCTTGGGGCGTAATGAAATTCTGCGCGGTATTTTTGTCACGCTCGAACCACAAGTAGCCGGGCTCATAAGTCAACGCCAATTCCAAAGCGTTGTCCGGGTGGCCGGGGCCGATCGGTGTACGATAGCCCAATCCCAGCCCGGCACGCGCGTAATACCATTGCAACTCGACAGGATCGATGCTCTCTCCCTCGACGTACTCGGGCCGTCCGACGGGAATCGTGAGATTCTCGAAGGTAAAGACGAAATCCGGCCCATGCATGGACTCCGGGGCGAAGTTATAGCGCAGGTCGTTGTAGAGCCCTGAAATGACGCCGCGGAAACGCTGTTTGTTATCCTCTGCATGGCGCCAGACGTAGAGTGCTCCGAGGGGTTGTAAGATATCCTGCCCCTTGCTCTGCTGGTTGGGAAACAACAGCGCTCCACCGAAGGGAATGATCACCGGGCTGCTCGGCCCATCCGGAATGTAATTCATCCCCAGCGTCAAAGCGGTCACCCGGTGGCGATTGCGCTTGGGCGCGGTGACCGGCATGCCCCATAACTCCGTATGATACTCTTCGCCGGCCCGTGGCGTGCGATAGTCATCCGCTTGCACGCTTTCCGTCAGCATAGTGGCCGAGAATAGGCTGATCAACCAGACTTTGCTATTCATACGTTTCCTTTCCTCAGTTTATGAGTTTTAGGCTATCGACCAAGTGCCGAGGTATCCAGGTCGCGGGCATTGCATCGCTTAGCTGAGGTTTCCTCCATTCTTTGTTCAATGCAAATGTCTAACTAAGCGGAGAGAATCCGACTTTGAAGGTAAAGCGGCTGACAAGACTTTCCGTCGTTGATGGTTGGAAAAAGAAAATCGGAAAGACAAAGATAGATCTTGCGATATTATCTTTGTGCCGTGAGAACCTTTCTGCCCAGCCGGGGCTTAGCCTACAGGTAGACTCTATTTAACAGAGGTGTATGAGTAAATATGTACAATCACTTACATGAAGACTGTAGGATGCGGTGACGGAACGCCGTTCGGTTGTGCGCGTTGCCCGTGGTGAAAGAGGGATTTGGCAACGCCGTTTCCTTCGAGGTGCTTCCTTCGACAGGCTTCCTTCGACAGGCTCAGGACAGGCTTGGGAGCATTTGATTCGGGACGATGAAAATTATGCGGCACATATCGGTTATTGCCACATCAATCCGTTAAAACACGGGTTAGTTGAACACATGGCGGATTGGCCTTATTCAACGTTTCATCGTTATGTGGATCGTGGGGTTTATCCATCAAATTGGGCGACACGGAGCAGTTGCCGAGGCGAAGCAAAAGAAAGTAACTCACCTTCAGGTGCGAAAACCCGATTCAAATAACCGTCGCGGGAACGACACATTAATAATAAAAATGTTAATACAGTCTAAATTCGAATAAATGGGTAACATCAATTACTAAACAAGGCCGGCAAAGAACTTTATCGGTTGTCCACACGCTGAGTAATGGCACGTATAGCGCAAAATGTTGAACGGAGATCATAATTATAGAGATAAATGAATACTTTCATCATCGCAATCATTTAAGAGACAATACCTTTGGATGCTGATATTTTGTCATCATCCCGTCTCAATCATTAGAGACAATGCATTATGCTGACGCTACCCCGGATAAGATAAATGTCGCCAACCACCTTAAAAACCGAAGCCGATTCTACAATAACCATTCCCAGAGGCTATAGGGAAATTCCGTTTAACTATACGTCTGCGGATGACTGGCAGGTCGTATCTTTCCTGCTGGGTCCGGAAATCGCCTTAATTTTGGAGGAACTGCGCGACCGGCGTGTAACCGGACGCTCAGCCCGTTTACTGATGCGTTTTTTTGGGGAGATTTTGATTTATCGACGCAATCCTTATCTTCTCCAGGAGCTGGTCAGTTCGGCCAGCAGACGCAAGCGTATGTTCGACAATGCCGATAAACACTTGGGTATTATCGAACAGAATATCGGAGATGAAGCCAGGGTGCATAAAGTGCTGATCGCTTCCCGCCAACTGCTGGACGATTTTCGTAAGGATGTCGAAAGCGTACCGGGCTTGCGCCGCCGCATGAAAAGAGAACTAGGCGCAGTGACGGGCGTCAGCAACGTATTGTTCGATCCGTTTACATTGGTCTCTCACGCGACCGATGCGACCGACTGGCGTTTGTTCCTGCCGGTCGCGGTGGTGATGCCGGACAAAGAAGACCAAATTGTGCCGCTGCTCACGGCCATTGCCAAAATGGGGCTCAAAGCCGTGCCGCGCGGCGGCGGTACGGGTCTGACCGGCGGCGCGGTGCCGCTACGTCCCGATTGCGTGGTGATTAACACGGAAAAGCTCGACCGCATCCGCGGCACGCGGGACATGGAATTCAAACTGTGGGACGGACAGACCGCCGTGGCCCAAGTGCTTGAAGTTGAAGTCGGCGTGATCACCGAAAAAGCCCACCAATATGCAAGCAACCGGGGCTTGGTGTTTGCGACCGACCCGACCAGCGCCTGGGCGTCGTCGATAGGCGGCAACATATCCGAAAACGCCGGCGGCAAATGCGCGGTGCGTTGGGGTACCTGCATCGACAACCTGATTTCATGGAGAATGGCGATGCCCGGCGGCAAGCGTTGGGAAGTGCGCAGAATCGATCATCAATTACGCAAAATTTTGCCGGAAGATAACGTGACTTTCGAAGTGCTCGATGACAACGGCGAGTCGCTCAAGATCATTGTGTTAAAAGGCAGCGAAATCAGGAAAAAAGGCCTGTGGAAAGACATCACCAACAAAGCGTTGGGCGGCGTTCCGGGCTTACAAAAAGAAGGCACCGACGGCATTATCACCTCGGCAGAATTCATTCTTTATCCGAAATTCGAAGCCATGCGCACGATTTGCCTGGAGTTTTTCGGGCAGGACATGGAAGAAGCCAGCCGTGTAATTGTTGAGTTATCTAAGGCGTTTCCGTTTCCCGACCAAGGCGAAGACACTCTGGTGGCGCTGGAGCATTTCGATGACGAGTATGTGCGCGCGATCGATTATCAAGTCAAATCAAGCAGTTTCAAAACGCCGAAAGCCGTTCTGTTAATCGATGTTGCAGGACACAATTTAGATCAAGCACAGCGGGGAATCGATAAAATACGCGCCATTTTGGACCGGCACCCCAATAGCGAACTCTTTGAAGCGCACGATGCGGCCGAAGCGGAGCGATACTGGGCAGACCGTAAAAAATTCGGGGCGATTGCCCGGCGCACCAACGCTTTTAAGCTGAATGAGGATGTCGTGATTCCGCTGGAAACATTGGCCGAATTTGCTCGCTTTATCGACGAGGTCAATGTAGAAGAAGAACGTTACGCCCAGATGAAGTTTCTGGATCGGGCGGCGGCTCTATTTCGCGATCCTCCGGTTGAAGACAATGCCGATTCATTTGCGGCGCGGTCCAGCGTTGCGCTATATCTTTATACGACCGCCAAGAACACGCTACCTCTAGCCGATGAAAAAACATTACGCAGCTTGGCTATCATCAATGATTTCAGGCAGGAGTTCGTCGAATTGGCTCGCGGATTCCCAAAAATTATTGCCGCCGTAGATATTGCCCATCAGGAAGTGCGTGACCGGCGTATCGTGCTGGCAACCCACATGCACGCCGGAGACGGCAACGTGCATGTGAACTTGCCGGTGTTGTCCAATGACCGGGACATGCTGGAACGCTCGGGTGAAGTCATCGACCAAGTCATGTTTAAAGTCGTTGAATTGGGCGGCGTGGTGTCCGGTGAGCACGGCATCGGCGTCACCAAACTCAAGTATCTGGAAAAAGAGCGCATAGCCGATCTGAGCGCCTATCGTCGCGAAGTCGATCCTACAGGTCTGATGAATCCCGGCAAGCTTGAAGATTTTGACGCACTGGAACATATCTTCACTCCATCGTTCAACTTACTAGGACTGGAGGCGCGCATTTTGCGTCACGGCCAACTCGAAGAGCTGGCAAACAAAATCGCTCATTGCGTGCGTTGCGGAAAATGCAAACCCGATTGCGGCGTTTTTCATCCTGCGGGCAGCCTGTTTTACCATCCGCGCAACAAGAATTTGGCGATCGGCGCGATTATCGAAGCCCTGCTGTTCGACGCGCAGCGCGAATATTCGACGCAATTCGAATTGCTGCAATGGTTGGAAGAAGTGTCCGATCATTGCACGACCTGCCACAAATGCGCCAAGCCTTGTCCGGTCGATATAGATTCCGCCGACGTATCGGTGTTGGAACGCCGGATTCTGGCGGATTGGGGTTATAAGCGCATGCCGCCAGCGACCAAAATGACGCTGCGCTACTTGAACAGCGGCTCGCCGGCGTTCAATAAAGTGTTCCGCTTCGGCGTACTTCGGGCCGGTGTTGCAGGACAGCAGCTAGGCACGTTGTTAGCCAAGCCGCTGCAACCGAAAAAAGGCCAATCCAAGCATTACCCGTTGCAACTGCTGAGTTCGCCGATGCCGGCTGTGCCGGCACTTACATTGCGTGATTTGTTGCCCGACTGCAAGGACGACCAGGTTTTGGTGTTTGAACCCGAACAGGAAGCCGAACGCACCGTCTTCTATTTTCCGGGTTGCGGTTCCGAACGCATGGTATCCGACATATCAATGGCGGCCATTCATGTCTTGATGGGGTTAAAAATCCGGGTGGTTTTGCCACCGCCTTTCCTGTGCTGCGGATTTCCGGCTTACGCCAACGGTCAGACCGAAATGCATTCGCAAAACGGTTTGCGCGTGACGATCCTGCTCAATCAAATCCGGGACATGTTCACCCATCTGGAGTTCGACGGCTGTGTGGTGACCTGCGGAACCTGCCGCGAGGGGCTGAATGAGATGGAAGCAGCCAAATTGTTCGGCGGTCGGCTAGTCGACATAACCCGTTATGCGCTGGAGCGGGACTTGCATTTGGCGGGCACCGGCAGCGAGAGTTATCTGTATCACGCTCCCTGTCACGATTCGCTGGACGGCAAGGCGCTGGACGTGCTCGATAAGCTCGGCGGATTCGGCAGCGTTCAGCCAGTGCCCAATTGCTGTTCAGAGGCGGGAACGCTGTCGCTGTCGCGTCCCGACATTTCCGCTGCGATGCTGCATCGCAAACGCGAATCGCTGGCGGAAGTCATGCCGGAAAAAGGCAGAGCCACAATCCTGACCAATTGCCCGTCCTGTATGCAGGGGCTGGGCCGGAATAAAGGCATGGGCGTCGATCCGCAGCATCTTGCTGTGGCGTTGGCTGAAAAATTGTCCGGGAAATCCTGGTTGAAGCAGTTTAAGGTGCAGGCGAGTAGGGCTAAGGCGTTTAATTTTTGAGGTGAATTGATTGCTCTCGTATTATTGAGAATGAAAGCATGACGTCAATTAACAGCATTTGTATTTATTGCGGCTCTAGTTCGGGGCGGCTCGATGCGTATGCTTCGGCCGCTCTGTCAATGGCCGAGTCATTAGTCAACCGGAACATCAAACTGGTTTACGGAGGCGCCAGCATCGGCATTATGGGCATGATGGCGGATCAAGTGTTAAAGCTAGGCGGCCAGGCTATCGGCGTTATACCTAAGGCCTTGGCGCATAAGGAAGTCGCACATCAGCATCTGACCGAACTGCATGTCACCCAGTCCATGCATGAGAGGAAGATGCTGATGGCCGAGCTTTCAGACGGATTTATAGCGCTCCCCGGAGGCATAGGAACGCTTGAGGAGTTATTTGAGATTTGGACTTGGGCACAGCTGGGATTTCACCAGAAGCCTTGCGGTTTGCTTAATGTGGAAGGTTATTACGATTCGTTGATTGAATTCTTAGATCACGTAAGGGCAGAGAAATTCGTTAAACACCATCACCGTGCCATGTTGATGGTGGAATCCGGCCCGGAAGCGCTATTGGACCGCTATGTCGATTATCAGCCCCCTACTGTGGAACATTGGCTTGGCAAAGACGAGACCTGATTGATTGTTTTTACATTGTTTTCACTGCTACGCGAATGTGGAGTTATAAGCCCACGGTTAGCTTGAGTGTGGCGATCACGATCATTATTCGAGCCGAAAATAGTTATGTTTGAATATTGTTAAAAAGCGCGAATAAATTCGCGTCTACAAAATAGATTACCTCTTAATTTAACGGCGATGACGTAGCGCATGGAAGGATGAAGGAAAAAATCACCTGGTTTAAAATACGCTTTGCAGTGCTATCCATAATGTGATCCAATGTACTACACAACGCACTAAACCAGGAGAAAATCATGTCCAGCATTAGCGCCAACGATCTCAAAACAAAGGGCGTTTCCGCTATCGAGGCCGAACTTGCGCATCAACCCGAGGCGATTATTTCGGTGCGCGGCAAGGATCGTTTTGTGGTGATGGATATTGCTCATTACCACTATCTGCGGGAATGCGAACTAGAGGCCGCGCTGGCCGAAACACGAGCCGATCTGGCCGCAGGGCGGTTCATCAAGGAGTCGGCAACAGACCATTTGGCGCGTTTGGATAACACTGAATGAGCTATACATTGGTTTTCACCGACCAATACACCCGTCGGGCCGACCGTTTTCTCAAACGGCACCCGGAATTGAAACAGCAATACCTCAAAACCCTGCAATTGCTTGAAGCTAACCCCTTCCATCCTGGACTACGCTTACACTCTCTGAGCGGACGGCTTGACGGCCTGCATTCGGTTTCAATCAATCTTTCTTACCGCATCACGCTGGAATTGCTGGTTACAGAGAAAAAAGAAATCATTCCGGTCAATGTCGGTGGACATGACGCGGTTTATTGACACGGCTAGGACGAAACTCTGTTACTCAGTAGTATTAGCAATAATCTTATGAATCCGTTTAGTGCTAATAGCGAAAATAATCAAAATAAACGGAATAGAAATGCCCTCGACGGTTTCCGGGTTAACTTTCCATCCCATCGTATGAAACACTTCGGCTATTTTGCCGATCAGGCTGGCCGCGTAATAAGTAATGGCGACCATCGAAATGCCTTCAACCATTTGTTGCATCCGTAATTGCATTTTTGCCCGCAAAGCCATTGACGTGAGTAAGCCCTGATTTTGTTTCTCGATAACGATGTCGACACGCGTGCGCAGTAACTGACTGGCGTTGCTGACGCGTTCGGAAAGCTGGGTAAAGCGGCGCGAGATTGATTCGCAAGTATTAATTGCCGGTTCCAAACGTCGTTTGATAAATTCACCCAAGGTTTGAATGCCTTGAATCCGAACTTCACGCAAATCGTTTACACGTTGTTCGACCAATTGATAATAGGCACTGGCAGCCGCAAAGCGGAAGTGATTACTGGATATATAATTTTCAATCTCAGCGGCCAATGTGGTTAGCTCGTCCAATAATTCGCCATCATTATTGTCAGGTAACGTCATTGCGTTAGTGATCGTATACAGCTGCCGGTCGGATTTATTTAATGCCGGGTATAGTTTGCGCGCGATAGGAAAAGCCAGCAACGCCATAACCCGGTACACTTCAATTTCAAATAACCGCTGCAATAATCGCCCTGCCTGTTCGGTTCTTAAGCCATGGTTAATGATCAAAAAGCGGCTGAAACCGTCAACGTGAATGCGAAAATCCGTAAATACCGAGGCGGCACCGCCGGTTACTTTAGAACCGATGACGGCGTTGTTCGCAAAGTAAACCGATAAAGACGACAAATCCGCATTCTCATCGTAATCAATATCGGCAGCGGAAACGATGGATGCATGAGCCGCGACAATCAGTTGCCCGGTTAATTGCGACATCCAATCCACCGGAACTTTTTTTAACGCGCAATCCGTAAAAGGCTCTTTAGGGGTGTCATGTACATAAAAACTGTAAGTACTGAACTCGCCATGTTGTTCCCAACGTATCTGAAAAGAATTGAAAGTCGCACTAAATTGATCCGCTTCTTTTTCGGGCGGTGTAACGCCGAACCGCTCGCAAAGCGTTACCAAGTGCTTACGTTCCTGCATTTTTTCTTCAGTCGACAGTAATAATGCAAGATGGCTGGCTCTGACCGGTAGATTGAGATTAACCGGTGCTCGGGCGTGAACTTCGTTATGAAGTACAAAGCGTTGGGGATGGTTTTTAGGAATAGGGAATAAAGTTGTCACGAATGTTTTTAAGAATCTCTAAGCGAATGAAGAATGAGCCAATTTTACATAAAAAATGCAGCAAGTAGTAAAACCCGTTAAATCCATCCGAGGCGCTTACAAGTACCATAGATGAGGTATACCCCAATGCCGCAAACAAAGAGGCCGAAGATCAGACGAAGCTGCGGCCCTTGCATTTGATTTGCGAAGTAAGCTCCAATCCAGGCTCCCAGGAACATGGTCACGGCAAGAATGATGGCAGCCTTCACATCTACGTTTCCGTGCCGGTAATATTCGAATGCCGCAGCAAGACCAATGGGAGGAAGCAGCACTGCAATGGTTGTTCCCGTCGCCATGTGCTGAGAGAAACCGGCCCAGTAAATAAGCGCCGGTACGATAACTAGGCCTCCGCCGATACCGAAGAAACCCGACGCGATACCTCCAATAAGACCAATAATCACGAATATGAGCCATGATGGCATCCGGATCCTCCTTTCATTGTGGAAGCTTGCGGAAATGAGTATAAGTCCGTAATCAGCCTAAGCGCAATTTATGAGATCATCAAAAGAAGGTCTTGCAGGCCTTAAACACAATCACATTCGCCGATATCTTCAAACCAGATTTGCGGAGAATGCTGGATAAAGCGCTGCATCAGTGAAATACAATCGGCATCGTTCATTTCAACGACTTTAACTCCTGCGTCTTTGAGCCAATTCAAGTGACCCTCGAAGTTGACCGATTCGCCGACCACAACGGTGCCGATATTGAATTGTCGGATCAAACCCGAGCAATACCAGCAAGGCGCCAATGTCGTCACCAAAAATTTGTCGCGGTAATTGGTTTGGCGGCCGGCTTTGCGAAACGCGTCGGTTTCGCCGTGGATGGACGGATCGTTATCTTGCACCCGGCGGTTGCGGCCGCGTCCGAGTAAATTACCATCAGCATCGAACAACGCCGCGCCAACCGGCACGCCGCCCTCATCAAAACCGGCCTGCGCTTCGGCGAATGCTACGGCCAACATGTCTGTATGATTCATCGGGAGTTCTCCGGAATGGGCAAGGGTTAAGCATTGTAGGAGCGGGCGGTACCCGCAATGGAAGAGCTACAACTTTATTTCGCTCCCACGCAACGCGCCCGTCGTTATATACAAGTCTCTATTCCGACAGTCCTAGATCTGGCGTCGGGAGACATGCCGATAGGCAGACCTTCCAGGTTTTTAAAACCTGGAAGGTCTAACTGGCCGCATTCTTAACAGACGGGACAGGGTAATCCTGTCCTAGTCGTTTAATAATTTGTGTATACCGTACAACGAGCGCGCTACGTGGGAACGAGGGCTATATATTTTAAAACGTAGCGACTTCAGTACCCTTGCCGATCAGTACGACATCCGCTGGACGCATCGCAAAAATGCCGACGGTGACTACGCCGGTAATGTTGTTGATGATTTGTTCCATTTTGATCGGATCGATAATGTCCAGGTTATGCACATCGAGAATCACATTGTGGTTATCGGTGATAAAGTTTTCCCGCCACACTGGCTGTCCGCCTAATTTAACCATTTCCCTGGCAACATAACTTCTGGCCATCGGAATGACTTCAACCGGCAAAGGAAATTTGCCCAGAACATCGACGCATTTGGTTTCGTCGGCGATACAGATGAATTTCTTGCTGGCCGCTGCGATGATTTTTTCGCGGGTCAACGCGCCGCCGCCGCCTTTAATCATATATTTGTGCGGATTGACTTCATCAGCTCCGTCAACGTAAACATCCAGCGTACCGACTGCGTTCAGGTCCAGCACAGGAATGCCGACTTGTTTTAATTGTGCGGTGCTCATTTCGGAACTGGAAACCGCGCCTTCAATATCGGCCTTAATGTCGGCCAAATAATTAATGAAATGCTTCACCGTAGAGCCGGTGCCTACGCCGACAATGCCGACACCTTTAACATACTCCAAAGCGGCTTGAGCTACTTTTTGTTTTAATTCGTCTTGTGTCATAAGGTCATCCTGATTTTAGTTATGGGTAATTAAATGGTGTGTGATAATACCTCAGATAGAGTTGTCCAGAAAATTTTTGTGCTCTTGCGGCCGTTTCTAAGAGAGGCATCTGCCGTAAGGCGTGCCGTGCGCGCCTTGGGAGCTAAGGCGCGCACGGCACGCCCTACGTTTTCAGGACAAAATTTACACAACGATTACAGCTGGTTTCTAAAAATGCGAACAATAAATAAAACCGCTCATGTTCATCCTGCACAGCTCCAATAAGACAGAAAACCTGGTCGCCCACCTGACCGTAGTCATCGAAAACTCACCGCTGTCGTCGCCTTTTGCCAAGGAAGTTTTCCTGATCCAAAGCCAGGGCATGGAGCGGTGGTTATCGCAGCAGTTAGCCAGTCAATTTAAGGTCTGGGGAAATTACGAATATTTATTTCCGGGCAAGTTTTTCAGTTCTCTGGCTCAGAACATCGACAGCCGCTTAAGCGATGCGGCTTTTGAGCGTAATTTAATGCTCTGGCGGATTGAGGCATTGCTGCGCAAACTGGACGGCGATACGTTTTTGCCGCTAACACAATACCTGTCGGGAGAGAATATCGATTTAAAACGTTACCAGTTAGCCCAGCAACTGGCGCAGATTTTCGATCAATACCAGATGATGCGGCCGGATATGTTGGCGGCGTGGCAAAAAGGCCAACTGTTATATCAAACAACCGCCGAAGTTTGGCAACAAGCGCTATGGCTGCAAATAACCGAACAGACCGGCAACAAGCATCGCGGCTCGTTATGGCTGGATGTAATCGCCAAGTTGAATGCCGCAAAAGAAGGCGCATTCAGCGAACAGTTGCCGGAGCGGATTTCGGTATTCGGGCTTAACACCATGCCGCCTTTGTTTTTAAGTTATCTGCAAGGCCTGTCCAAACATTGCCAGCTGCATCTTTTCCTGCTCAATCCGGCGCAGGACTTTTGGGCCGACTTGGCGAACAAAAGACAGCGGATGAATGATGAAAACTTTTCCGGCCATCCGTTGTTGTCGACATTAGGCCAGCAAGGGCGCGAGTTTCAGGAGATGTTGCTGGAGCAGGCGCAGTTCGATTTTGAACCGGAAAGCTTTGAACCCGCCGAGGCAAACAATAACTTGCAACGTTTGCAAAACGGTATTTTAAACAACCGGCTGGACGAACCAAGCCTGCAAGCCGATAACTCAATCAGCATCCATGCCTGCCATTCCCGGATGCGCGAGGTGGAAGTACTGAAAAATCAATTGCTGCAAGCCTTGGAAAGCGACCCCACGCTGGAGCTGCGCGACATTGTGGTGATGGCCCCGGATATTCAGGTCTACGAGCCGTTTATTTCCGCCGTGTTCGACGACATACAGCACGCCATCGCCGACCGAAGCTTGCGCCTGAGCAACAATGCGCTGGACGCATTCATCCGATTTTTAAATTTGAGCCAAAGCCGCTTCGGCTGGCAGGCAGTGCTTGATTTACTGGAACAGCCGGTCGTTTATCCGGGCTTCGGTTTGTCCGAAGTCGATTTGGAATTGATCAAGCACTGGGTGCAGGATACGCATGTCCGCTGGGGCAAGTCGGCGGAGCACAAGCAGGAACTCGGCCTGCCCGAACTTAGCGAAAACACTTGGCAAGCGGCGCTGGACAGGTTGCTGATGGGCTACGCAGTGGGCAGCGACCAGGATTTTGTTTTAGGCATACTGCCGTACAAAGATATTGAAGGCTCCCCTGCGCTGGCACTGGGCGGTCTGTGCGATTTTATGCAACTATTGTTTAAAGCCGGCAAGGACTTGAAGCAAGCGAAAACCCTGAAAAACTGGAGTGCGCAGCTTTATTATTACGCCGACCAGTTATTGTCGGCTGCGGAACCCGCCGAACGCCAGCAGCTTAACGAACTGCTGGCCGAACTGTCCGATGAGTTGCCCGCAGTGCATAACGATGCCGTCGAACTGCAAGTGATTGTGGCCTGGCTGGAAGGCATGGTTGCCGAACGAAAATCGTCCAACGGTTTTTTGCGCGGGCAACTGACCTTTTGTTCGATGCTGCCGATGCGCTCGATCCCGTTCAAAGTGATCGCCTTACTGGGCATGAACGACGGCGAATTCCCCAAAATCGACCGTCACCCGACTTTTGATTTGCTGGCTCGTAACTTCCGTAAAGGCGACCGCTCGCATCGTGCCGACGACCGTTACCAGTTTCTGGAAATCCTGCTGTCGGCAAGGCAGCAATTGATCATGACCTATATCGGCCAGTCGATCAGCCATAATGACGCGATTCCGCCGTCGGTGGTGATCAGCGAATTGCTGGAAGTTTTAAAGTATGGCAGTGACCAAGTGGCTGACTTAGCCAGCGCAAAGCCCTCTCCAGAGGGAGAGGGTTGGGTGAGGGGAAATCAAAACATAACCACCCGGCATCCATTACAGCCATTTAGCCGACGCTATTTCGACGGTACGCCCAATTTATTCAGCTTTTCAGAAGCCGATTGCGAAACCGCCACAGCACTGGCCGACAGGGACAGCAAGCCGTCATCCGCCACAGTCAATTTATGGTGGCAAAAAGAACTCGCCAAAGAAGCTGAGGACGCCAGAATAATCGAAGTCATCGAACTCGGTGAATTGTTCAGTTTTTTCCAGCATCCGCAACGCTATTTTTTGCGTCGGCAAATGGATTTGCGCTTTAGCGGCATAGAAGCCGACACCGAAGAACGCGAACCGTTCTCTATCGCCATGCTGGACGGTTACGCTATTTATCATGAATGGATACGCGAAGCGTTAAACGACAAACCAATATCCGTAAAAAAACTGCAAGCTCAGGGCCGATGGCTGGCCGGTGTGCCGGGCGAGCTGGAGTTCGAGCGGCAACAGAAGACGATTAACCAATTTGTCGAATTAATTAAAGCCAAAAACCTAGGCACGCTGTTAGACGATTTGCCGATAGACATCACAATCAATTCCTGCCGACTGGTCGGCAAACTGAGCAACCTTTACCAGAACGGCAGCCTGCTTTACCGTTACGCCAACCTTAAAGGCAAGGATTTTATATGCGCCCTACTGCATCACGCGGTAATTAATCAAGTTCAAAAGCAGACCGCTTTGAGCACTCCCGGCAACTACCCGCCTGTCGGGATCATGCCTTTGGCTACCGATACAACGCCTAAAGAAGCAATCGCGGGTCTGCAATCGACGTTCCTGCTCAGCGCCGATGAAGACTTAAGCTTATTGCCGGAACATTATCAACCGGATCATTTAATGTCATTGATAAACATCTATCGGCTAGGCCGCGAACAGCCCGATGCATTCTTTGTTGAACCGGCTTTCGCGTATATCAAACAGGCTCATAAGCTGGCGGCCAGCAGCCGCGCCTCAAAGTCGGCACTGGATGCGGCAATAGAACAATTGACCAAAGCTATAGAGCAACCCTACGAACCGGAACTCAGACGGCTTTACGGTAATGTGGCAAACTTGGGAGTGGTGCTGGGCGATTCATTCGAGCAGCAATGCCAGACGCTTTTGCAGCCGATTTGGAATGCAACGCATTGATATCCCCGTCTCTATTACAAAATTAAGTGGAAAGACCTAAACAACAGATTGTTCACGGATCTTCTATCATTTCCACATCATCCATATTTTGCTTAAAACTAGAATGATCGGAACGCCAGCGAATCTTTCTTCTTTGGTCATATAACGGAAAATCTTTTTCCGAAAGTGGTACCACTCCAGAAATATCTATTCCAGGTGCGTTCTGGAAAGCGACCTTTATATTATCGACATATCTATCAAGGCAATCTTCATCAATTAACTTTCTAAAAGCAGCCTCTTCATAAATCAGAGCGACTGTTAATGTGTAGTTTTTATCACTTGCTAATTCATCTCTAGGATTCAATTCAATATAAATTGCCAACATCCCATTAGCTTCAGTTTTACTCAAAAGCTTATTTAATTTACCTCGTACTGGATCAATTCTTTTCTCGAACTGATCGGGCAACGCTTGTCCCATATAACGATTTGCTAACCACCGGACTAAAGTAGCTTTCTGCGAATCTATAAGCCGAACATGCTGTACAGGCTTATTTTTTAACAACAAAGCTCTATTAAGAAATGCCCTATCAATAATATTCAGTTCAAAAGGGATTGATGAGTTATCAATTTCAAGTTCTATATGTAACTTTCTAGGGTTTTTCGTGTGTGTGAAGTTTCCATCTAATTTACCAATCTTACGCGCCACTATATATTCTAAGAATGGTTCGGCAATCAACGAATCATTAATAATGGCGCAATCATGCGTAATAGCTATAAAAACGAAAGATTCATCTTGCGAATGATTTTCAGCCATTGATGACACAAGCTCTGGGCAGCTAAACTGTGTAAAGCAAGCCCCCATTTGCCAGCCATTACTTTTTAGAATTTCACGATCTATCTTTGACACACTGCATTCCATTAAGCTAATGGTTTAGCATTTGATGATAGTTTATCCAACAGAAGAGCATTTTTTTGACCTATGAACCTGTATTTAGCTTGTCTAATAGCGCTTTTAATTTCATTCATATCCGGTTCTTTTGATACTAAAGCTTCATAAAGTCTGCAACAATCTTCGTCCAGGCGCTTTCTCAGCATTGGTCCTAATGAGGCAGCGTAACCAGTCTTTTCTATTTCACTTAATGCCTCTTTTACAAAGCGCACCCTAGTGTGATTCGTTTCTGTCAGTCGTGAGTTCTCATTATTAAGCCACGTATCTAGAGTAGGTCTCGAAACATTGAGTATTTTCGACAATTGATCTTTCCCAAGATTAAAGTCTTTAAGATAGTTGTTGATCTCGCTAGAAAACAAATCTCTTTCGGTTCTTATCCCTTGGTTATTATTTATAACAAATAGTTTAATACTTCCTGTCGATTCAATATTTACTGGCGGACTAGATCCTGCTGTTCCATTAAAAAATAGTAATGATGAGGTTTGTGGATTTACATAATCGATGAATGGAGCTTCAGTTAACATTATTTGTTCTCCAAAAAGTTAATGCTTCTTCGGTCACAATCTGGCGAAAAGCCATAGACGCTCCTTGGTGCAATAAATCAAGTTTCGCAATCACATCGCTAATATTTAATTTAATTAAAGAAGTCGGCATATAGATATGATCCGTATCAAGTAGCAAAAAATTTTCCGTTATAGGTCGCATCAACGCCGAACCATCAATTAATTGTTGAACCAAAGCAGCTAAATCTGGTGGAACACCTGGATGATCTTTCAAGCTAAAACAACGAAGATACAGGACTCCCTCTTCAGAGTCATAAGCATGTTCCATTCTTGAGTGTGCAGGACTAAGTTTATTTGATATATCTGGACTTAAAAAAGTAGCTTTAACTTGTCGAGTTAAAGGCAATTGTTCATTGGCAAAAATATTATCAATGTATCGTATTCCAATTTTTTTGGTGTATTCGATACGAGCAATTGGGCAAATTATCTCCAATATTTTTGTTAGTTTTTCTGCGAATTCATTGAAATGTGTGTAATTTGTAGTTTGTAAAATCACACGGTTTTCGTTAATTGAAACGCCCCAAGAATTATCCACATTGTTAAGCTTCCAATTTTTATCCTTTCTTTCTCGCGTATCAATTGTCCCTGACTCTTTAAAATTAACTTCCCATGATTGGGTAAAATAGTCTCCAATATCAGGGTAATCGCTTCTTAAAGATTCCATAATGGTATTAATGTACGATTCGATTTTTGGAATTGGTGCATATTCAACCATTGCAACGGTGTACACCAAAGGTGCTCTTATCAGATGGCCTAGGGAGCTGTACATGAGGTATTTCCCAATAGTTATATGAATTTGATTGTAGTTAAGTTCGACGAACTTTACACAAAACTTTACGTGGTTGCCACGCTCTTGATGAAAAAATATTAGCTTATCAACTGACTTATATTCATAAAACACAATATGTTGAGTTTCTGTGAAAAATATATCTATATGTTGTATAGCATAAAAAAGGGATGGATTAATTTTCTTCGTACAATAACGCAATCAATGCTTTTTTGAACATTACAACCAAGTAGATCGGAATAAGTCTGTTTGAGTGGTAGAAAACTGGCGTTTCCGGCATGCCTCGCCAGAATCCGCCGGAAGAAAACTTCCCTTGCGCTACTCTCGGGGAAGTCTTATTCCTGCCTATGAAGCTAATTCCCACTCAACCCCATAATAGCGTCCACAACCATTCCCGTTCCTATCGACAGTAACAGAATATCGGAATTCACTCTGGCATAACGGTAGCCCGGCATCGGCAGCCCCATCTGGGCGAGGATGGCCGAAGGCAGATCGTAGTAAATCACGTCACGCGGCAGCGGCCGGCCTATCTGCCACTTCTTTGCCTGTCCCGGCGGCATGCAGCCGTTGTGCTTCTTGGCGAGTCCGGGCGGGCAATGGCCGGAATGAAACTGCTCGGCATAGTAATTATTGATGATAGTTCGATGCCGGTCGTCGAAATAGCGGTTTTCTCTATAATCGCGCTCGTCTCTTTGATCAAACTGCCGATCATCGCGGTCCCGGTCATGGCTTTGTTTTTCGTGTCGCTGATGTTTACCGGCTTTACCGTGACCGTTCCATGATGGCTTGTCAGCGAGCGCCGGGACGGCTACCAACGTTCCGGCTATGACAAGGGCTAAGGTGTTGTGGCTTGTTTTGAAAGTAAATCGCTGCATGACTCTATTCTCCATCAGAAAATTAGCATCCGCCGACTGCTTTGTTTGCGCAATATGCGCAACAGTTTTTGAGGTTTGCCTGGAGATTCAATATTAGTAGAGATGCCAGCTTCATCCAATAGATAAAACATACATAAATGCTAGGAACTTCTCAAGAAGCGATATCTTGGGCTTTAACTCGCTCATTTAGCACTACGACGGCCTCGTGTTTTTGGATTTTTTCTTTGCCGTACAAATCGATGACTTCAACTTTAATGTTGTCATCCGGTGCCGTAGCCAAAAAATCCTCGATTGTTTCCAAAATGTCGTGATCGATAAACTTGGCTTTGCTGGCATCAATGGTTGCTGTGCTGTTTTCCTGAATGCTCAGGATGAATTTTCTGAGCAGGGCTTTATTCAGGAAAGAAACGTCTTTGTTGAATGACAGCATATAATGCGAACCATCCTGAATTAATGTAATCGCCGCGTGATAATTAGCTTTGATAACAAAGAACAAACCGAAACCTAAGCCGATGACCATGCCCTTTAATAAATCGGTGAATAGAATCGCAAGCACGGTAATCGCAAACGGTAGAAATTGACTCATGCCTTTCTTGTAATATTCCACAAACAAACCGGGTTTCGCCAATTTATAACCAGTGTGCAGCAAAATGGCCGATAAGCAGGCCAGTGGTATAAAGTTTAAATAGTGCGCAAGAAACATCACGCTCAGCAGTAGACACAAGCCATGAATAAAACAGGACAGACTGGTTTGCCCACCCGCATTGATATTGGCGGAGCTTCGTACAATGACGGCAGTGATCGGCAGGCCGCCTAATAATCCGCTGATAATATTTCCGACTCCTTGGGCTTTTAATTCCCGATTGGTTGGAGCGAGCCGTTTCAACGGATCGAGTTTATCGACCGCCTCAAGGCTTAACAATGTTTCCAGGCTGGCAATGATTGCCAGCGTCGCAGCTACAATGTAGACCTGCGGATTAGCCAGATAGCTAAAATCCGGAAGCATGAAGTTGTTGAAAAAATCGGCGGCTTGCTCGGAAACGGGCAATTTGACCAGATGTTTTTCGCTGACAGCCCAAGCGGGCGCGAACTGTGTAGCGAATAAGTTGTAACTGACTCCCCATGCCACCGCGACTAACGGACCGGGAATCAGTTTTAATAATCGCTGTTTTTTAAACCAGGGCATTTCCCAGATCATCAATAATAACAACGCAACCGTACTGATAATAACAGCGCCCGGCGTAATGCCGCTGAAGGCATCGAACAGCTCAAGGAAACTCGATTTGGCCGTTTCTCTCATATAACTTTCATCGCCTTCATAACTGGTATCGTAACCGGTGGCGTGAGGAATCTGCTTGATGATCAAAATCAAGCCGATAGCCGCCAGCATGCCTTTAATGACGGCGGAAGGGAAAAATGCGCCGATAATCCCGGCCCTGAGATAGCCCAACGTGAGTTGTATGATGCCCGCTAGAATACAGGCGACCAGCAATCCCTGAAAACTACCTAGGGTTTCAATAGCGTTGAATACAATCACGGTAAGACCGGCAGCGGGGCCTGAAACACTCAGTTGCGAGCCGCTTAGCCAGGAGACGATCAGCCCGCCGACCAAGCCCGCAATCAATCCGGAAAACAACGGTGCGCCGGAGGCCAAGGCGATGCCCAGACATAACGGCAGAGCGACCAGGAACACTACAATTCCGGCAGGAAAATCATCTTTTAGATGGCGGAAATAATATTGAGCGTGTTTGTGTATCATATTAATAATCCTTTAGTCACGTTAGAAGCATTTTCCAGCAGAAGCGTCCCGTTCATATTGGCAACGCAACCGGGTAGCATCGCCCCATAGCCAACATCATAAATGCTTACTTTGCCTGTTGTAATATCGGGGCGGCCTCCAATAATTCCAATCGCAGCCGTTTCAATAATTGCCTTTAAGCTAGGGCTGCGTTCCATAATGGCATCTTTTAATCAATGGCGGCTACTTTTTCTACAAATGCTTTAGGTGGATTCGCGCCAGCGATCTTCGGCGAATGGAGCCCTGACATTGGAAACCCATAGATTTTCCCAAAAAGAGACTTTTTAAGCATGATTGTATCGGATATTGTGGATAGGCGGCTTGTCGGTGATTCACTGCCGGCCGCGTTCCCATGCAGCGCGCTCGTCGTTATACACAATTTTGCGAGTTAGACCTTCCAGGTTTTAAAAACCTGGAAGGTCTACATTTTGGAACGGATGTTGAGCGTAGGGAAGGGGTTTAACCTTTGCATCCGTGATTTAATGGTCATAGAGTGTGCCGTGCGGAGGATGTCTTTATTTATCCGGTCCCACGCGTTGCGCGAGGTGGCGTTGCCTAGATGGGTAGGTAAGAGGCGTGAGCAGGCGTTTGCCGGAAACACCGGTTCTCGCTATCGCTCGAACCGGCTTATTCCGGCATCTGGAATTCGTCATTACGGTGTCTATGCCAAATGACAGTCTGGGTAAAGCCGGGGACTGGGTTTTAGTCCCCAAGTATCGGTATCAAAAAGTGGCCGTTAGTTGGATTTCGGATCGGGATGGCCGATGAACCGGCTGGATAATAATGCCTTCATTAAGGTCATCCGGTCATCAACATGTTTGATCGCCAGTACCGGTATTTTAGACTCCGCCATAACTTGGGACGTTACGCTGCCCAGCAGGATGGTGGCTGCCCGGCTATGCCCCCGGGTGCCTATCACGATAAGATCGGCATTGTATTCCCCGGCTTTGCGAAGAATGGCGTGAGCGACATTGATACTTTCTTCGGACGCTAGCTTGGTCGTGACGCCGTGGGTATCGATGCCGGTCATGAACTTGGCGAAAGCCGCCGCCTCCTCGCCGCGAACGATGTCCTGATGCTCGTCGTAGCGAATCACCGATTCGTCGAAGAAGACATGCAATGCCAAACATTCGGCAATATTATTGGAACGGGCCAAGGCGGTTGCTTGCGACAAGCTATCGGCCGAAGGCAGAGAGAAATCGATAGGCGCGATAATGCGCGTAATCTCTGCATCACTCTCTTGCGGAACCATCCATACCGAGCAATTTGTAATCATCGCCAAGCGCCGCGCCAAAGAACGCTGGCCCGACCTGTTATTGCGATGCCCCAGTAAAATCAGGTCGGACTTGGCCGCCAACGTGAGATGAACCAGTTCATCCATGCGCGACGGCCCTTCCAACGCTTGGAAATCAACTTTTACATGCTTGAACTCACCGTTAAAGTAGCTTTGAACTTCTTCGGTCATACCTCTTATTAAATCTTTATCCGAAGCGGCATTGCGTTTTCTTTCATTTGGCGTAATCACATGAACGAAATGGAACTCTTTACCGATGCCCAGTTTGGCAAGGCGCGCCGCATAGCGCAAAAGCCCTTTATCATCCTCGGTCATCGCTAATGGAACGGTTACGCTATGGAAGCAACCGGGTGTCGATACGATGCTTGGTTGTTCGATAGACAGCGGCGCTGCGGCTCTTTCCACTCTTTTCGTTTCCCCGGCAGGTTTATCGAGAAACCGGTAGGTGACAAAATAAATGACGAGCGCTGAAAGAACGCCGGTCAAAAAATCGGTCGCCGGCACCATTATCGCGGTATACACCATCAAACCGGCGTGAAATTTATTGTGGTTAAGCACTTCCTTGATTTCCGAAATTTTGATCATATTTGTTGCAACCCACAACAAAATACCACCGATACAGGCCATTGGCACCATTTCCAAATAACTGGCTATGTAATAGGCTAAAGCCAGTTTAAGTATGCCTTTGAAATAACCGGCCAGCGGTGTTACGGCGCCGGCTTTAATGCTGGTAGCGGTACGCGCCAGGGCACCGGTGCAAGGAAAGCCGTTGACCATCGGTACGATGACTTGAACCAGGCCTTGTCCCCAAAACTCTTTATCGGGATTGAACGGTGTTTTGCGGTTGTCGGCCATACGGTCGGCCATCGAAGAGCATAATAAACTTTCAACTGCCGAGACGAACACAATGGCGGAAACAAAATAGGCGATGTCGATTGCCACCCCCGCATTGATAGTCGGCATTATAGGTGGGGTAAAGACAAAGAAATTATTGGGAATGGAACCGTAAATGTCCCGCACCAGCACGACGCCTTTGTCGGCCATGACTGTCGCAGCCAACAAGGTACTGACGCCGATGGCAATTAACGGCGCAGGGATAAAAATGGAGATACGCAACAGACCTTTAGTCAAAATGAAAGTCGCCAGACCCAAGGTTACCGACCAGATGTTGACTTTATCGATATTGGCGTAAGCCGCCGAAATATTGTGTAAAAATCCTCCTTTAATATCTTCGTCTTCACCTAATAAGTCGGCGAAAGATTCAATGCCCAGGATGGATTCGAAGTTGCTCATCGCAATCGCCACGGCAATACCCGCGGTAAACCCGACGATGATGGAGTTGGGCACCAGTTTGGCGTATTTGCCGAGTCCAAACACCCCCATCAGCATCAGGACGATACCGGCGATCAGCGATACCATAACAAGAAAACCGTGGCCCTCAGCAAACGTTCCTCCGCCGGCTTCCCCGTATTTAGCCATCAGCGCTGCAATAATGGGGATAAAAGCCGCAGTGGGACCGTACACCTGATATTTAGAACCGCCCCAGGTACGGCCGATCATGCATGCCAGTGCACCGGCAATGATGCCTTGCTCGGGTCTCAGGCCCATGGCCATTGCGAATCCCATTGCCATCGGAATAGCCGTCAGCGCAACAATTAAACCGGCGCTAAAATCGCGATAGGTGGTTTTAACCCAGGTCTCCTTGGTTAAATCTTCGAAACGGCTGTCCCAGAAAGTATTGAACGCCTTTAACCTTTGCAGGATAACTCGTCCCGTACTTGGTGTAGATGGAGATACAGCTGATCGGGCTTTATAGTCATTGGGTATGTTATCTATAAGATTCTCTGTCGTTTTCATAGTCTGGGCTGCTTTGGGTTGAGGTCAATAAAAAAGTCGGCGTGATGACGATGCGCGAATAAATGTTTGGCAACAGCGTTAAATCCCTTTCTGCGACAACTATGCATACTCAATTTCCTCGACAGCAGCCGATTTTAAAACGGCTCTATGGGGTAATATCAGGGTGTCAGCATAAAAACTTACTCTCCCCGTTGTAATATCATGATTAGCTCCAACGATTCCGATCGCACCCGTTTCAATCATGTCCTTTAAGATAGGGCTGCGTTGCATAATGGACTGAACTGTTCTTTTTATATTGATTGCGGCGACTTTTTCAACAAACTCATCATTGTTTGAATTGCGACTCTCCAGTACGGTTTTTTCATCATAAACAGCAGGCTGTATTTTGCTTAATAGCGCTGTCAGATTGCCCATTTCGACATGATCGCAAGCTCCTTTTATGGCGCCGCATCTTGTATGGCCTAAAACTACTATGATTTTAGCGCCGGCTATTTTGCAGCCGAATTCCATGCTGCCTAAAATATCTTCATTAATAATATTGCCCGCAATGCGAATACTGAACACATCCCCTAAGCCCTGGTCAAAAATCAACTCAACCGAGGTACGGGAATCTATGCAACTTAAAATAACCGCAAACGGATGTTGCCCGTCGGATGTTTCATTTGCTTGTTGTAACAGGTTGCGGTTTACTTTAAGGTTGTTGATAAATCTCTTATTGCCCTCTTTTAGCAGTTCTAATGCCATGGTGGGGGTAATAGAGGCTTGTATCTCTTTAGTTAACGTTTTCATGTTCTTCCCCAATTTAAGACAACTTCAAATTTAAACAGCATTCGCCATTTATCCCGATGAGACTTATCCTAGTTTCTTAACCTTTCAAGAACCTTTCACAACGTCCTGAGTATATGAACATTTTATTAATAGAAGACGATCCCGTTCTGGCCGACGGCTTGACTCATACCTTGAGCGATAGCGGTTATTCGGTTACCTCTGCGATTACCGGCGGTTACGCCGAACAATTGATTCAGGCGCAGGATTTCGATTTGGTCGTGCTGGATTTGGGGCTGCCGGATATGGACGGGTTGGAGTTATTGCGTAGGCTGCGCAGCCGCAAGGTTCCGTTGCCTATCATGATATTGACGGCGCGAGACGGAATTAACGACAGGATCAACGGTATTAAACAGGGTGCCGATGACTATATGACCAAGCCTTTTGAGCTCCGGGAACTGGAGGCACGGGTTCACGCGCTGATTCGGCGCTGCTATGGCGGTTTTAGCAATGATATTGTAATCGGCCGTCTGGTACTGGACACCCAGAGCCATCAAGTCCTGGTAGACGGGCAGGCGATTAGTTTGTCGGCCCGGGAGTACGGCGTACTGGAAATACTGCTGCTTCAGGCAGGCAAAGTCGTCAGCAAAGACCGTATTGCGCAACGCCTGGCCGTGGATGGCGACGCGCTGACCGATAATGCGGTTGAAATCTACGTACACCGATTGCGTAAACGTATCGAACCGTATGATGCGGTGATCAGGACAGTGCGCGGTCTCGGTTATTTACTGGAACGGTCGGATGATAAATAAAAAGCAAAAGCGCAGCCTTAAAACCGAGATTCTTCTACGGTTGTCGATCCCGTTGATTTTTTTTATCAGCATCGAGTCCGTATTGTCTTATTTTGTTACTTTGCATCATGTCGACGTGGCTTACGATCGCTGGCTACTCGATTCCGCGCGGTCGTTAACCCAGGAAATCAAAGCGCAGGAAGGCAAGGTGTTCGTCGAGTTGCCGCCTGCCGCACTGGAGATTTTCAAATGGGACGAGTCGGACAAAACCTACTTTAAAATTATCTCCGAAGAAAAAGGCATGTTGGCGGGGGACAAATTCGTTCCCGAGCCCTTTGATATAGAAACCGACTGGTCGCGGCCCGTTTATTTTGACGACGAGATGTATGGCGAACCGGTCAGGGTGGTATCCATGCTGATTACGCCCGAGCATAGTTCGGAAAAGGTATTCGTCCATGTTGCGGAGACCTTAAATAAACGGCGGAACATGATGATGGATATTTTGCTGGCCGACCTTGTACCGCAGATGACGCTGGTTCTACTGGCCGGTATTTATTTGGTAGTCGGCGTAAAACGCGGTTTGCAACCGCTGCATGCATTGACCGATGAAATAGCCCAGCGCTCATCGCGCGATTTGCGGCCCATTCCGGAACAGCATGTTTTTTTGGAAGTGCGTGCGTTGACCGATACGATCAACGATTTGCTGGAGCGTTTGGGTTCGGCTATCGCAACCCAGCAACGCTTTATCGCCAATGCCGCGCATCAATTGCGAACCCCGCTGGCAGGCCTGAAACTGCAAGTCGAACGCGCACAGCGCGAACAGGATTTACCCGCGATGAAACCCGCCTTGATGCAAATTCAAGGATGCGCGGACCGCATGTCGCATCTGACTACGCAATTATTGATTTTAGCCCGCTCGGAACCGATCGATGGCGCTTACGAATTACGGCCGGTGGATTTATGCAAACTGACTAAAGAAACCTGTATGGATTGGGTTCCTAAAGCATTGCAGCGGCACATGGAGCTCAGCTTTGAAGGCTTGGAACAACCAGTGCATGTACGCGGCGATGAGGTGCTGCTGCGGGAGTTGCTGGCTAACTTATTGGATAACGCCATTTGTTATGGCCATGACCAGGGCAATATTATAGTTAAAATCGAGTCTTATCCATCGACTCGCTTGAGTGTTGAAGATGACGGCTCAGGCATACCGGAGATTGAAATGGACAAAGTTTTCGAGCGATTTTATCGTATCCCCGGAAGCCCCGGCGACGGCTGCGGCTTGGGGCTGGCAATCGTCAAGGAGATTGCCGACCTGCATAAAGCGCGGCTTGAGTTAAGTAGCGCTACTGCGACAGGCGGTACTCGAATTGAACTGGTTTTTAAAGAATCGTAAAAATATATCGGCTTGAAGTTGAGGATTATCTCAGGTTAGCGTCTATCCCATGGAGCCTTTGTTGCTAAAAGGCTAATAAGTAACTTATTGTTTTTTTATTATTAATTACAGGTACTGCAACCAATAGACTCAATTTTTTGTGGATTTACAACTTATTTGGCGATCTGTTGCGCTGTCATCAAACTGTAATAAAACTGTCATTAAGTTGTCATCTTATTTCCATATTCTTGCTCGGACTTTTTGATAATAACCAAGAGCAAAATATGAAAATTTCTAAACTTACATTGGCAATCGCTACCGTTTTAGGTGCAGGCGCAACATCCGGCGCTTTTGCCATGGAACTTTATGTTGATACCAAAACCAAACAGATTTATGCAGAACCCGGTCCACATAGACAACTGTTGGGCTCTTTCGAGAAGGTTCAGGATGCTCCTGCGAAAGCGGCGGATAAAGCAGATACCTTAGATAAAGCGGAAATTAAAGCTATCCGTGAAGATTTGGCATTAAAGCAAAATGAAATTAAGGCATTGCAAGAACACGCCGCAGAAGCTTCAGGACCTGAATCAGTTCATGTGAAGCTTAGTGATGGTATACATTTCGCAACCAAAGACGGTAATTTTACCGCTGGAATTAACGGTCGTTTGCAGGTGGATTCTCAGACCAATGTTAACAACCAAGTCGCCAACGCTACCAACGGTAATACAACCAACGCATTAGCTGATGGCATGTCGATTCGTCGTGCCCGTCTGGGTATTGAAGGTACTTTTTTCAAAGATACAGATTACAAATTTGAGTACGATTTTACTCGGGGTAACGGCACGACTGGGGCCGGAGTTACCGACGCTTTTATTCGTTATAATTTTTCCAAACCGTTTTCAGTTAAATTCGGTGCCTTTAAAGAGCCGTTCAGTTTAGAAGAAGCCACCAGCAACCGCTATATCACGTTCATACAACGTAATCAGGCAGTCGACACTTTCGTCGATGACCTTAATACTTACAAAATGGGTATAGGCGCTAACTATGCAACCGAACGTTGGCAGGTTGGCACATCGTTGCAAACCGAGCCCGTTGGCGCCAACGGAGCCAGCAACAGTTCACTTAATACTAACGGAAACGCTAACCGCAACAACGGCAGTGGCGATACTAACTGGGAAGTCAATGCCCGTGTGACCGGCTTGCCGTGGATGGAAAGCAAAACCAAATTCCTGCATGTGGGTACCTCAGGGTCGTACGTCGATGTTAATAACAATTACCTTGCTAACGGTACGTTTAGTAACGGTAGTATTGCATTCGCCCACGGCCTTAATAACAACGTAGACCGTACCGCTATATTAAATACGGGTACCTTGACTTCGGGTAATATAGCAACGGGTAATCAAGTAAATCATTTCACCCGCTTTGGTGCGGAATCTGCTCTGGTTTATGGACCGTTTTCAGCACAAGGCGAATATATCGCGACAAATATTTCCGGTAGAGGCTATAACAACGGTGAAACCCTGGATGGTTACTACGGCTATATGACCTACTTTTTAACCGGCGAATCGCGCGCTTACAAAGCTAAAACTGGTGCTTGGGATCGCTTAAAGCCCAATCGCAACTTTGATATGAAAGGCGGCTGGGGAGCATGGGAAGTGGCCGCAGGTTACGATGCACTTAACTTGAATAGCGGCGTGATTAGAGGCGGCCGGGCGTCAACTGCCAAGTTTGGTATTAACTGGTATCCCAATTCTCATGTTCGCGTAATGGCTAACTATATTCATGCGCTGGATATTAATACCCAAGGTGTTAACAATATTTCCACTGCTGGAGTTCAGACTGCAAATACTCGTGCTCAAGCTTTCAATAACGCCGATTTGGACGTTATTGAAACACGTGTTCAGTTGGATTGGTAAAAATTGCATAAGATTCGTTAGCTCGGGTTTTATTCACAACCCTAGTTAACGAAGCTGGCAATAACCAAATAAAAAGCCGCACTGGAAAAACCAGTGCGGCTTTTTTATGAGGAAGATTCTTTATCTTAATGCTGAGCGTTTTTTGTAATCCCGATATTCTTAATCATGCCGCACTATTTTTAGTTGGGCACGCAGCTTTTCAAGCTCTTCCATCAAATCCAATGCCAATGCGATACCGGCCAGATTAAGACCCAAATCGCGTTGTAGCCTTAGCGCAGAGCGTACCCGCACCAAGCTTGCTCCTGAAAAACGCCACACATGTATTTCATTGCCTTGCGGTTCGATAATACTTTCTTCAACCAAGCTGATAACCCAGTCCGTTTGCACATCGCAAGCATGGCACAGTTGCTCCAAAGTCAGGCTATCATCTTCAATGACTGTTCCGGTATGAACTGGCAATAAGTCATGTGAATTCATAAACTTTATACCCCCAGAGATAGGCGCGGGTTAAAATCAAGTTCTTGCTGCATTTTTTGATAGGCCGCTTTTGCGCGGTCGGTGTTTGCAGGCGGTAGGGCGATTTGCAGCACTACGAGGAAGTCTCCCGGTATTTTGGCGGGTAATCCGCGGCCTTTTAAACGCAGTTTACTGCCTTGACGGGAATTGGGCGGTATTTTCAGGTCAACATTCCCTTCCGGTGTAGGCACTTTGATTTTAGAGCCTAACGCGGCCTCCCACGGAGTGACAGGCACATCCAGATAAATGTCGGTGTCGGAGATCCGGTACAGCGGATGAGGGTTGAAGGCGATTTCAAGCAGCAGGTCGCCGGGTTTGCCGCCGCCTGAACCGGGGTCGCCCTGACCCGAGAGCCGGATATGCTGTCCGGGTTTAATGCCTTTGGGGATTTTGATGTTCAGGCTTCGCTGCTTAACCTGCACATAGCCTTGCGCATCCATTTCAGGCGAACTCAGGGAAATATTGCGCGTTGCGCCTCGTATACTGTCTTCCAGGTTAATATAAATTTTTGCATGGCTGTCCTGTCCTCGCATGTGGAAACCGTGCTGCTCTCGACCCGCTGTATGGAACCCGGCGCGCCCGAACAATTGCTCAAAAAAATCGCTAAAAACACCGGCTCCGCCACCGGGAAAACCGCCGCCTTTGAACTCGAAGCCTTCATCCCAGTTTGGAGGCGGCTTGAAATCCTCGCCCGCTTTCCAGTTGCTGCCTAGCTTATCGTAAGCGGCTCTTTTTTCCGGATCTTTAAGTACTTCGTAAGCTTCGCCCAATTCCTTGAATTTTGCCTCGGCTCCTTTTTCCTTACTGACATCGGGATGGTACTTGCGCGCCAGCTTACGATAGGCCCGCTTGACCTCGTCTTGGGTGGCGTTTCTGGATAGACCCATGATCTTGTAGTAATCTTTGTACTGCATGCTATGCCTGCCCGATTACAATTGAATTAGCCTGGAAAAAGCCCAGGTAGATTTTATTTTTGCGTAACGGTAAAACAGTTACCCTTAAAAACCGCAGTTGAAAATTTTTTTCGTTTTGTTCGCCTGAGCCCCTTTCGACTATGGCTCAGAAAAGCTTTGTCGAAAGGGCGCGGGATTTTGAAATATTCACCCCCAATAATTGGAAGTAAAGAAGCCGTTCATGTTTCAACAGGTTCGGCACGAAAGCTTACACGTTTACTCCAACTACAGTTTTAGGTTAATCGTAAGTTTTGTATAGCCTAAGCAGAGGCTTGTCAGCCCTGCTGCCGTCACACCTCCCAATCTAAAAGTCATCAAGCCATTTGGGCTTAAAGAAAATAATATAGAGAAAAAATCTCCGACATGGGTATGAACACGAAAAGATAATGAACAAGCAAAAAGAACTATAAATAACGATTGACTTTCAAATACTTAGCTAAAGTGACTTTTGGCATCGTATTTTCCTATTAGGTTGCCTCTCAGGTTTTGATGCAATCCGTATCTAGTTCTTAAGGTTGTCCTAATTTTTATAAAACCCGTTTTTTACGGAGAAATGGGAGTGCGTGAAATTATTCCTCCGAAGTTACATTGATGCGCTTTGGTTTGACAGGTTCGTGTTTAGGAATGACTATTTCCAATACGCCGAGTTTGCATTTTGCATTGATTGCTTCGCCGTTGGCGGAATCGGGCAGACTGAAACGACGGTAAAAAGAACCGGATGTTCTTTCGACTCGTTTATAGCCTTCTTTTTCAGTTTTGGTTTCGGATTCTTTTTCGCCTTTTACGGTCAAGACGCCTGCTTCCATGCTGACTTCGATATCTTCGGGCTTGACGCCGGGAATATCGGCATGGATAACAAATTTGTCAGCTTCTTCTTTTATATCAACCGCAGGCGCCCACTCGGCGGTTGCAATCGAACCCTCACCTGCTCTATCGTCCCTTGAAGATGACAGCTCTTTTTGTAATTGATTCAGTAAACCCCAAGGTTCGTAACGTATGATAGCCATTTTATTGTCTCCTAAAAATTAATGTTCTAATTTAATAACAAACTTAAAAACGATTATTCGTGTTCATTGCCGAGTATGGGGTCAGCGGTTTTTTTGTCAAGTGACTTAAGTGATTTTGGTTTAAATTTTAATGTTCTTTTGTATACTTGCCCGATAGGCGCGTATTAGAGCGACAAACGCCAGGAAATCATACAAGCCATGAATAATTATCGGAGTTAATAAATTTCTGTTGCCGCCATAATCGAGGGATAGACTTAAATAAACGCCTACTAAAGCCGCCAGCACAGCATAAAGCGGCGTCACAGCATGAGCCAAACCAAAAATAATATTGCCGCCCACCAAGCCTGCCGTCATGCCCCATGAAGACTCTATCCAAGGCTGGATAACGCCGCGAAACAACAGTTCTTCCGATAGCCCGGCAATTGACGCCAGTATCAATAAATCAGTCCAGTGATAACGGTGCAAGCCGGTGCCTAGGGTTTCAAATAGTATGTTTTTAATCTTTACTATCGGTTCTGCCTGTATCTGCTCCATGATCCGAAATAACAAGAATAAAGGGATTGTCCCTATTATGCCGTAAACAATGGCTAGTTCTGAAAAATGTAGGTAAGCGAAAGGATTAATGTTGGCTATCTGACCTAAAAATATCGCGACTAAAATCAGGGCCGCTTCAAAAAAACAAGCCTTTTTAAAAAAGTCATTAGAGTCGATGGAATATTTATCCATAAGTACAACGCTTGCTTATCAGATGATATTAGATTCCAAAAATTCCGCTAATTGAGCGCTGGTAAGCCTAAGCCGCTGGCTCAACGCACGAGAAATATTCCATACAATTTTAAACGCCAAAGTAGGATGCTTGTCAGCCAAGATCAGCATACTGGCTTTGTCTAATGCCAAAAAAACAGTTTCCTCTTCCGCGCGGGCCGTTGCTGATCGGGGTTGCGCATCAATCACCGACATTTCACCGAAAGTACGTCCAACCCGCAGGGTTGAAATCAGCTTATCATTTTTATAAACCCCAATAGCTCCCTTAACAATAATTCCCATAGAAGTTCCTATTTCACCTTCTTTATAAATCACCATTCCTTTGGATGCGGAATAAGGCTTAAAATAATGGCTTATGGATTGTAACTGCTCCCATGAAAAATCCTCTCCCCAATGTGAAGAATCAAGTATTTGCGCGTTTGTTTGCAGCGAATTTTCAATAGTTATTAACTGAGGGAATTTGGATTCGGCCATAGGATATGATCAGTTTAATTTACTTTTGTAACAATGATAGCACTTAAACCCCGCGATTTTTATAAAAACATGGGATGTCAAGGTCAAGTTTTATCGGTTTCGGTCATTAATCAGTTTAAGGTGGCTTGTCTGCGCTGGATCAAATCGCAATTGTGGCTCCATTTGTAATGCCTTTTCTTCCAATTCAGCTTATTATATCGGCCATTACTTACAATGACTGTAGCAGCGATTAATCGCTCTCTCCAGTTATGTTTTCCAATAATGATGAATGATAGCGCGCCATGAAACCTTATAATTTACTGCTTTTGCTGCTAATCCCGGTTATCTCAGGCTGCGGACAACCGGGCCCGCTTTATTTGCCGAGTCAAGCAGCACCGATTCATGTTGAGCCTGAAGCAGCGCCAAAACCAGAACCTAAGCCCGAAAAAAGCAAATAACCATGGATTATTTTAATTATCGAAACAACGAACTCTTCGCTGAAGATATTGCTGTTCAGGACATCGTCTATAAATACGGCAGCCCCTGCTATATCTATTCAAGAGCTACGCTGGAACGGCACTGGAAGGCTTTCGATCAAGCTTTCGGCGAACAAGCGCATTTAATCTGTTATGCGGTAAAAGCCAATTCCAATATTGCGATACTTAATCTATTGGCCCGTTTAGGTTCGGGGTTCGATATCGTTTCTTTAGGTGAATTGGAACGGGTTATTGCCGCCGGCGGCGATCCTAAAAAAATCGTGTTTTCCGGTGTCGGCAAGCGTGAAGATGAAATTCTGGCGGCATTAAAGATCGGCATACGCTGTTTTAATATTGAAGTCAGCGGCGAACTGGATCGGATCAACCGGTTGGCAGGACAAGTGGGCGTTATTGCATCGGTGTCTTTTCGGGTAAATCCCGATGTCGATGCAAAAACCCACCCTTATATTTCCACCGGCTTAAAGGAAAATAAGTTCGGCATAGACATTCAGCAGGCTTTGATTGAATATCGCCGTGCGGCGGCTATGCCCAATATCGAAGTGACCGGCATAGATTGCCATATCGGTTCGCAGTTGACCGAAACCCGGCCTTTTCTGGACGCGCTGGATAAGATACTGGATTTGGTTGCAACGCTTGAAGCCGAAGGGATTAAGCTGCATCATCTGGACCTCGGCGGCGGCTTAGGCATTTGTTATAAGGATGAACAACCGCCTGAGCCTACTGAGTATATTCAGGCTATTTTGGCGCGACTTGGCAAGACCGATTCATTCGGTAAGCTCAGGACAGGTTTTGAAATTTTACTGGAACCGGGTCGCGCTATCATCGGCAATGCCGGTATTCTGGTGACTCAAGTTGAATATCTTAAGCCGACGGCCAATAAAAATTTTGCTATCGTCGATGCAGCCATGAATGATCTGGTACGGCCTTCTTTATATAGCGCATGGCAAAACATTATTCCGGTAAGCCTGCAAAGCGATGCTGAGGAAATAACGTGGGACATAGTCGGGCCGGTCTGTGAAACCGGCGATTTCCTGGGCAAAGCCCGTCCTCTTAAAATTGCCCAAGGCGATTTGCTGGCGATACGTTCATCCGGCGCCTATGGCTTTACGATGAGTTCGAATTATAATTCCAGGCCGCGCTTGGCTGAGCTGATTGTCGATGGCAGCAGTCTTCATTTGATCAGAGAAAGAGAAACGATTGCGCAGCTTTGGGCGGGCGAGCATTTGCTGCCGTGAATTTTTAACTATTCAGCTCATAGAGAAATGGAACACGGATGCCAAAAGTAGGCGCCTCTAGGCGACGCAGATGATTATGATAAACGCAGATAACCTCAAAATGGCGATCAGCTGATTTTCTCAGGATAATTCAAAAAATCTTATTCAATCATAAATATCAGCGTCATCTGCGTTCTATTTTTTTAGCCGCCGAATAGTTATCAAATAATTAAACTCACTTACCTAGTGTAAAACACCGACTAAATGATCAACTTCACTAAAATGCACGGCCTCGGTAATGATTTTGTGGTCATTGACGCGATCAATCAACACATCGCCTTAACATCCGAGCAAATCCGGCTGCTGTCCGACCGGCACTTTGGCATAGGCTTCGATCAGCTGTTACTGGTCGAGAAGGCAGCAAACTCCAATGCCGATTTCAAATACCGTATTTTTAACGCCGATGGCGGAGAAGTCGCTCAATGCGGAAATGGCGCGCGTTGCTTTGCACGTTTCGTTCGCGATAAAAAGTTGTCGGACAAGGATGAAATCCGCGTCGATACCAATTCAGGCCAATTGTTGCTACGTTTTGACGCGGACAACCTGATCACCGTCAATATGGGCATTCCAAGGCATGCACCTGCTGAAATCCCCTTGCTGGCAGAAGAAGAGTCCCGGTTTTATACCGTGAAAGTCAACGATACTGAAAAAGCTTTTGGTGCTGTATCAATGGGCAATCCACACGCTGTCATTCAAGTCACTGATGTTAAAACCGCTCCAGTAGCTGAATTGGGAAGAGCTTTGGAAAGCCACGCTTTTTTCCCTGAACGGGTTAATGTCGGTTTTATGCAGGTCATCGATCGCCAACATGTCAAACTGCGAGTGTTCGAACGCGGCGCCGCAGAAACCCTGGCTTGCGGCAGCGGCGCTTGTGCCGCCGTAGTCATCGGCATTGAACAAAACTTGCTGGATCATACTGTCAGTGTTGACCTGCCCGGTGGAACGCTGGCTATCAGCTGGCTGGGCCGCGGCGAACCGGTTTTGATGACTGGGCCCGCTATTTCTGTTTTTGAAGGACGAATAACGCTATGAACGAACAACTCCCTGAACTTACTTCAGCCCAGGTAGAAGACTATCTACGGAAACATCCCGAGTTCTTTCATGAACACTTGAGTTTATTGGAGCACATGAGCATTCCTCATCCTACCGGCAATGCGGTTTCCCTCATTTCAAAACAGCTGGAACTGTTTAGAAGCCGGCACCATGATATGGAAAACCAGCTCACTGCGCTGATAGAGATCGCCAGGGATAACGACACCTCTTTGAACCGTATGCACAAACTGACCCTGGCGCTGCTGGATGCCACAACGCTGGAAGAAGCCGTTGCCAATCTTGATACGGTGCTGTCGGAATATTTTTTGATCGACTTTGTTGCAGTGCGGATCATCAAACACAATCCCGATACCGCTATTACCAATCTGTTTATTGAGCCGGACAGCAAAGACCTGGAACCGTTTGCCGGCGAGCTGGCCAGCAGTCAGCCAAAATGCGGCCGGCCGACGATGGCTCAGGCGAGAGTTTTATTCGGCGAGTTGGCGTTTGAAGTGAAATCCTGCGCGATTATTCCAATGGCATTTACTGAATTGGAAGGGATTTTAGCCATCGGCAGCCGAGAAGAGGGCAGGTTTCATTACAGCATGGGCAATCTGTTTTTAAACCAAATGAGCGAAATCATAGGTACCCGGCTGATCACTTTGTTGCAGCAAAATTAATATGCACCCTGATGCCGAGTTGATGCTGGCTGATTTTTTCAAGCAGCTCACCGTTGAAGTTCGCGCCTCGGAAAATACCGTAAAAAGTTATCAGCGTGATATTCAGCATCTATCCCGCTATTGCACTGATAAGGCCGTAACCGGATGGGCTGACCTGAAGCACACCGATATTCGCGCTTATATAGCCAACCGTCACCGGAAAGGCCTGAGCAGCAAAAGCCTGCAACGCGAGCTGTCCGCCATTCGCAGTTTTTATAATTATCTGTTAAAAGCAGGCCACGTCGTTGCCAATCCCGCTCAACATATTAAAGCGCCCAAACAAGCCAGAAAGCTGCCTAAAACTCTGGATGTCGATCAGTTATCCGGTTTGCTGGAAGCGGGTACAAGTTCGTTGCTCGAACTCCGCGATGTGGCCATGTTTGAACTATTCTATTCATCCGGCCTGCGGCTTAGTGAATTGGCTGCGCTTAATTTAACCGACCTGGACTTGCCGGATAATACATTGATCGTCCGCATAGGTAAGGGCGGCAAATCGAGAGTATTGCCTATAGGCAGCAAAGCCGTTACCGCTATCGAAAACTGGCTGCATCAGCGCGTTTTAAAAACTCCGCTCACTGAGCCTGCGTTATTTGTTTCAACGCGCGGAACCCGGCTCGGCCAGCGCAGCATTGAATTAAGACTGGAATTGTGGTGCAAGAAAAAAGGTATTGCAGAACATATACATCCGCACATGTTGAGACACTCTTTCGCCAGCCATTTACTTGAATCCAGCCAGGATTTAAGAGCCGTTCAAGAGCTGCTAGGACACAGCAATATCAGTACGACCCAGATATACACTCACCTGGACTTCCAGCATCTGGCTGAAATCTATGATAAAGCCCATCCAAGAGCCAAAAAAAAACCATTATAGTGGTTTGCGCCATAAGCAAACTACTAAAAAACCTGCTACTATGTAGCGAATTTTTTCATAGAAAAAAGCAGTAAGGGCGAAAAAAATTTCAACCCTACGAAACCTCCTCTTTACGGGACATCGAAAATGGCGGCAAACGATACACTAAACGATATAAAATCAAAAGGAATACTCTGGAGCCTAGGTGCCTTTACCGCGGTTGTAGTGGTCATCCTGATCTTCTTGGGTGCTTGGTGGGGTAGAGAGCCTGGGCAGTTTAACGTTATGGACGAAGCCGTAAAACGCGCCGAAGAAACACACTCCACTGAAAACATGCCTGTCGGCTATGTCTATACTAATACCTTGGCCCATATCGCCGAGACTCTATTGCATAAAAGCGGCGGCTATATTACTAATGATGTCGCGCCTCCCGGCGTATTTCTGGACAACATTTCCAACTGGGAATATGGCGCTTTAGTCATGCTGCGTGACGCCACATCGGCATTAAGAAATCACTTTGCCAGGGATCAATCCCAATCGGCTGAAGATCCTGATCTTGCTGTTGCCGAACCTTATTTCTATTACGAAAACGACTCATGGGCGTTGCCGTCGACGGAAGCCGAGTATCAAAAAGGTATTGAGGCTTTGCATAAATACATGGAGCGTCTGCAAAAATACGGCGGCCCGGTAAAACAGGCGCAATTTTATTCCCGCGCCGACAACCTATGGCAATACACCGAGGTTGTGATTAAGCGTCTGGGCGGACTTTCCACCCGGTTGACTGCAAACAGCGCCAGCGGCAACTATGGCCCCGGATTAACCGAACTCGAGAGAGAAGCGGCTGATGAAAAAGGCACAACCGTAGCCAAAGTAACTTGGCTTGAGATTGACGACGTTTTCTATGAAGCGCGCGGTGCAAGCTGGGCATTACTACATATACTCAGAGCCATCAAACATGACTTTGAGGATATTTTGTTAGACAAACGAGCCATGCGTACCGTTGATATCATGATTAAAGCGCTGGAAAATGCACTAACCCCCATTTTAAGCCCGATGATTTTGAATGGTAGCGGCTACGGTCTTTTCGCCAACTATTCTCTGTCTATGGCAAATTATATAGCTCGTTGCAACGCTGCTGCTCTTGATTTGCGCGATATTATGAACCGAGGTTAAAAACGATGGATGAACAAATAAACTACAACTTGACACAAATCAGCACCTGGAAAAGAATTTTCTTTATGCTTGTTTTTGCGGCTATCGGCGGACTGGTCAGAATGTTGCTTTGGGCAGTTATTATCTTGCAGGTGGCATCAGCATTATTGACTGGCAAAGCTAACGTCAATATTCTTAATTTCGGACGCAGTCTTTCCACTTATACTTATCATATTCTGCTGTTCCTGACCTTTAATACGGAAACTATGCCCTTTCCTTTCTCCGATTGGAATGTGACCGCAGAACTGCATCTACCGGAAACGAACAACTCCGCAAAATAACATCGATAGACCTGGAAATCTTAGTTAGCCACGGATAAACACAGATAAAACACTATGTTAAGCGAGGCTGGCGCTTACCCCAAATGGTGCTGCAAAGAACTAATACAACTCTTTGTTCATCCGTGGCTGAACCGCGTTTTCTAGGATGAACTCTACCCGCAAAATCATTCATATTGATATGGATGCTTTTTTTGCGGCTGTAGAGCAACGCGATTTTCCACAATACCGTAACAAGCCGCTGATCGTCGGCGGTGCTCCCGACTCTCGCGGCGTTGTCGCGACTTGCAGCTATGAAGCCAGGCAATACGGCGTCCATTCTGCGATGTCTTCAGCTCACGCTTACCGTTTATGTCCGCAAGCTATATTTGTAAAACCCCGCTTCGAGGCTTATCAAGAAGCATCGATAGCCATCCGAAAAATATTTGCCGAGTACACTGATCTTTTTGAACCCGTTTCCCTGGACGAAGCCTATCTGGATGTCAGCAATGTAAGCTTGCATCAAGGTTCTGCGACATTAATTGCCAAAGCCATCAAGGCAACGATTAAACAGGAAACCCAGCTGATTGCTTCGGCCGGCGTTTCTTATAACAAATTCCTGGCCAAGATTGCCTCGGACATTAACAAACCGGACGGGCTTTATTTAATCACCCCGGAGCAGGGCGCCTGCTTTGCAGAACAGCTTCCGGTCGAAAAATTTCATGGCATCGGCAAGGCAACCTCGACAAAAATGCAATCGTTGGGCATTAAAACCGGTAAGGACTTGAAAGATCAACCGTTGGAAATGTTACAGCACTATTTTGGCAAAGCCGGACTGCACTATTACAACATTTCCAGAGGTATAGATAACCGCCCTGTCAGCAACTATCGCATTAGAAAATCGATAGGAGTGGAAATGACCTTTCAACAAGATATTCAGCTTAAACAGGATGCTCTTATGCATTTGCAAAGCTTGCTGGAAAAGGCGTTAAGCAAAGTCGACGAAAAGAAACTGGTCGCCCATACCCTGACTGTAAAAATCAAATACCATGATTTTGTCCAGATTACCCGCAGCCGGACGCTGCCTGATATCATTACAGCAACATCCAGTCTGGGTTTCATTCTTGAAGATTTATTGAAAAATACCGATATAGGCAGGCGGAATGTGCGCTTATTGGGGATTACGCTGTCATCACTGAAAAATAACTCCGGGCAGGCTGATCGCCGGCAAATGGATTTGTTTAACAGTTATTAGATTACCGCCATGTCTAATCGACTTCCTGCTCATCCTCAAATTCTGATTCATCATCCGGCTCGTCTTCAACCTTAAACAAGCCTTTCAACTGGCGGTAAAGCAAGCGGGAAGATTTAGGCGGTTTACCGGCTTCGGCCTCTTTTTGGGCATTGCGCAATAATTGCCTTAATAATTGCCGGTCAGCATGAGGCTGTTCATCAAGCAATTCCGTCAACGCATCGCTGCCCTGGGCAATCAGCCTATCTCGCCAGCGCTCAGCAATATGATGTTCCCTGACTGCATGGGCGCTTTTATTTTTAATACGCGCCAGTTTTTCTAAAATGGGTTCCGCATCTATCTTATGGAGTTGGCCGGCAATAAATTTCAGCAGCCGCTTTCTCGCACCTTTATGGGCCATTCCCGATACTTCCACGACAGCTTTATTGATAACTTCAGGAAGCTCCAAAGTTTTTAATTGCCCCGCCGATAACTCGGACATTTCTTCGCTTACAGCAAAAAGCGCAGCCATGTCTTTCTTTATTTGAGTTTTATTAGGCCGAATTGCGTAATATTCAACCTCTTCATCGTCGTATTCGTATTCTTCATTCATTTCATATTAAACCATTGCGATTAAAAACAACCTTAATACCAGCAATCCGAGTTTGCTATTCTGCATATTCGACAACAAACGCTTACAAACTAAGAACCACATCAATAATTTGTAGGTACAGGATAACGTGAACTGATTCATGCCTTTTGATCATTCTACAGCATTTTTTAATCAGTCTGTTTTTGCTCGGCAATAATTGCGGTTATTATCTGCTCGCCGTTACAGCTTGGGGATAGAGGTAACAATCACACGGGATTTCTTGGTGATATTTTGTTGCGATCTTATATTGCTAAAATAACGATCGTTTATGAATGGAGATAACCGCACTTAACTTACGATTATCCAAAATAGTGTACGTTAAAAGGAACTTTAACGGTAAAAACCAGCAGCCCTGCATAATAGCGGCTGCTAGTCGCTTGAAATATTACTAAATAATTATTTGGTTTTTTCTTCTATCTTTTTATTAGCCTTTTCGTCTACCTTTTGATCCGCAACAACGACATCGCTTAATAAGATATCATGTTTGATTTTTTCGACGGTTTTCGCCCCGATTCCACTAACATTAACCAAATCTTCCACCGTTTTGAATGGACCTTTTTCTTCTCTGTATTTAACAATAGCTTCGGCTTTTTTCAAGCCTATGCCTGTTAAGGCATCGCCTATTGTTTTTGCATCAGCGGTATTGATGTTTACCGGCGAAGCAATAACATTGAATGAACAAAAGGCAGCGAATAATACCACTAATAATTTTTTCATCTGTATTTCCTACTATAAATAATTGTATGAATTATGATTTATGAATAGTTTTATATAGCCAACCAAATAATTATTACCATTCGCGGCTTAGTTTAGATGTTTGCCTTATAAATACAAATTATTTATTTACTATTTTGTGATAAACCCAGCAGCAATAAATAGCACTCCCTTCCAACCCTAATTCGGATATGGAGCCAAGCTGGGATCGCCTTTGAATGTTGTGGTCATCTACGGCCCTTTGGTGACCAGCTGGTTTCTATTTTTAATATTTATTGTGGCTAAATACCTGCTCAATAAGGGCATTATTCAAAATAGCTGGAGCCAACTTGGCTGTATTGTATGAAGATATTCTCATCTCTTATGAAATGACCAAGTCGAAAGTAAAATTATGCAAACCTATGGTTAACTAAAGGATAAAGTCAACCGATGTCCCTGTAAGAGAGATAGCCTTGAATATGTATAAGTATTATTATCAACAATAATAGATTTATTCTAAAAGGCAGTCTCTCTTTTTGTCCTAATAGGCAAACTCAACGGTCAATGAATTCGATTTTCGAAATCTCTGAGTTTTCGTTCAGCTTCATCTTTTTTCATGCCGTAACGTTCCTGGAGCTTACCTAGCAATATATCGCGTTTGCCCGCAATTTGATCGATCTCGTCATCAGTTAATTCACCCCAGGTTTCTTTCACTTTACCTTTAAACTGTCTCCAATTGCCTTCTATTTGATCCCAAGCCATAGCTATTCTCCTTACGTTGTATCAAAGAATAAAAAATTCCCATTACAGGAAACCCAGTTTAGAGACGAGCCACTTATATGCTTTAGCTTCGTCTTAAACTTGAAAAATAATATAACCTCAACATCGGGAGCGATCTGTACGTTGCCACACGTAAGAATTTATGTGCTTTAATACTGCGTGTAAGAATTTTATTTATATTTTGTGATTTAATTCTAAAGTCCAAACTCAGCCTATTGTAAATCAACGCCTAGTAAAATCGGTCATTACGGGGTTGATTCGATATAATGCTACCGAGCAGGAAAATAATGTTTTTTGAGGGGGATGGCAATGACTGATAAGAATAATGAAAAACACAAGGTAGTGATCGTTGGCGGCGGGGCGGCGGGTCTTGAGCTTGCCACCAGTTTGGGTAAAAAACTAGGTAAAAAAGGTCTGGCGGAGGTTACGTTGCTGGATGCTACGCCGACGCATATCTGGAAGCCGTTGTTGCACGAGGTTGCAGCCGGTACGCTGGATGAATCCGAACAGATTGAATATCTGGCCCAGGCTTATCGGAATCATTTCCGCTTCAGGTTGGGTAAGATGGAAGGCCTGAACCGGCAGAAAAAGGAAATTTACGTCAGCCCTACGCTAAGCGATAGCGGCGAGGAATTAATACCCAGACGGACGTTCAGTTACGATACGTTGGTGATGTCGGTTGGCAGCATCAGTAACACTTTTAACATCAAGGGCGTGGCGGAACACTGCCTGTTCCTGGATACTACCACGCAGGCGTTTAAGTTTCAAAAACAGCTGGTTGAATCGTATATTAAAAGCCATGCCGGTAAAAACAACGCGGGCGATAAGACCCTGTCTATCGTTATAATTGGCGCGGGAGCTACCGGCGTCGAGTTGTCGGCGCAATTGCACGAGGTGACCAATCTGCTGGCGGTTTACGGTCTGGATGAATCCAGCGATGTGAAATTGACTATTATTGAAGCGGCGACTCAATTGTTGCCCGCGTTACCGGTTAAATTAGCCAATGCAACACAACAACAGTTGGTCAAGTTAGGGATTGACCTTAAACTGGGCCGCCGAGTGATCGAGGTAACCAAAGAGGGCGTTCATACCCACGATGGCGAAGTGATACCGGCGAACCTTAAAGTCTGGTCGGCAGGCATTAAAGCGCCGGATTGGACGCAAGACCTGGATGGGCTTGAAGTTAACAGGATCAACCAATTGGTGGTCGATGAAACCCTGAAGACCAATGACGATGATATTTTTGCGATAGGCGATTGCGCTGCTTGTCCGTGGCCTGGACATGAGGGCAATGTGCCGCCGCGAGCGCAAGCCGCGCATCAGCAGGCGACGACGATAAGCAAATCGATTATCAACCGTTTACAGGGCGGCAAGCTGGTCAAATATGCTTATCTCGATTACGGATCGCTAGTTGCTCTCGGCAAATATTCTACGGTCGGCAATCTGATGGGTAATCTGATGGGCTCGGTCAGTATCGGAGGTTTTATCGCCAGAGTGGTTTATCTGTCCCTGTATAAAATGCATCAGGTGGCTATACATGGTTATTTTAGAACGTCAATGTTGACGCTTTCTAATCTATTCAGGCGTAGCGCTCATGCAACAATAAAAATGCATTAGAATTTTTTTATGTACCTGTGCGCGTTATCACTTGCGTAGTTACTTTTTATAAACTTTTACAAAGACCTAAAACATGTTTGAAATTGAATACGAATTCCGCGAAGAAGATTTAATCCATTTTAATGAAATGCAATTCATGAGAAATGAGGAGATACAAAACAATATCAGAAAAAACCGTTGGATAGTGCCCGGCATCATGGCGCTGATCGGCTCGTTTTATTATTTTTACTATGGCGATATGAAATCGTCCGGGTATATTGTCGGTATTGCAATGCTCTGGGCGTTTTTTTCGCCTAAAATTATGATGTTGGATTTACGCAGACAGATACTTAAAAACTATACCGCTAAAGAAAAGATCAATATGTTCGGCACCTATACGCTGACTATAGATCCCGCCAATCCTGCTTATCTATTGGAAAAATCACCCAGCGGCAAACATAAAATGGCCTGGGCCGATTTGGTTCGGGTGGAATACGGCAAACGCTATGTTTATATCTATATCAATTTGAGCACGGCGCTGGTTATTCCGGTAGATACCGTTAAAAAAGGCAACCTTGAGCAATTTGCCGAGCAGGCGGATAAAATGATCGAGCGTGCTGCTTAGAAGATATTTTCGAGTTTTCCTTACGGAGTAAAGAGCCATGATTACGTCAATATACGCATTGTTATCGGCCTTATTAATAGTGAAACTTGCTTTTCCGGTAATAAAACTTCGTAGACAAAATCGAGTGAGCGTTGGCGACGGCGGAAATGGGAAATGAAGAACTGCAATTAGCAATCCGCACTCATTCGAATGCAGTGGAATACATTCCTATAACGCTAATGCTTTTATTAACATTGGAATTAAACGGCGCACCAAAAATACTTATCCATATACTTGGAACCACGTTACTGATTGAGCGAATATTGCACGCTATGGGGCTTCCCGCAAAGGATTTACATAAAAGAGTGCTGGGAATGCAGATAACAATTTGTCTGTTGATTGGCTTGGCGATATTGAATATAGCATTTCTAGCGTTTGCTGAATCGCTTAAATTTTAGCGCGTAGGATGGGTAGATCGTAGCGACTTGTAAAGCACGAAGTGAAACCCATCGTATAGGTGATTGTTTATGATGGGTTTCGGCTATAGCATCTACCTATCCTACAACCAATGAACCAGCGTAATATCTCTCAGCTTGAACCTTTTACCTTGAACTTCGATGTTAAATTTTAGAAATATAACCCTACGCCGCGGCGCAAGGGTGCTGTTTGCCAACTCTTCCTTCACTATCCACAAAGGCCAAAAAGTAGGCTTTACCGGCGCAAATGGCGTGGGCAAGTCGAGTTTTTTTGCGTTGGTTAGGGATGAGCTGCATCTGGATGAGGGCGATTTTTCGATGCCGCCGGGGCTGGAAATCGCCCATGTTGCACAGGAAACGCCGGCCGTCGTTCGTTCTGCCATCGATTATGTCATTGACGGCGATCAGCCGTTAAGGCGCTTGCAAGAACAATTGATTGTTGCCGAGCAGGTCGATGACGGTTTGAAGCAGGCCGAATTGCATATTGCTCTGGAAAATATTGGCGGTTATACCGCACAAGCCAGAGCCTCTCGGTTAATGAATGGTTTGGGTTTTACATCCGATCAGGAAACCAATGCCGTCAATTCGTTTTCCGGCGGCTGGCGGATGCGGCTTAATCTGGCCCAGGCCTTGATGTGCCGTTCAGACGTATTATTGCTTGATGAGCCCACTAATCACCTGGATTTGGATGCGGTGATCTGGTTACAGGACTGGTTATGCAAATATCCCGGCACATTGTTGCTGATTTCCCATGACCGGGATTTTTTGGATACGATCACCGATCACATCGTGCATATCGAACAGAATAAGGCCGAAATTTATACCGGCAATTATTCGGCTTTTGAACGGATGCGTGCAGAAAAGCTCGCGCAACAACAGTCGTCTTATCTAAAGCAGCAACGCGAAATTGCCCATATGCAAAGCTTTGTCAGCCGCTTTAAGGCGCAAGCGACTAAAGCAAGACAAGCGCAAAGCCGGATTAAAGCCTTGGAGCGCATGGAGCTGATTGCACAGGCTCATGTCGATTCGCCGTTCGATTTTAGCTTTGCCAAACCGGGAAGAATGCCTAATCCGTTATTAACGCTGGATAAGGTTGATGTTGGCTATGGGCAAACCTGTGTGATTAAGCATGCGGGACTGTCGATATCGCCGGGCGACCGTATTGGCTTATTGGGGCCGAATGGCGCCGGTAAATCCAGCCTGATTAAAGTGCTGGCAGGCGATATGCAGCCGTTATCAGGTAACAGAAATGAAGCGGAAGCGTTAAAAATCGGTTATTTCGCACAGCATCAACTGGAGCAACTGCGGCTTGATGAAAGTCCCTTGTGGCACTTGCAGCGATTGGACAAGCAAGCGACCGAAAAAGATTTACGGAATTTTCTGGGCGGTTTCGATTTTTGCGGCGACAAAGTTCTGGAAGCCGTCAAACCCTTTTCCGGCGGCGAAAAAGCGCGGCTGGTATTGGCGCTGCTGGTTTATCAAAATCCGAACCTATTGCTGCTAGATGAGCCGACCAACCACCTAGACCTGGAAATGCGCCATGCCTTGAGCGTGGCCTTGCAGGATTATCAAGGCGCGATAGTGGTTGTCTCGCATGACCGGCATTTGTTGCGCTCGGTTACCGATCAGTTATTATTGGTATCAGGCGGCAAGGTGCAGCCCTTCGATGGCGATCTTGACGATTACCGCTTGTGGCTGGCAGAACAGAAAAAAAGCGAAGAAAAAACCGTTGTTGCTAGTACTGAAACCGTATCGAGGAAAGATCAAAGAAAGCTGGATGCAGAACGCAGGCAAAAACATAAACCTTTATTCGATGCCTTGAAAAAAGCTGAAATCGCCGTTGAAAAATATCATAATGAGCAGCGACAACTGGAACATCAGTTGGCTGATCCAGCCATTTATGCGGAATCGGAAAAAGAGCAGTTAAAAAAACTGATGGAACGGAAAGTAAAAGTCGATAAGGCCCTGGATGAGGCCGAAGCGGCCTGGATGGAGGCCGAGGAAAAGATTGAAGCGGCTAAATAATGAAAAACGATTGTGTAGGTCGGCCGGTTGGTCGCCCGTTGAGCGAATAGTATGATTTAGATTCGTGCATAACAGGAAAATCATGTTTGAAATCATAAAGCTATTATTTGATATTTGCCTGTTTAAACAAGGTCCGCAGGATTTGCCGCCTTCCGTATGGTTGTGGCGAGTGTTAGTCGTTGTTGATGTTGTCGTTAGTTTTTTAATGGTAAGTATCCGTACAGGTCTAGTTGAGTCATTGTTACAGGCTATTATCTCTGCGTTGCTGATTGTCGGATTTAGCCGGCTTATATTGTACGTAGCGCGAAAGCCGGAGCGATTTGCTCAAACGACCGCCGCCTTGTTGGGAACCGATGCATTGATCAGTTTTTTTGCGTTGCCGGGAATGGCCTCGATGATGATCGGAAGAGGCGCTGTATTGGCATTTATTATAACGATAGCTTTAATGATTTGGCACTGGGCCGTTACCGGGCATATTATTCGCAATGCGTTGGGACAAACCTGGGTTTTTAGTTTAGGCTTGGCATTTTTATACATACTGGTATCTTACCAGGTGATGGCTTTATTAAATCCCCCTTAACCTTCAAGGGGGTTAAGGGGGATTTTCGGCGTTAAATAGGAGAAATCATGGAAAGCTATAAACATATATTACTCGCGGCAGACTTCTCAGAGCATGGCGAGGAGGTTGCCAATAGAGCGAAAGATTTGGCCGAGAAATATCAGGCAAAACTGAGCATTGTGCATGTGATGGATAATTTGCTGATTACCGATGCGGCTTATGGTTCCACCATTCCTTTTGATCTTGATTTAACTGCCGAGTTAATGGCGGCGGCAAAAACAAGACTGGCCAAGCTGGCTGAAAAACTGAATATCGCTGAAGATTGCCGGTGGATGGAAACGGGGAGCCCTAAATTGGAAATAATCAGGGTTGCTGAAGAAAACAAGGCGGATCTGATCGTAGTCGGCTCGCATGGCCGGCACGGGTTCGCCTTATTGTTGGGATCGACCGCAAACGGAGTGCTGCATCATGCGCAGTGTGATGTTTTAGCCGTACGTTTACATAATGATTGATCTTGATGCTGGTATTTTAGTGCCCACAGGGTAGTTGTGACTCTGGCGGTTATAAATGGCGACCCTTGGGGCGTCCTAATTTTAAAGGTAGAAAATAAATGATTGGAGAGATAGAAAGTTATGATCCCGATACGCAAACCGGGGTGATAAAAAGTGAGGGAGCGTTATTTACGTTTCATTTAGAGGACTGGGTCGCTGACGTATCGCCGGATGAGGGCGATGACGTTAACTTTGATGCCGAAGGAACCATTGCCAGCAATATTAACTTGGTGGGTGCGTATTTGGAGCCGCCTAAAGCCGTTAAATATAAGTACTTGGCGGCTGTGCTGGCGTTATTTTTCGGTTGGACGGGCATACATAGGCTTTATCTCGGTTTTTACAGACTGGCCTTCATGCAGATAACGTTGACGGTGATACTTTATGTAACGGGATTGCCCGGATTTGCGGCACTCTGGGGCTTTATAGAGGGCGTTCTGCTTTTTGGCGGACAGATCAATAAAGACGCTAAAGGACGTCCTTTTAAATAGCTTTTAAAAAATCAGAGATACAAAAAAAGCCCTTGTGATAATTCACAAGGGCTTTTTTTAAGTTGTTTATTCCTTATTTGGAATAAACATTAGCAGCAGTTAAGCCTTTTGGGCCTGATTCGATATCAAAAGTGACTGTTTCGCCTTCAGTCAGAGTTTTAAAACCCTCGCCTTGAATAACCGAATGATGAACAAAAACATCTTCGCCGCCATCAGCAGGTGCAATAAAACCAAAACCCTTTGTGTTGTTAAACCACTTTACAGTGCCTGTTGCCATTTTGAAACTCCTAAAATAAAAACTTACGGTTAACACAGAACTACAACATTGATAACCGGATAACCTAACAATTTAGGAATTCCTTAACTCAACATCTGTTTTCTGACTAGTGTATTGTACTGTTTTTTTTATGATATTGTCATCAGCGGATTTTAAAAAGCCCCCCTGTGCAGCGAGTTGAGACTGGATTATTTGTAATCTACCCACAAAAAACTACTGCTTGCCGGTTGTCTGAGCAGCACCCTCGATCGACATATTAATACCTAAATCCTTTGCTGCTTTAACCGACAACAAATCGATCATTTGTTGAGCGCCGGAGCCTGCCATACCTCCCGCAGCTCCACCCGTCACAATTTGCGGCACCCAAGCGCCTTTATATGCGCCTATGGCTTGGGCATATGCCTTTTGAATATTCACATAAGCATCCAGTTTTTGGTCTAATGCGCCATTGGCTTGCATTTCCAGCCTTTTCTTTTCAGCATTACCTTGGCCTTCCAGGATTTGCTTGTTTTTATATTGCTCGGCCTGTTTTGCTTCCAGCGTAGCAACTTCCAGAAATTGCTGCGCTTCGGTTATTTTTTGAGCTTTAATCGCTTCTTGCGCCCATTTGGCTTTTGCGGCCTCTGCCTGTCCCAGTTTTTCGGCTGTAATAGCATCTTGTTCCGCTTTTAACGCGTTTGCCTGGGCAATCTGGACACCTTGAATAGACACTTGCCTTTGGGTGATTTGCGATTCAATGGCGTCATCATATTTAATTTGATTGATCGTCATCGGCAGCAGGTTAATGCCAAACACTTTGGTTGAACTTTCCTGTTCCCGAACCGGAATTCCTCCCGCCATTACAATTTCAGCGGCGTTCACGGTTTTTTCAACCCCGGTCAACGGATCAGGCACTTTAAGTGATACGGTGCGTGTTTGATAAGTGCCGTTTTTTGCCTGATCCTGCATATATTGAAGCAGTAAATTCCGTTTTTCGGCGGCCGATTCCGTTGAGGACATCAGCGGCCCGGAAGTATAGGCGGCCGATTCCAGTGTCGGTCTGATGATCTGCTGCTCAACAGATTTGGTGTTGCCGAACTTCCTGTGGATCATGATCAAGTGGTCGTGATCTACTGGCATTTCCCAGGACACCACGCCGGACACGTTGGCATGGCCGCCGTCATTGAAACGTAATTTAAGGCTCTCATTTTTTGCCTCGCCCTGATCCAATGCCGATGAAAATGAAAATTGCGAGCGCAACGGGTACTTGGTTACCGAGCCGAACCATTGTGCATACCAACCCGGCTCCACAGCGGCCAACAAAGTGCCGTTGGGGTATTGAATAACCATGATTTCCGTTGAATCCAGCATTTCCACCGAATTGGAAACCAGCCAAGGGCCGCCGATGATTAATGCGGCAGCGATGCCGATGGTTCTGGCCTTGCCGGATAATGTGCCGGCTTTATTGATGGAATTTTGAAGGTCAGTCATGGTGTCCTCAATGCCTCGGTGAGCTTAAATTTTAATTATTATCGGAATTACTCATCTTCTTGTCGTTCAATCTTATCCAGCCGGGCTTCCATTTCGGCGTCATCGGGCGTTTGATAATCGCTATCGGGCTTAGGAGCAAAAAGCCTTGAACATAACAAGCCCAGCTCGAATAACATCCACATCGGTACCGCCAGCAATGTTTGGGATATGGCGTCCGGAGGCGTTAAAACGGCCCCTACGATAAACGCGCCGACGATGACATAAGGGCGTTTATCGGCCAAGTCTGCGGGAGTTACTATTCCGGTCCAAACCAATACGATGGTGAATATCGGCACTTCAAAACAAATGCCAAACGCAAAAAACAGGGCTAAAACAAAATCCAGATACTTGGCAATATCGGTCATTACTGCCACACCTTCGGGCGCAGCGGCGGTCAGGAAACCGAAAACCAGCGGGAAAACGACAAAATAGGCGAAGGCTACGCCCATATAAAACAGCAGGGTACTGGCAATCAGCAACGGCAAAATCATCCGCCGCTCCCGCTTGTATAAGCCTGGAGCGACAAACGCCCAGAATTGATAAAGAATAAAGGGAACGGAAATAAAAACCGCAACTACCAGCGCCAGTTTAAAGGGCGTGAAAAACGGGGAGGCCACATCAATAGCGATCATCGTGCTATTTTTAGGCATGTGCTGCAGCAGGGGGCCGGCCAAAAGGCTGTAGATTTCATTGGCGTATGAAGCCAGTCCCAAAAAAACGACTAATACGCATAAAACCGCTTTCAGCAGGCGATTACGCAATTCGATCAGATGGCTGATAAAGGTTTGCTCTTCGCCGTTATTAAAATTACTTTGGCTCATGCTGTTCGGCTTTATCTATCGGTAACGATTCCTTATATTGCTCTGTCTCGGCAACTGTTCCTGTATCCAAGTCGTTCTGCTCTCTTGACGTTGTCGGCAACGGATCAATCGCGGATTTGAGTGTGTTGGAGGTTTCATCGAATATTTGCTGAACTTCCGGCAAGCCGGGCTGTTCTTTAAATATTTGACGCATTTCTTCGGCGTGCAGTTCCAGTTTGATTTCTTCCTTGACGGAAGCCACCATGCTGCGCGTTTTACCAAGCCAGAACCCTGCAAGCCTAGCAACTTTAGGCAATCTTTCAGGACCGATTACCAATAAGCTGACTAAGCCGATCAGACAAAGTTCGGAAAATCCGACATCAAACATGAGTGTTAGTCTTTATCGGTTTTTTTAGAGGTAACTTCGCCTTCGATGGCTTCACCTTTATCTTCGGCAGGCTTGTCTTCTTCGCCTTCTTTCATGGCTGTGCGAAAGCCTTTGATAGCTCCGCCCAGATCAGCGCCAATATTGCGTAGACGCTTGGTGCCGAACACAACAACGACGATGGCCAATACAACTAATAAGTGAGTAACGCTGAGACCCATTTCCAACTCCAATGGAGACTTTGCAAGGCAAAGTCTTTATTTGTTACGTTGCGCCTTTTCTTCCAGACCGGACAAACCGAAACGACGTTGCAGTTCCTGCAATACATCATCCGGCCCCAGTCCCTGATCGGCTAGCAACACCATACAATGAAACCACAAATCGGCGGTTTCATAAATAATCTGTTTTTTATCGCCATCTTTGGCAGCGATCACAGTTTCTGTCGCTTCTTCGCCGATTTTTTTCAGTATGCTGTCCAAGCCTTTAGCATAAAGGCTGGCGACATAGGATTTATCGGCAGGTTCCAGTTTACGCTGTTCCAGAATTTGCGCCAGTTGTTGTAGTATGTCGCTCATGATTTTCTATAGATAGCTTCGGGATCTTTTAAAACCGGCTCGATACTTTGCCATTGCCCGTCAATCAAGCTGCGATAAAAACAGCTTTCGCGACCGGTATGACAGGCAATGCCGCCTTCTTGCTCAATTTTAAGCACAATAACGTCTTCATCGCAATCAAGAAATAATCCTAAAACTTTTTGCCTGTGTCCGGATTCCTCGCCTTTGCGCCATAGTTTCCCACGCGACCTCGACCAGTAAACCGCATAGCCTTCGGCGACTGTTAAAGCTAATGACTCGCGATTCATCCAGGCAAACATCAGTATTTTTCCGGTTTCCGCCTGTTGGGCGATAACCGGTACCAAGCCGTCGTCGGTCCAGCGGATTTCGTCCAGCCAGGGTGCGCTCACAGGCGTACCTCTATGCCGCGTGAGGCCATCTGTTGTTTGGCTTGCTCAATGGTGTATTCGGCAAAATGAAAAATACTGGCGGCCAACACTGCGTCGGCTTTGCCTTCAATAACGCCGTCAGCGAGATGATCAAGACATCCGACACCGCCGGATGCAATGACCGGCACAGCTACCGCCTCGCTAATGGCTCGGGTCAACGGCAAATCAAAGCCTTCGCGAGTGCCATCCCTGTCCATGCTGGTTAGCAGGATTTCCCCTGCACCGTAGTCGACCATTTTTTTTGCCCATTCAATCGCATCAATGCCTGTCGGTTTACGGCCGCCGTGGGTGAAAATCTCCCAGCGATTAGGTTCTCCGGCTAAGCTGACTTTTTTGGCGTCTATAGCTACCACGATGCATTGCGAGCCGAAACGTTCCGCCGCTTCACGAACAAAATCCGGGTTAAACACTGCCGCGCTGTTAATCCCGACCTTGTCTGCGCCCGCATTAAGCATGCGGCGAATATCTTCCAGGGTTCTGATGCCGCCGCCGACCGTTAATGGAATAAATACTTCACTGGCTACCTGCTCGACGACATGAACAATGGTGTCCCGATTATCATGCGTGGCGGTAATATCCAAAAAGGTGATTTCATCCGCGCCTTCACGGTCGTAGCGTCTGGCGATTTCTACGGGGTCGCCGGCATCGCGGATATCGACAAATTTTACGCCTTTGACGACGCGGCCATTATCGACATCCAGACAGGGAATAATGCGTTTGGCTAAGCTCATGGTTATAGAAATGATTCCGCTAATTTTTCGGCCGCTTCAAAATCCAGCGTACCTTCATAAATCGCTCTGCCGGTAATCGCGCCCATAATACCGTCGCCTGCGACAGCGCCCAAAGCTTTGATGTCATCCATATTAGTGATGCCGCCTGAAGCAATAACCGGAATTCGAATCGCGCGTGCCAACTTTGCGGTAGCATCAACATTAACTCCGGACATCATACCGTCTCTGGAAATATCGGTGTAGATAATCGCTTCGACGCCGTCTTCTTCAAAATGCTGCGCCATGTCGATCACGTCATGTTTGGATAGCTTGGACCAGCCGTCAATAGCCACCTTACCGTCTTTTGCATCCAAACCAACGATGATGTGGCGCGGATATTCCAGCGCCATATCCCGGACAAAATGCGGTTCATTAACTGCCTTGGTGCCGATAATGACGTACTCCACGCCGGCATTAAGATAAGCCTGGATGGTTTCTTCATCGCGAATGCCGCCGCCTATTTGTATCGGCACATCGGGATAAGCTTCGACTATCGCATGAATCACGTCGGCATTTCTTGGCTTCCCTGCAAATGCGCCATCCAGATCAACCAAATGAATTCTTTTAGCGCCTAAAGCAACCCACTTACCTGCTACAGCGACAGGGTCATCGGAAAAAACCGTATTATCATCCATTCGTCCCTGACGCAAACGAACACATTTTCCCTCTTTTAAATCGATTGCAGGTATTAACAACATAAACAATGAATCCTCAATAGCGTGTAATCAGTCAATGGTAACTAAGCGTGTCCATCCCAATGCAAAAAATTCTTTAACAGTTGTAAACCAACTGCCTGACTTTTTTCGGGGTGAAATTGTACTGCAAAAACATTATCTTGAGCCAAAGCACAAGTAAATGCGTCTGGATATTCGGTAGTCGCCGCCATTAGCGCTGCATCATCCGGCTGCGCATAATAACTATGCACAAAATAAAAGCGGCTGTCTTGAGGAATATTTTTCCATAGCGGATGTTGTTGCAGCTGATGGACCTGATTCCAGCCCATGTGCGGAATTTTGAGTGAATTACCGTCGCAGTCTTTTAACGACTCGGGAAAATGTAAGACATGCCCGGCAAAAACGTCCAAGCATTTTGTGCCGTTGTTTTCTTCGCTGTCGGTCAATAGAGCCTGCATGCCCAGACAAATTCCCAGCAAAGGCTTGCTTTTGGCAACCTGCTGGATAACATCGGATAAGCCCGATTGATCGAGAGCCTGCATACAATCCCTTATCGCACCGACACCGGGAAAAACCACCCGGTCAGCATCGAGGATCGAATCCGCATCGGAAACACAAACAACATCGACTTCAGGCGCGGCATGTTGCAGAGCCTTTACGATTGAATGCAGATTACCCATTCCGTAATCAATTACAGCGACAGAAGACATAGAAAATACAGGCTAAAGGTTAGGGATTAAAGGCTGCCTTTGGTTGATGGCATAATGCCCGCCATGCGCGGGTCGGCGGTAATCGCCATGCGTATGGCTCGGCCCATGGCTTTAAAGATGGTTTCGGCGACATGATGGGCATTGGCGCCCTTCAAGCTGTCGATATGCAAAGTGACTCCAGCATGGTTGACAAAGCCCTGAAAAAACTCGCGGAATAAGTCCACATCAAAACTGCCTATCATGGCTTTGGGGTACTTAACGTCATAAAACAATCCGGGACGTCCGGAAAAATCAATCACGACTCGCGATAATGCTTCATCCAATGGCACGTAGGCATGTCCGTAACGGTAAATGCCTTTTTTGTCTTGCATGGCTTTGGCAAACGCTTGACCTAAGGTAATGCCGATATCTTCCACGGTGTGATGATCATCAATATCCAAATCGCCTTTGGCTACGATATCCATGTCGATCAATCCGTGTCTGGCGATCTGATCGAGCATGTGTTCAAGAAAAGGTACGCCGGTTGAAAACGAGGATTTACCCGAACCATCCAGATTAATTTTGATTTTAATTTGAGTTTCAAGCGTATTTCGCTCTACTTCCGCAGTACGTTGATCCATGGTTGCATGATTTATATAAGAAATTAGCGGCATTCTACTATGACAAGCAAGATTTTGCAGCGTTTGTTATTCATTGTAGACCATGAAAATAGACTGTTTGGAAAATATAAACGATGAATGAGCCATTGAACTTATTTGCACACTGTCTAGTGCTGCTACGGCGACGTAATTTTGAGCGTACATTAAGTTCAGCTTTAGCTGGCTTTTTTTAGGGTCATTTTCTGAGACAATAGAAATGTCGCCAAAAGAGAAAACGGATTTTAAGGAGTTTCAATAGGAAGTTGTCAGGGAAAGAGAGTAGTGCGTAGTGCCAACCAAGCAGGCGATTTTTGGGCCTCAGTACACGGACCGTGTGCTGAGGCTTTTTTTTAAACAAAGCAAAACATGCTTATGGCGCAAACAGCCACTTACACATCCGGTGTAGAGTCACAATACCTTGCCCATTCAAAAAAATATCGTAAATTAATAACCAGACTACTCAATGCGAATAAGCCCTTCGCGCGGTTTTTGAATAATGTGCTACCCTTTTTATTAGGTCGTCTTGTTAATTTATATCGTTCCCGTTTTTTTCTCTATTGTTGTTGGCAGCGTTCGAATCGATAGGACAAGGCTGATTTTCTAATATTTAAATTGTTGACAGCAGCAATAATTCCCCAAGGAGCGAGCAGTGAATGATGTGCCACCTACTGATGTGCTGACATTTAAGCTGAGCGATGAGGGCAAGTTACTTGCCGCGTTTGAAGCATGCGAATGCAAGCCTCTGTTGGATGAAGTAACGATCAAACAGGCATTGGCTAAACAAGGTCTGTCCGGCCTGTTCCTGTACGAAAACGCACTCTCAGATTTGGTAAAAAAGTACGGTGATTCTAATGAAAGCTTTGTGCTGGAAATTGGTGAACGTCGGGATGGCGGATGCATACTTAAAATCGACGACGACAAAATGACCGCCAAGCTTACCTTAATCCCTCCGTACGGCGGCGCTCCAGTCACATTATTTCAAATCCAGCTAGCTTTACAGGAAAAGGGAATAGTCAGCGGTATCATGACCGGCGAAATCGAGGCCGCTTTAAAGGATGGATATGCCGCAGAGCGTACCATCGCGAAAGGGCTACATCCTGTGCCGGGTACCGATGCGCAATTCCAAAGTCTAGTGCCGGAAATACGAGAACGCAAACCCAAAGTCGATGAGCGAGGTATCGCTAATTATCGCGATCTTGGGCAACTGATTGTCGTAAAGCAAGGCGACCCGTTAATGCGTCGCGTCCCGGCTGGCGAAGGCAAAAAGGGTCAGGACATTACCGGGCAAATACTGATGCCTCAACCGGGACAGGATATACCGTTTGCATCAGGGCTACAGGGTGCGGAGCCTGACCCGAACGATAACAATTTACTACAAGCTACGGTCACCGGGCAACCCAAGCTGGTTCCTAATGGCGTTGTCGTGGAGCCGACCATTAATCTGCCTTTGGTGGATATTTCAACCGGAAACATGATCTTTGAGGGTACCATCAATATAAAAGGCGATGTTAAGGATGGGATGAAAGTCCACGCGTCGGGAGACGTGTTCGTGGGAGGAACCGTCGAAGCGGCAGAAATTGAAGCGGGTGGAAATATCGTTATCAAAGGCGGCGTAATCGGCCATAGTGAACATAGCGGCGACCCGAATGAAATTCCTGCCTTTAATGCGGTAATTATCAGTAAGGGTTCAATCAGCGTACATTTTGCCGAAAACGTCTGTATGGAAGCCGGTACGGATATTATTATTGAAGAATTTTCGATGCATAACCACTTGACTGCACTTAACCGGGTATTAGTCGGAAAATCCGGTGGAAAGAAAGGCCGCATCATCGGCGGCATTACCTGTGCATCGGTTCTGGTGAAATCCGGCGTAATCGGTTCGAACGCCGGATTTATAACCAAGATCAGGGCAGGTTTCAACCCATACCTTCAGGTGCAAATAGACAAGCTTAAGCTTGAGATTGATGCAAACGAAAAGGAGCAGGAAGACATCAAAAAGATTGTTGCTTTTATTTTGGCGCATCCCGAAAAGGACAAGAATGGTTTGCTAAATAAGCTCCTTCGCACTAGGGAAAAGCTTGAAATTGATTGCACTCAGCTTCATGCCGATCGCGCTCATCTTCTGTCGGAAATGACCCTTGCCGAGCACGTCCAAGTTATTGTGGAAGAAGCCGTTCATTGCGGCGCCGAAATCCAGATTGGAAATTCTATTTGGAAAAATAACGAAGAACGTGGCAAAGGTGTTTTTCAAGTCATTGATGGCGCAATTGATTTTGGGAATATCATGTTGAATGTCGGTGGATCGCACTAAGATTGAAAGATCTATATCCGGGCTTGATTATCGTTATGGATTGCAACGGCTTATTTTCGATATGATAAAATTCCTCAGGAAAGATTCAAAGTGGGCCGCCTATTTTAGTTTTGTCCGCTATTTATCGTTATAAACAAGGCTATAAGAATTAGAGGAAATAGCATGAAATTTAGTCCATGTGTTGATAAATGTACTTACGAAGGAACTCATTGCGAAGGTTGCGGTCGAACGCACCAAGAAATAGCCGAAACTAAAAAGTTGGTCATGGCGGTAGTGGACTTTGCCCAAGAGCAGGAATATGAAAATATTGAAGATTTTGCAAACGCTTTTTGTCAAAGCGTAGTTAAAAAGCTAAAGAAATCTGCGGCTGGGAAATAATGGCATGACGCCAAAACACTTATGATATTCACTCCTGAAATTATCGGCTATTTAGCTGCGACTCTGACTACCGCCTCATTTGTGCCTCAAGCAATATTGACGATAAAAACAAGGGACACCGAATCCCTTTCTTTGGGCATGTACAGCACCTTTACTTTGGGGGTGTTGTGTTGGCTTATTTATGGAATTCATCTCGGCGACAAGGCGATTATCGTCGCCAACGCAATAACACTGCTGCTGGCAGTCTCAATACTAAGCTTCAAGCTCTACAATTTGATACACAACAAAAAAGCTTGAGCCATTTAAGCTTGCTGGAGAATCTCCAGCGCATTTCCGTCCGGATCGCGACAAAACAGCGCTTGTCGTCCGGATTTGCTCAAGGTGTAGGCAATACCGTTTTTATCCAATACCTCCCGAACCGGCGCGAGTTCCGACACAGTTAAAGCAATGTGCCGATCCCGTCCGCCATGCTCGGGCCGTCCGGTTGTCGGATCCGGGTTTTCCAGTTCCAGCAAATGAATCTGCTGGGCGCCCAACTGCAACCATGCGCCTGGAAAACCCAGATCGGGCCTGTCGGTCTGCTGCATGCCGAGAATATCACAGTAAAATATCAGCGATGCTGTAGTATTAGACACAATGAGACTGGCATGATGAAGGGTGAAATTAAAGTTTGGCATTATAGTCTATGTGCGATAATTCGTTGATTACAAACTCTTTACTTTTGCTAATATGTCTTGAGCATGCCCATCGGGCGTGACGCCGTAAATTGCATCAATTAATATGCTTTTTTTATTGATAATAAAAGTGGAACGAACAATAGCCATACTTTTAACGCCGTTTTTTTCCCTCTCCTGCCATACTCCGTAACTCTCGCAGAGTTTGCCATCGACGTCGGAGAGTAAATCCACTTTCAAGTCGAACTTTTTAATAAAATCTACATGACTGGCACAAGAATCCTTGCTCACACCGATAACCACAGTATCTGCCTTGGCGAATTCCCCGGCAAGTTGAGTAAACTGGTTCGCTTCGATAGTACAGCCCGGCGTGTCATCCTTTGGATAAAAATACAATACGACATTCTTTTTCCCTAAGTAGTCGGACAAATTAACCGTTTCATTAAATTGATTTTTAGAACTGAACAGGGGTGCTGGTTGGTGTTTTTCTAACATGACAAACTCCTTGAATATTCGCGGATTGTAAACATGATGTTGCAGTGTAAGCTCATCATATTTTTCTTGCAAGCTGTCGTCATTTCGGTAGCCCCTTGCCTAGAGGCAGGCGTGAAATATGCCGACATGCAGACCTTCCAGGTTTTTAAAACCTGGAAGGTCTAACTCGCAACGCTCTGAACAGGCGGGACGTTGAGAAACGGAAGCAACGTTATATATTTAAAGACAATTACGCTTTATTCTCGCCGCCGAATAACTCCAGCAAACGCGGCAGAAAGTTTGCAAGTTCCAGCGACATAATCGAAAAATCCACATCAAACTGCTCCGCTTCGGAACTGGTATCAATATCGGCCACTTGATCCTGGATCAAATCGAGAAACTTCAAGCGCTTGACGGCCAGATTCTCATCGATAACGAAAGCAAGACGGTCAGCCCAATTCACAGCCAGCTTGATCACTTCCTTGCCGGTATCCAAATGATTTTTAATTTCCGGCAGACTCAGGTCATGGCGTTTGCAACGGATAATGCCGCCTTCCTCTTCAGGCGCGCGCAACTCGCATTCGTCTTCAATAGTAATATCGTCCGGAGCTTGATTATTAACCAACCACTCGGTCATAACTTTGATAGGTTTTTCGATAGTATTGAGCGGAACAGCCGGAAGCGAACCCAGACATTTACGCAAACTGCTCAGCAAATCTTCGGCTTTTTTAGCGGACGCTGCATCGACAATCAACCAGCCGCCTTTAGGATCGATATAAGCATAAGTCTTGTTTGAAAAAGTGAAAGCCCTTGGCAACAACTCAAAGATAAGTTCATCTTTGAGGGCAGTGCGTTCTTTTTTGGCTAATTTACGTCCTTGTTGCTCTTCGGTTTCAAGAATCTTTTCCTGCAACATTTCATTGACGACGGATGCAGGCAGAACGCGTTCTTCTTTTTTTCCGCAGACCACTAAAAAGCCGTTAGCGCTATGCAACAGCTGTTCAGACGACTTGCCCAGCGGTGAAGTCCAACCGAAAGAAAATTCCTCATGACTGCCGCAGGGGCGAAAAGCCATTTGTTCAAGTTTTTGTTCCAGCTCTGCTGGAGCCAAAGTGAAATCTTCAGTAAGACGAAAAATGCTTAGATTTTTAAACCACATGTGCAACGGATACCTTAGTAAATAAAATGGTCGCGCATTATCGCAAATTTGCCGGCATAAAAATAAAATTTGTTAGCGCGCGGGAAAGTGGTTGACGGATGGCATGGATTGGCCGGATCTAAACGGGTTTTGTAAATGTTAACAGGCCAAAAATTTGTATCTACCCCAACCTTATAGTCTATTGAAGTAATATCTTTTACGTTTTTATTAACGCGGTAGGTCATTTTCTGGAATTGATCTATTTTTTCGTGCCAGCACACTACACTTGTTGTTAAACACAAGTTTATAAAAGCACGTCATCTCGGCAGGGAATGCAGTGCCCCGCATTTCCAATGGGATGGCTCTATTGATGATACTAAGTGACTTGTTTAATCCAAGCGAAATAGGTTTTTCCGTACTTAGGCTGTAGCGTGTGAAACGAATTTTGTCGCGGACTTGGGCGAGTAATTTTTGGGGTTGTACCGATGTCGTATTTGTTTACATAACTTGTCGCCTTGACTTATACTCTAGCCATTAAAATCAATAAGATAGTTTTAATTAAAAATAATTATACGACAACACAAATTTTTTATACGACAATTAATGTCATATATATATTACGTTAGGCTTGCGAATGGCTCTCCGTAACGACAATCAACGACCTTACTATGGAGTACTGCTGTTTGGTCTTGTTTTCGGTTTTATGGGCATTTCCGAAATCTATGGAAGACTGGTTAT
>NZ_SCTW01000052.1 GCF_004322395.1 Methylobacter sp.
TGCATGATGACACCTTATGAAAAATTGAAATCCATTGAAAATGCCAAAAACTATTTGAAAGCAGACGTTACGTTTGAAATACTGGACAAAGTTGCTCTGTGTCGATTGCACTTATGAGTTGAATCTAAGAGTGAATAAAACGGAACTTCTTCATAACTAAGAAATATAACGAATTTGGCTTCGGCTTTTTTCAATCCGTTTAAACCTATCTAATCAGCGCCCTCCTTTTTCACTCAGCTGATATCTGCCGAGTATTAAAGCTATCAGCACGCAACAGTTCAACAAACGCGTTAGCCTTTACAGGGCTTACTCATTAAATAATCTTGGTAAGCGCCGCAACGTTATTTTACAATCATCGATAAAACTTTTATCTATTTTCAAATCATCCTCATCCCAAAAGATTCGCCCGATTCTAACTGGAAAGATTGGCCCCCTCCAGCTCAAACAATTCATCCATGGTATTAATATTGCTGAATATTTCCGGCTCGTTACTGAAATCTGCCTGCACTAAATTCTGCTGTATCAGCCAATCCGCCACTTTACGCCGACCGGTGGCTAAATAATCTTGCAAACTGGTTTGCAACGTGGTCTTTATCACGCAAAAAACCGGATGCAACATTTTTCCATCAAAGGCGACCGCGACATCGGCATTATTTTCCAAGCGAGTCGATAGCAACTTCTTCAAATGTTCCGTTTTAATCAATGGAGAGTCGCAAGGCATGACTACCAAGACATCGGCATCGGCATGAATCATCGCAGTTAATATGCCGGCCAAAGGGCCGTCAAAACTGTCGGTTTGATCACTAATTACCGGCCATCCAAATTGCCGGTATTGATCAATGTTCCGATTGGCATTGATAAACACACAATCCCCAACGGGAGCTATCGCAGATATCGCATAACTGATCATCGGATGACCTTTAAAATTTACCAAGCCTTTATCCCGACTATCCATGCGCCGCGCGCGACCGCCGGCAAGAATCACGCCTGCTACTTTTGTTTGACTGTTCATAATGGTAAGCTTTGATTATCAATAATTATTCAACTGATAGGCTATTCTCGCAAGCTTGGCGTTTATTGCAAGTTGCGCATACGGCATCGCTTATTTTGCTTGATCAATCTATTTTTTCACTTTCTGACTTATTAGGAATAAAAATCGCCAATGAAAATTAAATACTCCACGCCCTCTCTTTTCGTCAACAGCTTCATGCGCCCCCCTATCTTAGGTACAACTCATGCCGCCGTGAGCCTTGCATTAGCTGCGATTATTTCAGGTTGCGCCATGGAACCGGAAAAACCGGTTGAACAAGCTGAACCCGCGCCTTTTATCAGCGACTACCCTACCCGCGACCGTGTTGAATATGTTTTAAACTGTGTAGCGCAACACGGCGGCCTGACTTACATCACTCAATATGCCTGCGGCTGCAAAATTGACAAAATTGCTGAAAAATTGAACTTCGCAGAATACGAAGCCGCGAAAACCTTTACTTATTTAACTAAAGGTCAAACAGGCGATGCAGCTGCGGCCATGCGCGACCCGACTCAATCGAAAGATTTAAGAAAACGGCTTAAAGACGCAGAGCAATATGCTGAAAAAAACTGTTTTGTAAAATAAAAAAACAACAAAGGGCGACTTTAGTCGCCCTTTGTTGTTTTGGCCGAAGCCTAAGCCTGATACAAAAAAGGTCAATCCTGCTTAAAGATACGCCTTTTAAAAAGCAGGGTTATGGATAAATAACTTTGGGAATGAAGTTAGCGGCCGGGTATTTAGGATCAAATTCGGCTTCTTTTTCTGCGGGCTTTTGAGCTGGGCATTTACATGTAGCTGAAGACGTGACAGCATCTTTATCGATATAGACGACTTTAGGTTGAAAATCCGAAGCCGGATATTGGCTGTCGCTTCCAGCAGATGCAGTTAATGAAGCCGATGCAATAAAAGCCGTCGCCAATCCTAAGATAATTATTTTTTTCATATGATATTAACCTTGGGTAGTTTGTACAGCAAGCCCCGCTGGACAAATCGGCAGGAAAGCCGATTTGCATTGACCCGAATGGCGTCAGGCAGGATAGCCTGACGTGAATCTTCTATAACAAAGCTTGACGGCCAAAGAGTATCGGGTATTTTAGCCGAATCCGCAACTGTTTTTGAGCCTCAAAGTCGTCACAAAAGTTGTTTTATTTCAGGATGATTTTGTAGCAACTGCTGCCTAAATGATTCAATAGCCAGTTCACTGTGACGCTCACTTCGGGAGATAGGCACGACGATTTCGCTAACAACCTGCATAGGTGCTGCCGACAAAAAGATTAATCGATCGGCCAACGCAATGGCCTCGCGCAGATCATGAGTCACAAATAGAACCGTGTGCGGGCGTTGTTGCCAAAGTTTTACTAACAGCTCTCTGACTTGCCTTGCGGTTGGCGCATCCAGCGACACAAACGGCTCATCCATCAGCAACACCTCCGGATCGACGGCAAACGCCCTGATGATCGATACCCGGCGGCTCATGCCTAAGGACAATCGCTCGGGGTAAGCATGTTGCGATTGCGCTAATTGCATAACCTCAAGCAATGCGTCAACGACATCGACAGGCCCATCCAGCACCAATTCAATATTTTCCCTAACCGTCCGCCAAGGCAGCAGCCGCGGATTCTGAAAAACGTAGCCGATCTTGGGATGCGTGTGTTGCTGTCCAACCAATATCTCGCCATCGTAATCATTATCCAGCCCGGCAATAATATTCAACAGCGTAGTTTTACCGCAGCCGGAAGGACCCACCAGACAAATAAATTCCTCTGAGTTTAGCGACAGCTTAAGGTTCGCGATGGTTGGCTTTGCCGCTGTTGGATAGGTTTTGTTTTTGATATTGATTTGGATGTCGGTCATCTGCGCCACCGCATAGCTTTTTTGTCCAGCGGTTTTAGAACCAGCAGCTCTATCAGCTGAATGACTGCAACAAAAGCGATGGTATAAGCCAGAATATTGGCAACATCGAACAGTTGAAAGAACAAATGCAATTGATAGCCCATACCGTTGCTGCGGCCTAATAACTCGACCACCAGAATGATTTTCCAGATTAAGGCCAGACCCGAACGGGTTGCGCCCATCACAAACGGATGCAGTTGCGGCCAAATCACATGAACCAGGGTTTTACGTTTGCCGAAACGATAACAGCGCGCCATCTCCAGTAAATCCTGATCTAAGGTGCGCGTGCCTTCGCGGATCGTGACAATGACATTGGGCAGCTTATTGATAACCACAGCGAGTATCGCCGCCGATTCAACCAGCCCGAACCAGACATAGCACAAGATAATAGTGACCAGCGCCGGAACGTTTAAAAAAATCACCAGCCAGTTATCAAAAAATGCATCAAGCTTTTTATTACGTCCCAGCACTATGCCAATCGCGCAGCCCAGCAACATCGCAATAGTAAAACTGGCTACCAGCCGGAGCAAGGTAACGCCTAAATGAAAAGGCAGTTGCCCCGACACGCAGCCCTGCCAGAAAACGTGAGCTACGGCTTCCGGTGTCGGCAAGGTGTTGCTGTTTAAATAGACAGCCAGTCCTTGCCAGATGGCTAAGAAAGCCAGCAAGGACAGCGTTGATAAGAAATTCTTAAAGTGAAACAAACTATTCAATCGACCAAAATGTACCGGGTTGCAGGTTCTCTGATTGCCCTGTTAACTGATTGTCGCTTAACTTACGAAGCATCGTATAAATACGGCCTGCCGCCAGCTGTTCCGGTTCGCCCCAATGCTCAATACCGCCTTCGCAATAACGCTGACGCAATTTGGCTAGGGTGATTAAATCATCTTCTTGGGTTAATGGGATGATTTTTTGCCAAGCGGCATCCGATGTACATAGCTGATTTTTAGCCTGCTTGCTGGCGTTAAAAAAGCTGTTGACCGCTTGTTTATGATCGTTTGCCCAGCTTTGCTTAAATACATAGCCCAGACTGGGCACATCCTCCTGAATGCCCAAACCTTTTAAAATACCTTTGCCGTCAATTATCTGGCGATAGCCCTGGGCTTCAAGCCGTGCAGCGAAATGCCAGTAAGTAAGAGCTGCATCCACACGGTTTTGCTTGATTTGCTCGTTGATCAGCGGCGGCGCGCCGAAGACTTTTTCTACCGACGCATTAAGGTCCAGCTGCTCTTGCCCGGCCAAGGCCTGTAGCAATAGCCAGTTTTTGTCCAACTCGCCCCCGGCAATCCCCAGACGTTTGCCTTTGAGGTCTTTCACCGAATGGATAGGACTGTCTTTTGCCACCACCAGAGCGCCCGAGGTGTTTGAATAAGGGTAAAAGGTAAAATCGGAACCGGTCGCGCGCAGCCTGGAAACCCAAATCCAGTCTGACACAATCATATCGACAGCACCGGACTGTAGCGCAATCTTGCCGGCTTCCGTATTGGCTAGATGGTGTATCTCCAGCTGAAAATCAGCTGACGGATTATCCTGTAAAGCCGTCAATTCCCAATCGACCGTGCCGGAAGCCTGAACGCCAATGCGAATAACGGTTTTTTCCGCAGCATAACTGCTGTATGACGCAAACAGGCACAGGCAGATAAAAAAGACCTTAGTTTTCATAAAAGCTGTCTCAATACGAGGTGAAAGCCGCCTATTCTATCTGGACGCAAGGCTTGGCGCGAGGATGATTGTAATTTCCATGCAATGACTTATCCTTATAGGCAATTTCTACTCACCATCAAGGGCTATGAATTTGTGAACAACTCCGCCACTAAAAACTATCGCTGTTTTTTTATCCGGGGCGTTTTGCTCACAGCAATAGCTTTGGTTTCCGGTTGCGCAAGTACTCCTGAAACAAAACCGGTTGCGGATTATTCGCCAATGGTCGGTTATGCACTGAGTTTGCAGGGTACACCTTATCATTACGGCAAAAGCTCGCCCGAAGAAGGTTTCGATTGTAGCGGTTTTGTTAAGCATGTTTATGGTCGCCAGGGCATAGCATTACCGCGTACGGTTCAGGGAATGGCCCAATCGCTTACAGAAGTTCCGAAAAGCGATCTTCACTCCGGCGACTTGGTTTTCTTCAATACCGACGGCAAGCCGTTCTCTCATGTCGGTATTTATATCAGTAACGATGATTTCATTCATGCGCCTAGCCGGCGTACCGGAAAGGTGATGGTGTCCAACCTTAAAGATCGTTATTGGGGGAATCGGTTTAGTTGCGCGCGCCGCCCATAGCGGCATTGTGGGGATATGGATTATTGGAGATTATTTGTAACCACGAAGCAGTTAGAAAATAGAATACGGATGATGCTAATTAGACGAATTTATACGGATTTTTAAAAAAGCCCAAGTTCGTTATGCATCTTGTTTAAAGCGCTTTAAGATTTTATCAGCGCTCATCGTCAAATCCGTGTCATCCCGTGTTCTATTTTTAAGCAGCAAGCTTGGTGATGGCGGTTTTAACCAAAGTGCTTAATTCAGAGCCGTCTTCCTGGCAATAAGTAATAATCGCCTTACGCATTCTTGGATCCCATGACCTTAAAATGTGATTTTTTATGCCTTCCGCAGCGATTTCTTTGTCGGGTTCAGAGTTAAAGAAATTGCCTATATCGTTGGCCATTTTGATCAGTCTTTCTATTTTCATTGTTAATTAATCACAGATAGTTGCTATGGGTTAAGCGTTGCGGATGGGTATAAATCACATGTTGATCATCACGGGCAAAACCGATTAAGGTGAGGCCTGCCTCATCAGCCAGACGTATGGCTAAACCGGTAGGTGCGGAAATGGCTGCAAGCAGCGTAATGCCGACCCAGGCTGTTTTTTGCACCATTTCATAACTGGCTCGGCTGGTAACAATTATAAAACCTGAAGATAAATCTTTGCCGGTACGCAATAAAAAACCGATCAATTTATCCAGCGCGTTATGCCGTCCTACATCTTCCCTGACATCTAAAATACCCTGTCCTGGAACAGCCCAGGCAGCGGCATGCACGGCGCCGGTTAACTGGTTAAGTTTTTGGTGTTGCTTGATGTCTGTTAAGGCGGAACGCAGCTCCGTAGCAGACAGGGTCAAGCCGCCGCCAACCGGGCCCGGTTGGCGAATGGCTTGCTTTAAAGTGCTCGCGCCGCATAAACCGCAACCGGTACGGCCGGTTAAATTACGGCCTTTGTCGGACATACATTGAAAACGTTGCTCCGGAATTTTTATCTGGACTTCGATGCCGTTTGAGCGGTTATAAACCCGTGCAGATAATAACTCCTGCGGATTTTTAATAATCCCTTCGGTGATGCTGAAACCCAGCGCAAACTCTTCAAGATTGGTTGGGGTTGCCAGCATGACGACATGCGGCACCCCGTTGTAAATCAAAGAAATAGGCACTTCTTCGGCAATATAGTCTTGCCTCTGTTCATGTTGCCCATCTCGCCAGCGATCAACGATGGTTTGTTGATAACTGGGCCAGCCTAATTCTAACGGCAGCGCGGCGGCACTGCTGTTAGTCATGGCTTATGCCTTGCTCCAGAAGTTCGAGCTGCTTTTCTGTAAACGCGCTGTATTCTTGCTGCCATTCCGAAGGCTGACTGACTTTGGTGATTTGCACGGCCGTCACTTTGTATTCAGGACAGTTGGTCGCCCAATCGGAATTATCGGTCGTGATCACGTTGGCGCCGGACTCAGGAAAATGGAAAGTAGTGTAAACAACGCCGGGCTGCACACGGTCGCTAACCAAGGCGCGCAGCACAGTCTCACCTGCACGGCTTTTGATGCCTACCCAATCGCCAGTTTTTACGCCGCGATCTTCGGCATCATGCGGATGAATTTCCAGACGATCTTCCGAATGCCAGGCGACATTTTCAGTGCGGCGTGTTTGAGCACCAACATTGTATTGCGACAAAATACGTCCGGTAGTCAGAATTAACGGATATTTGGCGGTTACGCGTTCTGCTGTTGGAACAAATTCGGTCAGCATAAACAAGCCCTTGCCGTTATCGCGCAGGAAATGCTCGGTGTGCATGATCGGCGTGCCTTCAGGCGCTTCATCGTTGCAAGGCCATTGCACACTGCCGAGGCGTTCGATCTTTTCATAACTTACGCCGGTAAAGCTCGGCGTAAGCCGTGCGATTTCGTCCATAATTTCCGACGGATGGCTGTAATTCATCGGATAACCCATTGCATTAGCCAACATTTGGGTGACTTCCCAATCCTGGTAACCGGCCAACGGCGACATGACTTTGCGCACCGGTGAAATACGGCGTTCGGCATTGGTAAAGGTACCGTTCTTTTCCAGGAAGGACGAACCAGGCAGGAAAACATGAGCAAACTTGGCGGTTTCGTTCAGGAATATATCTTGAACGATTACGCATTCCATAGCCCGTAACGCGGCATGAACATGTTTAATATCCGGATCGGATTGAGCAATGTCCTCACCTTCGCAGTACAGACCCATAAAGCTTTTGTCCAGCGCCGCCTCGAACATGTTCGGAATACGCAGGCCAGGTTCGGAGCTAAGCTCAGTCTGCCATGCCTTTTCAAACAGCTGATGCGTTACAGGATCGGATACATGGCGATAACCGGGGAACTCATGCGGGAATGATCCCATGTCGCAAGAACCCTGTACGTTATTTTGCCCACGTAACGGATTTACGCCAGCACCGTCATGACCCAGGCTGCCGGTAGCCATCGCCAGATTGGCAATGCCGATAACCGTGGTGGAACCTTGACTGTGTTCGGTTACGCCCAAACCATAATAAATCGCGCCATTGCCTGCTGTGGCATAAAGCCGTGCGGCGGCCCGAAGCTCGGCAGCTGGAATACCGGTAACGGATTCGGAAGCTTCCGGTGAGTTGCGTTCCTCGGCAATAAAGGTTTTCCATTTGGCAAAAGCAGCTACATCGCAACGCTCATTGATAAAAGCCTCATCGATTAAGTTTTCGGTAACGACAACATGCCCGAGCGCATTGATCATCGCGACATTAGTGCCTGGACGCAATTTCAGGTGATGGCTGGCTTTAACATGTGGCGATTTAACCAGATCGATTTCACGCGGATCAATTACGATCAGCTTTGCACCCTGACGCAGGCGTTTTTTCATTTGCGAACCGAATACCGGATGCCCATCGGTAGGATTCGCGCCAATCACCATAATGACATCCGCTTTCATGACCGAGTCGAAATCCTGGGTACCGGATGATTCGCCGAAGGTTTGTTTTAATCCATAACCGGTAGGCGAATGGCAAACCCGCGCGCAGGTATCGACATTATTATTACCAAAACCGGCGCGTATCAGCTTTTGCATGATGTAGACTTCTTCGTTGGTGCAACGAGAAGAAGTGATGCCGCCGATGGAGTCTTTGCCGTATTTTGCCTGGATGCGTTTTAATTCCGACGCGGCATGATTAATGGCTTCTTCCCAGCTGACTTCCTGCCATGCGTCTTTAATACTGGCGCGGATCATAGGCTTGGTGATACGGTCTTTGTGCGTGGCGTAACCGAACGCAAAACGACCCTTGACGCAGGAATGGCCGTGATTGGCTTTGCCGTCTTTATGCGGCACCATGCGGATGACTTGCTCACCTTTCATTTCCGCCCTGAATGAACAACCGACGCCGCAATAAGCGCAGGTGGTTACTATCGCATGTTCCGGCAGACCGTTGTCGATCACCGATTTTTCCATTAGTGTCGCGGTTGGGCAAGCTTGTACGCAAGCACCGCAAGAGACGCATTCGGATTCCAAGAAAGGCTGGTTTTGGCTGGGTGATACTTTGGAATCGAAGCCGCGACCGTCGATGGTCAACGCAAAGGTACCTTGGGTTTCTTCGCAGGCTCTGACACAACGCGAACAAACGATACATTTGCTGGGGTCGAAGCTGAAGTAGGGGTTGCTGTGGTCTTTTTCGGCTTTTAGATGCGTTTCGATTGGGTTGTAGCGCACCTCACGCAAACCAACAACACCTGCCATATCTTGCAGTTCGCAATCGCCATTGGCTGAACAGGTCAGGCAGTCCAGCGGGTGATCGGAAATATACAATTCCATGATGCCGCGACGCACATCGGCCAGTTTTTTATTCTGGGTGACGATTTTTAAACCTTCGGCAACCGGCGTCGTGCATGAAGCGGGCATGCCCCTGCCGCCTTCTATCTGCACCACGCACAGCCGACAGGAACCGAACGGTTCGATGCTGTCGGTTGCGCATAATTTGGGGATTTCAATACCGATGCTCGCGGCCGCTCGCATGACTGAGGTTCCTGTCGGAGCCGTGACCTGAAAACCATCAATTTCCAGCGTAACCATGTTTTCGGAGGCAGCGGCTGGTGTGCCAAAATCTTTCTCTTTATTAATCGACATTTTAAACTCCTCTAATCATTATCAGGCGGCTGTAGCTTTGGCATTTATCCCGAAATCTTCCGGGAAATGATTTAAAGCACTCAGTACAGGGTAAGGCGTCATACCACCTAATGCACAGAGGGAGCCGTTGAGCAAGGTGTCGCAAAGATCACGTAACAAAGGGATGTTTTTATCGAGGTTGCGACCGTTAATAATGTCGTCCATGACTTCTACGCCACGGGTGGAGCCAATGCGGCAAGGTGTGCATTTGCCGCAAGATTCAATTTTACAAAATTCCATGCTATAGCGGGCCATTTTAGCCATATTGACTGTGTCGTCAAAAACGACAATGCCGCCATGTCCTACTACCGCCCATATGGCGGCAAAGGCTTCATAATCCAAGGGGGTGTCAAATTGCGATTCGGGCAGGTAAGCGCCGAGCGGGCCGCCTACCTGGACTGCGCGAATCGGTCGTCCGGAAGCCGAGCCGCCGCCGAAATCGTAAAGTAACTCGCGTAAAGTTAAACCAAAGCCCAGCTCGACCAAACCGGGACGCTTGATGTTGCCGGCCAGCTGTACAGGCAATGTGCCGCGAGAACGTCCCATACCGAAATCGCGGTAATAATCGCCGCCTTTATCCAGAATAACCGGCACTGATGCTAGGGAAATAACGTTGTTGACTACGGTGGGCTGGCCGAATAAGCCTTTGATAGCTGGCAACGGCGGCTTGAAGCGCACCAGGCCGCGCTTACCTTCCAGGCTTTCCATTAATGAGGTTTCTTCTCCGCAGACATAAGCACCCGCACCTTGTCTTACTTCCAAGTTAAATGTTTTGCCGCTGCCTTGAATGTTCTCGCCTAAATAACCGGCTTCGTAAGCAGTTGCAATCGCGGCATTAAGCACATCAAAAGCGTGAGGGTATTCTATGCGCAGATAGATATAACCTTGCGTTGCATCGACACCTAAACCGGCAATCGTCATACCTTCGATTAATACAAAAGGATCGCCTTCCATGACCATGCGGTCGGAAAATGTGCCGGAGTCGCCTTCGTCGGCATTGCAGATGATATATTTTTGCTGCGATGCGGTGTTTAGTACCGTCTTCCATTTAATGCCGGTTGGAAACGCCGCGCCGCCGCGTCCACGTAAACCTGAATCGGTTACCGCTTGGACGATTTGTTCCTGAGTCATGGCTAGCGCATTTTTTAAACCGCGATAGCCGTCATTTTCAACATAATCAGTCAAGCTGCCCGGATCGGTTTTACCGATCCGGGCAAAGGTCAGGCGTTGCTGTTTCTTGAAGTAATCAAGCTCTTCCGTCAGGCCTAAACCTAGCGCATGTGCGCCGCCTTGGGTAAAATTGGCATCGAACAAACCGGGCACGTCGCTAGGCTGAACAGGGCCGTAGGCCACGCGCCCTTTGGCGGTCGCCACTTCAACCAGCGGTTCCAGCCAGTACATACCTCTTGAACCGTTACGGACCAGGTTAATATCAACACCGCGTTTTGCGGCTTCTTTAGCAATAGCCGCAGCAACGCGATCAGCGCCCAGTGAAACAGCGCTGGAATCGCAAGGAACGTAAATAGTGTTACTCATGCGGATGCCTCTGTATTATTAATGACAGCATCAAAGCTGTCCGCTGACACGCGACCGTAAATTTCCTTGCCGATTTGCATAGCCGGTGAACAGGCGCAATTACCTAAACAGTACACGGGCTCTAAAGAGAACTTACCGTCTGCGGTAGTCTCATGAAAATCAATGCCCAGTTTGCTTTTGACATGCTCTTCCAATTGTCTTGCGCCCATGGCTTGACAAGATTCCGCACGGCAAAGATGAATGGTTTGCTCGCCCGGTGGCGTGTCTCTGAAATAGTGGTAAAAACTGATCACGCCGTGTACTTCTGCACGAGAAAGATTCAGCGCTGTTGCGATGTACGGGACGCTTTCAACAGGGATATAGCCCATAGCATTTTGTATATCATGCAGAATAGGTAAAAGCGCGCCGGGCTTGTCTTTAAGTGCGGCAATTATTTCTTGCACGGTTGCTTGCGTGGTGCCTGATTCTGTCATGGTCATCTCAATATGGAGAATCCATCCTGATTAACACAACGGCTGTTCCTGACTGTTGCATATCTAAGTGTGCCGGATAGCATAGCACAAGATATTTTGAGTGTAAAAATGGCATAAAGCCGGTAAAAAGTATGAGTATTTTAAAAAACGTCAGTTATGTATTTATTTATAATCAATATTTTTTAAATTCAGTATCTTAAAATGATTTACTCTCTTTTGTGCAACAGACTGTTCACATTTATGCTTAATTATTTACTAACTGTACCTTAACAAGTGTAGGTCGTGAACTGTCCCTTGCCCCCTTACAAGTCGTTTTAAGTCCAAAACAACAATTAATTCAAATAAGCCCTTCTTCCTTTAACGCTCTTTGTACTGCGGGACGCGCAGAAATTTTAGCGACATAGTTCGCGAGTACCGGCCAACGGGCAATATCGATATTGACATAAGCGCCCCAACGCAGAGTGACAAACATATAGCCGTCGGCCACTGTAAAATGCTCTCCTAACAAAAATGCCCGGCTTGAAAGATGCTCTGCGACAGTTTCCAAACGCGACGTCAACGAAGCAATCATTATTCGTTTTGCGGCTTCAGGCATAGCCGGATTAAACAAAGGGCCAAACCCTCCTTTATGAATCTCGGTTGAAATAAAATTCAGCCATTGTTGCAACTGATAACGTTCGAACGTACCTGCCGGCGGGGCTAATTTTTTATCCGGCGCCTGATCTGCAAGATACTGAACAATAGCAGGACCCTCTATTAGCTTGTTACCGTCATCAAGGATCAGTACCGGCACGTAACCGTTAGGATTTATCAGCAGAAAATCCTCTCCGGTCTTGGTGCGCTTAGCTTTCAAATCAACTTCGACCAATTCAATCGGCAGTTCCGCTTCACAGGCTGTAATATGGGGAGATAGCGAACATGCGCCTTTACTGTAATAAAGTTTCATGGTTTTCTCCTATGAGCTGTATTAACAAACAAAGCCGATCAGTCTTTAATCGCCTCAATTTGAATCTCGATATTGACTTCATCAGCAAGGGCCGGCGCATATTTGTCTACGCCAAAATCGGATCGCTTGATTGCCGTGGTTGCGTTGGCGCCGCAAACGTTTTTCATTGCGATCATATTCATTCCGCAATAAAAATAATCTACCACTAAATGCACCGGCTTGGTAATACCATGCAAGCTTAAATTACCATCAACGGCAACGAGTTTATCTTTATTAAAGCTCAATTTATCCGATGTAAAAGTAATTTGCGGATAGCTCTCGGCATCAAGAAAATCCTTGCCTCGCAGGTGTTCTTCGAGATCGGCAAGCCCGGTATTGATCGAAGCCGTGTCGATAGCTATTTGGATATTGCCGGTTGCCGATTCCGGAGACAGCATCACTTTGCCACTGGTATGATTAAAGCGCCCCCGCTGAATTGAAAAACCCAGGTGATTGATTTCAAAGCTGGGAAATGTATGCCTGGAATCGACCGTATAAGAATCGGCAGCAGTGACAGGTAAACTCAATGTAATGCCGATAATCAAGGCGAGTATGGTTTTGTTCATAATGAATTCTCCGCTTCTTTAAGAAGGCTCAATGTCCGCCAAATTTTGGCAAACGTCAACAGAACTTACGTAGGGCGCGCCGTGCGCGCCAGAAAGAGGCTAAAAAGTAAGCGTCAATCCAGAAGGCGCGCACGGCGCGCCCTACTTCACTCGTGAATAGCAGCCATCTTTTCCCCATCGACTTTTTTTAAAAAAGGCGCAACAGTAAGAGAAGCCAAGAACATAACGGCGATAACCTGAAACAGGATATTAAAAGTCATCACTTCCGCTTCCCGCAACGCAAACCCGGTGATTTGCTTTAACGCGGCCAAATCAGGATCAGGCAAATTCATTTGCGACATCGATGCGGTTAATCCTTCCAGCATTTCCTGTGCATGGTAGCTGGTTGCAGTAACCGATTCGCGCAAAATCGCATAATGCGCTTTGGTAAAATAAACCATTTGTGTATTGGCAACTGCAAGGCCGATCGCGCCGCCCAGATTACGCATCAAGTTATAAAGTCCGCTGGCGTTTTTGACTTCTTCGACCGGCAACCGGCCCAAAGCCAGTGTGTTGATCGGCAGAAAGCACAGCATTAAAGCGCTGCCCCGGATAGCCTGCGGCCAAAAGAATTCCCAATAGCCAGATTCGGCGGTTAAATAGCCGTTCAGCCATGAGCCCAAAGCAAATAGGCCAAACCCCAGGCACAGCATCCAACGCAAATCCATTTTCTTCTCCAACGGCCCTGCAATAAACGCCGAGAGCAACTGAAATATCCCGACAACCATTAAGTAATAACCGATTTCAAGGCTATTAAGGCCTTTAACGCTGGACAGGTAAATCGGCGTCAAATAAATGATCGTATAAAGCCCCACGCCCAGCACGAAACTGTAACCGCAACCTACCGCAAAATTAATATTGCGGAATGCATAAAGATCGATAATCGGGTGAGGATTTTTTAATTCCCAAACCAGCATCGCAATACCGCTGATCACGGCGACAAAGGTCAACGCGACAATCAGGTGATCCTCAAACCACTGTTTGCTTGCGCCTTCTTCCAACACAAACTGCATACTGCCTAAAAAAACAGCGATCAGGGCTATGCCGACAAAGTCGATTTTCTGCAACAGCGCCCAATCAGGTTGATCAATATCAAGATACCACCATACCGCCATACAAACTATTACGCCGGGGATGATGTTGATCAAAAACAGCAATTCCCAACTGTAGGTTTCAGTAAGAAAACCTCCCAGCACTGGTCCGATAGTCGGCGCCATCGTCACAATCAAACCGAGCACGATGGTCATCGCCGGTTGCAAGCGTGGAGGGAATAAAATGAAGATCACGGTAAAAGTCATCGGAATCATCGCGCCGCCAATAAAGCCCTGCAAACAGCGGAACACGATCATCGACGGCAGATTCCAGGCGAATGCGCAAAGCAGGCTGGCTAGGGTGAAACCGCCTGCCGAGATGACATATAAATAGCGGGTCGAAAAAACCCGGCCCAACCAGCCGGACAACGGAATAATGATGACTTCGGCGATCAGGTAAGAAGTCTGCACCCAGGCAATTTCATCTTTGGTAGCGGACAGCCCGGCCTGGATTTTCTGCAAGGAACTGGCGACAATCTGGATGTCCAGCACCGCCATAAACACGCCAATCGCCATGCTGAAAAAACCGATCCACTGGCCCAAGGTCAGCGGCGTTTCTGAGGACTGTTGATCTGTCATTGCCACGGGATTAACCTGGAAAAATTAATTTTGTCCACGAAAGACACGGAAAGCACGAAAAGATTCAAGCAGATACCAAGCATTAGATTGTTGCCAAAAAGTTGGAATTTGAAATACATATATTTCGTGGCTTTCGTGCTTTTAGTGGACTTTAGAATTAATGCACTTTGACTTTGGCTTCAACCGACAAGCCCGGCCTCAACAACTGGAGATGCTCGGCCGAATCGAAAGCTATTTTTACCGGTACGCGGCGCACAATTTTGGTGAAGTTGCCGGTCGCGTTTTCTTCAGGCAGGATGCTGAACTCGGAACCGCTGGCCGGTGAAAAACTGTCCACTTTACCGGTTAGTTCAAGATCGGGATAGGCATCCAGTTTAATAGTAACAGGCTGACCCAAGCGCATGTGTTCCAGTTGGGTTTCCTTGAAATTCGCCTCTACCCAGATTTTGCTGTTCTGCACTAGTGAAGCCAACGCAACGCCGGGACGAACCAATTGCCCGACTTGCACGCCGCGATTACCGATAATGCCGTCAATCGGCGCTTTAACCTTAGTATGTTCCAGATCGATTTTCGCCAAGGTCAATTGCGCTTGGGCATTTTCCAGGCGCGCTTCGGTTTCGGTGATTTCAATATCGAGAGTGGCTAATTGACTGTGTTCGGCGCTAGCTGAAGCCTGTGAACCTCTTAGTTCAGCCGCTGCCTGTTTAGACTCCGATTGAATTTTGTCCAAAGATTGCCTAGCCGCCGAACCGCGATCGATCAGGTTATTAAAACGCTGCAAATCTTTTTGTATTTGCTCTCGCTTGGCTTGCATTGCCACTATGTTGGCGCCGGCAGTTTCAATATGCGCCCGCTGGGAAGTTTTCATCGCACGCAAACGCTCAATGTGCGCTATTTCCGCATTGACATTAGCTTCCGCCTGAAGGACTTTAGCCAAATAATCCCGATCGTCAATTGTTACCAGAACATCGTTTTGCTTGACGGCCTGATTGTCATTGACGACTATCTCCGTCACATAACCTTGCACCCTGGAACTGATTAACACAATATTGCTTTGTAAATAAGCATCATCGGTGACTTCATAATGCTGACGGTCAAACAACCAATAGCCGGTTCCTGCAACTAAAGGAATGCCTATCAATAAAATCAGTAAAACAGAACGAAAGCGGAGCATAAAACGACCTTGATAAACTAAACGGTTTAGTTTAGTCTAACGTATTGCCTGCTTTTACGCAAAAAGTTATGAATTCGCCAAGAAGACGCGAAGGAGTGTTTTTATGTCCTCGATTATCTTTGCACTTTTCCCTAAAACTTCGTGTCCTTCGTGTCTTCGTGGTAATTTTTCTAACTCTATAACACCGTCACTTTTAAATTTAACAAATAAATGACTTCAGAACCCAACGACCCCAAGCGCCAAGCCATTCTTAGTGGAGCAACCCGGATGTTTCTGGCGCACGGCTACCGAAACGTGAGCATGGAAAAAATCGCCCAGGCCGCACCGGTTTCCAAGGCGACACTTTACAATCATTTCGACAGCAAAAATGCCCTGCTCGCAGCGGTCATTTCAGACCTTTGCGGTTCTTTATTGCAAACCATGTCTCAGGTTACTATCGAATCGGATGATGTGGAAAACACCCTGACCCAAATCGCAACATCCGCGGTGGATCTGATTTTTTCCGAAGATGCGCTGGCCATTTACCGGTTGGTGGTAGCGGAAAGCCCTGATTTCCCGGAGCTTGGACAATTATTCTATGCGAGCGGTCCGCAAGCGGCTTTGACACAGCTAGAAGATTATTTTCGGCAGCTAAATGCAGGCAAACGTTTTAATATCGATGACCCGGTATTCGCGGCAGATGCGTTTTTCAGCATGCTGAGAGGCGATTTACACGTGCGCTGCCTGTTGATGGAAACACCATTGCCTTCCATTAACGAAAAAAAACGCTTGGTCTCACGAGTCATTGCTTTTTACATGCGGAGTATGCTTTATGCTACGTCATAAAATCATTTAATCGGCGCATTAATTATTTAATGCCTCGGCGGCTACAGCGGAAACACTGGAAGACACCATCAATAACAAGCACCGAATACCGACATGCTTAAAACGGAAGATTTGCGCACTGTGCGACGCATGGTAACTTCAACAATGCCGCTAATAATACCGCATTGGCTATACCGCATTTGCGACGTGCAGTGGGTGTTTTGTAAAGCGCTACCAGAATGTTACACAGATGACACAGGTTGGACGGGTTTACGCGGATTTTTACATTCAATTTATCAGTGTTTATCAGTCCAATCCGCGTCATCAGCGTTCTATTTTTCTAACTGCTGAAAGGCTTACGGATTAAACGGCTGAACGTCGCCCGGTTTTCGCAGCATTTTATTCACTTCGTCAAGATGTAGCTCTTCCCCTACAATCATTTCCCGTGCATATTCCTCCAGCAGCACTGAAACTCCTTCAGAGAGTTTAAGCAATTCAAAATAGGCGGCTACCGCTGTTTTCTCGTGTTCCAAACTTTCTCTTAGAATATCGCCAATATCATGCTTGGCAGTTTCCAACAAAGGGCCGATCTTAAGGGAGGGATGCCCTCCCAACAAAGTCACCAGTTCGCCCGCTTTATGCGCATGAACAAGGCTCTCGTCAGCATTGCTTTTAAGCCAGGAAACAATTGGAATGCGGTTATAGCCATAAACCATAAGAGAATAATGCGTGTATCGAACAACTCCTGCCAATTCAAGCTCCATAATAAGGTTAAGAATTTCTATAGCCTTTTGCTTTTCTTGATCGTTCATGTCGATTCTCCTTTGTAAAAAAGCGCCATCTAACGTTAAGTAGCTTCTGTTTAGATATTCATCAAAATCCTGATAGCGATATACGGCACCGCTACAATCTTTAATGGAGTTTGAGTATAAACAATTCCGTTTCGTATGGATAACTAATCATGCAGAATCAGCCTTTGATCGCTTGGTATTAATGCCCTACCCTGCAAACACCACATCAAACTGTTTCATCAACCCGGCTATATCTTTCCGGTAAAACTCTTGCACCGGCAGACACAAATCGCTCGGCTTTAAACCGCGTTCCTGTAGCGATTCCACTTCGGTGTAAATGTCGTTGACATCATAGATTTCCAGCGCTTTAAAAATGGATGCGGTATCTTTCATGCCCGCAATTTCGGGAGTCTGGCCGTTTTTCAGTTGAAACACGCCATCATCCAGCAACAAAATGCTGACTTGCTGGTCAAACGCGGCAGTGATCAAAATAATATCCAGCATTTCCTGAACTTGAGCGCCGCTATGCGGCGGTTTGCGAAGAACGAACAAATAACTTTTCATGCCCTCACCCGAATACGATAAAGCGGTCGGCTTCCAATGTGGCCTCAACCAGCTGACCCAAACCGGAAATGCGAAAACCGTCGGCCAGATCATTGTCCTGTTTGCCCTGCCGCTTGGCCTCGTCGCTACATAACAGTCCGCGCCGTTGCGCGGCGGAAATGCATACTACCAAGTCAACCTGATGCAGCCTTGCCAGTTCGCTCCATTGCGCGGTGAACTGGAGTTCGTCATCCGGCGGTGTGGCGTATTTGAAGGCATGATAGACACCGTCGTTATAGAAAAATACCCGGAATATTTCGTGTCCAGCTGCCAAGGCGGCATTGATAAATTGATACGCCGTATATCCTGCATTGGACTGGTAAGGGCTGGCGTTAACTTGGATCGCGAATTTCATTGGGTTTTATAGTTCATTGCAGTATCAACAAGCTACGTTGAAAAATAGTAGGCCGGAATAAGGCCATCCAAGCGCGTAGCGCGAGGTGGTGTTTCCGACGAATTTGGATGATGTTTGCCGGAAACACCAGTTCTCGCTATCGCTCGAACCGGCTTATTCCGGCCTACATGACTGCCCATTTATCGGGATAAAAACTCGGCAACGGAAATACCCGCTTGCTTCAAAATAGCACGCAAAGTGCCTTCCGGCATATCGCCTGGATGATTGGGTATCGTTGTATAACGACTGGTGCTTGAGTTGTACCAAATCTCGTGGCTACCTGCGGCTTGCCTGTCGAATTGAAACCCTAACTGCTTTAATCGTTTGACGATTTCACGATAACAAAAACCACCCAACTGTCCCATTTAGCTGCCCACAACCAGCGGATAATCGAATGAATCCTCAGTTTGCTTGAGATTGGAAAGTTGATGATGCTCGGCTTGCGCCTCAAGAAGCTTCTTGGCTACGTCACGCGCAATTTCCAAAGTTTCGGTTATTGTCCGTCCCTGAGCAATCAATCCGGAAATATCGTCCGAGGTAGCTAAATAAACACCTTCAGGTAGTTTTTCAATATGAAGATTAATAATCTGTTCCATGCGACAAATCCTGATAATTAATACTGTAGGAAAAAATAAATAAGTATATGGATTCTATAGGCTCATTGGTTATTGACCAAATATGTTTTCTGTCATTGCCATGTTGCCCTGTCTAGGACGTTTTGCATTGGTTAAGCATGGCTCTCGAAAACGTTAAGAGCGGGGTTGCAACCCTTGCTCCGCCCAGGATCAGTGCTGTGTGCGAAGGGATAGGATGCATTATTCTTCGCCTCCCTGACTATAAATTGACAATATTCAATTTTTTGTTGACAATAAATTCAATTAAAGTTGACCATAGGATTATTACTATGACTAAATTACGCAAAAGAACAGAAGAGATTCGCAAATTTATTGTTGCCAATGTAGAGCATCATCCAAAAGACATCGCTAATGTGACCGCAAAAAAATTTGATATATCTCGTCAAGCAGTTAATAAACATATTCAAGTTTTAGTTGAGCAAAAAGATTTACAAACTAGTGGTACAACGCAAAGCAGGCATTACAGTTTGCAAGCTTTGGAACGATGGGAAAATTCTTATGCGCTGAATAAATCGCTTGAAGAGCATGTTGTTTGGCAAAATGATATTGAGCCAAGATTAGGCCAGATGTCAGAAAATGTTATGGATATTTGGCAATATGGTTTTACCGAGATGCTCAATAATGCTATTGATCACTCATCAGGGACAAAAGTTGATATTCATCTGATAAGAACTGCCGCTAATTGCGAGATCATTATACGCGACAATGGAGAAGGTATATTCAAGAAAATCCAGCGAATCTTAAATTTAACGGACGAAAGACAGGCTTTGCTCGAATTGGCGAAAGGAAAATTAACTACCGATCCAGATAATCATAGCGGCGAAGGTATCTTTTTTTCATCACGATTGTTTGATAGTTTTTGGATTCTGTCAGGAAATGTGTTTTATGACCATCGGCAAGAACAGGAAGTGGATTGGATTGATGAAAATGAGTTTCCTATCACTGGAACGACTGTTTCTATGCAGCTAAATAACAACTCACATCGAAATATAAAGCAGGTTTTTGATTCTTTTACAGACGAAGATTATAGTTTTGCGAAAACTGTTGTACCCGTGCGTTTAGCGCAATATGGACATGAAAAATTGATTTCCCGCTCTCAAGCAAAGCGGTTATTAGCGCGAATTGAACGCTTTAAAGTAGTTATGTTTGATTTTGAAGGCGTTGAAATGATTGGGCAGGCTTTTGCTGATGAGATTTTTCGGGTTTTTAGCAAACAGCATCCTGACGTTAAATTGAGTTACGTAAAGACCTGTCAAGAAGTTGAGCAGATGATTTCACGGGCGGGATTTAAAAACTGAGCTAGTCGCGCTTCTGGTACGTATGACAATACGGTGCAGGGATGTGACTTTATCGCAACTAAGACTATTAACAGCTCAATCCTGCTTAATCTCATTAAAATAAAGCGTAGCGCCGATAACCGCAGCCGGAGCGACAATGATATTCAGCACTGGAATAGTCAGCCCCAACACCGCCAATCCGCCAAAACTCAATGCACCCAACCTTACGCTTTTGACCAGCTCTTTCTGTTCGGAAAATAACACACCTTGATTTTCCAGCGGATAAGCCAGATATTCCAGCGCCATGCCCCAAGCCCCGAACAGTGCCCATAAAAAAGGCGCAACGACATTGATACCCGGAATGATCGACAATATCAGCAACGGCAAGGCTCTGGTCAGCAGATAGCCCATGCGCTTCGATTCCGCAACAAGGACTTTAACCAAAGGCTGCTCAGCCGTTGCTAAAGCTTGGCCTTTTACCATCGCCAGCGTTTTTGCGGATAATTTCCCGTAAAAAGGCGCGGCCAATATATTTGCCAGTACCGTAAAGGTGAAAAATCCAACGATAAAAAAGCTGATAAAAAACAGCGGCCATAATATCCAGCTTAACCAGCTCAGCCAGCCGGGGATAAACTGGCCGATCAAATCCGAAATATAAAAATAACCCAAGGTTAACGCGGCGCTGTACAACACTACATTGATTAACATTGGGATGATTATAAATTTACGCAATTCCTGACTGCTCAACAGCTTCAGGCCCTTAAACAAAAAGCTAACGGCTAATACCGGATTGTTGCCTTTTTTATCAAATTGCATTTTTTAAACCTCTCACGCCATGTTCGGAAGGATTTAATATTACGCCGCGTTCGGTCACAATCGCATAGATCAATTCCGCCGGGGTCACGTCAAAGACTGGGTTCCAGGCGTTGACTAAGGAACCGTCTTTGATATAGCAGGCGGGCAATAATTCATTCTGATTGCGTTGTTCAATCTCTATCTTGTCGCCGTTTTCGATATTCCAGTCTATCGTCGAAGTAGGCGCTGCCACCATTAACTTTACGCCATGCTGTTTGGCTAGCACGGCCAGGGAATAGGTGCCGATTTTGTTGGCTGCATCGCCATTAGCGGCAATGCGGTCTGCGCCAACGACTATCCAATCGATAGCGCCGGATTTCATCAGCCATGCCGCCGCCGAATCGGCGACCAAAGTTGCCGGAATACCGTCTTGCGATAATTCCCAAACGGTCAGCCTCGCACCTTGCAGCCAAGGCCGGGTTTCTCCAGCATACACTTTGATAGGTTCTCTTCGATAAGCGCTACGGATAACGCCCAATGCGGTGCCGTAACCGCCTGTTGCCAAGGCCCCGGCATTACAATGCGTCATCACGCCTTTGGCGCCGACCAGAATATCCGCACCCAATTCACCCATTTTGTGATTGGCGACAAGATCATCGGCATGAATTTTTTCTGCGCAAGTCAAGATAGCCGCAGGAGGATTATCATGCTGCTTGGCCAATTGGGCCTTCATCTGATCCAGCGCCCAAAACAAATTAACCGCCGTTGGCCTGGACTTAGCCAGCATGTCTATATCGGCTGTGACTTTTTGCCTCCAATGATTGGATTGAGCGTAGTGCTTGCGGACCGACAGCGCCACCCCGTAAGCAGCGGCTATGCCGATAGCCGGCGCACCGCGAACACGCATGCTTACAATCGCTTCGGTTACACCGTCAGCATCCTTATATTCATCGTAAACGATTTTTTCCGGCAATTGCCGCTGATCCAGCACTTTTAAGGCATTTCCTGTCCATTGCAAGGCTTGTACAGTTTCGTTGTTTTGCATAGTCATTTTTATCAAAAACCAATGGTAAAAAGTTATAATTTGGCAACCCAATACAGGAATATCTTATGACAGTTGTCGATACCCTCATCCACGCTCGCTGGATTATACCCGTTGAACCGGAATCCGTAACCTATGAACACCATTCGCTGGTTATCGATGGCGGTCGAATTATCGATCTACTACCTACTGAAATTGCCAAGCAAAAATATCAGGGTACGACCACCGAGAATCTCGAAAACCATGCGCTGCTGCCCGGCCTAATCAACAGCCACACCCATGCGGCGATGACGTTAATGCGAGGTATTGCCGATGATTTGCAACTGATGGACTGGCTGCAAAACCACATCTGGCCGCTGGAGCAAAAATGGATGACTGAAGCGTTTGTCAAAGACGGTACCGATCTGGCAATAGCCGAGATGATTTTGGGTGGAACGACCTGCTTCAATGATATGTATTTTTTCCCTGAAATCACCGCAGCACAGGCGATACATCACGGCATACGCGCCAGTGTCGGTTTGATCGTCATCGATTTCCCGACGGTCTGGGCCGAAAACAGCGACGCCTATATTGAAAAGGGTCTGGCGCTGCATGATCAACTTCGCCACCACCCGTTGATTTCCACGCCCTTTGCTCCGCATGCGCCGTACACAGTGTCGGACGAACCGTTGCAAAAAATCAAAGCCATTGCCGATGAGCTGGAACTGCCGATTCATATGCATGTCCATGAAACACTGCATGAAGTCCAACAGGAACAGGAGAAAACCAGCCAGCGCCCCTTGCAGAGATTACATGAACTCGGCCTGATCGACCCGTCATTCATAGCGGTGCATATGACTCAGTTAACCGATAACGAAATCGCCCGGTTTGCAGAATCCGGTGCTCATATCGTGCATTGCCCGGAATCCAATTTAAAACTGGCCAGCGGCTTTTGCCCGGTCGCCAAATGTATTGCGGCAGGTATCAATGTGGCTTTGGGCACCGACGGCGCGGCCAGTAACAACGATCTGGATATGTTCGGAGAAATGCGCACCGCGGCGTTGCTCGGCAAAGCTGTTGCCGGGGACGCCAGCGCCATTCCTGCCATGACTGCGTTGCGCATGGCGACCATCAACGGGGCCAAGGCCTTAGGCCTGGACCATGAAACAGGATCGTTAAGTATCGGCAAAGCCGCCGACGTGATTGCCGTTGATTTATCGCATCTGGAAACCCAACCGTTATATTGCCCGATTTCGCAGATTGTTTACGCTGCCAGCCGCCAGCAAGTCACCGATGTCTGGGTGGCGGGCAAACGCTTGTTAAAACAGCGCCATCTGACTACTGTTAATATTGATGAGTTGAGGATCAAAATCGCCGAGTGGCGGGAGCGGTTGGCGAAATAACAAAGCTACTCTATCTTAGACTTGCCAAATAAAATCTCCACAAAAAACCCGCCTAACTTGTTTGATCGTCCCATGTTAAGTTGGCCTCCGTGTTGCTCTACAATAACTCGTGCAATTGACAAACCCAGGCCATGACCGTTGACGGTTTCATCCAGCCGGGTACCGCGCTGGGCCAGCCGGGCAAGATCATCCTCGGAAACGCCGGGACCGTCATCTTCAATGACAAGATGAATCTTTTGATTGGTAGTAAGACTGACTGCAACGGTCGATTTAGCCCATTTACAGGCATTATCAAGCAGGTTTCCAACCAATTCCAACATATCTTCCCTATCAATAAATAAGCCTACAGTTTCCGGCGCGGAAAAAGTAATGGAAAGGTTTTTGTCCCGATATATGTTTTGTAAGGCGTAAATTAATGCGGATATTTCGCCCTGAATATCAAACTTTAAAGCCGCTGAACCTCCGCCGGCCAGACGTCCCCGTTTAAGGACACGCTCCATTGTTTTCTGCATATTTTGGGTTTGCGCTTGTAAAGTATCCCAGGCCTCTGGATTTGACTGTAAGACTTCTTCTCGCGATAGTTGCTGCAATATCGTTAAAGGGGTTTTTAACGCGTGGGCAAGATCACTCAGACTATTACGCGATCTTTGCAAACGTTGCTCCATTACAGTCAGCAACCCATTAAATTCCCTCACCAATACAGCCACTTCTTGCGGAACATTGGTGTCAAGTTGAGCTATTTCACCCTGTTCTAGTGCCTTGATCTGCATTTGTATGCGTGCTAACGGATAAAACCCCATGCGCAAAATGATAACTTGCGCAGCAATCAATAAGAGCAATAAAACCAGCGAGATTAATGTATATCGATACTGAAATATGGCTATACGCGCCAAGGTCGGTGTCAAATCCTGAGCTATTGCAATGGTTATATTTCGGTTCATTTTGCTATAGCCGTACACCATAACAAGTAAAGGTTGTTGCTTTGGGCCTGTAACATAAAGTTTACTTATTTCTCCGGCAGGTAGCGTCTGAATATCAAGATTTTGATCCACTAACGAGGGAGAATGAATGACCTGTTCACTGGCGACGACTTGATAATAGTCGCCTGAAAACGGTTCAAGATAAACAGGCTCCATTCGATTAATATCCATCGTAACGTTATTGCCATCATTGATAGAAATTGCAGAGAGTATATTCGCTCCATCATTTTCCATATGCTCGGCAACAGCTTCTTCCGCCAAATAGCGAATTGAACTACTGCCTAGCCACCATAAGGTGATGAATACGATGATGAGGCTGATAAACAGGCCAATGCCCAAATGCAGCTGTAACGATTTCATTCAGACATCTCTTTAAACACATACCCTTGTCCGCGCCGGGTTTCAATGCGTTGCTTGCCGATGATATGGCGCAAGTGATTCACGTAAACCTCAATCACATTGCTGTCTTTGTCCGAATCAAAATCATAGATCTGCCCAATCAATATCGATTTACTTAAAACCTGGCCTGGGTGCAGAAGAAAAAAACGTAACAATTTGAATTCGGTACCGGTCAATTCGTGAATGACGCCGGTCTTTAATGTGACTCGCTGACGATCTTCGTCCAGAATCAAATCGCCTATTTGCAGTTTGCCGCCAGGATTTTGATGGGCGCGATGAATGATGGCGTTGACGCGGGCCAACAGTTCTTCGGTATGAAAAGGCTTTGCAAGATAATCATCCGCACCTGCTTTAAAGCCATCCACTTTTTCATGCCATGCATCTCGGGCGGTCAGTATGAGTACCGGGACATTATTGCGGTTAGCCCGCCAGTTTTGCAAAACGGTTATACCGTTACGTTTGGGTAGGCCTAAATCCAGGATGACCAATTCATAAATACCTTCACTGCCCATATATTCGCCTTCAATGCCATCATAAGCAACGTCTACCGAGAAACCTGCTTTTTCCAAGGCTTTCTTTAAAATGCGGACTAAGTCGTGATTATCCTCAATGAGTAATAGGCGCAAGATATTCCCTTTATTCTGGATTAATAGATAGCTCTGTTTTAATTATTGAGCGTAGGGCCTGTAGTGACAAAGAAATTAACAATAGCAGGATTCACCTGGAGTTTTGTCTGCAATGTAACATCGGATAGTGGTTAATTCTAGAAAAAAGCTACAGCTTACCGTGTTCTCATGGACGTTAATACAACAGAACGTGCCATCCCCACAAACTAAGTGAGGATGGCAGTATGTGATGACGATTAGTTAATCGTTATTTTTGTGGCCGTGTTTATGCCATTGGCGGTAAAACCTTTACTGACTTCAGCATAGTCGCCAACCTTAAAAGTTTTCGCGTCATTCCAGGCAACAGTAGCACATCCGGTAACGACAACCTTACCGCCTACAGTAATCGTAGTAGCGGTGACGGCAGTGATCTTTTGCTTGCTGACGCTAAATGACGTTGCACCGGCTGGTTTGGTACAAGAAGCTGGAGGAGGCGTAACCACAGGTGCAGCAATCGTTACAGTATTAGTAGCGGTTGCTGAAGTTCCATACGCGTCAACTACCGTAACAGTAAGCGCATATGTACCTGCCGTTGTAGGTGTGCCGCTAAATACACCATTCGCTGCATTGACTCCCGGAATGGATCCCGTTACAGACCAATTCAAAGCGCCTTTTCCACCGGTGGCTGTTAAACTACCGGAGTATGGGACTCCAACCTGACCATTGCCTAATTCTCCAGAAATCGTAATCGGAACAACAGGAGCAGGATCGACCGTCAATGTCAGATTAGAAAAAACACTTTCGCTAATTGAGTCGGATACTGAAATGATCACCGTAAAATCCCCCGATTGACTAGGCGTACCGCCAATCGAAGTGCCATCAAAAGTCATCCCAGCGGGCAGACCGTTTACAACAACTGTATAAGGTGCAATACCACCAGCGGCAGTAACCGCTATTGCGGGGTAAGCAACATCCACTGTCCCGTTAGCTAAGGTGATTGCATTCAAACTTAAGCTGGGGGCAACGGTCATTGATGAAGCGACACAGAAACTCTGATTATCTAAAGTACCGGAATAGCTGACTAACTGGCCGGCTTTAAATCCATCAATTTTTTGTAAAGGCGCAACAAACGTCGTGTTAGCTTCCGGGGCATAATTCACACTCTGACCGCCATTCGCAATACCTCCTTCAATATCCAACCAGAATTTATTGACCGATGAAATTACTTTGTTAGTACCCGAACAGGCAACCGGAGCAGGCGGCGGTGGAGGGGGAACAACAACCGGAGCATCGACTATCGTCAGCGTAGCCGAGGATACTTGCGAATAGCCGAGCGAGTCGGTTGCCTGAATGGTGACTAACATAGAACTCGCAGAATCAGGAGTACCGCTAATCGTATCGCCGGTTAAAGTCAGACCGGAAGGCAAACTGCCGGAAACACTGTAGGTAATTGCACCATAGCCCCCGGTTACCGACAACTGCTGACCATAAGATACACCAACCGTACCCTGATCTAACACAAGACTGAATACTATCGGCGTATCGGCGACTTCAATATTGGTCGCCGCTGAGATGTTAGTGCCGTTTGTTACATCCTGCACATCGATAACTATTGGGAACGTGCCAATCTCAGTGGGCGTACCAACAATAGCGTTTACATTGTTATCAAAACTTAACCCGGCAGGTAAACCGGTCACCGTAATCGTCAATGTATCGCCGGGATTGCCGGGTATCGGATTAATCGGTTGATTGTATGGCGAACCCACAGTCGCGCCGGCAATAGACGCATTCAAGGTAGGCGCTATCGGCAGCGGCGGTGCATCTGGAATGACGCCGTCAAAGTTAATGCCCGCATTTTGCGCTACGATAAACTCGCCCAAATCGCCGGGCGCCGGTCCTGCTATGCCGGGAGTGTCGCTGCCGTTAGGCTTCGCTTCATTTGTTTCCGGGTCACGAGCGCCGGTGTATTTATAAAACTCGAAGCGATAAACAACGCCTGTCGCGCCCGGGTCCAATTTCACGCCAGTTAAATCGATTTGGCCGGAACCGGGATTGCCGGCATCTACCTGTAGCAATTGCCATTCAAGCTGAGTTTGGGTCTTGGCTTTCTTAATAACCGCATTTTCCGCGACCAAATCCTCGACAGCTACATCCTCCAACGTACCTGTAGCCGTTACTTTTACCCAACGAGGCTCGCCAAACTCATACAATTGCGGTACAGGCGCTGCAATCACAACATTAACCTGGGGCGGCTGCGGCACGTTCGCGATCGGTGGGACAGGCGTTACCGTCCAAACCGGGTTAGGCACCGTGGCTACAACAGGTGTTAATGCACTTGGGTTTCCGGGAGTTTCCACTAACCATGTGTATTTGACATTAGGGGTGCTGACCGACGTACTGACGCCAAAGTGGTCGCAAGGATAGAGAGGGCCATAATCGGGAGCACCGTAGGGCCAACAACTGTCAGATGGGCTAACAGGCAATGTGCCTGACGGAGTTCCTGCCGACCAAGAGCCGTTATAATTGGCTTGATAGATAATTTTCACGCCGAAGCCGGTCGCATCGGTATATTCTGTTACCGTTGGAGCCCCGTATCTTTCCATATTAGGCCAGCGGTCAGCCGCACCAAAAATTGAAGTGATATCGCTCGAATGGATACCGTGAATATCAATTTCGAAACCATGCGCCGTTTTCCCCGTGTCATTGATTACGTCGAAATTAGCCAACTGCCCGAATACTTGCGAATAGGCGGGAATTGACATAGCTGCCAACAATAAAAATAACGATAAAAGCCTTAACATAAATTAAATTCCTTTATCACAGAACTGGTACCCGCTAATGTAGCCGGAGATAACGTCATTACCGGTAAAATATATTTAAATTTCATTATAAAATCTCTTAAAAAAAATTGATTTAAGTGGTTAATTTTATTAGATCAAATTCCTGAAATATCATTACCGCATTTCAAAGTTCAGCACCTTTATCCCATCTCCTGATGGAGAAGATCAGGTTGAAGAAATTCAAGAACCGAATTTTGATGAGTAAACGCCAGTATTTAGGATCCGCCGCAAAAATATCAGCCGAACCTGAAACGAAGCTGAAAATTTACCTTAGTACTAGCATGGAAATATATTTATGTTGGCCGGCGGCATTTGCCGGAGTATTGAAGGTATCGCGGCAAGCATTAAAGTAGCATTGAGTACCGATGGGGCGCGGTTAGTAATAACGATTTGGATTATTCGAAGAAATGCGCACCGTGGCGTTGCTCGGCAAAACTGTTGCCGGTGACGCCGGTGCTATTCCGCTATGACGGCGCTACGCATGGCGACTATTAACAGCACCAATGCTCTGCCTGGACCATGAAATCGATCCTTTAAGCATCGGAAAATAGAATTGTTAGGGCAATTAAAATACCATTTGATGACAAAACTGTCGGCCCACATCAATTGTGAAAACTTATTTTGCAATAAACGGGAAGCCCATATATGGATTCGTCAACAGGCAATCCAGCACAACTTCGACTGATTGTAATCGCCGCTGTACGGTGAGCGGCGATTTGCTGCCGAGCCGCTTTACGCTCTATAGAACGCAATAGCTTCAGCGTATTGCGTTCTATGCTCGTTTCATTAATCCCACTTCATAACCGGCACAGATGAAATAGAATTTTTGGGAGAACCTTCAATTACCTTGTCACTGTAAGCCAAATAGACCAGAACATTACGTTTTTTATCATAGAAACGCACCACTTGCAGCGTCTTAAAAACCAGCGACAGGCTTTCTTTAAACACCGTATCGCCATTTTTCAATTTATCCAGTTTACTCGCGTCAATGGCGCCTATTTGCCGGCATGCAATTGATGCTTCTGTCGGATCTTCAGCCAGACCTACTGCGCCTTTCATTCCGCCTGTTTTGGCTCGTGATATATGACAGGCAACACCGGGAACATCAGGATCGTCGAATGCTTCAACCACAATTTTATGATTGGCTCCCAACAGTTTAAATGTCGTGCTTACATCGCCGATTTCTTCGGCTGACACAGTAAAGGCTAATGTACTGAGAAGCACTGTTGCCGTAAGCAAGATTTGTTTTTTCATAAGTTTATCCACAAAATTAAAAAGTTATACTGCCTTTATTACCTGAACGCGGCTTTGAATGTTAAATCTTTGCCGCGAACCCACTCAAGTTTTACTCTGAAATGATCCATTTTCAAAACCTGCACAGCCGCCAACAGTTTTTTGGTATAAGCCTGGGCTGGGTCAAAACCTCGGCCACACCACCCTGTTTTATGACTTTGCCTTGGTACATAATGGTAACACCGTCGGCTATTTCTGCGGCAACAGCAAGATCATCGGTGATGAACAAATAGCTCACGCCTTTTTCACAAGCAATCATTCAGTTGCTTTCACATCAGAAGATGACACTAAAGCAACAATCTCGGTACCGCTTCCAATAGTTTCTGCGTATAAGGATGTTGCGGATGTCCGCAAATCTGCGCAGTTGCACCCTGCTCGACAATTTTACCTTTGTACATCACGACTGTCCGGTCGCTCAAATATTCCACTACCCCGATATTATGAGTAATGAACAACAGGGTCAGATTTCGCTGCTGACGAATGCTCAGCAGCAATTGCAAAATTTCCGCCTGCACGGAAACATCCAATGCGCTGGTAATTTCATCGCAGACAATAAATTCCGGATTTAGCGTCAGCGCACGAGCCAGTCCGATCCGCTGCCGCTGTCCGCCTGAAAATTCGTGCGGGTAACGCCACAGGAAGTCTCTCTTCAGTTGCACATTTTCCAAAAGCCGGCCGGCAAGTTCGATGCGTTGCTCATGATTAGACCCAATGCCGTGAACTTTCATCGGTTCGGTCAAAGTGGTTTCGATTAGCAGGCGCGGATTCAATGATGATTGCGGGTCCTGAAAGGCTATCTGCATCTTCCGCCGCAACGGTCGCAATTCGCGGGCGGAAAGCCCGGTCAGTTCCTGCCCTTGTAATTGAATGCTGCCGGAAGTCGGCTTTTCCAATTGCAGCACCGCCCGCCCTAACGTGGTTTTACCGCAACCGGATTCGCCGACCAACGCAACGATTTGGCCTTGCGGAATATCCAGCGATACTTCGTCTACCGCTCGCACATAATCGACGATGCGGCGGAGTAAGCCTTTTTTGATCGGGAACCAAACTTTCAGATTGCGGATTTGCAGTAGCGGCGTTTGATCAATCGATGACTGTTCTGCTTGGTGTTGAGATTGCACAGTTGCAGGCTTAGCCAAATTCTCAGGCAACGCAGCCAATAACTGCCGGGTATACGGATGCCGAGGCTTGCGCAACACCTCGGAACAAGGGCCGACTTCTACTATCTTACCCTGTTGCATCACCCCGACCCATTGCGCCATCTGCGACACCACCCCAAAATCGTGGGTAATAAACAGCATACTCATGCCGGTATCGTCCTGCAACTTACGCATCAGTCGCAAAATCTCAGCCTGTACGGTCACATCCAGTGCGGTAGTGGGCTCATCGGCGATCAGCAATTGAGGCTCGCAAGCCAAAGCCATCGCTATCATCACTCGCTGCCGCTGCCCACCGGACAACTGATGCGGATAATCGCGGAACCGACCGAACGCATAGGGTATCTGCACCTGTTCCAACGCCATCATCGTGCGCTGTTCGGCCTCGGCATCGCTCATCTCCGGATGGTGCAACTGCAACGCTTCGGTGATTTGTTCGCCGATGGTCAGCACCGGATTCAACGAGGTCATCGGCTCTTGAAAGATCATCGCGATCTGCGAGCCGCGAACCGCCCTTATCTCCGAATCGTTCAGTTTCAACAAATCCCGGCCGTTGAACAATATTTCCCCGCTCGGGTGAGAGGCTATCCCGTACGGCAACAAGCGGATCACCGAGAGGGCGCTAACCGACTTGCCGCTACCCGACTCACCTACCAAACAAAAGGTTTCTCCTTTGGGGATGCTGAAACTGATATCGTCGACCGCTCTGACTTCCCGGCCATCCGCTTGCAAGTGAGTACGCAGGTTACGGACTTCCAACAGCTGTCCATTCATGTATTCACTCCCGCCTTGCGCGAAAGCTGCGGATCGATTGCATCGCGAAATGCCTCACCGATTAAGTTATAGGCAAACACAGTCATAAAAATCGCCCCACCGGGAAATACCGCCATCCACCAGTTGAAGGTGGACGATTTGACCGCCTGATCCAGCATTTGCCCCCAGGAAGGCGCATCCACTACGCCCAGTCCCAGAAAACTCAAGGTCGCCTCCGACAGGATCGCACCGGCTACACCGAAACTGACCGCCACCAGCAACGGCGCCACGCCGTTCGGCAGCATATGCCGAAACAGAATTGAGGTAAGTGGCAAACCGCTGGCTACCGCCGCCTGCACATAATCCTGTTTGCGCAATTTCAGGAATTCCGTCCGCACATAGCGCGCATAGCCCGACCAGCTGGTGACGCCGATAATAACCATCATCATATACAGACTGCGTCCAAAGAAAGCCACGAAAGTCAGCAGCAGAAACAACGTTGGAATGTCTTCAAAGATTTCCACCAAGCGCATTCCCAGCATATCGACAATACCGGAAAAATAGCCCATCAAGCCGCCCACAACCACGCCTATCAACAAGGCAATGCCGGATGCGATCAATCCTATACTCAGCGAAATTCGGCAAGCGTGTATCATACGGCTCAACACATCCGCGCCGTTTTCTTCGGTACCCATTAAGTGCGTATGCCCTTCCGTTATAAAAGGTGCTTCCAAACCTTTGCTGCCCAAATCGCGCAAGTAATCGGTCGGCGCATACGGAATCGGCGGCATAATTCGCCAATCCACGTCAGCATAGGCGGCACTGCGAAAATCGTCATAAATCACCAGCACAGGCGGCTTGACGAACAGATTGACCAGCACGGCGGCAACCACACTGCCCAGCAAAAACAACAGAATGCGTTTAGCGGCACCGAGCCGTAGCCGGTAAACAGCCAATGCGATAAAAAAAGTCGCCAATATCCATGTATCTTCCACGGACAAATATTGCAATACCGGTGCGGATATGACGCCGTCTTTGCTCATCATTAACGGCATGGAATTCGCCAGAAACGGCGCAAACACGGCGGCGAACACCAGCAGCCCCACCCAGGCCAGACCGACTTTTACTCCAACTCCCTCCAGTGTCTTGCGCCAAATACGCGCGGAGAAGGATTCACGGCTAACGGCGTGCTCAGTCATAGCTTACCCGTGGATCGGCCAAGGTATAACAGAAGTCGGCAATCAAATAGCCTATTAAAGTGAGAAAACCGCTAACCCAGGTAATTGACAGCACCAGTTCGCGATCACGGCCTTTTACCGCCTCCACGGCGAGTTGCCCCATACCATTGATGCTGAAGATATTTTCGACAATCAAAGAGCCCGCCAACAGGCTGGGCAACAGCCCTGCCGATATGGTAATCAGCGGCAACAGGCTGTTGCGAAAGACATGTTTCCATAACACGTCATTTTCGGCCAAGCCCTTGGCCCTGGCAGTTCTGGCATAATCGGAATGCAGATTTTCCAATATTGAAGTCCGCATCAATTTCGCCAATGCGGCAAAACTGCCGTAGGATAAACAGATCACCGGCAACACCAAGTGCCACAGCCGATCCAACAGAAAGCCGCGCATAAAACCGGTTTCGCCCCAATGCGGCAGGAACGGCATGTCCTGTGCTTCACGGCTGCTGATGCCGGCAGTCGGAAACCAATGAAAATGTTGAATATTGGCGAAAAACCCCAGCAACAGCACTCCGGCCAGCATGGTGGGGACAGACCACAAAGCCAACATCGACATACCGGTTCCTACATCGAAAGCGCTGCCCCGGCTAGTCGCGGACTTCATTCCAACCATAATCGCAATGGCATAGGTAAATGGGATGGTAACTAGATTAAGCAGCAGCGTAATCGGAATGCGTTCGGCAAGAATGTCCGACACAGGCCGTCCGTATTGGAAGCTGGTCCCCAAATCCATGCCCTTGTTGAAAGAAAACTCACCGCGCTTACCCTGCCCGTCGGTCACAAAACCGATCGGCGAAACATTATTCAACCAGCGCAGGTATTGCACCGGCGCAGGCTGGTCCAGCCCGTAACGCTTGTTGTAATAATCCAGCAGCGCCTGCTTTTCCTGCGGCTTCATATCCATACCTCCAACCAACGTCTGTGCGCTGATGCCGCCCGGCGACATCGCCATCACCGTAAACACTACGACCGTAATTCCCAGCAAGGTAGGAACCATCAACAGTAAACGACGCAGCAGATAAGTCAACATTAGAAATCCCTCCGCTTATGGCGTATATTTCTGTTGAGCCGCAGGCACGTAGGTTTCCAACGGCAAGGAACCCAGATTCAAACCCAGCTTGGTCATTTGCAGGTTGTGGATGCGTTTATCGACAAACAGCAAACTCTTGCGGCGCATCAGAAAGGTATAGGGCTGATCCTCATAAACGATCCGCTCAGCCTGCTGCCACAACGGCATGCGTTTACTTTCATCCACGGTTCGGCGCGCTTCATCAATCAGATTATCCAGCACCGGATTTTTGTAGCCTGTGAAATTATCGCCATTACTGACTGCCTGCGCACTGTGAAATGTCTGGTACAGATCGGTTTCAATTCCGCTGGTCCAGCCTAGCGTGATCGCATCGAAGTCTTTTTTATCAAGGTTTTCCAACATCACCGGCCATTCCTGCGGGAACGGGATCATTCTCACTCCGGCACGGCTATACAGGTCTTTCAACAGCAACACCATGCGTTTGGTGTCCTCGTTCGATTCCAGATAGGTCAGCTTGAATTCGAAGGGTTTTCCCGCCTTATCTTCCAACACCCCATCGCCGTTACGATCTTCATAGCCGACCTCTTTCAACAGAGACTTAGCCTTATCCAGGCTGAATTGATAGGATTGCAAAGCGCTATCGTGCTGCTTACTGGCCTTGCCGAACGGACTGACCGCAGGTTCGGCGTAATTCAGGAAAACATCCTTGATGACACGGTCCACGTCGGTCAAGTAAGTCATAGCTTGCCTGATCCGCTTGTCGGCAAAGCGGGTCGGTTTGCCGCCGCGCTGCTGGTTCCAGCCGATATAGCTGTAGCCGACCACCGGAGGCATATATTCGAAGTTTTGGCTCTTGGAAATGATTTGTGCATCTTTTTTCAGTTCTTGGTACTCGACAGGACGAGCAGAGTAAGAATCGATGTCGCCATTGCGGTAAGTGGTCAGTCGGGCGCTGTCGTTTTGGATAATCTTCCACAAAATACGGCTATATGAGGGCTGTACATCGCCCCAATAGCGTTCATTACGCACCAGCTCGACATTGCCTTTGTCCGGCGTCCAATTCTGGGGATCGATCAACTTATAAGGTCCGCTACCTAATATCAAGCCTTTGGACTCGTTAAACTTTTGCGGTTCTTTCAAATAAGCCGCATAAAAATGCTTGGGCAAAATCGGCATGCCGCCAGCCAGTGACAGCGCCTCGAAATACGGTTCCTTGAAGGTAAACACAACTTCGTATTTGCCGTTGGTCTTCACCTCCTTGATCTTTTCCAGATATGCCCTGTCGCGCGGCGCTTGAATGGCATCGGTCATAATAAAACCGAAGGTGAAAGTCACATCCTCCGCCGTCAACGGCTCGCCGTCGGAAAAACGCACATCTTCCCGCATCTGGAAGCTGATCACCAAACCATCCTCACTAACCTTCCAACTTTTGGCGATTAATCCTTCCCATTCCAAGGTGTCGGGATTGCGGGTGATCAGACTCTCCAACACGTAGCTTTGCACATTGGAAGCGTAGGCATCGGTGGAAACCAATGGCGTGATGGTCTTGAGGTTAGTGCCGAAGGCTTCTACACTCCAATCGCCCTGTGCATAATCAGGCAGACGGGTAGCCTCGTAGGCTCGTTTAAAAGCTGGGGCAATTTTTTCGGCTGTTGCAGAATTTGCAGCCGGCACTACGCCGGAAGCAATTGCACTACGTAATTCGCGCATACTCTTTGCCTGTTCCGACATTGCGCTTTGCATCTCTGTGAGTTTCAACCACTGCCGGTCGATCTGGTACATAGCCAGCAACAGCAATAGTGTCAGCAAGCTAAGGAGTGAATAAAGAATCCAGTCCCGGATAGTGAGTTGTTTTTGCATGATTTCAGTCTATCTAAAGAATTTTAACGGAGGTTTATGCAACGCCTTTTCGGATTAGGCGAGGATAGCACAAAAGCACTGTTTACATGGCCCGTATTATTCAAAAAGTCCATTACTGTTTAATTTTAAAAGACGGCATCAGCCAATACATTAGTATCGGTCACGGCAACAACCCTCGTCGCAATTCAGCTTGTCTCGAATGCTTATCTCTCAATTTATTCGCGGGGAGCATAATAGCCGATTTACAATAATTCCTGTAACTCAGCCTGAGAGCGCTGAAGAGGAAGACTGACAAAATGCTGGACATCATTAGGTGGGTCATAGATACTTGGATTTTTATTGTAACAACAAAAACATTGGGAGATGATAATGGGTTTTATGCAGGGCAAACGTGTCTTGATTGTGGGTTTAGCCAGCAACCGTTCAATTGCATGGGGCATTGCCCAAGCCATGCACCGCGAAGGAGCTGAATTAGCCTTTACCTTTCAAAATGATAAGCTGCAAAGTCGCGTCGAAGAAATGGCTGGGCAATGTGAGTCCAATATTACTATTGAATGTGATGTCAGCAGCGACGAGCACATAAACAACGTTTTTAAAGTGCTGGGAGAACACTGGGACGGTTTGGATTGCATTGTGCATTCGGTTGCTTATGCACCCCGCGATGCGCTGGATGGCGATTATGTCAATGCAACAACCAGAGAAAACTTTCAGATTGCCCATGATATCAGCTCGTACAGTTTTACTGCACTGGCAAAAGCAGGACGTCCGATGATGCAAGGCCGAAATGGATCATTGTTAACCCTGACTTATTTAGGCGCCGACCGGGCTATTCCGAACTACAATGTCATGGGTGTAGCTAAAGCCAGCTTGGAAGCGAATGTCCGCTATATGGCGGTGGCATTAGGCGCAGAAGGAACTCGGGTCAACGCTATTTCCGCAGGCCCGATCAGAACTCTGGCGGCGTCAGGCATTAATAATTTTAAATCGATGCTCAGCAAAGCGGCCGATACTGCGCCTTTAAAGAAGAATGTAACCATTGAAGAAGTCGGAAATGCAGCGGCATTTATGTGTTCCGACCTGGCTTCAGGTATTACCGGTGAAATCACTTTTGTGGATTGCGGCTATAATATTGCCGGTTTAGCAGCGTCTTAATGCAAGAATTTTGACACAAAAAAGGGAGCGTTAAGCTCCCTTTTTTATTTCCGGTTTGCCAGTTACTTCGGCGCTTTCATTGATATGTCGGCATCTGCCTGCAAACTATTGATCAGCGCATTAAATTCAGTCTGACCGAAAGCTTTGGCAATATTCTTTGTTGCCAAATCCAACTGCTTTTTGTCATCTTCAGTCATTACGCCTTCTTTTACTTTTGACAGATTCACTACGACTTGCTCACCAGCAGGTAATTCGGCAATAAAGATAGTGGGTTTGTCGCCGACAGGTTTGGCCGCCTTAAAAATCGCCTCGCTTAGCGGCAAAGGCACATCGTCTTTGCTGCGCGTCAATCCTGAAACCGTCTTCACTTGAAGTTTATTTTCAGCCGCAACAGCTTGAATAGACTCTCCTGCCTGTAACTTGGCCTTGATCTGCTTGGCTTTTTCGACGGCCAATTGCTTGGCTTTATCAGCCTGCAACACAGCAACTATGTCCTGTTTAACATCCTTTAGCTCACGCGCAGCAGCCGCCTTGTGCTCCAACAGTCGCAATACAATCAAGCGATCAGTTCCCAATTCTATTGGTGTACTGTTATTGCCATGTAGAACTTCTTCAGTAAAGGCAGCGTTACGAATCTTTTCATTATCTGCAATGCCGTCACCTTTGTCTTTGGTGAATAAGTTCGATTTCTTAATCGTGACGCCCAACGCATCTGCTACCGTTTTCAGATTATCGGGGTGCTCATAACTCATTTCAGTCAGCGTTTCACCTGCTTCATAAAAAGCATTTTCCGCTTGTGCCTTTTGATAAGCTTTAGTCACTTCATTTTTGACTGCATCGAAAGGCTTAACCTCACCCGGCACTAACTCAGTTACTTTAATCAAATGATAACCGAATGCAGATTTAACAGGATTCGATACTTCGCCCAATTTTAGAGCGCTCGCCGCATCTTCAAACGGTTTCTCCATAGTACCCGCATTAAACAGGCCTAAATCTCCGCCTATTTTAGCGGTTAACTTATCATCGGAAACTTCCGCCGCTAAAGCGGTAAAGTCTTTATTCGCCAGTTCTTTTTTTGCTTTTAACGCTTTTTCCAAAGCGGTTTTTTCATCGGTCTTGTCATTAATAGCAAATAGGATATGACTGATTTTTCTTCGCTCGGCAGTGGTATATTGATCTTTTTGTTCCTCATAGAAAGCTTTCAACTTATCATCAGTTACCGCTATAGTTTTGGCCATATCTTCAAGTGATAATTCTATGTACTCTACAGAGACCTGCTCAGGTATTTGATATAAATCCTGATGCCGTTGATAATAAGCTTCTATTTCTTGATCTGAGGGCTGTTCTGCTAGTTTTTGTACCGCAACAGTGATGTAATTTACATCGCGCTGCTGATTCTGGATCTTAAAAAAGCTTTCGACATCATATTTTGTTGCAAAACTACTATCTATAATGCTGCGCTGAAATTGCTCCATGATCAACGCGTTCTTGATTCTGTTTACAAATTCCATAGAGGATATTTTTTGTAAATTGAGCATTGTCTTATAACGCTTCTCATCAAATTTACCATCTACCTGAAAATAGGGCAGGGATTGGATAAATTCACGCGCGGTATCATCAGTTGTAACTAAGCCTTTGGCACGCACATACTGCAATAAAACTTCATCCTTTATCAGCTTTTCCAATGCTTGCGCTTTTAAGCTTTGTTCGTCAATCGTCATTCCTTGAAGATTCTGGCTATATTGTTCATAAGCCCTGTTAACATCGCGCTGAAAAAAATCCTTATCACCGACGGAAGCGACGGGAGCTTCTTCTCCGGTATCCAGATAATTCTGAATACCCCATAAAGCAAAAGGCACACAAATTATTATCAAAATACCCCATGCAAAAGCACCTTGCGCTTTTTCTCTAATCTTTGTCAGCATAGCTCTGTCCTAAAGAAACAACTTAAATTTTAATCAAAAAAAAAGCTCCGAACCAATCGATCCGGAGCTTTTTGATTTTGGCGGAGTGGACGGGGCTCGAACCCGCGACCACCGGCGTGACAGGCCGGTATTCTAACCAACTGAACTACCACTCCAAAGTCTGGTGGGTGCTGAGGGGTTCGAACCCCCGACCCTCGCCTTGTAAGGGCGATGCTCTCCCGGCTGAGCTAAGCACCCGACTAAAGAAGGCCTAGTTTACAGCATCTTTTAAAGATTTGCCAGCTTTAAATGAAGGAATTTTTGCAGCTTTAATAGTAATCTCAGCTCCAGTCTGTGGATTGCGTCCTTTCCGCTCCGCTCTTTCTTTTACTGCATAAGTTCCAAATCCAACTAAAGCGACTGAATCACCACTACTCAATGCTTTTGTAACCGCGCCAATAAAACCATCCAATGCACGACCCGCATCCGCTTTAGTTAATTCTGCAGACTCAGCTATAGCATCAATAAGTTCTGATTTATTCATTATTCCCCCTTAGGAAGTCATTTTTTAAGATTATATTCTAGAAGACCAGCATGATAATTCTTGTGCCCCATCCAGCGACACAAGAATACGAACCCTTTATAACAACTGCTCTTACGCAGTGTCAAGCTTTAACCACCCGGGAAACCATGATTTTTGCGGTTTTGAGAACTTCACAACAAACCTGGGCGACTTTAATGCGCCGTTAGACCCTGTTTTATTATTTTTACTGTATCAGTCTCATTCTTTGCTTGTTCTTCAGCTTCCATTTTTTCAACAGGAACAGGCATATATTGCAAAGCAACTTCCAGCACCTCATCTATCCAGTGGACAGGCTTTATCTCCAGATTTTGCTTGATATTTTCCGGTATTTCAGCCAAGTCTTTTTCATTCTCAGCAGGAATTAAAACTATTGTTATTCCACCGCGATGAGCCGCCAGAAGCTTTTCTTTTAAGCCTCCGATAGGCAGCACTTGACCTCGCAAGGTGATTTCACCAGTCATAGCTACGCAAGCTCGAACAGGTATCTTGGTCAAGGCTGAGATAATGGCTGTGCACATACCTATACCCGCGCTAGGTCCATCTTTGGGCGTCGCACCCTCAGGCACATGTATATGAATATCATTCTTCTGAAACAGCTCATGATCAATTCCCAGGATTTCTGACCGACTCCTGACTACGGTCATTGCAGCTTCAATTGACTCTTTCATGACATCGCCGAGCTTACCTGTTGACGAATGCTTGCCTTTCCCTGGAGTAACCGCCGTCTCAATAGTTAATAATTCACCTCCAACTTCGGTCCAGGCCAAACCGGTAACTTGTCCAATTTGATCTTTCTCTTCAGCCAAGCCGTAATGAAAGCGCTTAACCCCCAGATATTTATCCAAACTCCCAGGATTAACAACGACCTTGGTCTTTCTCGGTTTCAATAACAAGTCTTTAACTACTTTACGGCAAATTTTCGAAATTTCCCGCTCAAGACTCCGAACACCGGCTTCTCGAGAGTAATAACGGATTATGTCTCTAACTGCTTCTTCCGTGATCTGAATTTCCTGCTCTTTAAGACCGTTATCTTTAACTTTCTTTGGAATTAAATACCGAAGTGCGATATTGATTTTTTCATCTTCCGTATAGCCGGCAATGCGAATGACCTCCATTCTATCGAGTAACGCCGGCGGGATATTCATCGTATTGGCTGTTGCAACAAACATCACATCAGACAAATCAAAGTCCACTTCCAGATAATGATCCGAGAAAGTATGATTCTGTTCGGGATCCAGCACCTCTAATAAAGCAGAAGCGGGATCCCCTCGAAAATCGGCCGCCATCTTATCAATTTCATCTAGCAAAAACATTGGGTTACGTGTTTTTACTTTAGCCAGATTCTGTAAGATCTTACCGGGCATAGAACCTATATAAGTGCGCCGATGCCCACGAATCTCGGCCTCATCGCGCACACCGCCTAAAGCCATTCGCATATATTTACGATTGGTTGCCCTGGCAATGGATTCGCCTAACGATGTTTTGCCCACGCCTGGCGGTCCCACCAAGCACAAAATAGGCCCTTTGAGCTGTTTCACCCGTTGCTGAACAGCTAGATACTCAAGTATGCGCTCTTTAACTTTTTCTAAACCGTAATGTTCGGCCTCCAAAACCTGTTCTGCAACTTTTAAATCGTGCCGCACTTTGGTTTTTTTCTTCCAGGGCACATTGATCATCCAGTCTATATAATTGCGCACCACAGTCGCCTCAGCTGACATAGGCGACATCTGCTTAAGCTTATTAAGCTCTGCATCCGCTTTTGCTTTGGCTTCTTTTGACATACCGGCATTTTCAATTTTCTTGGTCAATTCTTCAATTTCATTGGGTACATCATCCATATCCCCCAACTCTTTTTGAATCGCCTTCATCTGTTCATTCAGATAATATTCTCTTTGATTCTTCTCCATCTGCTGCTTAACGCGCACGCGGATTCTCTTCTCCATCTCCAGAAGATCAACCTCTCCTTCCATTAAAGTCATTAAATCTTCAAGACGCTTTTCAATATCGGCTGTTTCAAGAATAGTCTGCTTTTCATTGACTTTTAAAGTCATATGAGCTGCCATCGTATCCGCAAGCCGACTGGGATCATCAATACCGGACAGCGAATTCAAGACTTCCGGCGGAATCTTATTATTTAACTTAACGTATTGATCAAACGAATTAATTACTGTCCGCTGCAATACATCCTGTTCTTGCTCGGTTAGTTTCAAAACATCGTGAATTTCTGTTACCACAGCAGAAAAATAGTTTTTTGTCTCCTTATAGTTCACTACCGTGCAACGCTGGACTCCTTCGACCAGAACCTTGACCGTTCCATCGGGCAATTTCAGCATCTGCAAAATATTAGCCGAGGTACCAACCTGATAAAGATCGGCTATGTCCGGCTCATCAATATCCGCTTCTTTTTGCGCAACCAGCAAAATCCGCTTATTGTCTTTCATCGCCGCATCTAAAGCATCAATTGATCTTTCTCTACCGACAAACAATGGAATAACCATATGCGGATAAACTACTACATCTCTAAGCGGCAAAACCGGAATCAGTACATTTAATTGTTGTAATTCTGTCATTTTATGCATTTCCAAAAATGGAACAATTTGTAAAAAAGGTTATGGGGGCATTATCTTAAATAGCAAGAATACTTACCCAATATTATGATGGGCTTATCTACAGCACAAAAAAAGGGAGCTTTAAAATAAAAAGCTCCCTTTTTTATCCATCCAGAAATTAAGCTCTAAGATTCAGCCGAAGCCTTTTTCTTTTCATTTTCATAAACCAGAATAGGCTCCGATTCACCTAAAATAACACTACCATCAACAACCACTTTGCAAATATTATCTGCAGACGGCAATTCATACATTGTATTCAGCAGAACATTTTCAACAATTGTCCTTAAGCCTCTTGCGCCTGTTTTTCTTTCCATAGCTTTACGGGCAATCGCAATCAGTGAGTCATCCCGGAATTCCAATTCAGCACCTTCCATCTCAAACAAATGCTTATATTGCTTGATCAGCGCATTTTTTGGCTCGGTCAATATCTGCACCAAAGCGCTCTCATCCAATTCTTCTAACGTAGCAACAACCGGAAGGCGACCGACAAACTCGGGAATCAATCCGTATTTAATCAGATCTTCAGCCTCGACTTCAGCAAACAATTGCCCGATATTTTTAGATTCATCTTTGGTTTTTATATCGGCCGAGAAACCGATCCCGCCTTTTTCCGACCGGTCTTTAATAACCCGATCTAGACCGGCGAAAGCGCCTCCGACTATAAACAAAATATTCGCCGTATTAACTTGCAAAAATTCCTGCTGAGGATGCTTCCGCCCACCTTGAGGAGGAACCGAAGCAATCGTTCCTTCAATCAGTTTCAATAAAGCCTGCTGAACACCTTCACCTGAAACATCTCGGGTAATTGACGGATTATCTGATTTTCTGGAAATCTTATCGATTTCATCGATATAAACAATACCGGTTTCAGCCTTCTCTACATCATAATCACATTTTTGCAGAATCTTCTGAATGATATTCTCTACATCTTCGCCCACATAACCCGCTTCTGTCAGTGTAGTTGCATCGGCGATAGTGAACGGCACATCCAATAAACGAGCCAATGTTTCGGCCAGTAAGGTTTTACCTGAACCGGTAGGCCCGATTAATAAAATATTACTTTTTGCTAACTCAACCGTGTCTTTTTTAGACTTGTTGCGGAGCCGTTTATAATGATTATAAACAGCCACGGCCAAAATCTTTTTTGCATTTTCTTGGCCAATAACGTAGCTATCAAGTTCTTCTTTTATTTCTTTCGGCTTGGGCAACTCACCGCCACCGAGAGAAGAGGAATCATCCTGCAATTCGTCTTTTATAATGTCGTTACAAAGATCTACACATTCGTCACAGACATAAACTGACGGCCCGGCAATAAGCTTTCTAACCTCATGCTGACTTTTACCGCAAAAAGAACAATAAAGCAGCTTATCGTCATCTTTGCTGTTTTTGTCATTACTCATAAATTGGACTCCCGCAAACATCCAAAGATGATGTTTTTAATTTCGATAAAATTAAAGAATATATCGAAATACAAAAAAACACCAACCGTTATTTATTAGAAACAGTTGTTCGGCTCGACAACATTTGATCGATTAAACCATAGCTGACAGCATCACTCGCACTTAAAAAATTATCTCTGTCTGTATCTTGCTGAACCTTTTCTATCGGCTGACCTGTATGATCAGAAAGAATTTTATTCAGTTTTTCTCTGATTGACAGAATTTCTCTGGCATGAATATCAATATCAGAAGCCTGCCCTTGAAAACCGCCCAAAGGCTGATGAATCATCATTCTTGAGTGAGGCAAGCAATAACGCTTACCTTTTGCTCCGCCAGTTAAAAGTAACGCGCCCATACTGGCTGCCTGACCAATACACATGGTACTGACATCAGGCTTGATAAACTGCATAGTGTCATAAATTGACATACCTGCCGTTACCGAGCCGCCTGGCGAATTGATATATAAATGGATGTCTTTATCAGGATTTTCCGATTCCAGAAAAAGCAACTGTGCAACAACCAGATTAGCCATGTAATCTTCAACTTGCCCCACTAGAAAAATCACCCGTTCTTTCAATAATCTTGAATAAATATCGAAAGAACGCTCGCCTCGAGCTGTTTGCTCAATAACGATAGGAACCAATCCACCCGCCGCTTCCGGAGCCATCATTTGATTTCTTGCGTACTGGTTATACATTTAAACCCCTTAACTTTGTTTACTCATCGCATCGTTAAAACTTATAGTTACATCAGACACTTTCGCCCGCTCAACCAACCAATCGATAGTTTGATTTTCCAATACCATCTGCCTCACATCGTTCAATCGGCTTTTATCCGAATAATACCAATCAACAACGTCTTGAGGACGCTCATAGCTTTTCGCCATATCTTCAATAGTAGTGCGTACTTTGCTGTCGTCTACTTTTATATCGTTTTTTTGAATAATCTCACTTAAGATTAATCCCAAAGCTACACGACGTTTTGCCTGTTCTTCAAACATATCCCTAGGCAACTTTAAATCGTCCAACTTGACTTTCTGCCTTTTGGCGGTTTCGATGTAGGGCTTCATCATACTTTCGACTTCCTGATCGACCATTGTGTTTGGAACTGCAATCTGAATTTTTTCATATAAAGCATTCATCACTGCGTTTTTAAGCTTGCCATGCAATGCCTGCTCAAGCTCACTTTCCAGATTGCTTTTGATGTCTTCACGGAAAGCATCTATCGAACCTTCTATGCCATAAGCCTTGATAAAAGCATCATCGATTTCCGGCAGTACAGGTTCCTCGACACTAATAACTTCAACTTCAAATTCAGCCTCTTTGCCCGCCAATTTCTCGTTGCCATATTCTTCTGGAAAAGACACTTTAAAGGCCTTATTGTCACCCGCTTTGAGACCAATCAAGTTATCTTCAAAACCTGGAATCATTAGTTTCGAACCAATTTCAACCTGATAATTATCTACTTTTCCATCAGTAAAATTTTCATCTTCACAAACCCCTGAAAAACTAATCGTCATGCGATCATTTTCCTGGGAAGCCCGCTCAACGATGACCCAGCTTTTCTTTTGCGCTCTTAACTTCTCAATCATGTCATCAACATCGGCATCTTTGACAACAGCGACAGGACGCGACACTTCAATTTGCTCAACGCCTTCCAGTGAAATTTCAGGATAGACCTCAAACTCAGCGGTATATTTAAAACCTTCGGTTTCATCTGAAGGATGAATATGCGGATGACCTGTCGGCCTTAAATCCTGTTCTTGCAATGCCTCATAATAAGTCGACTGGATCAAGTCCCCGGCAATTTCTCCACGAACTCTATCTCCATACATTTTTTCAACTACATGCTGAGGCACTTTTCCTGGACGAAAACCATCGATTTTAACTTCGCGCGCTAAGGACTTTAAACGTGCAGCCATTTTTTTCTGAACAACCTCTTCAGGCACGCTAACAGTCATTTTTCTGCTTAATTCTGATGTCTTTTCGACAGAAACTTGCATTTCTTTACCTCAATTAAAATTTAAAAAAGATTTTATAGAATACCGATGAACGGCTCAAAGAACTGAAAAGTTAACGATGAACGCTAACTCTTTTATGAATTGGGTGGTGCGAATGGAGAGACTCGAACTCTCACAGGATAACCTACTGGAACCTAAATCCAGCGCGTCTACCAGTTCCGCCACATTCGCATTTTTAATGAACTTCTAATTATATCCGTAATTGTACGAGTACAACAAGCTATAATTTTCTTTAAAACCTTGCATGCATATAGTCATTTATTGCCAAAAAAAATGCCTTACTGCTCACACTTCTACTCTAAAACCTCAATTCAATGTTTGCATATTGCTCATATAGATGTAGTATTGCTTTGAAGCCAATGTAATATATTTAAGGGGCACGACATGAACATTACACCAACTACCAGTGCAGTTAATCTAATCAATACCGCTCAACATAGATCGGCGGATGCGGCCCAAGTAATCGCCGAACTTCCGATACAAAAAGATGAGGTCGGCAGTTCAGAATTCAGGTCCAGTGACATTACTAAACCGGTACTCAGCTTAAAAGAGTCTGAACTGGAAACTTCTGCCGCAGTTAAATTACTTCAAGCCGATAAAGAAACAATTGGTTCTTTGCTGGACATCAAAGCCTAAGCTAATCGCTTACCAGCACATCAAAACCTAAGAGCCTGATTTCATCAGCGAACGCATTCAGCGTCCCTAACGACAATTTCTCCAGCCGCCCGGATTCCGGCTGGAGAGATGGCCTCGCAATTGTATACAACATTATACATTTCAACACGCAGCCCTTTGCTTTAATGCTCCTTAGCAAATCAAGAAAAGCGTTTTTTTCTTCCAAGGACAAGCCTCGCTTATCATAATCCAATAAACATGTTTGCAGCTTCGTCGGGCAAAGACTTGCTGAAAGCAACAGATTCTCAACGCTCGCCTGACGGCTTTGCCCTGCATTATTCATTAAAGCTCTACCTTCTTCTGTAGCGCTATCGAACTTAAACCATACCTCTCCGCCATATTCCTTTAACTTCTTCAGCCCATTTTGGACGCTACTCCGGTGCAACAAACTTCCATTGGTAATCAACACAAAATTACTCTGCGGTAAAACACCGGCTTCTGACGCTATTTTCCCAATCAACGCTACAGCATCATCAAAATCTTTTACACTGGTCGGCTCGCCATTTCCGGAAATAGCAATATCCTTAATGACTCGCTTGTCTTCATCAACCTGAAAGCGCTGATAGAAATCGCCATTCAACACATTATCAAGAAAAAATCTCAGCTCATTTTCCAATAACTGAAAATCCAGGTCCGGCGCAGCTCCGATCTTTAAATCAGGCACTTGGCAATAAATGCAACGCCAGTTACAGGCATTATTGGTATTAAAATTGATTCCGATAGACAAGCCGCCTGCTCGCCTGGAAAGTACCGGATATACATACTTTAACCCGGCAATATCTCGGCTATGATCAGTTGTCGTTAATCTTGTTCCCATAACTATATTTGAAATAAACAGATTGATAGCGAACCAATAAAAAAGCCCCAGTTTTTTATACTGAGGCTTTTGTTTATCCCTAACTTAATACCATACGATCACGTTATTTTAACCAGAACCTCACCACGACCCATCTCCGACATATCGCCAGCATATCGCCGCACTCGGTTAAAAGCCGCAGAGCTATCCGCAAATTTGGAATTAAGCTTTTTAAATGATGCAAACAATATTGGCAAAAATGCCAATGTATGCGCACCGCAATCGTTAAATCTTGCCGATACCTGCGGTTGATTCCATAACAATAACGTACCCCGACGCATCGCAAAACCCAAATATTTGCCGGTCTGCCCCATGACAGCGATAGTACCCGCTGTCATTCTGGAACCGCAATAATCACCGGCATTGCCTTCGATCAAAATATTTCCGCGGCGCATATGGTCACCGGCACGCTCGCCGACATTGCCTTTCACCAGGATAGTTCCGCCTTTCATACCCATTTTGTTACCAGGCAAAGCAGCACCCAAAAAGTCCCCAACATTACCGTTAATCGTCAAAAAGCCTTTTTTCATTTCGCAGGCCGCATAAAGACCGACATTACCAAATACCTCAATTTCGCCGGATTTCATGCCCAAACCAAGATAAGCACCTGCATCGCCTTCAACCGTTATGCATCCGCCATCCAATTCCTTGCCGATAAAATCGAGTTTGTTAAAGCTGTTTTTTATTACAATGTCTTGCGCATCGCTACCTGCAATGATGAATAATTCATCTACCCGGATTTTGCGCTTGCCATTCTGTAAAGTGAGCGCGGCAATTTCCGCAAGCGGCATATCAGCCAGCTTTTGGCAAACCAATGGCGACATATCGACACGCTGATCCGGTTGGTGTTTCAGCGTAAAGGTTAAAGCGCTCATGCCATAATCTCCTGTAAGTGAAAGTGGAACGGCCCTAACTTACCACCATAATTACCCGCACTAATGCGTTTGATACCGTTCGCGGCGCCTAAATCGCAAACCGCCTGAATACCCACACGCATGGCTTTATCAATGTCTTCTTTAGTTAAACCGTCGATAACAATTTCCATGACCGATTCAATTTCCGGCGAAAGATCGGTTTTGGTCATGCCTTTTAAAGTCGGACAAAAAGCACCATTGGTTGACGCTCCCAAAGCCGCATATTTCGATCCAACCTTAGAACCGGAGCGTACAACGCCACCAGGAAAAGGCATAATCACATTCGGAATTTTACGCATTTCTTCAATTGCCGCTTCACAGGCTGCCAGCGCTTGCGGTTGCGACTCAGCCAATACTAAAAAGTTGCCGCCACCGACTGCTTCGACCTGCCCTGTAGTCGCTTCAGCTAAAAACTCGCCGTCCATAACAGGAATGCGCCAGTAACGCTTGCCATCAATAAGCTTAGCCACCTGAAAACCGTCGCCAAAATAACGCAGATTTTTACCCAACGCGATGCGTGTACCGCCATCAATGCCTGCAAATAGGGCTGAGGTCGGCGATGTCAATACGCATTGCCCTGCCCTGGTTTCAAGCTGCTTGGCCAAGCCTTTACCACCCATTGCAAAAATCATGATCGAAACGCCCGGACGACCGTCCGGAGTCTCGGATGGATCAAGAACCCGCTCAATGCCAGCCTCGCAACCGCAGGCAATCACCGAAGTAGCAAAGCCTGTCATGGCTTGGGCTGAAATCATCGCCCATTTTTCATTTTGTGCGGTAATAATCGCGCGAGTGGCTTTCATCGGAAAAGCCTCGGCAAAGGTTGCGTCTATTGCTACACCGTTAATAATCATATTCCAGCGCTCAGTTTAATTAATAATGCGGCGATCAAGGCCGTTTGTAAAAATCCAACTCCAACAGTCCAGCGAACTAATTCAGCTTTAGTTTCAGCAATGTTCAACTCCAGCTTTAATTCGGACTCTCTAATATCCTGTTTGGTTGCAGACTCGGATAAGTGCAATTCACTTTGAAACTGCTCAAGAGCCTGACTCAGCGCTTCTACTTGCGCCCGTGCTTGTTCCTCGGTTATGCCCGAATCTTTCAGCTTACGAATGAACGCGTAAGTATCAAAGGCTAATGTTGTCATTATTCAATATCCGTAACAATCATGCCACAGTCCCCTTAAGCGGATGCACAGTCAATCTGCCGCGTCCATCTTCCGTTATTTCATCATCACTGATTTTAAAATTGCTGAGTTTCATGGTCAGGAACCGATCAAAATAAGCTTGCAAATCCTTTTCTACCGACGAGTCATAATCCGGCTTAACCACATGAGTCGTGCCCCACTTGGTGTAAACAACCTTGCCGTCAACCACTACCAACTCACCGTCTTTAAACACATAATCCGGTTTTTCAAACATAAGCTGCCGATCAGCATTGTCAGTATAAACAGTAATATCCGCCCAGTTACCGGCGCTCAAGCCGCCGCGATCTTGCAAACCGATTAATCTGGCCGCACCGGCGCGAGTCATAATAGCAATCTCCTGTAGACTGTATTCGCGCTCAATTGATGCCAGAGTTGTCATCTTTTGCGCTTCAGGGTGTATCGTAGCCAACATATCGTTACGGAAACTTCTATCCATCAGCAAGCGGATCAAATGTGGATAGCTGGTAAACGGAGCGCCATTCGGATGATCGGTAGTCAGGAAAATGCGCCATGGATCATCAACCAACAAGAAGGTTTCCAAACCGATCGCCCATTGCAATGCATTGACGAAGTTTTGGTCTCTGTATTTGAACGGCACAACGCCGCAGCCCGCATCGCATTCAATATCCATGGTCACCCATTTATTCGGGCTGGCATGTTTGTGATTGGCATGTTGACGCATATTATCGCCGGACGCCGTTACGGTTTGACCGAACAGAATCTGCCCGACATCGATAGTGATATTCTTGTTTTTATTGACGGCTTCGGCAATCTGCGCCGCACCCGATGAAAACTTGAAATCCCCTTCCGTGCCGTAACTGTGGAACTGAATATGGGTCAAATGCATCGGCAAGCCGCCTATGCCCTGAATGGTATCCAGCGTAGTATTCATATTGCCGGGCACCCCCAGGTTACAGCCATGCACATGCAAGGGATGCGTGACGCCAAGTTCTTTAACCGCTGTTGCCAATACGCGTAAAATATCACGCGGTGTTACGCCGTAATGGCTGTTTTGCTCGTCCAGATCCAGTTTGCGCTGGTTAAACTTGAACGCACTGATGCCGCCGGGATTAACGACTTTAACGCCAATCGCTTTAGCCGCTTGCATGGTAAAAGCGACATAATCATTAATGGCTTTCTGGTCTTTTTTAGCCGTCAACATGCGCAGCAAATAATCATCGCTGCCCAACAGCACATAACCGCCCTTATCCAAAATCGGAATATCGGCCATTTCCATATGCGCCTGACGCGCATTAATCGGCAATACCGCAGGCTCGAAACCCGCTGTGTAGCCCATTTCCGCATAACGGTAACCGGTCACAAAGGTGCTGGGCATCGCATGGCCGCAGCCGGAACGGGTAATATCGGTACGCGCAACAGGATCGGCGCGATGATCTTCCGGCAACAAGGTTCTGGCGATATTGCCTTTACCGCCGCCGATGTGCGTATGCATATCGATCGCGCCGGACATGACTACTTTGCCGTTTAAATCGTATTCTTTATCGACTTTAAAATCGCCAATTGGTTTGTTGACGATGCGTCCGTCCTGAATGTAAATATCCTGTTTTACGCCATCGATCCCGCTCGCAGGATCATAAACAGCCCCGCCTGTTAATTTAATCAACATATTACTTACACCTAAAAAGCTTGTTCAATGGCATGAAGTACGTCGAACGTACTGGGCAGGCCGGATTCGCGCAATTTCTTCAACCGTATCGCAACCACGTTATCCATACGGTAAGCATGACCGGCATGATCAATACCCGGCGTACCGACTGGAATAAACACATCCGGTTCTTTGGCAAACGTCATCCCGGAACGCCCCACCACAATGGTCGGCAAGTCTGTTACCGGCGGCACGGCTTTGACATTAAATGCCTGAACCCAAACCAACGCATCCGCTTCGCCATTGGCCAGCAAGAAATTCGCATCGTTTAAATAAGGATCATATTCCGGAAAGCCGCTGGAAAAACGCGTGCGCGCCGGATAACCTGTAGTCCAACCGCAAACTTGGTTAGCCGTCTGGTCGCCTTCTTTACCGCCTAACGGCAAGCCGGAGCAACGGGTATTTTGATTGTTAATATCTTTAATCATTTCAGAAAGCGTCTGCACCGTCAGCTCGGCCTGGCTATAAGCCAATGCACCGGCAGCCCAGGTCACTACACTATAGCTCGCCGCTTTTAATTTATCGGCAATACCCTGTAAATCGACAACCGCAATGCCGCCGACTGAATCAATCCGGATCGGATTGCCTTTAACTAACGCTCTTAATACTGCAACAACATCAGGTAAATCCTCGTTTGCGCATTCAAAAACTTGCGCTTTTTGCCCACTAGGTGAAGTCGACGCCGAACCGGAAGGGGCTTTGCCCAAATAAACAACTTCACGCTTACCGGTATCGTCCAAGAACATGGATTCTTCATTCCATAGATAACGCTCGAAAAAACGCGGCGAGAAGCTTTCCAGATCGGTCCCGACCACCAACAATAAATCGCAGCGGTTTTTTACTTCCGCCAGAGTTGTATTCATCCAGCCGGAATCTTGCAAGGCCAGAAAGTTGTTCCGTGCTCCGGTAAAATTCATATTGTCGACAACAGCGCCGCTACGATCCGCCAATGCCAGCAACGCCCGCATTCCGTTGACATCCGTCGCACAGCCGCCGATAACGGGCTGGTTAGTGTTTTTTAACAACGCCGCCGCCTTTGCCACAGCCGCATCCAAGCTGACATCCTTACCATCGATTCTTGGGCAAGTATCGGTAATCGCCTGTTCAAAAGCAGGCGAATTAACCGCACAGCCGTTTTTAACCACCTTAAGCGATACACCGTCAACCTGAATGGTCAGGTCATCCGTGCCAATACCGCAAAAAGGGCTAGGTACTTCAGTTATTTCAGACATAGAGCTGTCCTTTTATTAGTCACTATTAACATTATTGTGACAGATGACTTCTATTCGTACAACCTTGGTATCTAGCCCGATCAAGTGTCTATCGGTACTTTATTGCCCCGCTTTCCCTGAAGAAGTACAAAGCGTAACACCGTCGAAGCAGTTCATTTTCCGCTACTAAAATTTGGATGGATCCATTTTAACTTTCGCGAAAAATATTGGGGTGCTGAAGCTAATGCCGGCTTTGTACATCATCGAAAACCAAGCGGCATAATCTCTATTCAGGCGATTAACGCTTGAATTTAATAAGTATTCCTACTAATTGTACCGA
>NZ_SCTW01000053.1 GCF_004322395.1 Methylobacter sp.
GTAGCATCTTTTTCCGCTTCATCTGGCTCGTTGGCGTCCATTGAGAATGAACTTAAATCGAAATCAATCTCTTCAATCTGCGCTGCTGAAGGCTTATCTGTCTGGATACCGGAAGCTGTAACATCTTTTTCCACTTCATCTGGCTCGTTGGCGCCCATTGAGAATGAACTTAAATCAAAATCAATGTCTTCAATCTGCGCTGCTGAAGGCTTATCTGTCTGGATACCGGAAGCTGTAACATCTTTTTCCGCTTCATCTGGCTCGTTGGCGTCCATTGAGAATGAACTTAAATCAAAATCAATGTCTTCGTTATTTCGCTGTTCCGCAACAAAAGAATCATCTTCAGCTTCAGCTTCAGATAAATCAAAATCCAATGCGTCGCCTTTTGGCTCAATTATTTCCTTAACAAAATCATCATTGACTGACTGCTCGAAAGAAGCCGTTCCAGCATTTATATTATTTTTGCTGAATATATCATCCTCTGCTACATTTTCAACGGCTGTATCGTCAGCCACTGGAAATAAATCAATCCCTGAAGAAAACAAGGGTGAATCAGGACAAATTTCACGCCCCATTTCAGCTGCTTGCTCCCAAAACTCGACCTCATTTCGCTTACCTGCCGTTGCCAATTCATCGGCATAGGCTTCAAAAGCAGCTTTGTTTTCATTAGCGTAAAAAATCTCCAGCAACTTTAATTTACATTCATCGCGGTTCGGCTGATCTTTAATCGCCTGTCGTATTAATTCCTCGGCCTGCTGATAACGACCGTAAGCAAGATATACATCAGCCTCGGATATCGGATCGATTTCCCCTTGATCGGTATCAAACGAGTCAAAATCACTAGGTGTGAATTCACTTAAAAAAGAACTTTCGCCAACTGTACCCGCATCATGTACAGCAGCAGCACCATCATCAACAACCGGCACAGAAATATTTTCATTTGCTTCATATGTTTCAATCAGGGCGGAAGAAGCAAACATACTCTCTGTATTCGTTTCCTTATCAACTTTGCGTTTTCGCCACCAAAGCCAACCCAACAGCGCCAAAATTGCTGATCCGGCTCCCCCCTCTAGATAAAGCGAATCGAATAAATTATCTGCTTCAGGTTCCGGCCGCGCTACTGGTTGAACAGCAGTCTGCTGAGCAGCGCGAGTTACTTGATCAACAGGCTTGGTTTGCATAACTTCGCTTGGTACTGTCTGATTCGGTTGCACTGGCTGAACAGCAGCTTGTTCAGAAGCCGGCGTTACTTGATCGGCAGGTTTAACTGTCGCAGCTTCACCCGGCACTGTCTGATTCAGTTGCACTGGCTGAACAACAGCTTGTTCAGAAGTCGGCGTTACTTGATCAGCAGGCTTAACTGGCGCAACCTCACCCGGCACTGTCTGATTCGGTTGCACTGGCTGAACAGCAGCTTGTTCAGAAACCGGCGTGACTTGATCAGCAGGCTTAACTGTCGCGTCCTCGCTTGGCGCTATTTGATTTTTCTGGGACTGGCTTTGCAAAGCCGCGAGTTGCTGGTCCTTTAGAACAATCAACTCCTGCATCATTGCCAGCTGTTTTTCCAACTCTGCTATCTTACCTTGTATCGCGCCATCTGCCGTTATCGCTTCACTTATACCCTTAACTTTCTTCGAGTTTTTTGACTCATCGGTTGCTGTCTTTTCAGTATTTGCCTGCTCATTCACCGACGCTATAACTGCATTATCAGTAACCGCTGCTTTGGTTGGAGCAACCAGAGTTAACTGATTATCGATAGGCCCTTCGCCTTTGCTCAGGACAGGCTTTTCCTTTGTTTCAAGGTGAGCTGGAGCCGAGCGATTTTTCCAAGCTTTTGTATGCCGGTTGAATTCCGCTAATGCCTGGTTTCGTGATAGTTTTAAAGCAACCTCTTTTTCAGGAATTCTTAACATTTTTCCGGCAGTCAATGCATAAACATTGCCTTTATAGAATGCATGAGAATTTGCTTCATAAATCGCCATCATCATTTGCTCTACAGAAATGCTGTCCTGCCCTTTCGCACGCTCAGCTATGCTCCAAAGCGTGTCATTTTCAAGTGTAGGCCCATATTCTCCAGCGCTGCTTTGACTATTAGCATGCGACATAACTGCTGGCGGTTGCACATAGCTTTCGGTGCTGGTTGAAACTGGGATAGTCGCTTGATTATAAACTGACGGCGGATCAACCAATACGGTGAACTCGCGATACAAATTACCTTTGGGCCAGCTTACTTCGAGCAGAAAATCCAAAAAAGGTTCCTTTAACGCTTCCTTAGAAGTCAACTTAATGACTGCCACACCATTAGAATTGGTAATTGTTTCAAGTTTAATTTTCGACAGGAAATAAGTCCATGCCACCCCTGCCTCATCAAACTTTTCGGGCGGTGCCAAATTTACCTTGATGTCAGATACACTCTCCCCTGACAATATTAACGCAATTTCAGCATCCAGATTTTGATTAAGGGCCGAATGCAATTTAATCTCGCCAATCCCTAACGTATGACCACTGGCCGGCGCCAGTAACGATACAACGGCTAGGGTTTTAGTTAACAAACGCACTTTGCTCTTCTTCTCAATAGTTACCACAGTTTCTTACCGCGTCTAGTCAAATATGTAAACAAGCTTAGTCTAGATGTAATTTTTTACCAGCACTTCTGCTATTTGCACACTGTTTAATGCAGCACCTTTTCGAACATTATCACCTACCACCCACAAATCAATCCCTTGAGGATGCGATATATCTTCCCGAATACGTCCTACAAACACATCATCATTGCCTGACGATTCGGTCACTGCCGATGGATAACCGCCATCTTTATGTTCATCCATTACCGTCACCCCCGGCGCTTTCTCAAGCAAAGCTCTTACGGTAACAACGTCAATTTTTTTACGAGTCTCGATATGTACGGCCTCGGAATGTCCGTAAAAAACCGGCACCCGCACTGCGGTTGCATTAACCAAAATACTATCATCACCCATAATTTTCCGGGTTTCCCACACCATCTTCATTTCTTCCTTCGTATAACCGTTGTCCATAAATACGTCAATCTGCGGCAACACGTTAAAAGCAATCTGTTTAGGGTAGACGTTTGTGATAATGGGCTGCATGTTAAGAAGACTGGTGGTTTGTCGAACCAGCTCTTCTATAGCTTCTTTGCCGGTACCTGAAACGGCCTGATAAGTACACACATTGATTCGTTCAATCCCGACCGCATCATAAATGGGTTTTAGCGCCACCAACATCTGAATGGTTGAACAATTAGGATTAGCGATAATGCCGCGATTTTTATAATCGGCGATTTTTTCGGGATTGACCTCCGGCACCACCAGCGGAATATCGTCGTCATAGCGAAACTGTGAGGTGTTATCGATAACAACACAGCCAGCAGCAGCAGCCTTTGGCGCGTATTCCGCCGATACAGACGCTCCAGGAGAAAATAAACCGATTTGCACCTTTGAAAAATCAAAAGTAGCCAAATCCTGTACGACTAAAGACCCGCCTTTAAAAGAAATTCTTTTTCCCGCTGAATTACTGCTGGCCAATGCATAAACCTCAGCAACGGGAAAATCACGCTCTTCCAAAATTGACAGCATAGCTTCACCCACCGCACCGGTAGCGCCAACCACAGCAACATTATATAGCTTGGTCATATTAACCATCCTTCCTTACTACTAAAACCTTCTTTATCATTAACTTTAAAAACCTTTTATCCTGAAATTTGAACATCGATTTATCACAAAATATTTTGTTCGCGCGGCTACCCCAAAACAGCAAAAACTTTTTCGGTGATTTCATCAACACTGCCGACACCGGCTACCGAACTGAATTTGACGTGTCTTTCTGGCGCTGAGTAATAGCCGACCAATGGTTTAGTCTGTTCATGGTAAACACTAAGCCGCTTGCGCACGGTTTCTTCTTTATCATCATCGCGCTGAATCAAAGGCTCGCCGGTCACATCATCAAGCCCGTCAACTTTAGGTGGATTAAACTCAACATGATAAGTGCGCCCGGATTGTAAATGCACTCTTCTGCCGGCCATGCGTTTTACAATTTCCTCGTCCTCCACCACGATTTCAATAACTGTATCAATGCTGACGCCCATTGCGTTCAGGCCTTCAGCCTGAGCAATGGTGCGAGGAAAGCCGTCCAGCAAAAAGCCATTAGCGCAATCGGCTTGTGCGATGCGTTCTTTGATCAGCCCTAAAATAATATCATCGGAAACCAAGCCGCCGGCATCCATCACTTTTTTTGCTTCAACGCCCAACGGAGTCCCCTCCCGCACTGCGGCTCTCAACATATCACCCGTTGAAATTTGCGGAATAGCGTACTTTTCAGTAATAAATTGAGCTTGAGTTCCTTTACCGGAACCAGGGCTCCCTAACAGGATAATGCGCATAACTAACTCCATTGTGTCATTAAGACAGATTTAGACTCTAAACATAACAGCTCATGCAGGTAAGCATAATTTAATCCGACCTACAAAACCAAACAAAAACATAGCCCATTATTTTATAACACATCAAATTTTATCTCTTGTAAAAATACGTTTATTTACCTATTCTTACCCGGTTTTTTTATAATTCAGGAGAATAAATAATGCGTGTTGCAGATTTAATGACTTCAAAAGTATTTACAGTCGAACAACACGACTTGATCGATCGTGTCTTTTTCTTAATTCATTATGAAAGAATTCGCCACTTACCCGTCGTTGAAAAAGGCAAAGTTATTGGAATTGTATCTGACAGGGATCTATACAAAGCTCTAGGCCCAAAAAGTAACTCAAACGCTATTGAAGCGGCAGCCGGCGCCGGTGCGGTCGAACTTCATGTAATACCGAAAAAAGTACAGCATATCATGCATCGGGGAGTAATAACCGTTAGTCCTGACACCTATGCATCGGAAGCGGCGGCAAAAATGGCCGACAATAAAATCGGCGCATTGCCTGTCGTCGATAAAGACAACAAACTGGTCGGCATATTATCTTCCACTGACATTCTGCGGGTTTTTTCAAAAATTGAAAAAGCCAGTGAAGAAAGGGAAAAAAGAATTGCAGCTGGTATCAGTCATAAATAAACGGCATATGTTGTGCTGCCCCAAAGCCCCAGTGAAACGGGGCTTTTTTGCTTTAACCGGCAGTAAATCACCATGACTCATAAAATCCTTCCAGACCGCGACGTTAAAGCCGCAACACTATCTTGGCTAAAATCTGTCGTCATTGAATACAGCATTTGTCCGTTTGCAAAACGCGAACTGGAGCGGGGCAGTATTTACTTTAGCGTTAATCGCGACATAGAAATTGAGCAATGCCTGTTGCACCTGATTGATGAATGTGATCGACTGGAGACAGACCCCGGCATTGAAACCACGTTATTGATTTATACAGATGCGTTTGCAAAATTCGACGATTATCTGGATTTCCTTGAAGTCGCCGAATCATTGTTAATTGAACGAGGCTATGAAGGTACGTACCAGCTGGCAAGCTTTCATCCCAATTACTGTTTCCAAGGCAGCGATCAGGACGATGCTGCAAATTACACCAATCGCTCACCCTACCCCATGCTGCATCTGCTGCGGGAAACCAGTATAGAACTAGCCGTAGCCAGCCACCCTGATCCGGAAAACATCCCACAACATAACATTGAATTAACCCGAAAACTGGGATTAGCCAAAATGCAGGCTTTATTGGCGGCCTGTTATCCACTTAACCGATAATTTCAGTTTTGTTGTTTAAAGCCTTCCAACTCTTTAGCTCGCGCAGCTGTAGAGGACATAAAACACTGATTTGCATTGACTCTGGCTATCGTTCCACCATCAGGATCGTAATAAAAATCGCAATTGGTCTTTCTATACTTAAGCCATAACCACTGGGCTTCCTGCAACTGTTTCTTACGTTCAGATGAAAGGTCGACCATAATGTCCTTATAGGCCTTGTTTAACCGGACATCTTGACGCTCCGTTTCAGCGCCCATGCATTCAATCATTGATGGAGTACTGCCATCGGATTGATCCATACAAGTTGAAAACACTTGACTTAAACTATCATCGGCAAAGACCGGCTGAACCGTTGCGGCTATCAATCCGGCAATCACCAGATATTTAAAAGACGACATCATTGTCCTCTTCCAGCTTTAATTAAAAACGACCCAAGAATGACTTAACTTCTTTCTCAGATTCGCCAGCTGTTCCGACCGTAACTTCAATTTTTTGGGCTGCAAACGCGTTTTCATTGACGGGCGCTTTATGTTCTACAACGCCTTCGGACTCGGTAGCCGTGTCATCTTTTGCCACAACTTCAGTTTCTTCGTTTATAAGAGCATCTTCGGCATAATCATCTTCAATTTCAGACTTTTCAGTTACCGGTGTATCGACAGCAACGGCTTCCGATGCATCAGCAATTGCATCTTCCTCGACTTCGGTTTTTTCATTCAAAGCGACCTCTTCAACAACTGCCTCCTTAATTTCAACAACGGGTTCCGGTTCTTTAGCTAAAGATTCCATAAACTCTATAAACCAGTCCTGATATTTAACGTTTTCAAGATCCGGATCTGCAAGAATATCGGCAGAAGCTGGTAAACTGCCCTTCCCTTTAGAAATTTCCAGAGCAGTAAGACAAGCCTCTTTATCACCGCGCAAACCATAGATGCAAGCCAGGTTATAAGAAGCCGATCCAGCCTGGATTGCATTGGCTTTTTCAAAATAATTTTTGGCTCTACCATATAAGCTATCATTGGATCCTACCGCTTTAACGCGGGCCAATTCCATATAAGCAACCCCGCCATCAATTGCAGCGCCAAGGTAGGCTGGTTCTATAGTCAGACAAAAAGAAAACTTGGCAATAGCATCTTGATAAAGATTAGCTGCCTGATCGCCAAGCTTGGTTCTCGCCTGATGCAGCAAAGCGAATCCCCAATTATATAAAGCTTCAGCAATCAGCGGTTCGTTAGCGACGACATCAGCGTATTCCTGATAGACTTTTTTAAATAATTGGTCGGCCTTACTGCCTTCGCTACTACGCGCTTCCGCTGTTTCCTTGATAGCGGCTTTTAATCTGGATTTCTTTGTTATTGACTCAAAAAACGACATGATTTATCTCTCTTGACTTAGTAATTTATAATCGCTCACTATAGAATAACAGCTGACCTGATAACGACGCCATGCAAATGTGCAAATAACATATTGCCTACACATAATAATAGAGAAAATCATGAATGAATCAAACTGTTGTGATATTGCCAGAGAAAAAGTAAATCTGGAAACATCACAAATTGCCTGGAAAGAATTGCAACGTTTTTTTGCCAACGGCACTGCGGTATTCGTCGCTCCTGATCTTGATCTAGTCGATGTGGCCTACCAATTTTCCATTGATAATAAAGAACGGGTTGCGTCATGGATGCAAAATAATCAGGTTGCGCTGGTATCCGATCAACAAGCAATCGACTGGCTTGAGACCGATGCCGAAGTGTGGGCGGTTGTGGTGAAGCCTTGGATACTGGTCCAAGGATAAATTGCACAGTCCAAAGCAAAACTTCCGCTCATCGGTGACTACTCATACCCACTATCTCCTTGCTACTTCTTTACCTTAAGCTTTCCCTCTAGAACCCGGTCTTCCCTTGCTTCTTGATTCGATCCGCTTACTGTCAGACTGTTTAGCGCCACGGACTGTCGATTTAGCACCGCGAGCCGCTGGTTTTTTAGTATGACGATAATCCTTTTTACCGGTGGTTTTATTGGGTGCGTTCTTTTTAGGTGCATCAATAACTTTTAATGAGACCGGTTCATAGCCGGTATCGGCTACACGCGGAATTTGCCGCTTGAGCAGTTTCTCAATTTCCGCCAGCATCCAGGCTTCTTCGGGGCACACCAACGACAAAGCCTCGCCGCTTGAACCGGCACGCCCGGTGCGTCCAATCCGATGCACATAATCTTCCGGCACCTGCGGCAAATCGAAATTCACCACATGCGGCAAGTCGTCAATATCCAGCCCCCGCGCTGCAATATCGGTCGCAACCAATGCCGAAACCTTGCCGGTTTTAAAATACTCTAGAGCCTTGTTGCGTGCGCCTTGAGTTTTATCGCCATGCAACGCCACGGTGCGGATGCCGTCCTCAATCAACTGTTTTTCCAATCGGTCTGCACCATGTTTGGTACGCACGAACACCAATACCTGCTTCCAGTTATTACTGCCAATCAGATAGGACAATAATTCACGCTTGTACTCGCGCCCGATGCCGTAAATACGCTCCGATACGGTATCAGCCGTAGCATTTTGCTTGGCAACTTCAACTTCAACGGGATTATTTAACAACTGCGTTGCCAGCAATTTGATTGCATTAGGCACGGTCGCGGAAAACAACAGACTCTGCCGCTTCTTGGGGATCAGCGCCATGATTTGTTTAATATCGGGCAGAAAACCCATATCGAGCATGCGATCCGCTTCATCCAACACCAGCATTTCCACGTTGGCCAGATTGATATTGCGCTGCTGCACATGGTCAATCAACCGTCCCGGCGTTGCCACGACGATATCGCAACCCCGGTGTAATTGACGAGTCTGGATGCCGATACTCGCACCGCCGACCACCGCTTCTGCACGGAGCGGCAAATGTGCACCATAAGTTTTTACGCTTTCATAGACCTGTGCGGCCAGCTCACGGGTCGGCACTAAAATCAGCGCGCGAACACGACGCGGTTTTTGATGCGGGTCATGATTTTCGGCCAACCGTTGCAATAACGGCAAGGTAAAGCTGGCGGTTTTTCCTGTTCCGGTTTGCGCGCCTGCCAACACATCTTTGCCTTCAAGAATCAAGGGGATGGCTTTTTGCTGTACCGGTGTAGGAGTGACATAGCCTTGATCGGCTACGGCTTTAAGGAGTTCGTCGGTTAAACCGAGCTTGGCGAAAGACATTTGGAAAATCTCAGGTGAAAGGTGAAAGGTGAAAGGTACAAGACGAAAGACAAAAGGCTAAGGGCTAAAGGAGGCGGAACAATTCTCCCTTTTGTCCTTAACCTTTCGCCCTTAGCCTCCTGTCATATTCATATAACGCAATATAATCGGCTGCTCGTTGATATTAAATTCGTGTTTTTCCGGCTTAATCAGCATCGCGTCAACAATGGCTTGCTTCAACACCGCCATATTGCCCGGATTAGCCCTGATGACTTGCTTTAAATCGACCGAATGCTCATTGCCCAGGCATAACAGCAACCGGCCTTCAACGGTTAAGCGCACCCGATTACAAGTACCGCAAAAATTTTCGCTGTGCGGAGAAATAAAGCCGACACGGGTTTGGCTGCCTGCCACATTAAAATAGTTCGACGGCCCCCCGGTCTTTTCAGCCGTGGCGATTAAAGTAAAATTCCGCACCAAATCAGCCTTGATCAAATCGCTCGAATAGTAAGCGTCCGCTCTGCTATGCTGACTGACGATACCCAACGGCATTTCCTCGATAAAGCTGATATCGATGCCGTAATCGACCGCAAACCGGACCAAATCGTTCACTTCCCAATGATTCCTGTCTTTAAGGATGACTGCATTTATTTTTATCCGCTCAAACCCTGCCGTCTTGGCAGCCTGAATGCCTCTAAGCACCTGCTGCAAATCACCGGTTCGGGTTATCGCTTTAAATTTGTCGGCATCCAGCGTATCCAGACTGATATTGATGCGTTTTACGCCCGCTTCTTTTAAAGACGCGGCCATCGTTTCAAGTTGAGAGCCGTTGGTCGTTATCACCAGCTCATTCAGGCTTTCAATGCTTCCGATATTTTGCAACAGCTCCAACGCGCCTTTCCTGACCAAAGGTTCACCGCCGGTAACCCTGATTTTTTTCACCCCCAATTCAGCGAATGCTTTCGCCAGCGTATAAATTTCTTCCAGCGTTAAAACCTGTGCGCGCGGCAAGAAGACCATATCTTCAGCCATGCAATACAAGCAACGGAAATCACAGCGATCGGTAATGGAAATTCTCAAATAATCAACAGTTCTGCCGAAGCGGTCGACTAATGAAGTGAGGGAAGACTGATGAGTCATTATGGCGGTGATAAAAAATCCAAGACATCAATACTAACACAGTATTAATTCTTTTAAGAGAGCGCCTATTTTTTCCGGTCAGTTCTCACACTAGAGCTTTAAAATTTCACCTCTCTACAGGACTGCTATACTTGAGATACTTGAAAGAGATTTGCAAGATTTATCTTGCCTATCAATTCTTGAAGACCTGTCTCGAAAAACAACTCATTGCACAGGCATCAACTCTCAAATGTACAGCTTTCCTAATAAATTCGCTGTATATTACTAATTTGTTACTGAAACTAAAAATAAAGGAATTTCCCATCATTATGTTCTGGAATACTTTTAAGAAAAAAACACACCAAAAGACACCCAGCAATGATAAATCGAATCTTCCGCCGGCTCATGATAAAAAATCTACAACTACAAAAAATTTCAATATTCCAGTCCCTTTTTTAAAAAGACTGATGCCTGTTGCTCAGCTATTGACTGAACGAGAAATACAACAACTACCGATTACCGCTGCCAGTTTTTCGCCTGGAGCTATCGTTTTTAATCGGGGTACTGAAGTAGACTCGTTAATATACATAGTCAAAGGCAAAATCTTTATGGAGGCCAGTAA
>NZ_SCTW01000007.1 GCF_004322395.1 Methylobacter sp.
CGAAGCACTTAATGAGTTAGCCCTTAATGAATTTATAATCCGATAAGTTACAGATGGAAAATTAAAATTAGCAAAAGCGGATATATCAATAACTAAATAAGTCACTAATAAATACTATTATGCTTCCCAGTTATTTTTTACTAATAGTTAATTGGAAATGGCTAATATAAATCAACAAATTAAATAAATTCGAGAGCTAAACCAATTAACATGAGATCATTATTAAGAAGGCCCAAACGGAATACCCTATCGGGGCAAAATTAAGCTGATTCAGTCTGGCTTCAATCGTCAACATCGCCTTCTTAGACTACAATCTTAAGGCCGCTTCCGTTTAGATCTTAAACTTGACACAGATATAGACTGAAAGCACTTAATTTGCTCCGCTATTTGAGTCCTTGTTCCTAAACCACTATGGCAAAGAGCTTTTATACCAATTTGTTCGTTTCCCAGGAAAGAATTTCGCTTGGACTTTACCTATAAAACTCTTCAAAAGTCGCCATGAACCGCTATTTTTTCTATGCTACGGCATTATATTTACTCTTTGTCATTTATGGCAGCCTTGTGCCGCTTGAATTCAAAGAATTGCCTGTAGAAACAGCGTTAAGTCAATTTAAAAATATTCGTTATCTCAATATAGGTACAGCGCACAGAGCGGATTGGATTGCAAACATATTGCTTTATATACCGTTGGCTTTTGGCGCTTGTGCTGCATTTAACGGCGTACGTTATTCGCTGCTTCGCGCATTGTTATCGGTTTGTGTGTTAGTTTTTTGCCTAACCTTAGCGGTTGCCATCGAATTTACTCAGCTTTATTTTCCACCGCGAACGGTATCGTTAAATGATTTAATTGCCGAAACCTTGGGAACGGTTATCGGCATTCTAAGCTGGCATTTTTTTGGCTCGTATTTTTCTGGTTTGTATCGTCATTTGCTGCACGGCAGTTTGTTTTCGGCGCAAGCTGCAATTGTTTTTTATATGCTGGCTTATGTTTCACTTAGCCTGTTTCCTTTTGATTTTGTCACGTCTTTTGCCGAGTTGAATGCAAAATTGGCCAGCGGCAATGATGCTGCCGTTCTTCCTTTCGATGTATGTGTGAGCAATCCGCTACGTTGCGGGGTTAAATTACTGTCAGAAATACTGGTGCTGCTGCCCTTGGGATTACTGTGTTGCTATTTGCCCAATATGCCGCAGCGCATGACTGTGAATGTATTAATCGGTTTTTTCTTGGGCATTACAATTGAAGTGGTGCAGATTTTTTTGTTGTCGGGCTCGGCACAAGGTATTTCCGTGCTAACACGCATGGTTGGTATGGGTGCGGGAACAAGTTTATTTTTCTGGATTAAACAACACGATTTTGCAGATATAATGCGTCTATTACAGCGTTTCGTATGGTTTGCTGTTCTGCCTTATTTATTCTTGGTGCTATCGATCAACGGCTGGTTTACCGAAAATTGGTTATCGCCGGAACAAGCCTTAGAAAAACTCGCGAAGACACGTTTTTTACCGTTGTATTATTTTTATTTCACCACTGAAACTGCGGCATTAGTAAGCCTGTTAAGCAATCTAGGCTCGTATTTACCTGTCGGTTTGTTGTGCTGGGCAAGTTTTTCTAGCGCAAACCATAAACCTAAACACCATCCACCTCATTGGTTTTCTGTCGGACTGCTTGCGGCGGTATTTGCATTGATAGTCGAAACCGGTAAATTATTTTTGGCTAATAAACATGCCGACCCTAGCGATATTTGGCTTGCCTTTATTATTGCAGCGGGTGGTTATGCGTTATTGAATCGTTTGCCATCATGGCTCAATCGCGATAAAACTATGACTAACTCACCGATAATAAAAGAAATTTCTCAACCGTTGATCCTTACCCCGGAAAAATCCGCCGAATCGGTACTGCCTGCTTATGAAGTCGACAAAATCTGGTGCGGCGTATCATTCATATTGTTGGGCATCATTGCTGCCGCATTGTTTGATTATCCGGTAGCGACTGTATGGCTGGGGCTTTTCTTAATCGGCTACGCCGTGTTATTGGTGTATCTGCCCTATGCATGGTTGACGGTTATTCCCGCCTTATTGCCGATTATGGATTTTACCCCATGGACAGGACGATTTTTTTTTGACGAATTTGATTTGGTAGTTTTAACGACCTTACTGGTGTATTACTGTCGCAGACCCAAACAACGGTTACATTCGGTTTACTCTATAACAACATTTTTGCTGGTAGGCTTGTTTACCATTCTTTACGGCATAAGTTTGCTCAGAGGTTTGCTGCCGCTGCAACCCATTGATGCCAATGCGTTTACCAGTTATTACAGCAACTATAACAGTTTACGAGCAGGCAAAGGGGTAGTGTGGGCTTTATTATTGCTGCCTTTAATGGAACAGACGGTGCAATGCTATAACCGTGCCTATCTTTATTTAGGCTATGGCGTGTTGATTGGTTTGACCGGAGTCATTGCTGCTTCTTGTTGGGAGCGTTTTTTGTTTCCGGGGCTGTTTGATTTTTCTAATAATTACCGAATTATTGCTTTATTTTCCACCATGCACACGGGCGGCGGGCATATTGACGCCTATTTAGCATTGACCTTGCCGTTTATTGCCCTGTTGTTTCTTTATTCATCGCGGCCTTGGTTGACGGGCCCATTAGGCATAGGCTTGTTTATTACCGGATTGTATGTATTACTGGTTACGTTTTCTCGCGGCCCTTATATTGCCGCTGCCCTTGAATTTGTTGTTCTGGCCATTGGTTTACTGTGGTGTTTTAAAGCTAATTTGGCAGCCACGTGGTACAAGTTTTTGTTACTGCCACTGCTCTTGGCAATTGTCCCATTAATCGCCATGCCTGTATTTGAAGGCAAGTTTATTCAAGATCGTTTTAATGAAGTTGATCGTGATATTGGCATCCGTACGGCGCATTGGCGCGATGCTATCAATATGATGGATGATGATGCGCCAACCTATTTATTGGGCATGGGAATTGGCAGCTATCCCAGAACATACCTGTGGCGAAACGCAGAAAATGTTACGCCGGCAATATACCGAATTGATAGAGAAAACGACAATCAATACTTAAAATTAAGCTCAGGTGATTCGCTGTATATGGGGCAGTACGTTAACGTCAAGCCTCGTACAACATACCGCTTGAGTGTTGACTTACGCAGTACACGAGACACGGTGGCCTTGACGATACCGATCTGTGAAAAGTCTTTATTGTATTCATTCAGATGCAGTTGGAACACAGTAACTGAGAAATCACCAGTTGGTCAATGGCGGCATGTTGAACGGTTAATCGACAGTGGAGAAGTCGGCACTCCATTAGGACAAACTCTTGGCGACTTGTCCAAGCGCCCCACACAGCTGAGCCTATATAATGGCACAGCGAATACAGTTGTTGATATAGACAATGTCAGTTTAACCGATACAACGGGAAAAAATTTAATTGCCAATGGCGATTTTACTCAAGATATGGATTTTTGGTTTTTTTCCACCGATAACCATTTACCATGGCATATAAAAAATCTGCCTGTACACGCTTTGTTTGACCAAGGCTGGCTTGGCGCTATCGCGTTTTTCTCATTATTTATCAAGGCAATTGTCAATTGTTGCCGCCACATCATAAAGCGGCAAAATGCCTTTATGGCAATTTTGCTATCGTCTTTCAGCGGCTTCATGGTGGTAGGCTTAGTTGACAGTCCGTTTGACGCGCCACGTTTAACATTGTTGTTTTTCCTAATGATATTTTTCGCTCTGATTCGCTCATCTTACGTCAAAGCAAGCATTCAATAACATTGCCCGATACACTAAAATCCATATCCACTTGAAAGGATAAGTACCAGCCTGATGTAACAAATGATTATTTATGATAGTCTTTAATTTATATAGAACTTCGACACTGAGATACTTAACGTTTAAGCTTAAATAATTTTGGAAAATCTATGCCAACATTACTGCATCAATTACTTTTTGAATCTACCAAACAAGATGCAAACACTCCAGCTATCATACATAAAAAAAGCAGCTGGAGTTATCAACAGCTTGAGCAACTCGTTAATCAACAGTCACAGGCTTTACAAAGCTTACATTTAAAACCGCAACAGCGTGTAGCCGTTTACTTGCCCAAACAGATAGAAACAGTTACCAGCTTTCTATCCATATCCAAAGCTGGGGGCGTATTTGTACCGGTTAATCCGGTGTTAAAAGCAGCTCAGGTCGCTTACATCCTGAATGATTGCAATGTACAAATTTTAATCACTTCTAAAAGCCGTCTAGAAGGTCTTGCTCCTGTTCTTGAAAACTGCTCTGATCTGCATACCATTATCCTGGTTGAAAATGAAGTTCCCCAGATCAGACCGGCACTGCCGCAACATATCTTGGGTTGGCAAGATTATCTTGAATCTGCCGCTCGTCAAGCCATATCGCCATCGATAATAGATACCGATATGGCTGCCATTCTCTATACATCGGGTAGCACGGGCAAACCCAAAGGCGTCGTATTATCCCATCGCAATATTGTCACCGGCGCAAAAAGCGTAAGTGAATATTTAAATATTACCTCTACAGACCGTTTATTGGCGGTCCTTCCGTTTAGTTTTGACTATGGCCTGAACCAATTAACCGCCTCTTTACTTAAAGGCGCTTGCTGTGTGTTATTGGATTATCTATTGCCTCGTGATGTTGTTATTGCTTTAGAATCCCATAAAATAACCGGCCTTGCGGCGGTTCCACCGCTCTGGGCGCAACTGGCAAATCTTGAATGGCCAAAAAGCATTAACGATCATCTCCGCTACATGACTAATTCCGGCGGAAAAATGCCCAAATCGGTGTTAACTGCCATATGCAAAAAAACGCCTAATAGCCAGTTCTTCCTTATGTATGGTTTAACAGAGGCGTTCCGTTCTACTTACCTTCCTCCTGCGCAACTTGATAAACGGCCTGACTCGATCGGCAAGGCCATACCCAATGCTGAAATTTTAGTCGTTCGCGAGGATGGAACCCCCTGTGCGCCTCATGAACCGGGCGAACTGGTGCATCGAGGATCTCTAGTAGCGCTGGGCTATTGGAATGATCCGATAAAAACCGCAGAACGATTTAGACCGGCGCCAAGCCAATTAAAAGAATTACCGCTTACTGAAATTGCTGTCTGGTCAGGAGACACAGTCACCAAAGATGAAGAAGGTTACCTGTATTTTGTAGGCCGTAAAGATGACATGATTAAAACATCGGGTTATCGGGTCAGCCCTACCGAAATCGAAGAAGTGATTTATGCATCCGGGCTTGCCAAGGAAGTTGCCGCGCTGGGCATCGAACATGACAGCTTAGGACAAACGGTAGTCGTTGTCGTCAGTGTTGAGGATGCCGCTGATTTCGATGAACAGGCGATCATCAATGTCTGCAAAGTCCAATTACCGAATTTTATGATACCTGCAAAAGTCACTGTACTGCCGGTGTTGCCGAAAAACCCGAACGGTAAAATTGACCGTAAAGTGCTGACTGAACAATTCGCCACTATTTTCCAAACAACCGTATGACACAAACCACACCCCAGCACACGCCGATGACGCAGATTCCGGTCAAGGACAATCAACTGATCATTGGCGGCATAACTTTATCCCGATTGGCGCAACGGGTCGGAACCACGCCCTTTTATGCTTATGACCGCTTGCTAATGACTCAGCGCGTCGCCGAGCTACGTCGGCACATGCCGCCGGATTTAAAAATTCACTATGCCATGAAGGCCAATCCTATGCCGGCGGTGGTGCAGCACATGGCGGGTATTGTCGACGGCTTTGACCTTGCATCGGCCGGAGAAATGAAAGTGGCGTTGGATACCGCTATGCCGGTAAAACATATTAGTATGGCGGGCCCCGGCAAGCGTCCGGCGGAATTGAACCAAGCGATTGCTGCCGGCATTACTATTCATGTCGAATCATTCCATGAACTGAAAACCATCGCGCAATTATCGGAACAAAGCGGCATTCAAGCATGCGTTGCCATTCGTATCAACCCGGCTTTTGAGCTCAAGGCCTCCGGTATGAAAATGGGCGGCGGGCCCAAACAGTTCGGCATAGACGAAGAATTACTGCCTGAAGCATTAAAGCGTGTCAAAACCTTGGGACTTGATTTTCAGGGTTTTCATATTTACAGCGGCTCGCAGAATCTCAAAGCCGAAGCGATTATCGAAGCCCAGCAAAAAAGCATCGCTTTAGCCATGCAGCTATCGGAACATTGCCCCTGCCCGATTAAAAAACTCAATATTGGCGGCGGCTACGGCATCCCTTACTTTCCCGGTGAAACTCCATTGGATACGCAAGCGGTCGGCGACGCACTCGCTCAGCCATTGGCCGACTTTAAATCAGCCGTCCCGGAAGCAGAAGTAATTATCGAACTGGGCCGCTATTTAGTCGGTGAAGCTGGCATTTATGTCTGCGAGGTGGTTGATAAAAAAATATCCAGAGGACAAACTTATTTAATCGTCAATGGCGGCTTGCATCACCATTTAGCCGCGTCAGGCAATTTCGGTCAAGTCATACGCAAAAACTATCCGGTTGCGATCGGCAACAAAATGCACAACAAGGATTTAGAAACAGTCAACATCGTAGGCCCTTTGTGTACGCCGCTAGACATTCTGGCCGACAGGATGCAATTACCCAAAGCGGAAATCGGAGATTTGGTGGTTGTTTTTCAATCCGGCGCTTATGGCTATACTGCCAGTCCCAGTAAATTTCTCAGCCAACCGGATGCGGTGGAAGTGGTGGTTTAAGTAAGCAACTAAAGATTTGTAGGGGCGAATTTATTCGCCTTTGGGTAGATAAATCCGCCCCTATACTGTAATCGTGTTCAACAAATCAGCCAGCAGCTTGCTTCGTGCTTGTCTTGAGTGTCCCTCAATATACTTATCATCAGCTATAGCATTTTTATGGTTTTGTATATTGCCGATAAATTCCAGTAACTTGTTTGCAATAACGTCTTTATCGTCCAAAGGGGCGATTCCGGTTAAACCGCCATCCAGCAACACTTTGGCCGTATCGCCCTCAGAATCGGTCAAAGCCAATATAGGCCGCCGTGCCCGCAAGTACTCATATATTTTTGCCGGAATTTGATGATTGCAGTTAGCCGCTTGGAACACCAGCAAACCATCAACCACCAGCATTTCAGCCAAAGCCGTTTCGTAAGCCACACTCGGTTCAAGAAAAACTATGTCGTCCAGCCCATTGTCAATAATTAACGCACGATGCAATTCATCATGCCCGGTAGCCCGTAAAATCACTTTAAACTGCCCTGTTTGAATCTTGCCGGTTTGTTTCAATTCTGCCAACGCACTGAAAAATTGCCTTGGGTCACGCTCTGACGGATATAATACGCCACTATGCAGCAACACGATTTGCTCATTTTTTTCAGCCAATGCCTGACGGTAAGCCTCGGATTGTTCGGCACGGGCGAAATTTTCTTCGTCATAACCGTTTGCAATAAGCGCCCAGCGCGATGCGGGAATTTCAGGATAACGCGCGGTGTACATGCGAATGGCTCCCGGCGTAGTAAATACCGCACGGGCGCAACTGTTTACCGTCTGCCGCTCTATCCAGCGGTAAATTTTGCGTTGTGTCGGATTAGTAGGGTAATCGTCTTCAGTCATAGAATCGCGAAAATCGGCAACCCAAGGAATACCGGTCATGCGATGCAAAATCAGGCCCAACAAATGAGCCGAGGCTATGGGGTAAGTAGACCAGATAATTTCCGGACGATGTCGGTAAATCAGTAGCAGCCCAGCCAGCGTCCCTCCAAAACACCAACTTACCCAGCGATCCGGCAACGCCATCCAGCCCAAGTAGCGGCCTTTAACAGACAAATGCCTAGCGGTATCCACTGTTAACGCGCGTTTAACGACAATCTCCGGCGGAATTTCATGCATTTGATCATTACTGACTCTCTGGTAAGCGTTAGGGGAAACCGTTAATACCTGAGCTTTCCAACCATGATCGAGCAGGTAATTTGCAAACTTGAGAGTCCTCTGTATCCCGCTGCTGACACGAACAGGTGGAAAATGATAAGCAATCATCAATATATTTTTCATAAACTCTTTACCCAGATTGAAGTCCATTCGGCCACTTGATCGCGCCAAGCCGCCGAAGAAAAAGTATGGTCGGCCTCGGCAAAATCGCGACGAGTAACGCGTACTTCACTGAGCAGGGATTGCCATTCGGGATCACCTTTAACCGTTTCTTTGAATTCATCTGCCGTTAAATCTCGGCCACTAAGAATTAACAATACCGGGTGTGCAAATTGCCTCAGGCATTCCCGCATGCGCATCGGCAAGGTCATATTCTCATCGACTCTGACAACGGCATTTGTTGTTTGTGCCGCTTTGGTTTGACCGGCAGCCTGTTTCAGCAAGTTCAATAATGAAGTCATCGAATTGGCGTAATCGAATTTGAACGAAAAAACCTTGCGCCATAAGTCCTTGCTAAACAAACGTTGCAGATAGTAATGCTTAAGATAGGTCTTGGCCGCACCTTGCTCGGTGAACACCCATGGATTCAATAACACTAGACCTTTGACCCGACTGTCCTGATAACCATAAAACAAGGCTGCGGAAGCAGCGTCACATAACCCCCAAAGGACCACATGACTTAGCGCTGGGCAAGATTCCAAAAAGCAATCGATAGCCGCTTGTATATCATTGTCAAGCTGTTGGAAATTACGCGGTGAACCTTCAGAATCCCCCATGCCACGCACATCGAAACGCATAGCCGGTATACCTTGAGCAGCCAGATGACGCGTTAGCAAGACGAATTGGCGGTGACTACCGGCTCGGTACTGCGGTCCCCCGACAATCACTAATACGCCAGTAGTTGCCATAACGCCGGCTTGATGAATCATGCCAATCAATTGCTGTCCCTGGCATTCAAAAACAACGGGGATTTCGTGTGTGTGAGATTTATTGCTCATTATTTAAGAATTATCGTAGCCTGTTGCTCTTGCAGATAGATCGTCACCATTGTTTTGACGCCATACTAAGTCTCTTCTATCGATAAGCTTAGGCCAATAAACTCGAACGTGAGAAATAGCGGTTTGGTAAACAAGACCTTGTTTCTACGCCATCTTATAACCATTGCCCAACTTTTTCGCTGTTGACTTTAATTAAATTAGGCGCATCGCTGATCTCTTGACTAGACCAAAAAGCATTACCGACCACTTTTGTTAACGAAACATTAATGTTTTTTTCTTGCAGAGTGGCAAGCAGTTGCATATTGCTTGCGAGAACAGGACTGTCCTCGCTAGACACCAGTTCAAAAATCGCTACTTCGTTTACGGATTGCCAACTCAATCGATCGGCGCGTAATGCCGCTACCGGCTTAATTAAATCAGGATTCAGCAAATACCCGGCGACTTCGATAGCTTGCCCTTCCAATAATTGCTGTTTCAGATCGGAGGTTTTTTCCCGTGGTGCGTTATTATCCATCATCGCTGCCGCAACACGCAAACGTAAAAACTGAGTGATAAAGGCATCTCCATTTAAAACCGGCTGCCAAGCAATCAGACGCTCAATGCGATGTTTACTGTTACTAGCAAAATCCATCGCCAGCAAAGCGCCGACCCTTAAACCCCACAAATCAACAGATTGCACACCTTGCTGCTTTAGCCAGTCAATTGCAGTGTCGATATTTTGCAACCAGATTTGCCAAGTTGCCACACCAAAATCGCCAGCGCTATCGCCGGTACCGAATAAATCTAAAACCAGGACAGCATAGCCTTGATCAGAAAACGCCTGTGCCTGCAACGCCACCATGCGCCGCGATTTATTCATCTCTTCCGCAAAAGCGGGAATATGGATAATAGCTTTATCAAGAGGAGTCTCGCCAGCAGGCGGCCAATAAATGGCAAACAATTTTCCTGCGCTACTTTCAATAAATAAGGGTTGCATGGTTAACCAAATCCTAAAAACCGCAGTGGAATCTGTGGAAGCCGTTCGTGTCAAGCCCCCCAAGTATGAGCGGCTTACATGCCCGCCTGTTTGATTTTTTAGATAATCAAACAGGAATGACTAATTTAACCGGCATTTTCTTGTACCGTCTGCCAATATCGCTGCACATCTTCATTTGCCACCCGATCATAAATTTCTGTGACCGGCAAGCGTAAATCAATCGCGGCAAAATAAACCTCGTCGCCTAAATAGAAATGCTCAGGCTGCCAATGATGGCTACGTCGACAAACTTCGATATCGACAACATCCTGCTCAATCACCACATATTCCAGCAGGCTGGACAAACGTTGGTAAGCTTGACGCTTCAAGGTGTGATCAAATTTTCGCGTTGATTTTGATAATACTTCGACGATGATTAACGGTGCATCTGTAACCCCATAGTCGTTGGCCTCATGCTGACATACCACCATCACATCAGGGTAGAAATAATTATCCTCTACCTGCACTTTCATATCGGAACCAAAAGCCTCACAAGGGGTGTTTTTTAAATGGACGCCAAATTCCCTAACAATATTGACCATCAGGCGGTTATGATTCGAACTCGCCCAGGTCATGGCATGAACTTCACCATTAATATATTCATGCTTAATCGAGCTTATAAGTTCACCTTCCAAATAATCGCGTATTGGAAGATGTTCGATTTTGTGCTTTAAATTCATAACAGCGCCCCCTGATTCAATGTATCATTCGGTTACAGCTCAGTTACTGCCACGATTGCATATTGACTTCAGCTCGCCTGCAATTTTCGCTCTACAAATGCCACCAGAGAACCGACCGTTTCAAACACTGCTGCATCGATTTCATCGTCATCCACGACAAAACCAAAGCGATCTTCCAATGCGGTAATAATTGAGACTACGGCCATTGAGTCAAATTCGGGTATGGCGCCTAATAAAGGGGAGTTATCGTTTAATTTTTTAGCTGCATCAGCAAGTTGCAAAACGGAACCCAAAATTTCTATTACGTCATTAAATACAGCCATATCCACTCTAATCCCTAAAAATTCAATTCAAAAAATATTATCAAAAAACAAAGATATTTTTTTAAAAAAAGCCACTTTTTTTAAAAATACCTTCGACATTTCTTTAGCCATCTCCCATACACCTCTCAAGCTTGATGTATTAAAGGCCAAAATCCCCCATCTTTCCCGACGATGCGACATCCAATCTTTTTTATATGGGTCATCTCCACACAAATAGTCGACCACTTCAACCTTATCGTAATCTATAACATGCTTCATCAGCTTTGTAGTCAGCATCGTACCCGCACCGTATTGCTTATAATTTTCATCATAAGCCAACTTATATATGTAGGCAGTATTGTCGGCAACAATCCAGAGCTGAACCGCAATTGCCACATTATTAAGATACGCGATACCCAAACGCAATGAACCAATTTCCTCAGCTATTTTAATCAACCCAGGAATGAAATCAGGATACGGTTCATCTTGTTTCCAGCTCGATGCATAAACCCTTTCATATGCACTTATCGCAGCATCCAGATCTTTTTTCTCCGTAACAATAACAACTTCCGCACCTTGAAGCTTTTCAAACTGTTTTGTTTTTCTGTTTACCGTATTTCTAACTTTGGATGAAAGACCAGCAAAATATTCATCGAATGATCGGTTATTTATTTCTAAGTACCAATTTCCAAAACAGAAAAAAGACACATGAAAAATTTTCGCCTTCTGCAATTGCAGAGATAAAAACGAAGCGCCTTCTTGATCTAAAGGCTGTAGCTCCATTATATCCCAGTGAAGCGTTCCTCTCTTCAATTCATCAAAAAAAACACTTAACGTTACCCCATCGAAATCAACAGATTTATCATACACGAGCTGATACAGTGGGGAATAGTAATTAGTTAAACTTCTCAACTGACGACAACCATTTTTTAGTATGGTGAGCATAAAAGGAAAAACAACATGCTCTTTCCCATTGCTTTCAGCAATTAAAAAACCATAATTTCCTGAATCTTTTTTAATAACAGTATCGACGAAATTTCTGTACCACAAAAACGTTGAAAAAAAACCGGTTTTAGTTTGATTTAGTTTTTTGATAACAGCTTCAGATAAAGCTTCTGAACTTGAAATATTTATATCCATTAAGAATCCTCTGTTAATTACAATTCTACCTACTGTACTAATTCTTTCATTCAACTCACTAAGTACAATTAGCAGTTGGTAAAAGAGAAAAAAGTTAGCTATAACCACGCGCTTTTTTCAATCAGACCAAAAAACAATTAAGCTATTTCCGTACCACAAATTGCTATTTCAAATAACATGAATAAAATCAATAGTCATAACAGATTAAGAATGAATTGAAATGTGCAAAAAGGAGGAGAAAGGTTGAAATAAACCATTTCCTAGATTTTTTCAACCACGCTAGAACTCACTCTGCTTCTCCGCGCATGACAAATAACCACTTCGCTTTTAAGAGTGCATTGGTCAATGTACTTAGCATCGAAAGACAACAAAACAGCAAAATGATTTTCTTAAATCAGCTTCTTTGATCGGATTAAATTTTTAATCAACTTAGAGCGTATGCGATGCATATCTGAATCCAAAAATGGTTTTTATCACGCAGCCAGAAAATTGACATCAATAATAACTATAAACTAGACTTCTTACTGAATTTAGAAAGTTAAGCGGGATACTTAGTCCTGTCGAAGATAATCGCTCATTTCAAAGAATTGATCTCATATGACTATTCGCTTTAACCCTGTCAATCCCGCTGCTCAATCTTATCCTAAATTACACTTACCTGTGCAACCTGTATTTAGTTTTTCCGCATTAAAAATAATACCTAATAACGGCTTGCAACCCTCAGCTTTTATCAGACAAGGTATTTTTTTGAGCAACGCCAGAACTTGCTTAGCTCATGCTTTTGCCTTATCGGAAATTAACGCAGAGAGTGCCGTACTTATACCGGCTTATCATTGTGGCTCAATGGTTGAACCTGCATTGTGGCTGGATGCCGAAGTTTTGCTGTATCACCTGGAGCCCAATTTATCCCCAAACCAGCATCATTTAGAAAAACTGATCAATAACGCCACAAAACCTATCCGAGCCATGTTATTGCCACATTATTTTGGTTTTCCTCAAAATATCGATCACTGGCGAGCATTCTGCGACACCAACAACATAAAGTTAATTGAAGATTGCGCACATTCTTTTTTTGGTACGACCACCCAAGGCAAAATACTTGGTACTAGCGGCAATTACGCTGTAGCTAGTGTCAGGAAATTTTTCAGCAGTCCCGATGGCGGTATTTTGATTGGCGAAAATTTATCCCCAACCTCACTACCGACAATTAAACCAAATTTTAAAAGCCAACTTCATGCCATCCTACAAACGCTGTTGCTATCGGCTGAATTTGGCAGACTGGGTTTGCCAGGGCAACTCATTCTTCAGTTGGATAAATGGCGTTCAAAGCTCAAACATCATTTTCTATCTGCGCAAACAATACCATCAAAAGAAGAATCAACAACAATGCAATGGAATTGGTTTGATCCTGCTTTAATGCACATTAAAGGTTTGGCTACATCGCACATATTGATGAAATATAGCCGTACGCAAGACATCATTAAGATAAGACGCAAAAATTACGCCCAACTTATCGAAGGCATTGCTGAAACTCAACATTTGAAACCGCTTTTTCCAGAGCTGCCTAATCATGTTGTGCCCTACATGCTTCCCGTTCTATTGGAATCCGGAGAAGCCGATTTCGACCGATTGAAACGCGCCGGCATTCCGCTTTGGCGATGGGAAGAACTTGCTGTTAGCGATTGTCCAGTAAGCCAACGCTATAGACTGCAATTATTGCAAATTCCTTGCCACCAAAATCTTACATCATCGGAAATCGATTGGATCATCAGTCAACTCGGTAAAATTTTAGGAAGTCGCAAGATATGACCAATTGGAAGCTCCTTCCCGCCTCGACTTTTTCAGAGCACACCGAGCGTTGGGATAATCTCAATCAACAGCTCTATCGATCTCACCCTATGCTTGATTCGCGCTTTGTCGCCGCATTGCTCAAGCATTTTGGCAATCAGCAGACTCTACTTGCTGTCTTCCCGTCAAATGAGGAACACGGCGGCAACTTTTTGATACTGCGACCCAAAAAATTGGGCATTTGGGACACATTTTTACCCAGCCAAGCTCAAATTGCACCACTGCTTTGCGCCTATCCACAATCAATACCGCGCTTGTTTACATCTCTACCCGGCTTACCTGTAGTAGCGATTGACTTACTGTGCCAAGATCCCCTCAATACATTTTCCACCCAAGCTCTACCGCACATTGAGACTTTTGCCCATGCCAACACAATGAATATCGATTTGGCGGAAACATTCGACGATTACTGGCACCAGAGATCAAAAAACCTTAGACATAACATAAATCGCTATTTCAATCGATTAAACAAAAATGGCATCAACTATCAACTCAAAGTTTTCTCTAAGCCCGATGATTTGCAACACGCTCTGCATCGCTACGGTGACCTCGAAACAGAAAGTTGGAAAGGCAAAACTGGCACCTCCATTCACTCACAAAACGAACAGGGGCAGTTTTATGGTGATGTTCTAAGCGCATTTTCTTCAACAGGCCAAGCAGAAATTGTTGAGTTGTATCTGAATGACCAATTGGCTGCTTCGCGCATCAACATACTAAACAAAGACATGCTGATAATCCTTAAAACAACCTACGATGAGAATTTATCGAACTACGCGCCAGGCCGGTTGTTACTTTATTTATTGATTGAACGTGAGTTTTCACTAAAGCGAGTTCAACATATAGAGTTTTATACCAATGCCACAGTAGATCAGCTTAGTTGGAGCATGGCTCAACGAAATATTGAACACCTGACAGTTTATCGTTCAGAAAATATACAGTGGGCATTTAAAACCCTACGCAACATTAAGACGAAACTTACATAATAGACAATAAAACAAATGCTTTTTTCTTAACTTTTTGTGGTATAGCACAATTAAGCTTTAGGAAAAGTTGATATGAATTCTTTATTTGATTTAAGCGTGCGATAGTATTATAAATATATGAACACAAGGAAAAATCCTGTCCTATTTTTAAGACTGTAACACTTGCTAATCCTGACAAGTAACAGCTCACATATATCAAAATTTAACACTTCATCACCAAATCCGCTTATTAAAGGTTGGACTAAGACAACATATAAAACCAAATTTTGACTAACAAAAAAATATATTTGAGTAGCTTATATTAAAACTTAATTTACCAAGCTATATTGGAATTGCGACAATGGACGCCGAAGAGATCTTTCCCAAGTTTTCAGTTGACTCTATAAATTTGACCATGCCGAATAATGAACATTAAACAGTTGCTTTTATTTATTCTACTTTGTTTCATACAGAAAACCGCATTATCAAAGGCCGCGCCTTGGGTAGGAGCCGATTTTAAAGGCTTAGCGTGCACTGGCAAACCGCAAGGATTTGGCCCTTATGATTACACAAATCCTTCCCATAAAAACGGCAAAATAGGAGGAGGAGGAGATACTGCTCTTAGCATCGTAGAAAGAGCTCATTTTCCACCAGATACTGAAAATTTAACTAAATCTGTCTTTGGGAGTTTTTTGGGGGATTTTGATTATACCTTGAGGGCTTGGCCAAATCACCACAGAGCTTTGTTAAGTCTTGTTAGATTTCAACTAGAAGTTAATAAAAAAATCAGAAAACCGGAAAAACCATTTAGCTCAGTTGAATGTTATTTTCAACGAGCCATTAACTTTAGCCCAAATGATTCGGCTACTTATTCACTTTATGCTTATTATTTAACTAAAATCGGTCAATTCCAACAAGCTCAGCAACAATATGAGAGGGCGCTAAAAATAGCATCTAATTCCTCTAAAGTTGAATATGCTTACGCCTTGCTTCTCATTGAGCTTAAACAGTACGATCACGCCCTTGAGCATGCAAAAAGAGCATATCAGCTTGGTTCCCCCCCTTTAGGACTAAAAAAGAAATTATCTTCATTGGGGATTTGGAAAGACAATTAACGGGTCATTAGCGGATTACAGAAAATCAAGTTGATGAGTAGCACTTATCCCAACAGATTTGATCCAAACATAGCAAAATTCGTCCAGATATTTCTTACGTAGCAACCTGACTAGCTGCAGTAAGCGACAGAGCCGATAGTTTTTCTAAAATGCTGAATTCACATAAAACCGTCATGTGCAAAGCATATGACACCCAGCCAATTCCATCGCTGAAAATCTTGGAAGCGTAGCGAAGATTTTCAGTCCCCAGAAGCGATAGTTGCATGTGTTTTCACGAAGCGTATTTTTGCGTAGTAAAAATGTAGGATAATCTTATTTTTGGGTCTATTTACAGAGAAGAAAAAATCCGCATACAAAACTGCGCTTTTACGGTACTACAAGAAACTCTGTTCGTAGACATAACTAACCGAGCTAACAATTCAAAACTGCACACCTTATTTAACCCGAGAAAAATTGTTACAAAATTTTTTAAGCATTAAAATCTCAATACAATCATTCTTCCAAGAAAAAACGCAAAGAATAAGAATGGAAAACAAAAATGATATAAAACCAAGCGATATTAGAAATACTAGGCCAAGTATGCCGTGCTGAGCTACAAAATCCGCCCCAACTATATTATAAATATAAAAAATTACCGAGAGCATAATCGATGAAGAAAGCAGTGGCCTGCAAAATGCAGAAATAAAATCAAAAATTCTTATTTTCAATATCTTATGAATAATAAAAAAAACAGTGATAAACTCCACTATCGAGACTATGAAGAAAGAGCTCGCTGCACCCTGCCCGCCATATTTACTTGCCAGCAAATATAATAAAGGAATAAGGATTGTCAGCTTCAGACTCAACGTAAAAGTATTTATGTGTTGCTTACCTAATAAGATCGGAAGAGC
>NZ_SCTW01000054.1 GCF_004322395.1 Methylobacter sp.
AGGCAGACAATTATAATTTCATCTTTTTTCATAGTTGGCGCAAGCTTCATGGTGTAAGCCATCGCATGGCTCGATTCCAGTGCCGGAATAATACCTTCCATCCGGGTCAAGGCATGAAAACCTTCCAGCGCTTCAGTATCGGTAATATTGACATATTGAGCCCTGCCGGTATCTTTCAACCAGGCATGCTCAGGGCCCACGCCCGGATAATCAAGGCCAGCTGAAATGGAGTGTGTCTCAATGATTTCACCGTCATCATCTTCCATCAGATAAGTCCGGTTGCCATGCAATACGCCGGGACGGCCTGCGCATAAAGGTGCGGAATGACGGCCTGTTTCGACGCCGTCGCCGGCCGCTTCTACACCGATCATTTTTACCGAACGATCATCAATAAAAGGATAAAACAAGCCAATTGCATTCGATCCGCCGCCAACGCAGGCAACCAGTGCATCAGGCAAGCACCCGGCTTGGTCAAGACATTGCTGCCTTGCTTCACGACCGATGATGGCCTGAAAATCCCTGACCATCGCAGGATAAGGATGAGGACCTGCTACTGTACCGATAATATAAAAGGTATTATCGACATTGGTGACCCAATCTCTGAGCGCTTCATTCAACGCATCTTTTAAAGTTTTTGAACCGGATTCAACGGCGACGACTTTCGCGCCCAGCAATTTCATCCGATACACATTTAAAGACTGTCGGGCAACATCGACAGCACCCATATAAATTACGCACTCCAATCCCAGCCTTGCAGCAACCGTCGCCGTCGCAACACCATGCTGACCGGCTCCGGTTTCGGCAATAATACGCGTCTTGCCCATGCGTTTGGCCAACAAAGCCTGGCCGATCGTGTTATTTATTTTATGTGCGCCGGTATGATTCAGGTCTTCGCGTTTTAGATAAATCTGCGCACCACCCAGTTCACGACTCCAGCGTTCGGCATGGTATAACGGCGACGGCCGTCCTACGTAATACTTTAAATCAGCATCCAATTCGGCTATAAACTCAGGATCATCTAAATACTGCTGATAAGCGGCATTCAATTCCTGAATCGGTAGCATCAATGTTTCTGCGACGAACATTCCGCCGTAAGGGCCAAAGTGCCCCCGCTCATCGGGCATATTATATTTTTCTGTCATATTATTCTGTCACCCTCATTAACTTCACGTATGAATGCCGCCATTTTTAGCGCATCCTTAACACCTTTTTCCGCTTCCACACCGCTGCTGACATCCAGCGCATAAGGTCTTACTGTCTGCACCGCCTGTCTGGCATTATTTTCGTCCAGGCCACCGGCCAATATGATAGGCAAGGCGCACTGTTCAGGAATCAATTCCCAGTCGAACCGACTGCCGGTACCGCCCTTTGCTCCCGGATGATAAGCATCCAGCAACAATCCTGCCGCATCGTGATATTGTAGAGCCAAGCCAGGAATATCAATGCTTTTTTGCATTCTGACAGCCTTCATATAAGGCTTGCCATAAAGCCTGCAAGCGTCAGCAGGTTCGTCTCCATGAAATTGCAGGCAATCTATAGATACCTGCTCCAAAACCTTGCGTATCTGTGACTCCTGCTCATCGACAAACAAAGCGATGACCGAGACAAACGCAGGCAATGCATTAACAATTTTAACTGCTTGCTCAATATCAATATTTCTCGGACTGGGCGGATAAAACACCAAACCGATTGCATCCACGCCTAACCGGGCTGCACAAACAGCATCCTCGACACGGGTAAAACCGCAAATTTTAACGCGAGTTCGCATAAAGTGATATGAGAATTTAACAAAAAAAGCTAGCCGCGTAGAATAACATAAAATAGCAATATGGTTTGCTGGTAATCGTCATTAATTTTGCAACCGCCTCAACAAAAAAGGCCGAGATAAAATCGGCCTTGTGTCCAACAACACAAAAAAATAAGCGAGGCTGAGTTTGCAATATCAACCCAAAATTTAAAATACCTTTAAATTTGAGCAGCATAACTGCCTCAGATTATTTATTTAATGCTCGTGTTCATGAACATGCTCATGAACCCCAACATCCTGAACTTGAGCAGCTTTAACGGCCACCCCATATTTATAAACCATCAAACCGCCTAAATCAGCACCCAACATCATCAGCACACAAAGCAACGTCGCTAACATCAGGAAAAAACTGTTAGCACCGCCCTGAATGACTCCGCCACTCTTCAAGCGCCAAGCCGACAATAAAATTGTCAAAGAAAGCACTGATATGCCGAAATGCTCATGCCGCTCCATAATGGCATGAACTTCCTCCCCATGCGCTACGGAATTTGCGGCCATAAAACCGGCCATTACAGTAAATACGGCGGCTATGGTGCCTAAATACAACAACCAGCTGGCGACATTGCGGCATTGCGATTTTTTAGCCAGCGTACCGACCAGATCCAAAGCAAAAAAAGCCGATAAAAATGCAACCGGGAAATGTACCAACAAAGGATGAATATTATCCATATTGGAAATACCGGGCATTAATGTCGGAACAATACCCGGTGAATCGTGAGCTGTGAGTCCTTCAAAAAAAGCCAACAGACTTGCCACGCCTTCAGCAACACCGCCGCCGTGATCGGCCCCTCCATGAATTTGAAAAGACAAAAAATTATTCATATCAACCATCGTTATTGTTTACAAAGAAGATAATCTACTTGATATTTAGCCAATTGCAAATAACTAAAAGGCGTTGCAAAAGTTAATCATGTCGTCTGGCATCAACCGGCAACTTTTCAAACACGGGATGTTTAGCAATACCGTAATGCTCGGGATAATAAACCGCACCCAAATACAAGCCGTCCGGCGGCGCAGTGACGCCACCCAACTTCCGGCTTTTAACCTCAAGCAGCTCTTGCGTCCAGTTCATCTGTTGCTTTCCGGCACCTATATCCATCAATACTCCGGCAATATTCCTAACCATGTGGTGCAAAAAAGCGTTGGCGGAAATATCCATGATGACCTTATCTCCGTCCCGATAAACATCAATAAAATATATCTCCCGGCAAGGACTTTTAGACTGGCAACCTTGCGCTCTGAACGTCGAAAAATCATGTTTCCCAATCAGATGTTGCGCAGCCTGATGCATCTTATCGGCATCCAGAGGGCTCGGCCGCCAAGTCACCTGATTTCTTAATAACGCAGATTTAATAGGCCGGTTAAGAATAACGTAGCGATAAAAACGGGCAATAGCGCTGTACCTGGCGTGGAAATCGCCAACCGCCTGCGTTACCCAAGTGATTCTGACATCATCCGGCAGATTACTGTTGCCGCCTAACTTCCAGGTATGGAGTTCGCGCTCTACTTTTGCGTCAAAATGCACGACCTGTTCAAGCGCATGCACGCCGGTATCGGTTCTTCCGGCGCACTGCACGGTAACCTTGTGATCGGCGACTTTCGACAGAGCCCGCTCCAGCACCTGCTGAACACTGCGTTGCTCGGTTTGCCACTGCCAGCCTGAAAAGCCGCTGCCATCGTATTCGATGCCTAAAACAATACGCGTCATTCAAATCCTATTACAAACAAACTATTACTCATGAATATAAACCTTAACCCCAACCTCAATCCTATTAAACAAGTCCAACACATCGGCGTTTTTCATCCGAATACAGCCGTGCGACTCTGGATTACCGTTCATTAAGTCATCGGGACAACCGTGGATATAAATATATCGCCAAGCAGTATCGACTTTGCCGTAACGATTTTTGCCCGGCTCGAGTCCGCTTAGCCACAAGATACGAGTCAATATCCAGTCGCGCTGCGGATTTTGTCTGCCTAGTTCAGCACTGTATATTTCACCCGTAGCGCGTCTGCCGACAAACACCGAGTTTAAAAACTGACCCGCACCAATTTTTGCCCTGATTTTATGCCAACCGGTAGGCGTGCATTCGCTGCCCATCTGCTCACCCGCACCTTTTTTTGCGGTAGAAACGGGATAAATTTTCACTGGATTTCCATACTTATAAAGTGTCAATTGCTGACTGGCGATACAAACATCCAGATAATTCAGTGCATCGTCCGCCTCCGCCGTGCCAGTTCCCGACTGGCTTGCGGCATACACACCATCCCTGGCGATACTATTTTTCATTTAGCACCCAAACGCTATCCCAATCAGAACCAGCCACATCCTTCTCGGCAAGACAGCGTTGCAAATACACATTTGCGACCGGATCATCCGGTAACTTTGTAAAAACAGCTGCTGCTGCCGCCAACTCACCCTGCTTATACAAAACCTGGCCCTGATTAAATGTCTGTATCGCCGACGGCAAGGCTTCACCTTTAAAACCCAGCAATTCATAAACGGTTACCGGCGTATTTCTTCCCACTACCCTGATGGTCCCGGTTTCACGCCAGAGAAAGGCATCACCGGTCTGCTGTTTGGTCGCTTCGGAAATCATTGTATAAGTGCCGAAAAACTTATTGGCGCCCTCCAATCTCGCGGCCAAATTGGCCGCATCGCCCAACATGGTATAGTTAAAACGGGTTTTTGAACCGAAATTGCCGACCACCACCTTGCCGCTATGAATGCCGATACGGTTATAAATCCATGCGCCGGTTTGTTGAAAAAACTCTTCTCGCCGCTCTGTCAATTTGCGCTGGCATTTTAAAACGCTCCGGCACATCCGCACTGCGTGATCTTCCTGGGTTAACGGCGCATTGGTAAATGCGATAATGGCATCGCCTTCGTACTTATCCAAAGTACCGCCTTCGTCGGTAATAATATCGGTCATGTCGGTTAAATAGCTGTTCAAAAAATGCACCAGCTGTTCCGGCGTTAGTTTTTCGGAAATTGTGGTAAAACCCTGTATATCTGAAAAAAAGATACTTAGCTCGCGCGTTTCGCCCCCTAATTTTAACAGCGCAGGGTTTTTCTTAAGTAACTCAATATATTCCTTGCTTAAATAACGTTGAAACATAGTTTCTATAGCGCGCTTTTTCCGGCCTTCAGTCAGATATTTTAAAATAACCGAATTAACCAGCGCCAAAATAACCGCCGTTTCCACAAACAATACCGGCCAATCGTAACTGTAGGAATACGCCGCAAAGCCGATCAACAACGATAACGGCGTAAATAATACAAACCCCAGTACAAGGCCCAGCATGCGCTTGCTGTGAATCAACAAATAACTTGCCGAACTGGAAAGAACCAAAGCAATACAAAAGGCCAACCATGCCGGAAATGTTTTGATTGCATCACCCGCCAACAGGTTGTCCAGCATCGTCGCATGAACTTCCACTCCCGGATAATCGCCGCTAACAGGCGTCGATCGCAAATCCTTTAAGCCCGGCGCGCTAAACCCGAAAAACACATACTTATCCTTAAACAGCGCAGGATCGATTGCGCTTTTCTCGCCCGCCTGCAAATGCAATTCGGACTGGATAATGGCCGCCGCACTAAAAGACTGATGTGTACCTGAATCGCCGCGAAACTTTAAAACTAACTGCCCCTTATCGTCGGTCGGGATGCTTTTATCCTGGTAATGTAACAAGCCGTCATAACTCAATGTTCTGTCTTGCTTGCCCAATAACAATGCCGCCAAACCCATCGAGGGGATTATTTGCTGATCAAAAACACGAAATAATGAAGCTCGCCTGAACACGCCGTCGGAATCGGGTTGTTCATCGGCATGGGAAAGCAGGCGAGCGGCATTGGCTAATCGGTCAATCGGAAAAGTGGCGTGAGTTTTATTCATTGCACTCGTATCCGCCTGTTTTTGCCATTGCTCCAGTCCCTGTACCTTGATTGAACCGGGTGTAACAGTAGCTGGCCAGCTTGCCTTTTGCTTGCTTTGCTCGCCTAAAAAAACCGGCAACACGACCTTATTGTCAGCTATCGCGCTTGCAAACACCTGATCGTCTTCAACGCCGTAAATCGACGCTTCGGTATACAACACATCGAAAGCAATTATTTTAGCGCCGGCCCGCTGCATAAACCGGATAATCGGCACGTATGCTTCGCGCGGCCAAGGCCAGGATAAGCCGTTTACAGATGCGCCCCAGTCCAGGCTCGCCTGATCCAGCAGGATGATTTTAATATCTTTGGTATAAACGGAAGGTTGCGCCAGTGATTTCTCCCTCCAAGACCAAGTAGTGTATTCCCATTGATCGAGGAGTTTAGTTGATTGCAATATCTGGGCTAGCAATACCGCTGTCAAGCCGGTAATCACCGCAGAACGCAATTTCATGCGTGTAGTTAAGTCCATGCAGTTAATTAGTCGTAATCGGGGGACGTTACGCTCTTAAGTCCAACGGATAAACCTTGAATATTATTGACTTTGGAACATGCGCTACTTCTTTCTCAGGAAAAAGGTAGGGATGAGGGGATAAAAACAAGTTTTTACTTATTTTATTCCCCTCAGCAACTGCCTAAGTCAATGTTATTGGGTAAACCCGACAACAAGAGCGTAAAAATTTAAAGCATCTTCAACATCTCGCCAAAGCGTTTATCGCGATTAGCATTTGCAGCTAACGCTAACAAAGTTTGCGGCAACAACGGTCTAATATCGGCGATCCGGTCATCCGGGGCAGGATGAGTGGAGACGAAACCGGTCGATCCAGGCTGAACCTTAACTTTCATCGTTTCCAAAACCCGAATTAATGCATTCGGATCATAACCGACGCGTTGCATGATTTTAATCGCGGCAGCATCCGCTTCATTTTCCTGTCCGCGCGCATAGCCGCTATTAACCAGCGTTTGGGTAATATCGTCAATACTGCCTTCAAATAACCGGGTTAATTCCCCCACATAACCACCCACCGCCTGCTGAGCGCCTTCCGAAGCAATAACGGTCAATGCTGAAGTGATGCGGCTGGTCGAAATAGCTGCAAGTGCATGCGATTTTTGTACATGGCCTATTTCATGAGCCAGTACCGCAGCCAGATCGTCTTCATTTTTACAAAGCTTGACCATGCCTTTGGAAACAAAAACAAAACCGCTCGGCGCCGCAAAAGCAACGACCTCGTCAGTATCCAGCAACAAGAAATGGTAGCCTTTAAAAGTTGACGGCTTTTCAGACGCCATAACCAGAACCTGCCCCAGCAAGTTAAGATAATTATTGGCAGCCGGATTGTCTTTCACAGGATAACGACTGACAATACTTGCGCTCACAGTTCTGCCGATGTAATACTCCTGCGACGGAGTAATATCTTCCATCGTTTTTGCAACAGCCGTGGAGGCCCGGGCTGCGGAGCCGATGTAATCACCGTATGGAACCAACCCTGAAGCACCGGCAACCGAAGCCACGCCGCCGACCACCTTATTCATATCGGCACAACTCATCAAACCGAGCGCCAGCAATGCTACTAATAATGAGCGCATCATAATCCTGCTCCCCGCAATCCACCCTGTTTAATAAACTGCTCAATATCCGCATTGTTGACCGTGAATTTTTCCATGTTATCCACCCAAACAAAACTTACCTGCTGATGCCCCGCTTTGTAGGCATTTTCCACATCCGCATTAAATCCTTTACCGGCCAAAGCGATTTCTTTACCGTTTGCGCCTTCATTAATATCACTGCCCGGCACCAAATCAACTTTAGATTCCGATACCGCAGACTGATGAATCCAGCCCGGCTTTCTTTGGGTATTGACCATACGCCATGGTCCCTGCTCTCTAACGAGTTCCACCGATTCGCCATAAACGACTTTATCAACTATTTCTCCGAAAAAAGACGGCGTCCCTC
>NZ_SCTW01000055.1 GCF_004322395.1 Methylobacter sp.
GACATCGAGCGAGGTGAGCCTCTGGCGCAGATCGTAAGTCAGGGTGGTGACGAGGCCGTTGGGGTCGGTCAGTTGTTCGACTTGGCCGTGCGGGGAGTAGCGGGTCAGCTGGGTGCTATGGCCGAGCGCGTCGGTGATTTGTTTGAGCTGGCCGCGGCAGCCGAGGTGTCCTCCTGCGCATGCGGCATCGGCCGGGTAATAGTCGTAGGTGATGATGTCGGATACATCGGTGCGCGGGCCGTCTTCGACTTTTTGCAGTAATACGCCGGGGACGGCGGAATAGGTATAGGCGGTTTTCCAACTGCGCGCGGTGTTGGTGGCCAAGTCCTTGACGGTCTTTTCTGTCAAGTCGCCTTGGGGGTTATAGGCATAGCTGGTTTGCTGGTTGCCGTTGGTGATTTGCACCGGCAGGCGGAAGGTCGGGTGCCAAACGGTGGCGATGGTGCGGGTTGCCGGGGTGGCCGCTCCGCTCGAGGTCAGCCCTTCGGTACGACTGGTTTCCAGGTTGCGGGTCAGGTCGTAGCTGTAGTTGGTGCGGTTGCCGTTGAAGTCGGTGCGGCTGGAGACGTTGCCATTGGCGTCATAAGTGATGTTGCTAGAAGCCGCACTACAGCCCGCACCAGCCGGTTGATCGCTACCGACGCTTTTCTGCATCCCATTAATCATTTGAAAATTGTAGGTGCGAACCGTACCCAGTGCATCTGTCACTGTAGTGGCCGCGGCATTGAAGTTAAGAGTGGTAGCGGCGGCACCCAACGCTAGGGATTCACTGTAAGCTTTGCCGTTGTTGTCGTAGTTGTATGTGGCGTAACGGACACCATTTTCGTCAATGATACCGGTTAGTGCATTTTTGTAGATGGAATTTTCGTAGAGGTAATTCTTTGTTTTTCCGTCTGGGTAGGTAATACCGATCAGATTGTTGTTGGCGTCGAAGCTGTATTGGGTAAGCTGTCCTTCTGGGTCGGAGAACCTGATGAGACGGCCGGAACTGTCATAGTCGAAATTGAGTTGTCGGTCTTGGTTGTCGGTAACACAGAGCAGGATACCTGCCTTACCGGGCATGGTGAAGCCGTTTGGACGCTGACAACTCGGTGCAAGATAACCGTTAGCTTGGGCAGTGGAACCGTATTGGATGCCGCCAACACCGTTGCTATAAGAGAATTGCTGGCGTTGATTGTTACGTGTTGTAATTTTAAGCAGTAATCCTAATGTATCGTATTCCTCGACGGAATTGTTCAAGGCGACGGTATAAGTCCAACCGATAACTATATTACCGTTTTTTAATTGAGTCAGCGTGTCGTTAATGTCGGAGTCGGTACTCCAATTGCTGCCGTTAAGAGAATAACTCAACGCCTTTCCATCGGGTCTGATGGCGACAACCATAGTTGGATTGTTGTTGGTATTCAGCCGTAGCGCTCGGATAATATCAATAGACCACTGCGCTGCTAAATCATATTGTGCGCGGTTTGTATGAGCACTATTATAAGTGCGAACAACCCTTAATAAGGAATTGCCTCCATCAATATAGTCTACTTCTGTTAGTAACTTGTTGCCGGTACCGATAGATATTGGGTTACAAGTAGTGGGATTAACATCATGAGGCTGTGTAGGATTGGGAGCGCCTACTTGCTTCGCCATATCGTTATCAACACATGCTAATTTTGGGTCCCATTTCTGAGTAGGATCACAAACACTATCTCCTGGCATCTCTCCAAAATACGCAATGTTGCTTCCGCAATTTGTGGAGTAATAACAGGATCCTGAGCTGCCGGAAGAACAGTTCACTGAACCAAAACAAGAGTTTGCGATCAAAAATGCTTTAAAGTTATCTGCCGTAGAGCAAAACCAATTTGAATTATTTAATAGAGAGCAGGCATATACGCTTGACGACCAAACAAAAGTGAACAAGCTAACAGCCCACAGCTGCGTCAGTCCATAGGCACGGCATGAAGTGTTTCTTTTTTTCTTAAGTATTTGCATTTTGGCCTCTTATAAACTCTTCTTAATGGCAAAAAAACATGGAGATTTAAAGCGTGTTCTAGTAATACGGAAGGCTTATCCTACGATAAGCTATCGACTTCTTAATTGAAGAATGCCCAAACTACATTCGACCACCTTTCGTTATCACGTAGGCGACCATACTCCAAGTCCCCATGATCTGCATTCTCCACAGGATATCGGCCAGGAAAGTCCGGCATGATTGGATGGGTTAAGCGACGGACTCATTGTGAGTTAAAAAATTACCGCTGTATGCAAGCCAAAGCTGACCTTTTTGTAAGTCCAAGACTAAAACTCAGGTTATGTGACATTCATCACGAATTTTAGAATGTTGTAGTCATTCGTCATATGAGTGGTATTCCCATATAAATGACCAATCAATGGAGGGCAGATTAAATTAATTATTGGTTAAAACTCAGATAAGTAAAATCAATAACATTAATTCAATTGATTTACTAAGCCCGAGCCGATATCAGGGCGAAGAGCAACGGCTAGGCGAGGCTTGGGATATCAGGCAATATAACTTGTGTAGATGCCTATGCATCATGTGGCTGATTAGATATGCCACTTCCCTGCATTAAAGACTACCATCAACCAAATGCCCCAGCTCTTTAGTCAATGTAATATACGGAAACAAATTAACCGGCAATGCATTGTTAATTTCCTGATAAAGCCGCCAGTATCGGTTGATTTTATGTTTTTGATCCGGCCGGTCAAAGTAGTCGGCGCAAGTTAGGGCTTTGCTTGCAAGGATGCCTTTAATTATCAGACCTATTACTCGCTTCATATCCTCTTGCAACTCATTCAATACATTTTGCTCCCAATAATCGTGTATGGGCATTTTCGCCAACTGGTCATTAACCTCATCCAGCTCCAGATAACGGATAATCTCATTGAACAGTTTCAGGATGGTGACAAAATTCTGCCCGTTTTCTACCGCGAGTGAAACAATCAGCGGAAAATCAGTCAAGCTGGATATAAACGCCATATTGAGCGCTAACTGGTCGGGAATGCCGTCTTGCCGATATTGGGCCAACTGCTCGTCAGACTCGGCATATTCATTTTTAAAGTACTGCTCATAATCTTTTAAATGCCGCGTGTAACATGTGACGGTTTGTTCAGTGGGCCGGATTTTTCTTCCTTGCATTAAAGCCCATCGACAAAAACCGATCAGTGTATTTTCCAGCAGCATTAATAGCCGATACTGCTGGTCGGCAGCTACTTTATTGTCCAGCGCGCTAATCGCCTGACGTAAGGCGTCGCCATCTAAAACCTGATCGAAGGTCAGGTAACAAGTGACATGATGGGGAATGTTCTTACTGTCCGAGTCCAGACTTAAAAAGCTGGAGCCGGCCTGATTGATTAGTTTATTGCTGATCAGGGTGGCTTTAATCTCACGGGCCAAAGGATGGGCGGGCAAATAATCTGCAAACTGTTTGCTGAGCTGTTCGGGAAAATAAGCCTGTAAATAACGGTTAAAATATTCTTCCTGCAATAAACCGGGTTGGTCGTCCTGCATCAACTGGGTCAGGTACATTTTGCTTGCAGCCATTAATACCGCAAGCTCAGGCCGGGTTATGACTTGTCCCGGCCGGGACATGATTTCTTTAGTTGGCGGAAAGCATTCTACGGCTCTATCGAAAGAACCGGCGGCTTCCAAACGTTCGGCCAATTGCAAATAAACTGCTGCATTTTCTTCGCAACGCCATTGCTCCAACGATAAACAAAGGCTCTGGGCGATATTATCTGCCAGCACCAACCGGCAAACATCCTGGGTCATACTGATGAATAGCGGCTGATAGTCGGTGATCAATTTTTTCTTTTGCAGACCGACCAGGAAGATTTTTAAATTCACCTCATGATCGGAAGTATCGACGCCTGCCGAGTTATCGACCGCATCGGTGTTAATACGCCCTCCTTTCAGGCTGTATTCAATGCGCGCTTTTTGGGTAAAACCCAGATTAGCGCCTTCGCCGACGACAATGGCGCGCAAATCGGCCGCGTCTACCCGCACATTATCATTAGCCCGGTCGCCGACATCTTCGTGCTTTTCGGTACTGGCTTTGACGTAAGTGCCGATACCGCCCAACCATAATAATTCCATCGGAGCAGTCAACAAATAACGTATCAGGGATTCGCCATCCAGCGATTTGTAACGTATACCTAACCATTTTTTCAATTCGGCGGAAACCGGAATATCTTTGGACGATCTTGGATAAACGCCGCCGCCTGCTGAAATAAGCGTTCGGTCGTAATCATTCCAACTGGAGCCCGGCAGCTCAAATAAACGCTTGCGCTCATTAAATGCCGCTTTAGTATCTGACGGATTCGGATCGATAAAAATATGCTGGCCGCTAAAAGCCGCCAATAACCGGATATAGGGTGATAGCAACATGGCGTTACCGAACACATCGCCGTCCATGCTGCCGATGCCGACTACGGTAAAGGCTTCGCTTTGTATATCTTTGCCTACAGGACGCAGGTGAGGGACGTGAGCAGAAACTGAAGCTTTGCCTAGCTCACGAAAATGGCGTTTTATACATTCCCAAGCGCCGCGCGCAGTAATGCCCAGTGCTTTGTGGTCATAACCGCGGGAGCCGCCGCTGGCAAAGGCGTCGCCTAACCAGAATTGGTATTCTGCCGAAACTGCGTTGGCAATATCCGAAAACTGTGCCGTACCTTTATCGGCGGCCACGACCAAATAAGGATCGGGGTCGTCGTAGCATACGATGTTCTGCGGTTTGACGACCTGATCATCAAGGTAATTGTCGGTTAAATCGAGCAAACCGTGTATCAGGATGAGGTAGGCTTTTTTTCCGACCTCTTTAAACCTTAAGCTGGATAACTTTGAGCCATTTTTTTTAACGACAAACCCGCCCTTGGCTCCTGTTGGGACAATCAAAGAGTTTTTACTGATCTGGGTTTGCATTAGGCCCAGAATTTCGGTTCTGAAATCATCGGGACGATCCGACCAACGAATGCCGCCGCGGGAAATCTTGCCGCTACGTAAATGTATACCTTCCATATCGACGGCATGGACGTAAATCTCGTTTTGCGGTTTGGGAGCAGGCATATCGATAATGCCCAAGCTGTTAATTTTAAAAGCGATGAAATAGTCAGATAAACTACGACGCAGATGAAAATTACAGCGCATAGTCGCATCAATCAGATTAAACAAAGTGCGCAAAATCCGGTCATCATTAATATCGGAAACCGTGGCGATGCTCTCCAGTAATTGCAACCGTAGCGAAAACGAAGCCTGCTCTTCGCGGATCACCGGATCATCCCAATCAGGATTCGGTCTAAAGCGCGCCTCGAAATAATTGAACAGGCATAAAGCAACCTGAGGATTGTTAAGCAAGGCATGATGCACACTGACTCGAGTAGTTCGATGCCCCAGTTGCAAATAATAGTTCCGATAAGCCCTAAGTACATCGATTTCCTGCCAAGCCATGCCGGTTATGACACATAGTTTGTTCAGTGCGTCATTTTCCACTTTCCCATCCATCATCACTCGAATGGTTTCCAGCATTCGGCTTCTTAGCTTGCTGAATGAAACGACGTGGTTTTTTGCCCCCTTAATGGTGAAGCTTTTAATAAACAAGGTCACGCCATCAACCGTAACCGGAAACTGCACCTGATCCATTACTCTTAAATGCATGTTTTCCAGAACCGGGATATATTCGTCCAGATAACGCGGCTGTCGGCTGTAAAAATGCAGCCGGTAATAATCGATTTTTTTGCCGGGATTAAGCAGGCTGATGCATTGACTGTTTGATGCCGGAATCTGTTCGAGATACAGCATATCTTTTAGCGCATACCGCGGTGAAACCAGTGACTGGTATTCGGCTGGAAAAGCTGACTGGTATTTCTTCCACAATTGGTGACCGGCTTGTTTGCCCAGAGCCCTTTCAGCTATAAGCTGCAAGGCCCTCGACCAAGTTTTGATAGGTCTGTTCAATTGCTTATCCCCTTATCCCTTATGAAGGCTTACATCGTTCGCCATAAACGGCAGCCCAAAGCGGCGTTGATGGTGTTGTTAGGCCATTGCTCATCTCGCTACACTTCATTAATTCAATGCTGCTTCCACATTAGATTTGATTCAACCGTGAATTTGTTAAATAGCGAGCCAAACCGAGTACCGTCTTTGGCTAGAACCTCGATGTCGACACCACCCGCACTTACTGCATATTGAAGCTGTCGAAGAGCATGGGGGCTTTTGCTGATAGCTAAGCCTTTACTCACTGCCTCGCGAGCCTGAGCGATTTCGTGCTTATCGTCTTCTTCTTGTTCAGATTCAAGGTACGGCACCGACCGCTGCATTTCACTGAGGCTTCCACTCCCTGAAAATTTAAGCAGATCAAACCAATACGGGTGGGTAACAATCAGTTGCAGGAACTCCGACATTGATATTGCCACTATCCCAGCTTGCCCCTCCGAGCTTACATACAACACCCTGCCTGTAACATTACCAGAAAGAAAGACCCCACCCGAGGCATCTTCTCCAAAGGCTACAAATGGCTCCCTCGCTTTGACACTGAACCAGTCAGTATCGATTGACTCACTACTTAGACGAAGGTCAAACCCCCACTCAAGCGCATCACTGATCTCATTATTGGCTTGCTTAAGTTCAAACACAAATGTCTCCTGCGGGGCTTAACATGATTATATTGTTTGTCAGCTCAGATATTTGATGATTTCCAAAACATTACAATCGCCCTGCCGGGTATAAGTAACCGAATCCATCAAGGTGCGAATAAAAAATATACCCATGCCGCCTTCTTTGGGATGATCAAAATCCGGCAGCAGCACAGACTCCAAATCGAAGCCCTGCCCGTGATCGTAAACCTTGATGTTTAATTCCTTTTCCTGAATAGTGATGGTGATTCTGACAGTGTCTTCCGGATTGCCGTAATTCCCGTGTTTGATAGCATTAACGGTCGCTTCCGTTAACACCAGATTTAAATGATAAGCCAACGCCTCTCGGTCGCCGGAAAATTTGTCCAGTTCTTTTGCTATATGCTCACCGATACTTCCGATCAAATCCAGATATTTGGTCTGCGTCGGAATGATTACCTCTACCTGAATCACCGAATTACACATATAAAACCTCTACGTTTCTCGGCAATTGCTCCTGCATTGCTCTACCTCCTGTATCCCTACAGTCAACGGTCAAAAGCCT
>NZ_SCTW01000056.1 GCF_004322395.1 Methylobacter sp.
TTGATCGGTCGCTTAGGTTGGTCAACAGCTTGCCCCGTCCGGAACGTTTTGCGTTTATTAAGCTTAACCACTTTACTAGGCATCGCGGAAACGTTATGAGCGGGGTTACTGATAGGATTCTTCCTTACTGGGTTACTCGCGCCGGTCGCCAGAGGTCGCTCCTAGCTGACGGCATATTTCTGGCGCCGCCCGATAAAAGCATGAATAGTGCGACAGGCCGTTAAATATTTCGGTCGAGGTGCAGCCGGGAATTGCCGATGCCAAATATTCCGCCATAGCGACCGGCGACCAGTTGTCCTCCGCTCCGTGCCAGATATGCGTATTGGCGCCGATGCCGGAAAGCGTGTCTTTCCAAGGCTGGACATAAGCCCTGATGTCTCGCGCATAACCTAGCGCATGACGGGTAAAACACAGTTTCAATATTTTGGTAATAGCGCTTTGAAACTCCCTGCTGGAGGCCAATCTCTTGTCTTCGCCGGCAGCGTTCGCAAACATCATATGAAACACCAGGCTGGGACAAGCTGAAGCAATCAAACCTTGCACGCGGACCAGCAGATGAAATGCAAAAGGATGCTGTTGAGCCAGACGGAAAACGGACTTTCCTGCCGCCATGTCGATTAGATTTCCCGCGTCCAACGGTGCGGGGCTGCAGAAACCAGATGCAGGTTCCGCACATTGCCTCCAATCCGGCGACATACTTGCAGTGCGATAAAGCCTCCCATTGAAAATCCAATCAAATTTACTGCGTTTCCGGCGGCTTTATCAGAAATTTCATCGGCCAGATGCTGATAATAGGCAGCACCTTTCAGACCGGGATCAACTGAGAAACGGTCATAACTGATAAAAGTCAGGTTGTGTTCTTTTCCGTATCGATCAAACACGGCGCATTCTTCAGGCGCGCCGGGAGTACCGTGGAAATAAACCACCAGTTGTCCATCTTCGGCGCCGAATTGGCGATATTCCAATGTACGTTTTGTTAACGGCATAGTGGCGGTACCTTGTGTTTCCAGGGATGCTCCAATTCGAGCTGCGCTGCCAATTGGAACAATAGACGATCATTGCCTTCGGTGGCCATAAACTGGGCGCCATGCGGCAAGCCGTCGTTGCCCCAATACAGCGGCACGGACATGGCGGGCTGCCCTGTCGCATTGGCAATCGGCGTGAAAGGCGTCTGGTACAATGCCTTATGGATGATTACGTCGATAAACGCATTGGAAAACATCTTCTTTGCAAACCCGGTTGCGATCAGCCCGTGCATTAACAGCTTTTCCAGAGCATTGGGATCAAACGCATCCGAACGCAAAGGTGGAGTCGCTACGGTCGGCGTGAGAATCACGTCATAGCGCTGATAAAAATCAGACAACCTATCCGATACCTGCTTCCAAACCGTCAGCGCCTGCTGTACCTGTTCGTCGCGGATGCCGCTGCCGACCATTGCCATAAACCGGGTATTCAACTCAATCGCGAGATTTTGCTGCTCGATATTGAGCAGTTTCGCCACGTTTCCTACATCCCTGGACGTATAACGGAACACAATGGTGATGAACGCGCGCATTAATTCTACACCGTCAAAATTCCAGTCCGATTCTTCGACTTGATGCCCGAGCGCCTCGCAGTGTTTCGCGGCCAATCTTGCGGCATTAATACATTCAGCCTGTACGCCAGTGCCGGTCGGAGCCCGTGTAATGAGTGCAATCCTCAAGCGCTTGGGCGGGCGCGTCACCGCATTGAGATAGGTATGTTGCGCCGGATTGGCAATCGAATAGCCGTGGTCGGTGTGACCGTTTACAAGGTCCAGGTAAGCCGCGCTGTCGCGCACGCTGAGCGTGGAAACATGAGTCACTACCGCTCCGGCCCAAGCGCGAGTCAGGTCTTCGAACTTATTCAGTCCCCTTGATGGCTTGAAACCAAAAATCCCGCAGTACGAGGCCGGCAGGCGAATCGAACCGCCGCCGTCGCTGGAATACGCCATAGGCACAATCCTGGCCGCCACCGCAGCGGAACTGCCGCCGCTGGAACCGCCGGAATTGCGGGTTAAATCCCAAGGATTCTTGGTTTCGCCAAACGCTGCCGTGTTAGTCAGAGCGGATGCGCCCAACTCAGAAGTGCTGGTCTTGCCAAAGGTAATCAGACCGGAAGCATTCAGCCGCTTGGCCATTTCACCGTCTTCGGGCGGTAGATAGTCTTTCATCGCGATGCTGCCGTTCGACATAGGAAAACCGGCGAAAGGCAGCATCAGGTCTTTCACCAAGAAAGGCACACCTGCAAACGGGCTGCTCGTATCCAATTTTTCGATCAATGACTCCGCCAGCGAATCCATCGGCGAAATGACCGCATTGATCATAGGATTAAACTTCGCCAGACGGGCCTTCGCTTCCGCCAATAACTCGTGAGCGGAAACCTCGCGATCCTTGACCAGTTTCGCTAAACCCAATGCATCGAATTTCTCGTAATCGCCGAATTGATTCATTAATCTCTCCTGAGTGCCGGTATTTGGTTTTCTCTCTGTCTTGATCTCAGCCTTGAAGGTGAATTTCATAGGAATGAAAGCAACGCCTGAGGTGTCAACACTTTTTCGGATACAAAGTTAAGGAACGTACACGAAATAACTTGAGCACGTTTTATTTTTAAACCATGAAGCGCATGAAGGGCATGAAGGATTTAAGTCTTCATGTCCTTCATGCGCTTCATGGTAATTGCTTAAGTTAATTTATGCATGTTCCTAAGCAGATTTTAGCTGCATTTCGTAGTCCACTGGCGATAAATAGTTATATTGGCTGACACTAAAGAAACCGAATTCGCACCCTATTGCAGGCTTTGTTATACCTCGGAAGCCTTGTCCTTTATAACCTACGGTTTGAAATCACAGCTCGAAGACAACGTTGTGTCCAGCAATGAGGCATTTCCCTCTAACAGACTGCCTTGAAAATCATTGGTCGATCTGCACTGCATTGATACACAGAGAATGCTTTGTTTGCGCTGGTAGCCGGCCATGTGCGCTAAAACAGCTTCTTTAGTCGTTTTAACTTATTGAAATGTAATGAAATAGATCTATAATCAGCGATGTTGTTTATTCGTTCGCCAATAGCAAACTTTTTACTTCTGCAGGATCTGAACTTACGTACAATTAACTCCCATTCAACACTACTTCAAAAGGTAATCCCGATGAAACATATATATAAATCAACTGCCGCCCTATTGCTGTTGTTACCTATAAGCATGATATGTTCCGCTGCTGAACCGCAAAAAACCGACGAGCCAATGAAAGAAATGGGTATGCATCATGGTATGGGCATGATGGGTGAAATGACTGAAGAACAAAAAAATGAACATTTGCGCGCTATGCAGGAACACATGCTAAAAATGCATGACCTCTCAAATCAGATTTTGTCAGAGAAAGACCCCGCCAAAAAAGAAACGTTAAAAAACCAGCAATTGGAACTCATGAAAGCGCACCATGCTCAAATGATGCAACACCGCCAACAAAAGATGCAAGGACACACAAAGTAAATGTATCGGCGAGGCTGATACTGGGAGCTATAATTTTCAAGGCCGAACAAGCAAGGAACCTTAACCTGGAACCCTCCATCCACTCAGTCCCCAGGCTTTCTGTCTAAGGACGCAATAAAAAATAAAGGATACGATTATGGGCATATTACAAGAGTTTAAAGAATTCGCCGTCAAGGGCAATGCGATCGATATGGCCGTGGGCATTATTGTGGGCGCCGCTTTCGGCAAAGTTATTTCCTCCCTTGTTGCGGATGTATTCATGCCGCCGATTGGCGTATTAATCGGCGGCATGGATTTTACCAAGCTGGCATTTACCCTAAAAGAAGCAGCTGGAAACACTCCTGCCGTAACGCTTAATTACGGCAATTTTATTCAAACACTGGTTGATTTTATGATTATTGCCTTTGTTATTTTTATGGCGATAAAGTTCATCAATAGACTTAAGAAAAAAGAAGCTGCTACAGTCACTCCGGAACCTTCCAATGAAGAACGGCTATTAACCGAAATTCGGGATTTGCTCAAGGAAAGAAAATAATCGGACAGACCCAAGGTAGAGTAGAGGGCAAGTTCCCGCCTGCTCTTTACTCTACCTTATGTTTTAAAGCGCACGGCAGCAAACCGTATATCTCCGCTTGCAAAAGCCCAAGAGGAAATCAGGTTAAATCATCATGGCCGTGGCGGATTGCTGCCGCGAATCCCCTTACAGCGTTAACTATCTTCTCGGCCATAGGCTTTGAAAGTCAAATAAATGCCGATTACACAAACGATCATTATCGATGCAATCAACATCCCGGCGGAGGCATTTTGAACGCTCTGTAGATATAGCTCCGGAACAAACATCCGCAACAAGCCGGCGAGAATTGCGAACCAGCCCACGAGAGTTACGATTACAGGCCAACCGCGAATCCAATGATTATGAGCACGGACAATTGAAAGACCGGCAACAAACAATAAGGTGCCATTGAGATGAATAGCAGGAGCAATATTGGCGGCCCAGATATGAACATTCAACGCTTCGGATATAGTGATCGCAATAAGACTAGGACCGATCAACCCTGCGATATGTTTTGAATTCTCCATTTTTAACCTCCATAGCGTGAGCCATCTACCGTAAAACTAATGACCCCATCTTTGTTTTTTCTTAGGCAAATGCTTCCGACTCTTGTGTCAATATATTTTGCAGCCTTTCAACCGCATTCTCGTGCCGTTCAATCAAACCAACGTATGCATTCAGCCATCTGGTTGATTCATCGCGAAAACGCAAACAGTAACTATCCAATTTCTGACGAGATAAACCTTTCCCATCCCAAACAGCTGCATAACAGATATTACACATTGGCGCGGAAGAACAATATCTGCACCTATTTTCAAGCATGTCTGAAAATTCTTTAGACATATTAAATTTTGCCATGATATAGGAATCAACATCACCGCTATATTGTTCATTCACAGTTTGGCAAACCCCAAAAGACATATCCGAATTGACAAATAGTTTCTGTCCTGAGCGGCATGAAGTGAACCTCTTAGATCCATCAGTCATATTCCCCCTAGACATAATCGGAATAAGAATTCTCTTACAGAAACTAAGCAGGAGGGGATTTGACAAAATATCTTCTAGTTTCTCAAGCTCTGATAATCGTTTTTCCACCCAATAAGATAAATTAAGCTTGATCCTATACATGTCAGACTCAAGCAAAGAGTTATAAGCACTTGCAGTAGCAACAGTAAACCTTTTGTTATAAATTTCCGGATATGTCTCATGAAAATATTTATTTATTTCATCAAAATTATCATCGGTCATAACACAGTTTACAGCCAAGTTAGTCGATGCATATAAAGGAAATGTATCGATCAGGTAACGCAACCATTTATGCGCCCTTTCATGCGAACCCTTGCCGTCATGTGTTGGACGGTTACAGTCGTGTATGTGGCGCGGCCCATCGATACTAGCCATAAGAAAACCATTATTATCGACAAAAAACTTCAATACCTCATGAGACATAACCGTAAAATTACTTGTCGCAGTAAATATTTTTTCCCAGTCCGGACGAGCCTCGGCGAGACCGATAATAATTCTTTTTATATGACTGAAGCGGTATATCGGCTCCCCACCAAAAAAAGATATTTGGGTGTTTTTCAGCATGGAACTAGAGAGAAATGAAATAAGGTCGTCAATTTTCTCTGGTTCTATTGAGCGGCCACTTATTTGGTGATCACGACTTGGGTCATTAGGGTAAACACAATAAGAACACCGTAGATTGCATTTGTCCGTTATATTTATAACAACCTTTGTTAACCCAATATCTTTATCATTCTTCTCTTCGCGTTTATTTTCATGAGCGAATGGCCGATAGATCATATTATCTAAGCCTTCGAATATAACTTCATTGTTTGGGTTATCCGCAATGCAGTTCTGCATAAAATCATATACCTCTTCATCCACCTTAAATAGGCGATCCGAAGCACCGTCAAAAATGTAGTTATAATCAAGAAACTTCCACATACCATCTCTACCTTAATCTAAACCGTCTTTCCTTACGAAGAAGACAAGAGGATTTAGAAAATTCCCTATAATATTTCAGCTAAATCATCCGTAGGTTCCATACATGCACCGCCTTCCGGGCAGCCTGTACGAATTTTCTGAATTACGTTAGCAACATGCTGAACAGTCTTACTCTTGGGCATCGGGAGCGTAATCACAAGCCGATCACCCTCTTGACGCACTTCTGTATTATTAGTCTCATTTGATTTCTCATTCGTCATAATTTTCTCCTCTGTTAAAGTTTCGTAGGTCGGGTATGCTGTGTTTATGCCCGGCATTTCCATTTTTCAATATAGCAACGGTTTTTAGATTTGACCACCCTATTTCATTTTCGGCTGCTAAAATGTCGGGCATGAACACAGCATGCTCGATCTACCGGGCTAATGCACAATGAAAGACCTGAACACCGCTTCTATTTTCAACCCATATTTGAATCTAAGAAACAATAATGACACGTCATAGAAAAATGCGGAAAATAAATAAATTTACATTAGACGCTTTATTAAATTCATTGATGAGGAAAAAACAACATGAATTTACTCGAAAAACTGTTTTCTTACGAACGTTTCGAAATGGATTGGCGGCGTCTGCTGGTGCAAGGCGCGCTTATTGTATTGACCGGCGTTATTCTGGCAATAGCCAGCACACTCAATCCTAATGCTATTGTCCTGACCGCGCGCCATCTTTCCTGGCTTCCGGTCAGCGGCATGGTTATTTTGTCCCTCGGCTTGCTGGAATGTCTCGATGCGGTTCTTTCCAAGGAAACGCGAGATTTTCTCCAAAATCTGCAAGTCGGGGTGCTGGATGCAGTGATCGGCGGCTTGATTATCCTCAGCGTAACCGAAGAACCTTCCCGTTTTAGCATGATGATCGCGGCATTTTTAATTGTACGCGGTATCGTTCGCATTGCGCTGGCTCATGCTTTGCGACTACCCCACACCTTTGCCACGACATTTGGCGGTTTGCTATCGATCGTCATGGGATTTTTAATCTGGATGGAATGGCCTACCGGCGAAGGCTGGTTCATATCCCTATGCCTGAATACCGAAATTGCCATCCGTGGCTGGGCGATGATGACCTTCGCGCTATGGGTGAGAACGCAAAAGGCGGATGAGATTGCGTAGTGTTTTGCCTGCCGCTTTAAATATCAAACGGTAGGCGGAATACACTCATTAACCGATTTATGAATCTCAATCAAAGCAGCGTCGAACTGGCAGCAACTTAAATTAACTGATGTTACGCATAGGCGCATGATAAAAAAGCATCGTCCACGAAAGGCACAAAAAGCACGAAAAAACGATCCCAAAAACACCATCAGCAAAGTCTATCCAGCCGGACGGGAGATTGTTGGTCCGTTCGAAACGTCCCGCCTGTTCAGAACGTTGCCGCTTAGACCTTCCAGGTTTTCAAAACCTGGAAGGTCTGCCGATCAGCTTGTTTCCCGACTAATGCTTTTTCCTTAACTGAATGACCGAATAGAGTCTGGAATAAAATTGTCTCAAGAACCTCGAAAGGGATGTGAAGAATGCCGGATATGACGCCGTCAACGGCGAATCCAGGGCTGATATTTTTCGTGCCTTTCGTGTTTTTCGTGGACAGTGCGTAACATCAGTTAAATTAAAAGTGCCGGGTCTTGAGTTCTTGCATTACGCGTACCTTGGCTCTATACACTATTCACCAGCGCCGTTCTTCCTGTAACAGATCGATCAATTCGATCTTACTCAAAGGACGGCTAACATAGTAGCCCTGAGCCAAATCACAGCCATGGGCGCGCAGGAACTCGAATTGCTCTTTAGTTTCTACGCCTTCAGCGACGACTTCGAGACCGAGCTTTTTACCCAGCGTAATGCTGGCCTCAACGATGGCTGCATCGTTAGTATCGTGGGTCAGGTCACGCACAAAGCTCTGATCGATCTTAAGCGCGTCCAGCGGGAAACGCTTGAGGTAGGACAGCGATGAATAGCCTGTGCCAAAGTCGTCTATGGCAATGCGAACACCCAAAGTCCGTAATTTCTTTAAGGTATCAGCCGCAGCTGCCGGATCCTGCATAACGATATTTTCAGTCACTTCCAGCTCCAGCGCATTCGAGGGCATGTTTTCCTGCTTCATGATACGGCTTATTTTACGTAACAGTCCGGGGTCGTTGAACTGGGAAGCCGACACATTAACGGAAATACGCATGTTGTGAAGCCCCATTTCCTTATACTCGGCGCAGGCTTGGCTCAACATCCATTCTCCCACAGGCATGATCAAACCGGACTCTTCCAGCATCGATACAAAGTCGCCCGGCGATATCAAACCACGTTGCGGATGCTGCCAGCGGATTAGCCCTTCCATGGCGATAATACGGCCGGTGCTAAGCTCTACCTGAGGTTGGTAATAGGCAACAAACTCATTACGCTTAAAAGCCAGACGCAGGTCGGTTTCCAGCGTCAGCAGTTCATGGCTGCGCGCATTCATCTCCGGTGCATAAAAACGGTACTGGTTATGCCCCGCTATGACGGCCCGGTACATGGCCGTGCCGGCATTGCGCAATAATTCTTCGACGTCGGCGCCATCGTTCGGATAGATTGCGATACCGGTACAGAAGGTGATGTAGGCTTCCTGCGCGCCTAATGACATCGGGCGCTCAAAAGCGGAATAAATCTTGCGCAACACGGCTAATACGTTTTCCGAGCGCGGCAAATCGCCCGCTATTACCGCAAACTCGTCGCCGCCGTGGCGGGCAATCGTATCGTTAGGGCGCAAAGCGGCCTTCAGTCTATCGGCAATGTGTTGGAGTAAGGCATCGCCGATCGTATGCCCCATGCTGTCATTGATCCGTTTAAAGTTATCGATATCCAGAAACAATACCGCAACGGAATTATTGGCGTGCCGGGCGCGTTCCACTTCTGCGCTCAACCGGTCCATCAGCAAAATCCGGTTCGGCAGGCCGGTCAGAGTATCGTGGGTAGCCTGATGCTGCAATTCGGCTTCAAAACGTTTACGCTCGGAAATATCGCGGGCAATCGTAGACAAATATTCGACTTTACCGGCTGCGTCGCGATGCACCAGCAGAACTTGCGATACCGGGACTTCTATCTCGTCCATACGCCGCAATGCGGTTTCCCCGGACCAACTGCCTGTACGGTAGGCAATGGGCCATGCTTCGCTCTGCAATTGCTGCTTTATGCGTTCGGGAAACAGCTCTGTTAAACAAAATTTGCTGAGATCCAACTTGGGATCGAAGCCAAGCAAGCGATAGCCGGCATTATTGAGATAATGAAGACAACCATCGGGATCGAGAATCGCGACTAAGTCAGTCGTAGCTTCCAGAATAGCGACCAGCTGGGCGCGCGCTTCATCGGCTTTTACGCGTTCTGTAATATCGCGTCCCGTGGAAACCAGATGGGTCACATGCCCCTGCTCGTCCTTCAAGGGCGCGATGACTTTCTCTTCATAAAACAACTCGCCATTCTTTCTGCGATTGATCAAGGTTCCGCTGAATATTTCGCCCTTGGTCACTGTTTCCCAGATAGCGTGATAAAAAGCCTGATCATGCCGGCCGGATTTCAATAATGAAGGCTTATTACCTATGATCTCATCCCGCCCGTAGCCGGTCATTCGCTCAAAGGCCGGATTGACATACTCAACGAGGCCGTTGGGATCGGTGATAAGGACACTGTCGGCCGCTTGCTCCACTACCAGGGACAGTTTGCGCACCCTTTGTTCGGCCTGACGACGTTGCCTGCGCTGCTGCGCTTCTTCAAGTTCTCGCGCCACAGCCGGCATCAGGCGAGACAGATTACCTTTCATAACGTAGTCTTGGGCGCCGGACTTCATCGCTTTCACAGCCGTATTTTCACCAATCGTACCCGACACAAAGATGAAAGGAAGATCGAGGTCATGCTGCCTGACCACTTCAAGAGCCCGCATACCGCTTAAGTGCGGCATCGTATAATCGGACAGCACAATATCCCAATGCTGTTGCAGTGCTTCGGTTAGGGCCTTTTCGGTATCAACCCGCTGCCAATCGACAGACCTCCCTCCTTCCATCTCCAATTGATCCACTAACAGCAAAGTATCATCTTCAGAGTCTTCAACAATCAGTGTCCGCAATGGCTGTGTCGTATTTATCCGCTTCAGCATAACATCACCTTTTTCTACAATCCGGACAATGGGGTGGCGGTTGATTGAGCATTATCCAGTAAATTCCCAGTTGACCGGCTGCCTGAATGAATTCGTCGAAGTCGACCGGCTTGCGGACATAACTGTTGGCGCCCAGCATATAACCTTTGAGCCTGTCCTCATCTTCATTGGATGAGGTCAACAGCACGACCGGCAGCAATCGGGTTTCATGATTGGCTCGGATTCGACGCAGCACTTCCAGACCATCGATTTTGGGCAACTTCAAATCCAGCAGCACAACCAAAGGCAGATCGTGGGGATCGCGTCCGGCATAAGTCCCCGTGCCAAACAGGTAATCCAATGCGTCGGCGCCGTTGCGCGCCACGATTATAGTATTGTTGATATTATTCTTCTCGAAGGCATGCAAGGTAAGCTCTTCATCATCAGGGTTGTCTTCTACTAAAAGAATGGTCTTACTATTCATAAATTCTCCCGAGCTTCCAATGTAAAATAAAAGGCCGCTCCCTGTTCGACCTCACTTTCGGCCCAAATACGCCCGCCGTGTTTGTGAATAATCCGTTGCGCGGTGGCCAAGCCAATGCCTGTGCCGGGAAATTCGCTGGTCTCGTGCAGGCGCTGGAAAGCGCCGAACAATTTTTCGGCATACGCCATATCGAAGCCCGCGCCATTGTCGCGCACGAAATAGACCGTTTCATCGTCCCGCTTTTGCATGCCGAATTCAATCTGCGCATCCGGCCGTTTGCTGGTGAACTTCCAGGCATTGCCCAGCAGATTGTCCAGCACGATACGTAATAGCCGGGCATCGCCCCAGGCGATTATCCCGGGTTGTATCGTACACTGTAAGACTCGGCTCGGCTCCTGCTTGCGCAATTCATCCATGACCTCGCCTGCAATCGTGCTTAAATCGATGTCTTCGCGCTTTAGTTCAGACCGAGTGATGCGCGACAGTTTGAGCATGTCATCAATCAGCATCGCCATGCGCTGAGCGGCGGCACGTATCCGTTTTAAACGGTCCTGACCCGTGTCATCCAGCTGGTCGGCGTATTCATCAAGCAGGATACGGCTAAAACCGTCCACAGCGCGCAAAGGCGCGCGCAAATCGTGGGAAACTGAATAACTGAAGGCTTCGAGTTCGTGGTTAACCGATTCGAGAACCGTGGCCCGCTCACGCAACGCGGTATTCAGTTGCTGGATATGATGTTCGGTTTCTTTGCGCTCGCTGATATCTTCGATGATGCCGTCATAATAAATATTGCCGGTGCTGTCTTTTTTCATAACGGCGGTAACGGATGCAGAAAACTCGCGATCCTTTAGAGTAACCAGCTGTATCTCTTCGTTATCGACAAATCCCTGCTGATTGATTTTATCGATAAACACTTGCCAGCAGCCCTCATCACGACACAAATCGACTATAGGGTGTGTCTGTAATTGCTCGGCTGACTCTGCTTCGAACATGGCTACTAAGGCTGGATTGATTTCCTGGAAGCATCCGCTCGCCAATGTGTGGCGATAAACGCCAACCCGTAGATTGTTGACAAGCTCTTGATACTTGGCTTGCGCCTCGCGCTGCGCCTGTTCGGATTGCTTGCGGGCCGTGATATCCCGAATAATGCTGATTACGAATAGCTCCTGCCCTATCTTCAATGGGCTTAAGTTGATCTCTACCGGTAATTCGCTGCCATCCTTGCGTCGGCCATACAGATTGAGGTCTACTCCACTTGGACGAACTACCGGGTTCGCCGTATAAGCTTTTCGATAGCTCTGGTGGTGTGTACGAAAACGCTCTGGTATCAACAATTCGACCGGTTGACCGAGCAGTTCGTCGCGGGTATAGCCGAACCATTTTTCGGTCTGCGCATTGATCAATACGATGTTCCCTTCCTCATTGACGATGACAATGGCGTCGGGCGCCGATTCAAGCAACACTCGGAAGCGGGCTTCGCTGGCGCGGCGTTCTTCTTCAGCTTGTTTGCGCACCGTAATATCACGGATGATGCTGGTCACGAGTTTTTCATTTTTCGTCTGCAGCGGGCTCAGATTGATCTCCACTGGGAAATTGCTGCCATCCTTGCGCCGGGCATATAATTCGAGACCTACTCCCATCGGACGAACGACCGGGTTCTTCGTATAAGCTTGTCGATAGTTCTGGTGGTTTACTTGAAAACGCTCAGGTATCAACAATTCGACCGGTTGATCGAGCAGCTCGTCGCGGGCATAGCCGAACCATTTTTCGGTCTGCGCATTGATCAATACGATGCGCCCTTGTTCATTGACCATGACAATGGCGTCGGGCGCCGATTCGATCAACCCGCGGAAACGAGCCTCGCTGGCGCTCACTTCCTCTTCTATCTGCCGTCGCCGCATGCGGTGGTGAGCAATGAGCCAGCTGACTACGCCTGATAGTAGAAATAATTCTATGAATGCAAGTATCCTGATTTGTATTACGTTTCTCGCAAAGAATTTTTCAGACGGTACACGGGCAACTAATAGCCAGCGCTCATCGCCGCTAACAACGCTTTCGCGGATATCTCCGAATAGCGCTTTCGGCAAAATTTCGCCGTAAGTAAACAAATCGCCGTTGATCATGAACTGCTGTCGCTCGGGGTGTTCAATAATAGAGGACCAAGCCTCGCCATAGTCGTCGGCGAAAAATCTATTCTTGCGGTCCGGGTACATGAAGCTCCATTCGTCTTCAGGGCGATCGCCTATCAGCCAATGACCTTTGGCGTTCAGTAGCCACAGGCTGCCAATACTTTGCTGGGAAATAGTCCGAAGCCGGTCGATCAGCCGTTGCCCCCGATAATTAAGCAGGATAATGCCGCGTTTTTGTCCGTGTTGATCGAATACCGGTGTACCGAATCGGATCACGGGCTTGATCGGCTGCTCGATCTTATCGTGTTCAATGGCTAGATCGAATGGAGAAATATAGATAAAGTCCTTATTCAGGGTCAGCGCCTGCTCCACAAAATAGAGGTTGGACCTGTCCTGCAATTTTCTCGTCGGCACAATGACCGGCTGCCGCTGGTTCCGATCAATACGTACCTTTTCCTGTCCATGTTCATCCAGAAACAAGATACGATCATAGAGCTCCCGATATTTAACGAAGGTAAGCAAATCGCCGCTCAAACGGTCAAAATTCTGGGGGGATTCTTTTTCGAGCCAGTCATGCAACACCGGCTGATCTCTTAGATAAAACAAATCGTCGTGCACTATACGCAATTCTTCGGCGACGAATTGACTGCTCACTTTTATAGCCTGCCGCTCTTCATCGCCTATGAAGGCCAGCATTGATTTTTCTTGGGCTTTATAGATGCTCCAAAAGGCGGTAGCCAAGGCCAGCGTCAGCAGCATCCATATTAGAATGAACTGGCGGATTATTAACTGGCGTTGCTGATCTGTGTTTGAGCTAAAAAACTTACCATTCATAGTGGCTGCCACCATTTCAGTTTATCGTTTTTCACATCATGCTAAATCAGTGCAAGGATTTTTTCATACACCTGGGTGAAACTTATACTTTATTAAGGTTTATTGCAAATCTTGTGGTTATCGATACATCTACAGTCATTGTTGAATCAGCTTGGCAATAAGCACTTCTGATTTATCTTGCAGGGCTGGGATTCGTTCAATTGCTTGTTTTCTGAAGCATAACCAGTCACACAGTATTTGTACTGATGTTTTCTCCCCTCCTTTCACTATAAGATAACTCGACTCAACCTATATAAAGCCTCAATAGCGGGCTAAATACGCTTCAAGAGAAAGATATGGGGGTTAATCATGAACGCTATGAACGATGCGCCTGAAACGGGAATCCCTCCCTTTGTATTGAAAGATTGTGCATTGATCGCAATTGCCACCAACAAGCGCGCCAGCACTTTAAAAGAGTTTCGCTATCATCTCGATAACCTGAGCCCGGACAGCCTGTATTACCATTTTTGGGCGAATTTGTTATTGCCGCGTTTTGAAGAACGCGAGTACATCAACGATTTTGCCAGTTGGGTGCGTCATGGTCTTTCCGATACAAAACTGGCTGAACAATTGGCCGTCCTTGACCCTACCTCATTCAGCGATATGGAAGAGTTACGCTACCACTTACTGGAATATATAGACGATCGTCTGGAAGAAAGCGAGTATTTGCAATGGATGTATGCCGTGCAACGGTTCGAATTCATTCGTTCGCAAATTGTCGTATTTAACACGCGTACCGAGCTAAACGAACCGCGTGAGATGCTGGATCTGATTTCTACAATGTCGGTAAGCAGCATTTTTTACCATTTTATCGATGCCCGCCGCCGCACGTTGAACAAAGTCGATGACTTTCGTCAATGGTTGGCTTTTTTTGGTGAAAGCTATCAGCCTTTAATTGACCAGCTAACGGGTATTGATCCTTATTTCAGTACCTTGGTCGAACTACGTCAGCAACTGGCTACGACTTTTCAAAATTATTTTGCGGAGCGAGTGTCATGACAACGATGTTAGAGACTTATTCAACGGTAACCGGCGCGGATGTGATTCGGCATCTGCAACAACTGGCGGAACTGTTGAAAGGCAAAACTGTGGTTCATGTTAATTCCACCCGCGTCGGCGGAGGCGTTGCCGAGATATTGGACAAACTGGTGCCGCTTACCCGGGAACTGGGCATCGACACGCGCTGGGAGGTCATTACCGGGGATAGCGATTTTTACCAGTGTACAAAAGGCATGCATAACGCAATACAGGGTAACAGGATCACGATTCCCGATGCATTGCTGAATCATTTTCTGGAAGTGAACGAGCAAAATGCCAACCAATTGCGCGCCGTTCTGGAAGAAGCGGACTTTGTCTTTATTCACGATCCGCAACCTGTTGCACTGTTAAAGTATTGTACTAATAGAAAAGGCAAGTGGATCTGGCGCTGCCATATCGACGCCAGCCATCCGCATCGTAGAACCTGGCGGTTTTTAGACCGGTTTGTTCGTGACTACGAGGCCAGCATTTTTTCACTACCGCAGTTTGTGCAAATGCTGCCGCATTCTTCCTATATTATTCCGCCCAGCATCGACCCGTTGAGCGATAAAAATGTCGACTTGACTCAAGACGAGTTGGACGCGGTGCAAGCACGCTTCAGCATAGATCGCGATGCGCCAATGATCGCGCAAATCTCGCGCTTTGACCGGTTTAAAGATCCGGTAGGCGTTATAGAAGCCTATAAACTGGCCAAGAAGTACATTCCCACCTTGCAACTGGTGCTGGCAGGCGGAAGCGCAACCGACGATCCTGAAGGCGAAGTCGTGCTTGATGAAGTGCGTAATGCAGCGGGCGACGATCCCAATATCAAAGTCCTGCAATTGCCGCCCGACGCCCACCGCACCATTAACGCATTACAACGGCTCGCGGATATTGTCCTGCAAAAATCCACTAAAGAGGGTTTCGGCCTTACCGTAACCGAAGCGCTGTGGAAAGGTAAGCCGGTTATCGGCGGCGACACCGGCGGCATTCGTTTGCAGGTGATTAATTTCCACACCGGGTTTCTAGTCAACACACCGGAAGGCGCAGCATTGCGTATTCGGTATCTGTTTAATCAAAAGCAAAAAATGCTGGAAATGGGTGTTAAATCCAAAGAATTCATCCGCGAAAACTTCCTGTTAACCCGTCAATTGCGCGAATACCTGACTTTAATGGTATCGCTACAACATGGCGCAGTCGATCGCATCGAATTAAGTTGAGCCCCGGGCATGCCAACCGTACATCGAAGCCATGCCATGCCTTTCGGAACTCATCTGCGGGATGATGGCAAGGTTACCTTCAGATTATGGGCGCCTGGAGCCGACAAGGTTGAATTAAGCCTGCAAGGCAGCGCGCCTGAAATCAGGTTACTAATGACGCCTGAAGCCAACGGTTGGTATGGCATTACTACCGAACTGGCCGGTATCGGCTTTTATTACCAGTACCTGATCAACGGCAAACATTATGTTCCCGATCCTGCCTCCCGCTATCAACCTGAGGATGTTCACGGTTCCAGCCAGGTTATCGATCCTAATGATTGGCAATGGCAGGATCGTGACTGGAAAGGCCGGCCTTGGGAAGAGGCGGTGTTTTACGAACTGCATGTCGGCACTTTTACTGAAGAAGGCACTTTTGCAGGGGTGAAAAAACGCCTGGATTATCTAGCCGATTTGGGCGTGACCGCAATACAGTTAATGTCTATTGCCGACTTTCCGGGCCAACGTAATTGGGGCTATGACGGCGTGTTGCCGTTTGCGCCCGATAGCAACTACGGTACGCCCGATGAGCTTAAAGACCTGATTGCAACCGCGCATGCCAAGGGCCTGATGGTTTTTAACGATGTGGTTTACAGCCATTTCGGCCCGGAGGGCAATTACTTGCATCTGTATGCGCCGGCATTTTTCACAGATCGTTTCCATACGCCATGGGGCGATGCGATTAATTTCGAGCATCACTGGGTGCGCTGGTTTTTTATCCATAATGCGCTGTATTGGCTCGAAGAATATCATTTCGACGGTTTGCGCTTCGATGCGATACACGCCATTTTCGATGACTCATCGCCGGATTTTCTGGAAGAGCTAGCCGAAGCCGTCCGCTTGGGGCCGGGATATGATCGCGCTGTCTATTTAGTGCTGGAAAACGACAATAATGCCGCCTGTTATTTAAGGCGCGATCCATCGTTGCCGCATCGTTATTTCGATGCGCAATGGAATGACGATCTGCATCATGTGTTGCATGTGCTGTTAACAGGCGAAACCACCGGCTACTACCAGGATTATAGTCAACAACCTCTGCGCCATCTGGGCCGCTGTTTAACCGAAGGTTTTGCTTATCAGGGCGAGCTATCCGCTTATCAGGACAGCAAACAGCGAGGCGAACCTTGCTCGGATTTGCCACTGACAGCCTTTGTATCCTTTTTACAGAATCATGACCAGGTCGGTAACCGGGCCTTAGGCGAGCGCATCTCAAACCTTTGCAATCCGGACGCTTTGAGCGCGGCGACAGCGATCTTATTGCTGTCGCCGTCGCTTCCGTTGTTGTTCATGGGACAAGAATGGGCCTGTAGTCAGCCGTTTACCTATTTTGTAGATTTTCCCGACGATCTGGGCGATGAAGTCAACTTGGGCCGATTGCAGGAATTTGCCAAGTTTTCGGAGTTTAACGATCCTGAATCACGGTTAAAAATACCTTTGCCTAATACAGTTCAAACCTACCAAGCAGCTAAATTGGCATGGGATGAAGTAGACCGGGAATCGCATCGACAATGGCTCGACTATCATCGGGAATTATTGCGTATTCGCAATCGTCATATTGCCCCAAGAATAAAGGGGATAGTCGTCGGACAAGCGCATTATCGGCTTTTCGCCGATAGCGCATTAACCGTGCAATGGCGGTTAAACGACGGTTCGACTTTAACGCTGGCGGCAAATCTTGGCAATGACCCGGCAAAGGTTGAGTGCTCTTGTGATGGAGAGGTGTTGTTTGTCAGTGATTCGGATGTCGATAAAAACCTGCGCCAAG
>NZ_SCTW01000057.1 GCF_004322395.1 Methylobacter sp.
GGAAATAAAGTCACCTGAGTTCGGTCTGTACTTTGAATGAAGCGTTTCATCTGCTCTCCCGGTGGTTTGGCCGTGAGCTTATTTTACCAGATGTAGCGTTTTTACACAGTCTGGGTCGAACTGAGACAGTCTATGTCTGATACAGTTGAGACTAATTTTGGCAATTGTCGGATTAAATCCAGAGTTTTACAGCTAAGTTACATGGATATAATGAATGCAGAACGGACAACTTCATCCCCACTGGGACTTACGGACATTAAAACTGCGTCCTTTTATTTTGCCGTTTCTCAAACAAGCCAAGGCCTTATCAACGCTGTCTCGTTTGATAGCCACATAAGCATGGGCATCAAAAATATCAATTTTGCCGACTTCGCTACCCGCAATCCCTGCTTCACCGGTTAAAGCGCCCAGTATATCCCCAGGACGCACTTTGTTTTTGCGCCCCCCGTCTATCCACAAAGTCACCATCGGCGGCTCGAACCGTTGTTCATGGTTCATCTGGAAAGGCGCCACTTCGTCCCATTTGGCTGAAATCGCTTGATACTCCTCAATAGCTTTAACCCGATTCATCTCCTTTTCTGTGCATAAACTTAGCGCCAGCCCTTTTTTGCCGGCTCGACCTGTTCGCCCAATCCGGTGTACATAAATTTCAGGATCCCAAGGCAACTCATAATTAATCACTGCCTGCATGTTCTTAATATCCAGTCCCCGCGCCGCCACGTCAGTTGCCACTAGAACCGAACAACTCTTGTTAGCAAAACGTACCAACACTTGGTCGCGATGTTTTTGCTCTAGGTCGCCATGCAGCGCCTGAACCGAAAAGCCACTGTTTTCAAGGGAGCTAGCCACATCCTGACAATCTCTTTTGGTGTTGCAAAAAACTACCGTAGATTCTGGCCGATAGTAGGACAAAAGATAGCCCAGCGCGCTGGTTCTTTTCGACTTTTCCACCTGATAAAAACACTGCTCAATATCGCTATCATGATGACTGGTTTCGATACTAACGGAAATCGGTTTAAACTGGAATTTTTGGCTCATTTCCCGAATAGGATCGGCATAAGTCGCTGAAAACAGCAATGTCTGACGGTGCGTCGGTGCATATGAGATCACGTCGGTAATAATCTCTTCAAAGCCCATATCCAGCATCCGGTCGGCCTCATCCAGCACCAACACCTTTAAATTGCTCAAACGTAAACTGCGTTTGCGCAGATGCTCCTGCAACCGTCCCGGCGTACCAACTACTACGTGAACGCCATACTCCAGCGAACCCAACTGCGGACCGAAAGGTACGCCGCCGCATAAAGTCAGCACCTTAATGTTTTGCGTAAACCTAGCCAGTCGCCGAATCTCCTTGCAGACCTGATCGGCAAGCTCCCTGGTTGGGCAAACGACCATCGCCTGAACCCTGAAACTGTTCAAGTCCAGCTTGGATAACAGGCCGATGCCAAATGCGGCGGTTTTACCGCTGCCGGTTTTAGCCTGCGCAATCACATCCCTGCCCTCAAGAATATGCGGCAGACTTTCCGCCTGGATAGGCGTTAAATGGGTATATCCCAGGGATTCGATGTTTTCGAGCAAGGCGGGCTTTAAAGCTAGGGATGAAAATTCGGTGGTGTTCACAAGGACTCTTTATATTGACGTGAATGACAGGGAAGTGCCGTAATTCAATTGCTTATGATACCAGATACTGGCATTTAATTTTTCCGCTATTACGAGCTCCCCGGCATTAGCTTAAAAAATTTCACCACGAAGACACGAAGAGCATGAAGTATTTTATCTTCGTGCTCTTCGTGTCTTCGTGGTGAACAATTAAGTCTTTATGAGTTTAATTAGCTGATACTTGTGTGAGCAGCACTGTCAGCCTATTTTTCCGACACATTAATAAACCCGTGCAAGCCGCGCTTGGACTTAACAGCCAACCAGTCTTTCAATTGCTTTAACTCTTCCGTTTCTTCCAAGTCATCCAGGCTTTGTTTGTTTTTTAACAGCCGGAATGCCGTCGACAACGCTTTATAGCGATCTCCGGTGATGCCTGCGCGTCTTAAGCCTACGGTATTCAACTTATAATGCCGGGCAGGACGTCCGCCAATCAGCATAAACGGGATAACATCCATATTAAGCCCGGTCGTACCCTGCACTATCGCGTACGAGCCTATTCTACAAAACTGGTGCGCAACCACAGCTCCGCCGATGAAAACATTATTGCCGACTTGAACATGTCCGCCGATCGCGACATTATTGGCAAATATAGTGTTGTTGCCGACGGTACAATCATGCGCGACATGGCTGTTATTCATAAAGAAACAGCCTGAGCCGATATGCGTTTCTGCATTTTCTTTAGAAGCCCGATGTGCAGTAAAGCCTTCCCTAAAGACGTTATTGTCGCCGCAGATGAGCCAGGAAACCGTCTCAGCCTTAAAGCCGGTATCTTGCGGCAAACCGCCTAATACCGCATGCGGATGTAAAATATTTCCATCGCCCATTTTTACATGACTGTGCACCACGGCATGAGCGCCTACCTGACAGTTAGCACCCAGCTGAGCGCCTGTCTCAATAACGGCAAAAGGCCCAACCGTAACGTTGTCTCCCAGTGACACATCCGGTGCTATGTAAGCGGTCGGGTGAATATTTTGAGCCATCTTTTATCCTCTTGGATGATATTTTGAATGTAATTCTTTTAGTCTTTCCCGGGCAATATGGGTATAGATTTGCGTGGTCGATAAATCCGAATGCCCTAGCAATAACTGCACGACCCGCAAATCCGCGCCATGATTTAACAAATGCGTGGCAAAAGCGTGTCTTAAGGTATGCGGCGACAATTCTTTGTTGATACAGGCCTTTTTTGCATGACGTTTGATAATATGCCAAAAAGCCTGCCTTGTCATATTCTCCGCCCGGTTGGTGACAAACAGATAATCGCATTGCCGTTCGCCGAGAATAGTTTTTCTGGCTTGAGTCATATAGTTTTCCAGCCAGCTCATGGCTTCTTCTCCGACCGGTACCAGCCGCTCTTTGTTACCTTTGCCGATGATTCTGACTACCCCTTGCCGAAAGCTGATCTGCTCAAACTTTAAATTAACCAGCTCGGATACTCTAAGCCCTGTCGCATACAGCATTTCCAGCATGGTTCTATCTCTAAAGCCCAGAGCATTGGTAACTTCAGGCGCATTAAGCAGCAACTCAACATCCTGTTCAGATAGAGATCCGGGCAGCGGCTTACCGATGTTGGGCGACTCTATCAATGCGGTCGGATCGACTTGAATGCTATTTTCTCGGATGTAATAACCGTAGAATCGGCGAAGACTGGACAAAATTCGCGCGGTAGAACGGCTACCTATGCCTTCTTTATAGCGACTGGAAAGAAATTCCGATAGTTGCCCCCCGTCCACTTCGAGCATCGGCTTTTCCTTCAGCCATTTGGCAAAAATCCTCAAATCGCTGCCGTAAGCCGAAAGCGTGTTATCGCTCAAACCCTGCTCAGCCCAGGCTGCATCGAGAAATTGGTCTATCAAGATGGTATTCATTTTTTGTAGCTTGCTTCGAATTCCAGTAATTTGTATTTTACTGACATTAAATCGCCATCGGTTTGTCCGCAATAACCGCCCATGCCGGAAACGGAAACCACCCGGTGACAGGGAATAAATAAAGCATAGGGATTATCCCTGCACGCGTTGCCGACAGCCCGCGCCGATGAGCCAATTTTTTTTGCCAATGCAGAATAAGTTATTGTTTCGCCGAAAGATATTTGGCAAAGCGCAGCCCAAACCTGATTCCTGTAGGTACTGCCTTGTTTTAACAATTTGATGTTAATGAGTTTGTTGGGATTCTGCCAATAAGTGTTTAATTCGTGTTCAACGAATGGACGTGTGCAAGCCCCCGGTTCCCAGTCTGTTTTGTTGATCACGCCTTGTTGGCTAGTTAAAACAAACTGTCCAGCCGGAGTCTGAAGCCTTACAACCTCTACGGCTCCCGAGCAGTTATCTACCCACTCAATTATAAATGGCATTAAACAAATCCTAGCTGATATTAATTATAAGGAATCTACAACTTTAGGTTTAAATATACAATCAAGCTAATCCGTTACCCATAAAAAAAGGCAGCTCAAAGCTGCCTTTTTTATCTCATGAAAACCGGCTTGATTAAAGCTTTTCTTTAATACGAGCCGCTTTACCGGTCAGGTCACGCAAGTAATACAATTTAGCACGACGAACATCGCCGCGACGCTTAACATTGATCTCGCTAATCATAGGGCTGTGCGTTTGAAATACACGCTCAACACCGGTACCGTGAGAAATTTTTCTTACTGTGAAAGCTGAGTTTAATCCGCGATTACGTTTTGCAATTACGATACCTTCAAAAGCCTGAATTCTTTCACGCTCGCCTTCTTTTACCTTAACTTGCACGACAACTGTGTCACCTGGACCAAAGTCAGGAATCTGTTTCAGTTGTTCCGCTTCCAATTCATCAATAATATTGCTCATACCACACCTTAATTTAAACCAACTCCACAATAAATTCTTTAAGCAAATTTTCCTGCTCTGCGCTCAAATTCTTTTTTTTCAATAAATCCGGCCGTCTCTGCCAAGTTCGACCCAAAGCCTGCTTCATACGCCAGCGCTCTATATCCGCATGGTTGCCGCCCAGTAAAACCTCCGGCACCGAATGACCATCAATCTGTTCCGGCCGGGTATAGTGCGGGCAATCCAGCAAACCATCGCTGTATGAGTCCTGCAGGGCCGAATCTTCATCGCCGAGTACCCCCGGCAATAAACGCGTCACCGCATCAATCACTATCAATGCAGCAAGTTCACCACCACTGATCACATAGTCGCCGATAGACCATTCCTCATCGCAATCCATCTCGACAAAGCGCTCATCAATGCCTTCGTAACGCCCCGCAACTAAAATTATCTGCGATGTTTTACTCGCCTCTGATAGCAAAACCTGTGTAATCGGCTTGCCTTGCGGACTCAAATAAACCACTTTGGCAGTTTTAGAGCCTGCCTGCTTTGCATCATGAACCGCTTCGTGCAATGGCTGATACTTCATAACCATGCCTGGACCGCCGCCGTAAGGCCGATCATCAACCGTTTTGTGCCTGTCGCGGGTATAATCTCTGGGATTCCATACCGACAAACTGACTATATTGCGCTCGATTGCCCTGCCCGTTACACCGCAACCCGCAGCTGCTGTTACCATTTCTGGAAATAATGTTACAACGTCAAAACGCATGCTGATAATTAAAAATCGGGATCCCAGTCGACAATGATTTTGCCTGCATCGAGATCAACGTTAATTATCGTTTGTTCCTGTAAAAACGGAATGACCCGTTCCCGCTCTCCCTGGATAATGATCACATCATTAGCACCGGTTTCCAGCAGACTATCAACTACACCTAACTGAACACCATCAATGGTTTCGACATTCAAACCAATCAACTCGGACCAGTAATATTCGCCTTTAGCAGCTTTTGGCAACTGGTCTCGGGTTATGAAAATATCCCAGCCCATTAGGCTTGCTGCGTGATCCCTGTCATTAATATTAGCCAGCTGAGCGACTATCGTCTTACCTTGCAACTGCCCGTCAACAACATTAACCGCTTTTGTCTGGTCGCCTTTTTTTAGCAACCACGGGGAATAAGTTAAAATATTTTCCCTTGGATCAGTGAAGGAAAATACCTTAACCCATCCTTTTACACCAAAAACGCCGGAAATTTTTCCAACGCTTATATGCTGCTCTGACAATTCAGTTTATGCCGCCGCTTTACGTGCGTCTTTAATCAATTTTGCAACGCGATCAGAAGCCTGTGCGCCGTTGGCTTTCCAATAATCAACGCGATCAGTGTCTAAACGCAATTTTTCTTCATTGCCACGCGCCAACGGATTAAAAAAACCAAGACGTTCAATATAACGACCGTCACGACCGCTTCTGCTATCGGTTACAACAACATGATAGAAAGGACGATTTTTCGCGCCACCTCTGGAAAGACGAATGGTTACCATCTAAGTTCCTCAAAAAACATTTAGTCAAAATTTAATCGACTTATTCTACTCGATTTTCTTTATAAGTAAAGAACAACACACTTGCCGTCAAGTTCATTCTCTTTAATCACTGAATAAGCAGTCATTACGCAACAATAATTATCTTCTCATACCCATGCCGCGCACATTATTTTTTATGCCTCGCATCATGTTCGCCATATTGCCCGATTTGAAGCGCTTCATCATTTTCTGCATCATCATAAACTGTTTCAGGATACGATTAACATCCGACAACTGCTGCCCGCAACCGTCAGCAATACGCTTCTTCCGATTGCCTTTGATCAGATCGGGATAACGTCTTTCTTTCATGGTCATGGAATTAATCACCGCAATCTGGCGCGATAATTCCTTGTCATTAACTTTATCTTTCATTTCTTGGGGGATACTGCTCATGCCAGGCAATTTATCCAACATGGAACCCACTCCGCCCATGCTCTGCATTTGCTGCAATTGCTCACGAAAATCTTCTAAGTCAAAAGCTTTGCCTTTTTGCAGCTTTTTGACCAGCTTCTCGGCTTTTGCCTTATCGACTTTCTGCTCGATTTCCTCAATCAAGCCCAATACGTCGCCCATACCCAAAATGCGGGACGCAAGACGATCCGGATAGAAAGGCTCCAACGCATCGGTTTTTTCGCCCATCCCGATAAACTTGATCGGCTTGCCGGTTATATGGCGAATAGACAGCGCCGCACCGCCACGTGCATCGCCATCCGCTTTGGTCAGAATAACTCCGGTTAACGGCAATGCATCATTAAAGGCTTTTGCAGTAATAGCGGCATCCTGCCCGGTCATGCTATCGACAACAAACAAGGTTTCGACAGGATTAATTGCTGCATGCAATTCTTTAATTTCGCCCATCATTTCATCATCAATATGCAGACGGCCTGCGGTATCGATAATGACTACATCAAGAAATTTTTTCTTGGCCGCTTCAATCGCATTTTTAGCAATATCGACCGGCTTTTGCGACACATCGCTTTCAAAGAACTCCAAAGAAAGTTCATTCGCCAACATCTGCAACTGTTTGATAGCCGCCGGCCGGTACACGTCGGCACTGACTACGCCGACCTTTTTCTTCTGGTTTTCTTTTAGCCAGCGGCCCAATTTAGCAACCGTCGTGGTTTTACCAGCACCTTGCAAGCCGGCCATTAAAATAATTGCCGGAGGAACAGCATTAAGATTCAGCTTTTCGTTGGCCTCGCCCATCACTGTTACCAGCTCGGCCTGAACCAGCTTAATCAGCGACTGGCCGGGCGACAAGCTGGACTGAACTTCCTGCCCTAATGCGCCAACTTTAATACGCTCAATAAAGTCCGTAACGACCGGCAAAGCAACATCAGCCTCAAGCAATGCCATGCGCACTTCGCGCAAGGTTTCTTTGATATTACTTTCAGTCAAGCGTCCTTGACCTTTAATCTTTTTAAGCGTGCTACCTAATCGATCGGTTAAATTATCAAACATATCAGTATCTTTATTAAATCTTTAGGGAAACCATTCACTAACACAAATGCGCTAGGACTATTTAGCGGGATATATTAACATAGCCATTAAGGCCTTTGCATTAAACACAAGGCAATTTAGATGCGGCTTATTATATTAGCAAAAGCATTCGACTCTATTACCAGAACCATATAGGCAATAAATTCACGCCGAACAATAGTGTTATCGATTGATTACAAACCAAACAAAAAACGAGCCTAATGAACACCACACTTGCTACGCTGTCAATTTGCACTTATCTGGCAAGCACGCTGATTATTGCCCGAGACATCCGCCGGAGTAGCAGCAAAGCCGTTCCGCCTCCTTACACACATCCGTACAAAAAACATATACCGCTTTATTTAGCATGGACGGCAGTATGCGCGCATATTTTATATACTGCTTTCGCTTTTCAGCAAAACAACAGCTTTAATTTTAGCTTTATCGGCGCCGCATCCCTGATCTCACTGATTGTCGCCTTGCTGTTACTCATAGCAACACTTAACAAACCTGTAGAAAAACTGGGGCTCGTTGTATTTCCAATTGCCGCTATTATGCTGGCGCTGGAACTGAATCTACAGGAAAAACCGCATCTACTGCACACACACAACTGGCAGATGAGCGTCCATATCTTAACTTCGATTATCGCATTCAGCCTGTTAAATATCGCCGCTTTGCAAGCCATTTTACTCGCTATTCAAGACCAGCAACTTAAAAGCCATCCGCCTAAACACTTCATCCAGTCATTACCGCCTTTGCAAACCATGGAAGCCTTATTGTTTCAAATGCTCGGCACAGGGCTTTTTTTTCTGACTATTTCACTGGTCAGCGGTTTTATTTTCATTGAGGATTTATTTGCGCAACATTTAGTGCACAAGACTGTTTTATCCATTATTGCCTGGATCATTTTTTCTTGTCTTTTGGTCGGACGAATGCGCTATGGATGGCGAGGACAAACAGCTATACGCTGGACTTTAACGGGTTTTATTTTGCTATTGCTGGCATATTTTGGCAGCAAACTGGTGCTGGAAATTATTTTGCACAGATAACAATCGCAGCCCTATTTAACTAATAGACTGCCGTTCGATTGACTTAATTTTATAGCGGCCCTTACCGGTTTCAATCCAATATAACTATGCTGGAAACCTTTGAAAATACACTCGATCCGTCCGATTGGAATGCCTTCCGGTTACAAGGCCACCGAATGCTGGACGACATGATCGACTATCTTAAACACTTGCGCGATCAGCCGGTCTGGCAGCCCATGCCTGAGGAAGTGCGGCATTCATTTCAGCAAGCATTGGATGACGGATACCATGATCTCGAAAAAGCGCACGCTATATTCATGAAAGATGTGCTCCCCTATGCATTAGGCAACGTTCATCCCGGCTTTATGGGCTGGGTTCATGGCGGCGGAACCCCAGTCGGTATGCTGGCAGAAATATTGGCCGCAGGACTGAACGCCAATCTTGGCGGGCGCGATCAGGCTCCGATCGAAATCGAACACCAAGTAGTGCAGTGGACCCGGGAGTTGTTCAATTTTCCGGAAACCGCCAGCGGTCTGTTTGTGACAGGAACATCCATGGCCAATTTGCTTGGCGTATTGATTGCCCGCACCGCATTGTTAGGCACCGATGTGCGCCGTAAAGGCATTACCACTAACAGCCAATCATTAGTTGCCTATACCTCAGCAAGCTCTCATATCAGCATTACCCAAGCCATGGATATTGCCGGTTTCGGTAGTGATGCATTACGTACGATATCTATTGATGAGCAGCACCAAATGGATATGGCCGCACTTGAGCTTGCGATTGCCGAAGACAAAAAAGCCGGCATGGTGCCGTTTTTCATTGCTGCAACTGTCGGCAGCGTTGGTGTCGGGGCCATTGATAATCTTCAGGCTATTGCCGAGCTTTGCCGACGCGAAAACATATGGTTTCACATTGATGGCGCATACGGCGCGTTGGCTATGCTGGCCCCTGATATTGCACCGCGCCTGCAAGGCATTGAGCGCGCCGATTCCATAGCCTTTGATTTCCATAAATGGGGACAAGTTCCCTATGATGCAGGATTTATATTAGTACGGAACGGTAAGCTGCATCACAATACATTTGCCTCTCCCACCGCTTACCTAAAACGGGAAGCACGCGGCATGGCAGCGGGCTCACCGTGGCCGTGCGATTTCGGCCCGGATCTGTCACGCGGTTTCAGGGCACTCAAAACATGGTTCACTATAAAAGTTTACGGCGAGAAAAAATTAGGACAAGTTATTTCAAATACCTGTGCCCTGGCCCAGTATATGAAACGGCGCATTGAAACAGAACCACGACTGGAACTGCTCGCCCCCGTTGCATTAAATATCGTATGCTTCCGCTATCGCAGCACCAATGCCAACAGGGTCAATGCAGACTTGGTGGTCGCACTGCAAGAATCCGGTATTGCCGCGCCGTCAACGACGACTATTAACGATCAACTGGCCATCCGTGCCGCTATTGTCAATCATCGCACTACGACAAATGACATTGATGCTTTAATCAATGCCACGCTTGCCCTGGGTGAAATTGTCGCAACAAAAGCTCAATCTTAGGAAAACTAATGCAAACCAATGAACTGATCGGCTTGGCAAAGCTAATGCGGATGGCCTACTCCGGCTGCGATCTTGCTCCTTTGGGCGCACAATTAATCGAACGCGCCGAAACCGATACCGGCGGCCATGCGCTAATGGACTTATCCACGGTTTTGCAACTCCGGGGCAACCGCGACTTAGCTTTAAATATGCAGGCTCAGGCTATCAAAAGCCAGCAAATATACTCCCCGCCCACAGCGACCGGACAGGTTAATATTCGTCTGCTTGCAATTATGGCAGCCGGCGATTTAATGGCAAATACACCGCTGGAATTCCTGCTGGAAAACTCCGATGTCGCCCTCGATATAGTTTATGTAACCCATGACTTGCCGTTACCGGCCGAACTCCCGGATCACGATGTGCTGTTTGTCGCCATTGCCCAATCCGATCAAAATATGCCGCTGTTAGAACAGATTGATGCCGCCATAGCCTCATGGCCGCGCCCGGTGCTGAACAGGCCGGATCGTATTGCATTAATGTCGCGTAATGAAGCTTGTGCATTATTAAAATCGGCTCCGGGAATCAACATGCCGATCACGATACGCGTAACCCGTCAGACCCTGGAACAAGTCGCCAATGAACGGCTGCCGCTTACCGATATTCTTGCTGACGGCAAATTCCCAATCATTATCCGTCCCGTCGACTCCCATGCAGGGAAAGACCTGGAAAAAATAGAGAATTTGGATACGCTGGCTAACTATCTGCACAACATGCCAAATAATGAGTTTTATATATCCCGTTTTGTTGACTATCGCGGGCAGGATGGTTGGTTCAGGAAATATCGCATCGTATTGATCGACGGCAAACCCTTTGTTTGCCATGTTGGCATATCCGAACACTGGGTAATCCACTACCTGAATGCAAATATGGCCGAAAGCGCCGAAAAACGCGCCGAAGAAGAGCGCTTTATGATTGATTTCGACAACGCCTTTGCCTGTAAACACACCGAAGCCTTCCACACCATTAACGAGCGGGTTGGACTGGACTATTTGGGCATCGATTGCGGCGAGACCGCCGACGGCAAATTGCTGATTTTCGAGATTGACAGCTGCATGATTGTCCACGCCATCGATCCGGTCGATATTTTTCCTTATAAACAACCGCAAATGAACAAAGTATTCGGCGCCTTTCGCCGGATGTTGCTGAGTGCGATGCAGCGCGGCGTTCTTTAAATTATCCATGCCATTCATCAGCTCAACGCCACAGCTTTGCTTGCGCTTGCAGGCACCAAAAGTAGGCGCTTTAGGCGAAGCCTGCACTCCCATAGCCGGTACTTCATAACATCGTTAACTATTGTGCAAAAACCATCCCAAAAATTGGATAGCTTGCCCCCCACCGAGCAACTTCTGGTTGCAGGCGGCGATGTCCGCCTCGATCTCGATCCGCTTAGCGGACTGAACAAATACGGTTGTCAACCGTTTCCCGATCCTCAATTGCTGGCATTCGGCTCCTCTACGGCGTCAGTCATTTCCACGGAAGGTTTCGCCGTCGCAGACCAGCTACGCCAAGACTTATTGGAGGCCATCAGCACCGACTCACCTAAAGCCGTCTACGACCAGCAAATCCAGAGGATTCGCTTGGAATGGCTGAAATTATGCGAGCTATCCGACGTCCCCGGAGTAGAGCTTATACTCTCATCATCAGGTACCGACATCCATGCCATCGCAGCCCAATATACAGGTAGCGGGATATCAACACCGGCACTGATAATCATGGTGGAAGCCAATGAAACCGGAAGCGGCGTGGCTTCAACCTTAAGCGGAAACTCCATCATCGGCAATAACGCCGTTGAAGTTGTGCAAGTATCCATTCGACTGGATGATGGGATGCCCAGACCTCCAGTGGAGATTGATGACGAAGTAGATGCCTTGGTTGCTAAAGCTGTTACCTCGGATCGACGCGTCCTGTTGATCCTTGTTGACCAATCCAAAACCGGATTAATTGCGCCGAGCCCAGCCTGCGTCATGACACTACACCGTCGCTATCCCGATAACATTGAAGTACTGGTCGATGCCTGCCAGTTCCGCATCGCGCTGCCGACTTTGCGCGCTTATCTGGAACAGGGCTTTATAGTCGCGTTGACCGGATCAAAATTTCTTTCCGCCCCGTCTTTTTCCGCTGCATTATTGCTTCCTTCAAGCATAGCGAAACGCCTCCAAAAACGCGCTTTTCCACGCGGATTATTATCTTGTTCATCTAATGTCCATTGGCCAGTCAATTGGGCTGGAGCTGAACATCTGGATCATATCGCCAATTTCGGGTTGCTGCTGCGCTTTAAAGTAGCCGTGGAAGAGCTGCGCCGTTTTTGCGCCGTGCAGCAAACAGACACGATAAATTTTCTGCAAACCTTTGCACAGGTGATCTTGCAACGCCTGATATCCGATCCTCACTTCGAAATCCTGCCCGTACCCCAACTCGATCGTCATCCATTAATACAGGCAAATAATTGGGATGATCTACAGACTATTTTCCCTTTTCTGCTTTACGACCCCCAAAATGATGTACGGATACCGTTAAACAGCGAACAAACCCGGAATGTTTATCAACGACTGCAAACCGAGCTTTTCAGTCCGGCAGACGGAGACGAAGTCCAAAGCTCGCCTTGGTCGGCCACACTTGACTTTACCCATCCCAACAGTAATATCGCCACAATACGCTGCCAACTGGGCCAGCCCGTTGCCTGCGGCACCCGTAATGGCATAGGGGTAAGCGCCTTGCGCTTATGCCTCAGTTCACGCCTGATAATCGAAGCAACTGCGCACGGTGATAAAGGCGCTACAATAATTAAAGATGCTCTGACGACTTTAGATAAAACAGCATTGCTAATCCAATCAAGTCAATGAGATCTGCTTCTGCCAGCTCAGCACCAATCGAATTAAAAACCTGAAGAATGAGTGTAAGATAGTTTTATTTAGACCGTAAAAACGTATACTATAAAAATCATAGCCTTATACGCAGAACTTATTGACATCACTCAGATGGCATTAAAAACATCAAGATACTGAATTAGCGATAGAACAATGAATGAAAACAGCAGCCTAATAGATACCAATGATGTCGGCCCTATTAAAACCAATGCCTTTGGAGAAAGATATTTTTACAACCTCAATCAAGATAGCTTTGACAAAATCAGTTCCCAGACCCTTTACAATGCAAAATTCGGTGATAGATTATTTCAAACCGATTCACTAAATATCATTATTGGCACTGATTCAGGTTTATTACCTCTATACCTGCAACAAAAAGGCTTACCAAAGGGTACTCGCTATATCTTTATCGAGCCGGCATCTATTCTTGAGCAGCTAAAGAACTATCGACTACTTGAAGAATTAGATCCCGCCATTGTCTGCATAACTCTTGATGAATGGAATGAAAATACTCAACTATTCAAAATACAAGACTATTTTTATATTAATTCTGTACATTCATTTAATTCGCTTTGCGCTGAAGATGATAATTGCAATGTCTATGCAGAACTCTGCTGGCATATTAACGAAGTGCTTGCCCAAGGTCATTGGAACGTAAATATGACTCTCGGCAACGAAACATTTACCACCCGCCAGATTGCCAATTTAGCAGACAACCTATTGCCCGCTAAGTTACTTAAAAATACCTTTCACGGAAAAACCGTGGTGTTGCTGGCAGGAGGCCCGTCTTTGGATGAAGCCTTACCTTGGGTGCAGGAACACCGCCAACAGATCGTTATTTTTGCAGTTTCGCGAATTTCCAGGCAGCTTAAAAACATCAACCTTGAGCCTGACTTTATTTTTTCCGTTGACCCCACCGAATTAAGTTTCGACATCAGCAAAGAGATGCTTACATTCAGCACTCAACCCGTTTTTGTTTATTCTTATCACACTGTATCGTCTCTAGTCAGCCAATGGCAGGGAATCGGTCTATATCTGGGAAGCCGGGTTCCCTGGAAATCAACCCTGAATCATGAAAATATTGACGGAGCAGGGCCGACTGTTACGAATACCGCGTTAAACCTGGCGCACTACTTCGGCTTTAAACGTATCATATTAGCCGGCGTAGATCTTTGTTTTACACGGGATGGATACACACACGCCAACGGCAGCGATGAACATATTGCCGGCCCCCGTTTTAATTTGACATCCTTACAAACAGAAACCAATGGCGATTTCATGGCTCCAACCAGTTGTGATTTTGCCGCCGCAATCAATACGCTAGCACTACAGGCTAAAGCCATTACTGCAACAGGCTGCAAAATAATTAACCCTTCAGCCAATGCCGCTAAAGTCAGCAACATAAACTACACTCCTTTGACAGATATCGAGCTTGACCCTAATCCGATTGATGCAACTGCAATTATTGCCGAACAAATAGCCTTTTCAAATCATCGTTTCCATAACGAGCAGGCAATCATCAGTGAACTTAAACGCGCTCAGTTTCAAATAAATGCCATCTTGCACCTAGCTGAGAATGCTTTAACAATAAATGAGAGTATGTATAGTGTTCACGGAACTATAGAAAACTACAAAGACAAAAGAAAACTCGACAAAATTGAAAAAAAACTCAACCGAGAACATCGCCAATTTAGCAAGCTTGTTAAAAAATTTGGTATCCGTAGCTTTATAAAAATCACCAAACCATTTACTGATGAAGATTGGAGCGCAGAAGAAACTAGAGAGATGGGCAATGCCTATTACGAAGCCTATCGTGATGGCGCAATCGCACTACTTAAATTAATCAGCGATGCTAAGGAGCGCGTTCTCTCCCGCCAGGAGGAAGCCAGCGACGAACCTGACTTTAATCTACTAGTCACCCAATGGCGCAAGGATCATAGCTTTGGTCGGGCCAGATCGTGGCAACAAAACCATCCCCATGCCAACATTCCAGAGGCGGTACAAACAGAGTTTAATGAATTAGAAAGACTGTTCATTTCCGTTCTAGACAATAAAAATACCGCACACATGGCGCGGGCAAAAAGTTATACTAGTTTTTTTATGTTAAAAAAACGCGCAGGCCTACTTTTCAAGCATCAAAAAATACAAGAACTAAATGACCTGCTATCAGGTTTACACAAACATGAAGAGCAAACAACCGCGATTCCGTATGTTTATTTAATTAACGGTTACCTGGCTGAATTACAAGACGACACTGAAACAGCCATAACTGCCTACCACAACATTATAGACAGCGAAGATTCTCCATTACTGGAAGAAGCTTTGTTAAGAATAGCGGTCATCGGCATCAGCACAAACGACATCGACAATACTAATGCTTACCTGTCACTACAATGTTTATCCCAGCTCAATCCCTTTTATCTACCCTTCTATGCGGAAGTAGTTCGTCTACGCGGCGATGCATTGGCGGCTATAGACGCTTATAACAATTACATCCGCCAGTTTCCTGAAGACACCTTGGTGCAAATGAAATTAACGATGCTTTATATAGAAAACAAGACTTACGACGCCGCAGAACTGATGATTGATTACATTCTGGCAAAAACACCGGATTCGAAAGTAGCCATGGACTTAAAAAAACAATTGGCTTATTCGAAGACTTTAAGTTGAAACTTATGACTTTGTGTGACCAAGCCCTAAAATTGTCCAGATTAGGTCAATCTGTCCTCCTAGAGCTGGAATATTAATACTGTAGGTACAACCGCCAACGAACAAAATTTTTCTCAGATAGTTAATCAGCTAGAGCCGTATGCATTAATGGCATGCCGACCCTTGTCGAGAGCCAATATCTGTTTTTCTACTATTTTTTTTTGCTCTTGTATTCTTGCAACAAAAACGGCATCCTGCTCAAGAATTGAGCGTGCCAAAGATTTTAAAGCCTCCGGTTCCGCAACAGCTTCTGAGAACAGTGCTTCTATACACTGCTGCCGCAAATCCAACGCGACTACTAATTGCTCCCATTGCTCTCCGGCAACATATTCAGAAATCTGAACAGACAGAGCCTTTAACTCTTCCAATTGCAACTGAGGATACTGATCCACCGACCAATCCTCAGTTTTTAATGGCATCCCAACCTTCTTTTATTTCCCTCATTAACGAAGCGACTTCATCCAGTATCTCCACGTCATTTTCAGAACTGGCTTGCAATAAACGATTGTTGATATAGGTATATAATTGACTAAGATTTACGGCGATTTCGCCACCCTTTTCTAAATCAATCGCTTCATTTAAACCCCCAACTATTGCCATTGCTCTGGATATATAAAGGCTCTTTAATTCCATATCAGAACGAGCCATAGCTCCTTTCGCCGTATTAACCCGAGCCAAAAAACCGTCCATTAACATCTGTATCAAATAATGTGGTGAAGCATCTGTTAAGCTACTTTCATTATGCACATTAGCGTATTGATTTACGCCTCTTTTATAAGTACTAGGATACATATCTGTCTTCCTCTATCTCACCCGAACCGCTGAGTAAGAAATGCACTTGTCGACTTAAACTGGCCGACTGCTAAGTCCATTGCAATAAACTGCTTTTGTAACCCTTTTTGTAAATTGTCCAGGCGAAGCTGGATAGCAGTTCTTTGTTTACCGAGAGTTGTCAAAGTTTTACTCAACGATGTTTGTTGAGAATCCAAAGGACCTCCCGATTGCAAAAATTGGGTCAATTTGGTATCCAGTCGGACAGCAACACCATTAGCTGATGCGAATACATCACTTACAGCTGAAAGATTAGATGCCAAAGCTGCATTCAGCTTGGTACTGTCCAGCGCCATAACCCCGCTTTTATCAATTGTAATACCGATCATCGCCAATGAATCGTAACTACTGGTAGCTGAGGTCACCGGATTACTTGCATCCTGTCTCAAATTATTGCTTATATTACGCAAGGTCGAATTCCCCAAAAGAGAACCATTGGTTGCCCCTTTGGCTGTACCGCCATAAAAACCTAAACTAGCGGTAGTTGTATGAAGGCTATTGTATGCAGTTACAAAATCAGTAATCGTCTTATTAATCGCCGCATTATCCAAGTTAACATTCAAATTAACAATCGTTCCAACTGCAGCGGATTGCAAATTCAATGTAACGCCTGAAAGCACATCAGTAATTGTGTTAGTGCTGCGGGTTGCATCCAATCCATCGACTTTTATCACGGCATCATCTGCTGTCACTGTACTGTAGTTTGCGGGAACAGAGGTATCAAGCAAATTCAATCCAGCATCACCGCCTGTAACAGCAACGGCAAATCCATTAGCAACACCCGTATCTTTGGATGTCAACACTAATTTTGAAATAGTTGTACCTGGCGTCACTGTAGAATCCACATTAATAATACTGGCTGTAACGCCATTATTCCCTGACGCGGCATTAATCGCATCGCGGACATCAGTCAGTGTAGCGTTGGGTCCAATGGTTGCAGAAAATGGCGTTTTTGTGGAACCAGGCCCATAAGTAAAATTAAGCGTTCCCCCAGTTACTGTAACAGCCGCTGCCGAATTAGCATACTCAGTGGTTGCAATCGATTGCTGTGCTTTAGCCAACTTAGTTACTTCTACAGTATGACTTCCCGCCACCGAGCCAGGACCAGTAGTAGCGGTAAAAATAGATGGATTCGCAGAAACAGCCTGAGTAGTTTTAAATAAATTTACATCAAGAAGCTTTTTTACCGCTGTTTGAAAAGTTGATAAAGAGCTTTTTAATGTGCCAAGCCCGCTTAACCGGGTTTGAGTAGCCGTTTCCTGGCGTGTAATAGCATCAAACTGAGGCTTGCCTTCAGCTTGAATCAGCTGACTAACAATGCCATTGATGTCCATGCCACTACCAATCCCGGTTGAAGATGAAATAGACATAACTTACCTCCCTAGCCATTAAAGCAATTTATAAATTAAGCTCTATGTTGAATAACAGAGCCTTTTTCACCGTCTAGCTCCTGCATCTTTTTTATAAATGCCAGCATATCTTCCGAAGGAATCTGACGCACTGTCTCACCTGTCTGGTTATCAACAATTTTTATCACAACTTTTTTTGTTGATTCATCCACTTTAAACTCTAAATTCCGATTTAAAGATTGAAGTAATGAATTACCAGCAACCGCTGCCGACTTTAACGTATCCAGAGGCGTTATGTCAGAGCCAAGCTCCTTTTCCTTTTCTTTTTCCTTTACGCTATTCGTCGGCAAGACTGACTCAGGTTCAATTTTCTTCTCAATTACCGCATCCGATTTCAAAGAAGCCGATTCTTTGTTTTGCCGATTATTTTTCATAGCTGGAACTGGAACAAGCTTCGATACATTTGTAATTTCACTGTTCATGTCACTAACCTTTTGTTAATCCCATCTTCCAAACGGAAAAGGCTGCAGTGACTCTGCAGCCTTAACCCTCCCTGGTGTTTCCATAATAGCTTACCTGAGCAAGCTAAGCACCGATTGTCCAGTTTGGTTCGCTTGTGCCAACATCGCTGTTCCAGCTTGTTGTAAAATTTGAGAACGACTCAAGCTGGCTGTTTCTTGAGCAAAATCGGCATCTAATATCCTTGAACGTGCAGCGCTTTGGTTTTCAATTGAAGACTGCAAGTTGGCTATTGTAGTGGTAAACCGGTTTTGAACAGCACCCAATGTCGATCTGAACTTGTCAACTTTTGCAATTGCGCCATCAATAGCGCTCATTACGCTCCTCACTCTGGTTGATGTCACAGAACCAATATTCCCCGCACTTGCTGCCATATTAATCACTTGGCTAAGACCTGAGGTGACCGCTAGATTAGACACAGTAATAGAGATTTGGTTATTGGTCGCAACATTTGCCCCAATTTGAAAATTAACACCTGCCAATGACCCATTCAGAATTTTCTTTCCGTTAAATTCCGTGTTGCTTATAATACGACTTACCTCAGCACCCAATTGTTTAAATTCGGCACCCAGTTTCTTGCGATCGTCAAGACTGACAGCACCAAAGTTAGCGGCCTGAACTGCCAAATCACGCATACGTTGTAAGGTTTCGGTAATATTTCCCATCCCAGCTTCAGCCGTTTGAGCCATAGATATGCCATCATTCGCATTTCTTACCGCCACCGTCATACCACGGATTTGCGCGGTCATCTTGTCAGTGATCGCCAAACCCGCCGCATCGTCTTTTGCAGAGTTGATCCGCAAACCTGAAGACAGCCTTTCCATTGAAGAAGCAAGCGTCAGACCGGACTTATTTAAATTCCGTTGAGCAGTTAATGCTCCCAAGTTTGTATTAATTTGCATTGTCATGATCGTATCTCCCTAAAATCCCTCGGATTATCCAAGGGAAAAAATAATATATGTAACAAAAATTTGTTGAAACTTTGACTCGAAAAAGTTATCGGCGTGCATTTAAATTACTTTAATTTTTTTTCAGAAATATTTGGAAAATTCACCTTGAGCGCGTAAAAAATCGGCCTCCCTGCCTATGTCCAACCAATACTCATGAACAGGAAACATTGAAACCAACTCCCCCGCCTCAATTTGCTGATTTAAAAACAGCGGCATATCAATCTGTTGCTGCTTGGCAATAGTTTTTACTAACGCTTGATTAAGCACATAAACCCCGGCATTAGAAAAACAACTTTGTATGGGTTTTTCGACAATACCAGTGATTCGCTGAGCATCAATACTGACAACACCGTAAGGAATCTGATACTCATACTGACGAACACATAACGTTGCCACCCCCTGACGCTCATTATGGTAGTCCAGCAAACGGGGGAAATCGATCTGCGTCAGAATGTCGCCATTCATCACAATCATCGGAAAATCCGGCAAGTCACTCGGCAATAGACCCAATGCTCCCGCAGTTCCTAAGGGTTCACGCTCCTCAACATAGTTAATTTGCACTCCCCAGCGCTGGCCATCGCCAAAATAGTCTTTAATTTGGTCCGCTAGATAATGGACGGCAATATAAAAATTCCTGAATCCTGAACTGACAAAATTTTCGATAATCGTTTCAAGAATCGGCTTGCCGCCGATTTCCAACAAGGGCTTAGGACAAGTATCAGTCAAAGGCCGTAAACGTGTACCGAAACCGCCTGCCATCAAGAACACTGGATTCTGGAAATGCGGCTGTTTATATAATCCCTGCAAAGTTTCCAGCCTAACCACTTTGCCATCAGCATCCAAAACCGGCAGATGAATTAAAGTATGCGCTTCCATAATGGCACACATCTTAGTTTTGGAATCATTAACCGATACCACTTTGGGATGTGCATTCATGACTTCTGCTACAGCATGATCTAAAGGAAGCCCTCGAATCAAAGCCCTCCGTATATCGCCGTCAGTGACCACACCGGCTAGTTTTCCAAGATCATCAATAACTAACGCGATCTGTAGCGCCGCTTTATCTATCACATGAATGGCTTCCTGCAGACTGGTTTCCGGATTGATGAGTGCGTTGCGCCAGTTATGTTTCATACCTTATCTCTCTATAGATTTTATTTTCGAACGAGGCGGATAAACAATCTGGCTACAAGCAATATCCTGCGTTACGACACTACCGGCACCAATAATGCTGCCCGCGCCAATACTAATGCTCTGAATAATTTTTGCGCCCGTTCCTATATGAACATAATCGCCCACTTCAACAGTGCCGCTAAGTACAGCCCCCGGAGCGATATGAACATGCCTTCCAATGCGGCAGTCATGTTCAATAATTGCGCCGCTATTGACAATCGAATTTTCAGCAATTTTTGTGCCTGCCTGAATAATGACGCCAGCCATCACTTGTACCCCATCACTTAACTCAACATCAGCAGCAATGAACGCAGTTGGGTCAACCAGGGTTTTGAAGTGATAGCTTTTGTCATTAAACGTATTAAACAAGCTGGCTCGCAAACCTTTATCTTTCGGGAGCGAACCCACACCGTTAATCAGCTCAACTTCTGCCGCCGAATAATTAAATACCGCATTATCGGCACCCAGAACATTAAGTCCGTGCAACACACTTCCTACAGATTGATTCGGATCAACAATACCTACTAATCGACAATTTAGCCGACGGAGAATATCTATCAGGACTTTAGCATGTCCGCCGCCGCCCAAGATAATGATGGGTTTAGTCATTGCACTCTTAAATTAGTTCATCTGCATCATAATTACGGCTGCTCGACTCACTCAATAGCGCCCAATAATCCATCGGACTTCTTCCTGTTCCGGGGCGCTTTATGGTCAAATTTGTTTCAGTAAACCGTTCCCCTAATGAAATTGAGCATCTTGCAACCAGACTTTTACGAACAACCTTTTGATTCTCCAGCTCCAACGGCTGTGGGCATTTAACCCCCTGCCCCAAAGCTTTTCCAACATCCCTGATGTCACGAACCATCGCTTTAAGCTCATCAGGCTCAAGAGACACTTTATGATCGGGACCTTGTTGGGTTCTATCCAGCGTAAAATGCTTTTCGATAACTGTCGCACCTCGAGCTACAGCTGCAACAGACACAACCGAACCTATACTATGATCCGAATAACCCACACTAAGGCCAAAAGCCTGCTGCAAAACATCCATTGCTTTCAGATTAATATTTTCCATTGGCGTTGGATATTCGGAAGTACAATGCAATAAAGTCACATTTTTCCGCAATACAGCCTGCCCTTGCTCAGAGCCGTAGGCCTGCTGAAAAGCGGTGAGCGAGGATGGCTGCTGCGCTCCCAAATAACCGAATGCCAACACGCCCAAGGCTGCTTCCACTTCGCCCAAGGTCGCCATGCCTGTAGACAGGATAATTCGTTTACCGGTTTGTGCATGGGCCAATAAAAACGGCCCGTTAGTGATCTCTCCTGAAGGTATTTTTAGTGTTTCGACGCCTAGCTCACGCACAAGAAAATCAAGACTTTCAAAATCAAATGCCGTCGATAAAAATTCAATTCCCAGCTTTCG
>NZ_SCTW01000058.1 GCF_004322395.1 Methylobacter sp.
TTCCTTATCTGTGCTCTTTAGGTATTTTTACCGATAAATTAAATACCAAGGTTCGCGATAATGTATGGAATGCGGTTTGGAATATTACCAATGAAAAAGGTGAATATGTTATCCGGGAAGAGTTTATTACTCGCTGTAAACGCTATCAGCCCGAATATATTATTAATTGCTGCACGGCAAATTTGAAAATGAATGTTACAAAGTGTCTGCTTACTAATGGGTTTAATAACAATTTGTATACAGCGCATCACCCTTCAGCGTGGAAATATCAAACCCGGGAACAACTTAATATTCTAAAAGTTAAAGAAATAGATTAATACACTGCCTTTATAAAACGAGCAACAAGCTGGTTAAGTAACGTTAAAAACAATTGGAACTCTCATGCTTAGTATTAAAGATTTAACCGTCAATGTGAACGACAAACAAATTCTCAAAGGTATTAACCTTGAAATTAAGGCGGGTGAAATTCACGCCATTATGGGACCCAACGGTTCAGGTAAAAGTACTTTGTCGCATGTGTTGTCCGGTAAGGCCGGCTACACTGTAACCGGCGGAACGGCGACTTATCAGGGTAAAGATTTACTGGAAATGGCGCCTGAAATCAGGGCTCGTGAAGGCGTATTTTTGGCGTTTCAATATCCGGTGGAAATTCCCGGCGTTAGCAATATCTATCTTTTGAAAGCGGCGCTGAACTCTATACGCAAACATAACGGCCAGCCTGAAGTCGATGCGATGGATTTTTTAACGCTGGTTAAAGAAAAAGTGCGCTTGTTGGAAATGGACGAAAAGTTTCTTTACCGCGCCGTTAACGAAGGCTTTTCCGGCGGCGAAAAGAAACGTAACGAAATCCTGCAAATGGCCATCTTGGAACCCAAGCTATGCATCATGGATGAAACCGATTCCGGCCTGGATATTGATGCGTTAAAAATTGTCGCGGAAGGCGTTAACTCATTGCGTTCGCCGGAGCGTTCGTTTGTGATGGTCACGCATTACCAGCGCTTGCTGGACTATATCAAACCGGATTTTGTTCATGTATTGGCGCATGGTCAAATTGTTAAATCAGGTGGTCCTGAGCTGGCGTTGGAGCTGGAAGAAAAAGGCTACAATTGGGTCGAAGATAATCAGGCGGCGGCATAAATGAACACGGCAATAGCAAGCCGTTATACGGCTGAATATCAAACGATAGCATCGTCATTGCCTGGGCAAACATTGCCTTGGCTGAGGGCGTTAAGGGCTGAGGCATTGGCGCAATTTGCCGAGCAAGGCTTCCCATCGCCGCGAGAAGAGGAATGGCGCTATACCAATGTGTCCGGCATTGAGAAGAAGCTGTTCGCTCCGTCGGCAGACATAACGGTCGGCGATATTAATACCGATTGGTTGAAATCCTACCAAATAGAAAATGCTTGGGTCTTGGTTTTAGTGAACGGTCATTTTTCAGCGGAGTTTTCGGTGTTAACTGATTTGCCCGAGGCCGTTTCAGTGATGAGTATGGCCGATGCACTGGCAAAACAGCCTGCTCAAGTGGAAAAATATCTCGGCTTAGCCGCCTCTCAATCTGAGCACGGCTTTATTGCATTCAATACCGCATGGTTTAGCGATGGTTTGTTTGTGCATGTCCCGTCCAAGCTGGTTTTAGACAGGCCGATACAGTTGCTGCATATTGTGACCGGCGACGATGCCATGGCGACGACCCGCAATATCATCATTGCCGACGAAATGGCCGAAGCCAAAGTCATTGAGACGTTTGTAGGAAATGACAGCGCTTATTTAACAGCCTCAGTCACCGAAGTTTTTGTCGGACAAAATGCCGATTTGACTTTGTATAAAATGCAAAGCGAATCTGAAAAAGCCTACCATTTTGGCGGCAGCTACATTAAGCAAGCGAGAGATGCACGGTTTACGCATCATAATTTTGCTTTTGGCGGCTTGCTGGCACGAAGCGATATTCATGCCGATCTGGATCATGCGTCGGAGTGCGAATTGAATGGTTTGTACTTGGGCATTAAGCGTCAACACATCGACAACCATACCCGCATCAATCACTTAAAACCTTATGCAATCAGCCGCGAACTGTATAAAGGCGTGCTTGACGACAGGGCCAGAGGTGTTTTCCAGGGGCGGGTGATTGTAGCTATCGATGCGCAAAAAACCGATTCGCAAATGAATAACCGCAACTTGCTGTTATCGGACGATGCCGAAGCGGATACCAAGCCGCAGCTGGAAATTTATGCCGATGACGTTAAATGCGGACATGGTGTGACGGTTGGGCAGCTGGATGAAAAATCCATTTTCTATCTGCAATCACGCTGCGTTGATGAGGAAACCGCGCGCAACATGCTGACCTTTGCGTTTGCCAACGAAATGGTCGATAAGGTCAAAATTAGAGGTTTGCACGATATGATTTTGGAGCAATTGTTAACGCGTTTCCCTCAGGAAGGCGTGAACAAGGAATGGTTATAAAATGTCGGCAATGTTGATAGTAATTTGGTCTAGCTGAGACAATGTGATGCAATCGCCAGCGCGCAACGTGGTTTTTTCACCATAACAATCACCATGCGGTTGGCGATAGACTTCAACGCAAGAGTCGTTCAGGTTCATCAGCCAGTATTCAAGGACGTTATGGCTGGCATATAAACGCAGCTTTTGGTTTTGGTCGAAGCTGAGTGAGCTATCGGCGACTTCGATCAGCAGCAATACATCATCGGCATTGGGATGACGAGAGCAGTAAAAATCATCATTCGGCTTTAGCAGCATAAAGCCGGGTTCAGGTTCTGAAAGATCTCCAAGTTGCAAAGGATTTTGAACGCTGAGCATAGCTTTGCCGAAAACTAAAGTTGATAGGAAGTGGGTCAAACGCATTACATGACCTGAGTGATTAGAACCAATAGGTGCCATTTCCAAGATTTCTCCATCTATAAGTTCAAGACGGCTGCCGGGCGGAAAAATATTAGCTTCACCTAATTTTTGCCATTCCTTAATGTCGGTCAGATGTTTTCGTACATTCGCAGTGGCTATAGTCATTTTCTTAATGAGCGTCAGATAAGAAGAGTGATTGGAATATAATACGTTGTAATTGAAGAATCAATGTTATCGGAATAAATATGACAAACTTTCCCGTAGAAAAAATCCGCGCCGATTTTCCTATATTGGCAGAACTTATCCGCAACAAGCCGCTGGTTTATCTGGATAACGCGGCCTCTTGCCAAAAGCCGCAAGCAGTTATCGACAGTATCGTGCATTTGTATAGCCATGATTACGCCAACGTGCATCGCGGCGTGCATACTTTGAGCGTGCGTTCCACCGATAAGTTTGAAGGCGCGCGCACCAAGGTTAAAGACTTCATCAATGCCGCCAGCGAAAAAGAGATTATTTTTGTCAGAGGCGCTACGGAAGCGATCAACTTGGTCGCGCAGACTTATGGCAAAGCCAATATCAAAGCCGGCGATGAGATTTTAATTACCGCGATGGAGCATCATTCCAATATCGTGCCTTGGCAAATGCTTTGCGAGCAGACCGGAGCTGTCTTAAAAGTTGCGCCGATTAATCTGCAAGGCGAGTTGATTTATGATGAGTTTGAGAAATTGATCAGCGATAAAACCAAGCTGGTTTCGGTTGTGCATATGTCTAACGCTCTGGGCACGATCAATCCTGTTAAAAAGATTATCGCGGAGGCGCATGCCAGAAATATCCCTGTATTGCTAGATGGCGCGCAGGCTATTCCGCATATGGCAGTAAACGTGCAGGACTTGGATTGCGATTTTTACGTTTTTTCAGGCCATAAACTTTATGCGCCTTCCGGCATAGGCGTACTCTACGGCAAACAGGCTTTATTGGAAGCGATGCCACCGTATCAGGGCGGCGGCGATATGATTCGCAAAGTCACCTTCGAAGAAACCGAATATAATGTACTGCCTTACAAGTTCGAAGCAGGCACGCCGAACATTGCCGATGTAGTCGGCTTGGGCGCGGCTATCGATTATTTAAATGCAATCGGCATGGATAATATTGCCGCTTATGAAGCCGAATTGCTCGATTACGCCACTGCAAAAGCCAAACAAATTAAAGGGCTTAGAATTATTGGCAAGGCCGAGCATAAAGGCGCGATATTGGCTTTCGTGTTGGATAAAATTCATCCGCACGATATTGGCACGATGCTCGACAGCTTAGGCATAGCAATCAGGGCAGGGCACCACTGCGCGATGCCGGTCATGGATTTTTTTAGAGTCCCTGCGACAGCAAGAGCATCGTTTGCAATATATAACACCAAAGAAGAAATTGATGTTTTAATGAAAGGCATAGAGTCCTTGATCGAGGTATTTGGCTAATGTTTGATGATTTACGCGACCTCTATCAAGAGGTGATTTTCGACCACAACCGCAACCCGCGCAATTTTCGGGTTATAGATAATGCCGACCGGAAAGTGGAAGGCTTTAACCCGTTATGCGGCGATCGTCTGACTTTATATTTGAAAATGGATGGCGATACGATTACTGACGCCAGTTTTCAGGGTTCAGGCTGTGCCATTTCGACAGCCTCGGTTTCGTTAATGACCGAGATAGTCAAAGGCAAAACTGAACAGGAAGCCGAAGACTTGTTTAAAAAGTTTCACGAAATGACTACCGGTAAAGACGAGCAGATGAATCTTGAGGCGGTCGGTAAACTGGCCGTATTAGCCGGTGTGCGTGAATATCCGGCGCGAGTCAAATGTGCGACATTGGCTTGGCATACGTTGGATGCGGCGTTGAAAAACGAACAAAAATCTATTTCTACAGAATAATTCACCACGAAGACACGAAG
>NZ_SCTW01000059.1 GCF_004322395.1 Methylobacter sp.
GGAAAATATTTTATATGATTTGCGCTTACGGACGACGGTTGTCAATACCGTCGATCCGCGCATAGTCATTGTCGATATAGACGAAGAAAGTCTTGCTAAAGAAGGCCGATGGCCCTGGCGCAGAGATAAGTTGGCTTATTTGGTCGATATGCTGTTTGATTATTACAACATTAAGTTACTAGGTTTCGACGTAGTCTTTTCCGAGCCCGATAGCAGCGCAGGCATTGAGTTGTTGGAAAAAATGGCATCCGGCCCGCTGCAAAAGGATGCCGATTTTTTATCAACGCTGGAAACGATGCGTCCGCAGTTGTCTTTTGATGACATGTTTGCCAAAAGCCTGGAAAACAGGCCTATCGTCTTGGGTTATTTCGCCAGCCATATAATCGAAAAAACTCCGGAAGTGGGTATGTTGCCAACTTCTTTGGCGGCGGCCGATGGATTACCCTTCAGCCCTTTACTGTTCAAAGGGCAAAGTTATGCCGCTAATCTGCCGAAATTGCAATCTGCGGCTATGTCAGGTGGTTTTTTTAACAACCCCAGCGTTGACGAGGATGGGGTTTATCGAAGACTGCCACTGTTAATCAATTATAACCATCAGCTTTATGAAGCATTGTCACTGGCGTTATATAGAACCTTGCTGGGCATGCCGGAGATCAAATTTGTCACTGGCGAGGGTTATGGTGGTGAAAACAATATCGATAGCCATCTGGAAGGTCTGGACATTGAAGGTTTTCATATCCCTGTTGACGACAGCAGTACTCTTTTAGTGCCTTACCGCGGACGACAAGGCAGTTTTCCGTATGTGTCAGCAACCGATGTGCTTAACGGCGTTGCCGACGTAGAAAAATTAAAAGATAAAATTGTTATTCTTGGCACATCGGCAGCGGGTTTGCTCGATTTACGGGTAACACCGGTACAAAACATCTATGCAGGTGTTGAGGTACATGCAAACATTCTAAGTGGATTACTCGATCGAACTATTAAATCCAGGCCCAGCTATATTCTGGCGATTGAACTAAGCGAATTACTATTGATTTGCCTGATTGCTGTCTTGGTATTTTCCCGCTTACCCGTATTTTTATCCGCCATTATGTTCGGCGTATTGCTTGTCGGTGGAATAGCATTCAATTTTTACTGTTGGGCGATTTGGAACATCGATACTCTATTAGCAACTCCCATCACACTATTAACTGCCTTGTACGGTATCCAACTATTTTTCGGTTTTTTCTTCGAAAGCCAAAAGAAAAAACAACTGGGCAACATGTTTGGCCAATATATTCCGCCCGAACTGGTAGAGCAAATGAGTCAGTCGGATGAACAATTTTCATTAAAAGGCGAAAGCCGGGAAATGACCGTGTTATTTTCCGATGTCCGGGGCTTTACCACTATTTCTGAAGGCATGGAGCCACAAGAACTGTGCGAGCTGATTAACGGCATTTTAACCCCGGTAACCCGCGTCATACATGAACACAACGGCACTATCGACAAATATATCGGCGACGCGATCATGGCTTTTTGGGGGGCTCCAATGCACAATCCTCAGCATGCCGCCTACGCCGTAAGGGCGGGGCTAGCCATCTTGCAGACTTTAAACACCATTCAACAGGATTTTAAAGCCAAAGGTTGGCCGGAAGTTGATATAGGCATAGGTCTTAACACCGGCAAAATGAGTGTGGGCAATATGGGCTCGCAATTTCGCATTGCTTACACGGTGATGGGTGATGCGGTCAATTTGGGTTCCCGCCTGGAAGGACTCACCAAGCAATATGGCGTAAAAATGATTGTCAGTGAAAGCACGCTTATGGCGGCTCCTGAATTTACCTACCGGGAACTCGATATAGTACGCGTTAAGGGCAAACACAAACCCATTACTATTTATGAACCGCTGGGCGCAATAGAAGACATCAGTCCCGAACAATTACAGATTCTCGAGCTGTTGAACCAGGGTCTGCACAGTTATCGGCAACAGCAATGGGGGGCTGCGCAAATCATTTTTGAACAACTGGCAAAACAGCATCCAAATGATAAACTATACTCAATTTATCTAGAGCGTATAGCCTATTACCTTGAATACCCCCCGGAAACCGGCTGGGATGGCGTGTTTACTCATACCAGCAAGTAATATTTCAACTATGGTTCGCAATTTCCATAACGCAACTTAATGGAATTGACTAACAACCGATACAAATAATTAAAACTTAAAGTGAAATTATTGCGATGAAAATCAACCCAAAACAAAAGCTTGTACGACGAATACGCGCTGGTAATCCGCCAATTCGCAGACAAAGTTTGGCGGTTTGCTGTCGCGAAACCACCCTACACTTGGCTATTTTAGCAGTACTTTACCCTGCTCTTTCATATGCTAACCCGGACGGGGCGCAGGTTATCAGCGGGCAAGTCAGCATAGACACCGCTACGCCGGGCTTAACCACCGTCACCAACAGCCCCAATGCGATTATCAACTGGCAGAATTTCAGCATCGGCCAAAACGAACTCACCCAGTTTATCCAGCAAAATGGCCAAAGCGCAGTGCTTAACCGCATTATCGGCCAAAACCCCAGCGAAATTTTGGGGCAACTGGCCTCCAACGGAAAAGTTTTCCTAATCAATCCGAACGGTATCGTGTTTGGCGCAGGCTCGGTGATTGATACCCAAGGCTTGATTGCCTCCAGCCTTAACTTGAGCGACCAGGATTTTCTGAATGGAAACTACCATTTCATGGCCGGTTCCGGCGCCGGAAACATCCGTAATGAGGGCATCATCCGTGCCGGGAAAGACGGCAATATTATTCTTATTGCTCCGCAAATCGAAAATAACGGCATTATCAAAAGTGATGGCGGATCGATTACCCTCGCGGCAGGTCAGGAACTGACTATCACCAATCTGGATAATCCGGATATTCGTTTTCAGGTTCAGGCGCCTGCTGACAGCGTGCTTAATCTCGGCAAACTGTTATCTGAAGGCGGTGCTATCAACGTGTTTGCCAGCACCATCAAGCACAGCGGCGAAATCAACGCCGACAGTGTTCAGGTAGACAAACAAGGCCACATCCAACTGGTTGCCCAACAGGATATAACGTTAGCCCCCGGCAGTAGAATATCGGCCAATAACAGCCGTGGCAATGCGGGCTCTATCCATATCGACAGCAAAACCGGCACCACCTTGGCGTATGGCACTATCGAAGCCCAAGCTACCCAAGTCGGCAAAGGCGGCAACATAGAGCTTCTCGGTGAGCGGGTTGGCGTACTGGATCAAGCGCATATTGACGCCAGCGGCGAAAACGGCGGCGGAGAAATTTTAATCGGTGGTGATTATCAGGGCAAGAATTCCGCTGTACACAATGCTAAAGCGACTTATATAGGTAAAGATGCAATTATTAAAGCCGATGCCAAGACAACCGGTAACGGCGGTAAAGTCATCGTCTGGTCGGATGAATCTACTCGGGCATACGGCGACATCAGTGCCAGGGGCGGCAGCCTGAGCGGTAATGGTGGCTTTATTGAAACCTCCGGTCATTGGCTGGATATAAATGGTATTAAAATCAATGCTTCCTCAGCTAACGGTCAGGGCGGCGAATGGCTGCTTGACCCCTTCAATCTGGTAGTTAACGGCTGCACTGGGGGTTGTATAGTGAATACGGGGGGATTATTCGAATCGAATGGCGGTCCCACGGATGTTTCTGCCACCGACATTGTGAACCTGCTGAACACCGGCACCAGCGTTACCTTACAAACGGGAGCTGGTGGCAACATCGATGTCAATGTTCCCATCATCAAAACCAATGTTAATACCGCGTCACTCACCTTAACCGCCCAAAACAACATCACCATCGCTGCCGCCATTTCCATCAATAGCGGAAATCTTGATCTAAACGCAGCAGGCACGATTGAAAGCAGGGAGAACTTAACCGCCGCTAATATTAGCTTTAAAGCCAGTGATATGAATCTGCTAAGCGGCTACACAATCAATGGCTCCAACTCTGTTAGTCTATTAAGCAGCAATATTACTTGGCTTGGCAGCACCGGTCTCAACAGCGGCAAACTTGAGTTGAGCAGCACCGAGCTTAATACCATCACCACACCCGTTCTGCGCATAGGCGATATCAATAGCGGTGCCATTGATATCAAGTCAGCACTGGCACTGGCGAATCCTACTACACTAAACCTGACTTCCGGCGGTGCGATCACCCAACAGGCTGGCGCAACAATCGCCACATCTTCACTAAGTGCATCAGGGGCCTCAGTGACATTAACCGAAGCCAATCCGGTAGGAGTGATTTCCGGTAAGGCTACCGCCGGTGACTTCCGGTACCGCTCTTCCAACCAACTAACAATATCCACAGTGGATGGCGTTAGTGGAATTACAGCGCCTACTGCCAATAATATCGCCTTGGAATCCGGTGTAGGTATTAATCAACAATCCGGCGCCAACCTTAGTGCAGGTGGTCTAGCGTTAAAAACCGTCGGCGCGGTTAATTTGTTTAATACCAACAACAAAATAAATAAAATTGCCGCCGATTTAAAAGTAGGTGGGCTAGGTTCGGGCAGTTTTGACTTTTTCTCAAGCAGCAACCTTAGCGTGGACAGTGTGCTATCGGTTGACGGCTCCACTTTGTTGAACGGTATCACTACCAATAATCAAGATATCGATATTTCTTCCAGCACCCTAAGCATTAATCAACCTATAAATGCCGGCACTGGCAGCGTAGATATTGCAACGGATACGCTGACATGGGATGCTTCGAGCAATGGCAAAGTCATCGCCAGTGATTCAGGCATTCAAACTTATACTCCGGGCCGTCCTATTACTGTCGGTGCGGCATGTATCGGCGGAGCCGGGACTTGTCTGAGCGTAACTGAGCTGTGGAGAATATCCGCCGCTGCTATTGGTATCGGCGCCGGCGATTTTAACGCAATCAAACATAACGCAGGAGACATTTTTGTTGCAGGCATCACCTCCGGCAGCTCAATCCTCACTGACAGGAATGCCTTAACCACCCGTATCGGCTTAGTCACTGGCGCCGGCGTAACACAAAGCGCGACCGCGATTGACGTACAGGATCTGGGCATCAAAGCAAACGGTACCGTGCTGCTCAGCGCTGCCAATAACATTACTAATCTTGCTGCCATAACCCTGGGGCAGGACTTTACCTTTAACAACGCGAAAGGGTTAAACGTCATACAAATGATCGGCGGCACTGCTCCTGACAATTACAATGTAAACGGCATTCTCACCAACAATGGGAATGTTTCGCTAACTACCCTTACAGGCGGCGTGAATGTTCTAGCCCCAATCAATGCCGGTAGCGGCAGCATCACTATCGCAGCCAACAATAGCGGCATCCTTGATATTAACGCTCCTCTTACTGCGGGTTTGGGCAGAATCAGTCTGACAGGCGGCTCGCTGATTGGAAGCCAAAACGGCTTACTGATGCCTTATTTTAACGCAGCAAGCGGAACTGTTGTTCCTGCAGTAATCGTTTCCGCCGGATTAACTGAAACCTATACCGATTCTCTTGAAAATATCAACTCAGTCATTCTGGGAACAACGCAACCGCAAACCAGTAACACAAACTTAATTGAAGATAGCGGCAACGACTCTACAGATTCCACTGAAAGCAAAAACAAAAATTCCAAGCAGTGCACCAAATGATAATCCATCCGTCTCCTCACTATAAAACTACGATGCCTATCCAACTAGCCCGAGTTGTTAAATGTTATGGCTTATGGCTGTGCTTGACAATTTTCGCCCTGCCCGCCTATGCGGCAACTCAAGTCGTCGGCCATATCAGTTTTGTGAAAGGCAGCAACGCCGCCCAGCAACCCGGCGCTGCGCCGCGCATTCTCGGCAACGGCACCGAGATTTTTCAGGGCGATAATATCCAGACAACCGAGCGCAGCTTTGTGATTATTGAATTTACCGACGGTGCCAAAGTTACCGTGCGTCCTAACAGTAACTTTACCATTGATCATTATGACAGCCAATCTGCTAACAAAAACGCACAGTTGGTGTTACATCAAGGCGGCGTTAACGCAAGCACCGGCGATATTGCCAAGGATAACCCTGAAAGTTTCCAGATAAAGACGCCGACCGCCACAGTTAAATCCCAATCCGAAAAAGCTGAATTTAATGTACGTATCTGCGATAAAGCATGCGCAGAAAAAGAAACCGCCAGAACCGAGCAAAGCGTAGTGGCTCGCGTAGTTGAAATTAAGGGTGAAGTGAACGCAATAAACCGCGCCGACAAGAATGCAAAAGAGCGTCCCCTCTCATTGGGCAATCCCTTGTATAACTCAGATTCAATTATTAGCGAAAAAGACAGCTATGCGCTTTTGGTATTTCCTGACGGTGAAAAAGTTACGCTCAGAGCCGACAGCGAATTGGAAATTAAAAAATATAATTATCAGATTAAAGGACAAAAAGATCGGATTTTATTTCGTTTAGTCGCCGGGGGGCTGCGAGCCATGACCGGCAGTATTGGCAAAAACGATCATGACGCCTTTGCCTTGGATACGCCGGTTGCCACTATCGGTATCAGAGGCACCATTACTGACACTTTTGTTAATCCTATAACGGGTGAATTTATCCAATTAACACGGGAAGGGGAATCCTATGTTAATCAAGATGGCGTAATTACGAACGTGCCCGAAGGATTTAAATTCGTCAAGTCCGAAGAGACGCCAGGGACAGTGCTCCCTGTGCAACCGGGTGATACCAATCTTCCTGAGCCAGGGCCGGAAACAGATAAGCACGATCCCCAAAAAGTCCATGAGGATAAGCGTAACGTCGAAGGTGGAACGATTACTGAAGGAAAGAGTGGCAAAACATCTGTCGAGACTAAGGATGGTACGCCTCCGAAAATAGTAAAAGAGGGCGAAACAAATGCTGATGGCAAAACATCACCATCCGAGAACCCAGGGGAAACGGACTCCAACAATAATTCGTCCGAGAAGGGGGATTTATTTTCCGATGAACCCAGCAACTCGCTGGATGGTTGTTAATGTGACTGTATAGGCATTGCAATGCCTGTACGCGAATAATGCAGATAATAATTCGGCTATACAACACACACGCTCATGAAAAAACGACAACAAACAAATACAATTCATTGGCTTGTCCGCCAAGCCAAAATAGCCTTATTCGCTGCCTGTTTAAGCCTAATCTCCCAAGCATTCTGTCTGGCTGCTGCACCGCCGGAATTCAAGTTTAACGTTAAGCATTTTTCGGTTGAGGGCTTGTCGCCGCTATCCCAATCGTTTATTGAAGAGCATTTTAAGCCGCTGCAAAACAAATCATACTCGCTTAAAGAACTACAGGAAGTCAGTAAGGCGCTTGAGCTGATTATTCACGAACAAGGCTATCCGTTTTATCGGGTGATAGTGCCACCGCAAACACTCTCTACCGGCGATGTAAAGCTGCAAGTCATCTCCTTTACTTTAGGTGAAGTCGAAGTGACCGATAACAAGCACTTTACCCGGAACAATATCATTGCGAGCTTACCGGTTCTTAATAAGCCTGAATCGCCTAATACGCAGGATTTGGCCGAAGCGATTAAAGTGGCCAATAAACACCCCTCGAAACAGGTACAAGTCATCTTTAAACCCAGTAAAACTCCCGATAAATTGGATGCTAATGTTGCTGTGACCGAACACCGACCCTATCAGGCGGCTTTAATTGTCAATAATTACGGGACGCAGTCCTCGGGTGATTACCGGATGACCGGCGTACTTCAATACAGTAACTTATGGGGATTGGATCATATCGTCAACGGCAGTTATTCGACCTCCCCGGATCACGCCGATACCGTCCAGCAATACGGCGGCAGTTACAGTCTGCCTATCTATCGACTCAAAGGCTGGCTGAGTGCCTATTATGCCAATTCATCAGTTAATACCGGCACGGTGGCAACCGATTTAACGGTAACCGGGGCGGGTGAAATGTATGGCATCCATTATCAGCAATTTTTACCCAAATTGGGCAAATACGAGCATAGTCTGGATTTAGGCATTGATAACCGCTATTTCATCAATGATGTTCTATTTTTCAATACTCAGGTGGGCACTAATGTCCGCAGCGCGCCGTTTAGTGTGCTTTATAAAGGCGAATATCCCTGGCAAAACACCCATACCGGCTATTATGTACAGTGGGTGGGTAATACCAACTTCGGCGGGCACAATACCAATGCACATTACCAGGCGTCCCGCCTTAATGCCAAGCAAAACTGGGATTTATTGCGTTATGGCGGGAATTTTTCGGTTAATGTTAAAGACTGGCTGATGCAAACCAGCCTTAGCGGTCAGCATAGTCACAGCCCGCTGATAGCCGGAGAGCAACTCGGCATTGGTGGCAGTTTTGATGTGAGAGGATACGATCAACGCGAAACCGGAGCGGATAGCGGTGAAATTGTAAAATTTGAAATTACTACGCCCGTTTTGCCTGTCCTAGACGCAGTCGAAGGTCAAAAAGTCAACCTGTTTGCCTTTTATGATTATGGACACGGTCGTCTGCAAAGCACAACGCCTGGGCAAATCAAGGACTGGAACCTGAGCGGAACAGGAATTGGCGCACACTACCAATGGCGTGAAAACTTCATGGGCAATATTGCCTTTGCCACGGCGTTGGACACTGCTGAAGCGGGAACCACCAAGGCGGGCAACAATCGCATCCATGCCAATATTGTATTTAAATATTGAAGGCTTTAAAGGTTTGCGCATGAGTATCAAAATAATATCAATATTTATCAGTTTTATTCGATACAAAAATCCCCAGTGCAACGATTTACCTCGATAGTAATATGCGACAGTTTGTTAACGCCTCCGCCGCAAAACTCTTTTAACAGCTCTTTGTAATATTCCGGCTCTTTTGGATTATGTGATACTAAGGAGATGATGATGGCAAAGTGTCCGGGCCCTACTCGCCAAATATGCAGGTCCGAAACACGGTTATCTGCGTCGCTTTCTATTTTTTCCTTGATAGCCAATTTATCTTTCAATGCGATGCTTTCATCGAGTAATACCGGACTGGTTTCCCTCATCAAAGAATAAGACCATTGAGCAATAATCAGAGCGCCAACTATGCCCATAATCGGGTCAAGCCAATTCCAGCCGTAATATTTACCTAGCACCAGAGCGATTATAGCCAACACTGAAGTCAACGCATCGGCAAGAACATGCAGATATGCCGCCTTAAGATTATGATCATGGTGGTGACTATGACCATGTGTATGGTCATGATGATGGCGATCTTGAAGCAGCAACGCACAAATCAAATTGATGAATAAACCAAACCCTGCAACGGCAATAGCCTCATTAAAATGAATTGTGTGAGGATTGGCTATGCGTTGGCCCGACTCTATCAGCATTATCAACGCTACAACACCCAAGGCCACGGAACTGGTATATCCACCCAAAACGCCCACTTTTGCTGCGCTAAACGCAAAGGTATGATCATGCGCGTGAACACGGGAATAGCGATAGGCAATAATAGCGATCATAAACGCGGCAACATGCGTCCCCATATGCCAGCCGTCGGCAAGTAGCGCCATCGATCCAAATAAAGCACCCGCTGTTATTTCCAGGATCATCGTTAAAAAAGTTAGAGCAAGAACCAGTTTGGTTCGCCGCTCCCCTTTCTTATTAATGACTGAAAAATCGTGATTGTGTTTCAGAAGATTTAATGTGTCTGTATGCATTCCGAACCCTATTTTCCTAATGGATAAATCTAAGAAAATCAGTTAGATTTGGTATTTTCGTGCTGTCGAAAGAAGACAGGCAGGTCTTTTTATAACTCTATTTTAACAGTCATAATAAGTGCAGAAATCGTATTTTATAGAATAATCATTGTCTTTGATAAAAATTAGTCTTCGATGTCCAACGCAAATCAAAATAACAGGCATAAAAAAAGGGTTATCATTTCTGATAACCCTTCTATTAATGGCGTCCCCAGGGGGGTTCGAACCCCCGTTACCGCCGTGAAAGGGCGGTGTCCTAGGCCACTAGACGATGGGGACTAAAACTGGTTTAGTCAGCCTGCACTTAATTGTAAATTTTTATACCCTAAAATCATAAAAAAAGGCCTATGAGCATAGGCCTTAATATATGGCGTCCCCAGGGGGGTTCGAACCCCCGTTACCGCCGTGAAAGGGCGGTGTCCTAGGCCACTAGACGATGGGGACTAGAACTGGTTTAATCAACTTTATTGGTGGAGCCAAGCGGGATCGAACCGCTGACCTCTTGCATGCCATGCAAGCGCTCTCCCAGCTGAGCTATGGCCCCAGTAGCTGAGAAACGGTATTGTACAGTAATTACCGATTTAATCCAATACTAATTTAAGTTTCTTACATAGTTTATGGCTCGCTGAATTCTAGCCAAGGTTTTTTCTTTACCCAACAATGACAATGTCACGTCAATTGCCGGGGAAACCGCCGAGCCGCAGACCGCTACACGCAAAGGTTGAGCAACCTTGCCCAGACCCAGGCCCATGGTTTCGGCAAGATTCACCACAATCTGATGCAACGTCTCGCCCTGCCATTCTGTCACAGCAGTAAATTCATCGTGCAACCGCGCCAAAACTTCATCCGAGCCGGGAGTGAAATTCTTTTTAGCCGCTTTTTCATCATACGACTCAAAGTCTTTATAAAAATAAACGCTGGCAGCAGCCATTTCAACCAATGTTTTGCAACGTTCACGTTGCGCCTTGACCATATCGACAAGGTTTGGCCCTTCGGAAGGATCGATGCCCAATTCGCCCATATGCCAACTTAAATGACGCGCCACATGAGCCGGATCGCTATTCATAATGTATTGATGATTCAGCCATAACAGCTTTTCGGTATTGAATGCAGACGCAGAGACATTGACATTTTCCAAAGCAAAATGCTCGACCATTTCATCAATAGAAAAAATCTCCTGATCGCCATGCGACCACCCCAGACGCACCAGATAATTCAGCAACGCCTCGGGCAGATAGCCGTCGTCACGAAACTGCATCACACTGACTGCACCATGGCGTTTTGAGAGCCTCGCACCATCCGGCCCCAGTATCATCGGCAGATGCGCGTATTTGGGTAGTTCCGCGCCCAATGCCTTAAGAATATTCATCTGCCTGGGCGTGTTATTGATATGATCGTCGCCGCGAATAACATGCGTCACCTTCATATCCATATCGTCAACCACCACCGTTAAATTATAGGTCGGCGTACCGTCGACTCTGGCGATAATCAGATCATCCAGCTCTTTATTGGCGACAACAATATCGCCTTTAATCAAATCAGGAATAGTCACCACATCGTCAACGGGATTTTTAAAGCGTATCACCGCTTCCCGTCCATCTTTCGGCCCCACCAAATTCCTGCATTTGCCGTTATAGCGCGGCTTTTCCTTGTTAGCCATTTGCTCGGCACGCAACTGCTCCAGTTCCTCTTTACTGCAATAGCAGTAATAGGCATCGCCTTGATCCAGCAGTTGCTGAATAATCCCCTTATACCGATCAAAATGGTGGGTTTGATAAAAAGGCCCTTCATCATATTCCAGCCCCAACCAAGTCATGCCTTCCAAAATAGCATCGACAGATTCCTGCGTTGAACGCTCCAGATCGGTATCTTCTATTCTTAAAATAAACTTTCCGCCATGCTTGCGTGCATAAAGCCAGGAAAACAACGCAGTGCGGGCACCACCCACATGCAGGTAACCCGTTGGGCTCGGGGCAAAACGTGTTTTTATACTCATTGGATATTATTTCGTTAATAAAATATTGTTGGGATTTGCGGCGGGTGACCTTCTAGTGCCACCCTACCATCATTTTAACATCGTTTTTTCACAGCGATGCCCGTCATAATCACTTCAACTTTAATAAGATTCTTATTTGCAGATTTTTATTTGTCCTCAAACATCAACTTAACCCCTACTTATAGCGTTAAACTATTTTATCTATCCATATAAGCTATTAAAAATCGGTAAATCAGTCTTAATACGCAACAATAAACGGCCATATACATTTTTTGTTTTTTAATCAGTAATAGGTGGTCACACTTATTTTATAAATAATTAGTTTGTTATAGCATTTAAACGTTATTAACGCCCTACCTGATTATTTTATGATTATTTATTTAGAATCAATAGAATACTAGGATCAACACGATGGCTACTGTATGACATTGCGTTATCTGAAACGATTTGTTAACAAGGAGTACTCCATGAAAAAGACACTTATCATTGCAGCAGCTATTACATATATACTCATATCGGGTTGCGCTTCGCAACCGACGAGCACTTTCGAAACCTTTCGCCCCCAAGATTTAAATGGTTTGATCTCTTCAGGACAATATATACAAAAAACCGATAACTTTTATGTCATCAACGATTCCTCATCATCAATGGCGGATAAATATCTTGGCGCAGACTTCCCGGCCCAGCCCTCCCCTACAAAATTTTCCGTTGAAAAAGAAATCCTGAACAGAATAAATCTGACCATCCCCGACCTAAAGCTGACAGCCGGCATCCGCAGTTTCGGTTTCGGCCCTTGTTTGGGCTGGAAATTTACCCGTCTTAACCTGCCCCTGATCAGCTACTCAAAACCGCCTTTCGGTAGCGGCATAGATACAATGACCTGTGCAAGCGGCGGTACACCTCTGGATAGCGCCATTGAAGAAAGCGTCAAAGACTTATCAACCACGACAGGTAATATCGCCATGCTGATCCTCAGCGATGGAGGAGTAGATACTGACCCTGTCCCAGCCGTTAAATCCTTAAAACAACGGTATGGCGACAGACTATGTGTTTATACTGTCTGGGTAGGAAATAAACAAGACGAATACGGACAAACCGTATTAAATCAACTTTCAGACGTTGCTGGTTGCGGCTTTGGCACCACCGCCAACCGGATTTCCAGCCCCGAGGGCATGACCAATTTTGTCAAAAGCGTTTTCTTAAAACCCGGTACGCTGCCGCTTACCGACTGCTCAAGGCAAGACGATGATGCCGACGGTATCGACAATTGCAGAGATAAGTGCCCGAACACTCCAAAAGGCGCTCATGTTAATCAATTTGGCTGCTGGATTGTCGATATAAAATTCGGCAATAATCAAAGCAATATCAGACCGCAATATTATTCCGAACTCGACAATGCGGCTACCGTAATCAAAAACAATCCCGGCGTCAACATTGAAGTACAAGGCCACACCAGCAGCACCGGCACAGTGGAACACAACCAGAGATTGTCCGAGCGCCGAGCGCTGGCTGTTAAAAATTATTTAAGCCGCAAAACTCATGCAGGTGGATTGACTGTCCGCGGCTACGGTTTGACCCAACCTATCGACACCAATGAAACCGAAGCAGGTCGCTCCAACAACCGTAGAGTGCAGTTGGAAGTACTTAAATAACCTCACTTGCGGAAATTCAGGTATTTTAAATATAAATAAAGGGCGGTTAACTCCGCCCTTTTTTAATTACCAAAAGGTCCTACGTATCTTCATACACAGGCTGTCCGTTATTATAAGACAGGCAAAAAGTAAACATCGCTGTTTCGCGCCCATCTGATAAGATCGGATACCGGCATCGGCCGTGCGATGCCGTATCCTTGACCAGATTCACAGCCCATGGCAAGTAGAGCTTCGAAATGCTCCATAGTTTCTATACCCTCCGCCACTGTTTTGAGGCCAAAGGCTTTCGCCAACGCGATAACACCCTGCACAATGGCGTTATCGCCTTTATCCACTAACATATCGCGTACAAAGGATTGATCGATCTTGAGCGTATCGATCGGCAACCGGTGCAGATACGTAAGTGAGGAATAGCCGGTGCCAAAATCATCCAGAGCAAACCGCGTTCCCATCACCCGACAAGCTTCGATGGTCGCCGTGACCGTAGTAAAATCTTCAAGAGCCGCGGTTTCCAGTATCTCAATATGTAAACGACCGGATGGCAATCCAGGATGCGCGTTGAACCTATGTTTGAGATACTCCACGAACCCCTCGTATTGCAAGTGACAAGCGTCAATATTGACAGAAATATCCAGGATAAGACCCTCTTTGCACCATTGCATAAGTTGACCTAACGCGGTGTCGATGACCCACTCGCCTAACCTGATTTCCAGTTCCGAATTGCGGATGTCAGTTAGAAACTCACCCGGCAAGAGCAAACCGCGTTCCGGATGATTCCAACGAATCAGCGCTTCCACGCTAACAACTTCTCGAGTAGACAGATCGACCTTAGGCTGATAGTAAAGCTCGAACTCCTGTTTATCCAACCCCTGCTGGATCCGCAGCATAGCCTCTTGGTAAATACGGCTTTGCCGATCATGTGTCGGATCGAACAGATGATAGCGGTTTTTGCCCGATTGCTTGGCGATATACATGGCTTGGTCGGCATGACGTAACAGCACGTCAGGGTCGTTATCATCACCTGGGAAAATACTTACCCCAATACTGGCGGTAAGAGAATTAGAATGATCCTGAATAGAAACCGGCAGGCTAATACTCTCATGCAACCTCTTCAAGGTTGCGATACATTCTTCTACGTGATTTAAATCCGGTAGTAACACTACAAACTCATCACCACCCAGGCGAGCGATGGTATCACCCTCGCGAAGGATGTTGCTGATACGCCGGGCAACTTCAACTAAAACACTGTCGCCGGCCTGATGCCCAAAAGTATCGTTAATGGGTTTGAAGCCATCAAGATCCAGATAGCAAACGCCCAACATTTTCCGGTCACGTTTGGCTTGAGCGATAGCCTGTCTCATGCGATCAGCCAGCAGCAGCCGGTTGGGAATGCCGGTCAGGGCGTCATAATGGGCGATGCGTTCTAATTGTTCCTCATGATGCTTGATCTGACTGATATCGGAGGAAATTCCAATATAGTGGGTTACGATACCTTGAGTATCGGTAACGGCAGAAATGCTACGCAATTCAGGATAACATTCTCCTGTCTTGGTGCGATTCCAAAGTTCGCCGCTCCAGTATCCGGTCGTATTAATTTCGTGCCACATTTCAGCGTAGAACGGCTGATCATGATGTCCCGATTTCAAAAAACGAGGATTCTTACCCAAAACCTCTTCGCGCGTATAGCCGGTTATGCGGCTAAAGGCGGGGTTAACATCAATAATGTCGCCTTGCGCATCGGTGATCATGATGCATTCCAATGTGTTCTCGAAAACTATCGATGTCAGATGCAGCTTGTTCAGTGACTTTCTAAGCAACAATTGGTTACGCACCCGCAGCAAGGCAATGTTGGGGCTGATCGGCTTGGTGATATAATCCATGGCCCCCAGTTGCAGGCCAAGGGTTTCGGATTCTTGGCTGGACGCCGCAGTCACGAAAATCACCGGAATATCGCGGGTAAGCGGATTTTCCTGCAACCTTCGACATACTTCGTAACCGTCCATCTCGGACATATTAACATCAAGCAGAATGAGGTCGGGATATGGAGAACACTGGGCGATATCCAGTGCTCTGGGACCATTGCCCGCAACTTTAACCCGATAATCCTGCTTTAACAGTGAAACCAGTAATTCCTGGTTATCGCGCGTATCATCGACTATCAGAATGGTGGGACGTGGATACTCTCGATCCGATACTTCAATTTTTCCCATTTACTGCCCCCATAAGCGTGTTCAAAACCGTTCGGGCCTGAGGATAGTCGGTATCAAGAATATATTGGCTCAGCGTGTTGTATTCTGCTTGTTTGTCATCCGGCAAAAGAATTTTGAGCCGCTCGAGCAACTCGTCGTCGATAAAACTGTCTTTAGCAAGCAAAGTGTCCAGTTCAGCCATAACTTGTTGAAGCGTCGAGCCATCCACGGACGGCGGAGCAGCAATAGCTTGTTGAGCTGGTAGTTCGGCAAGGGTTGCCATTGTTCTATCGAATATCCTAAGCCAGTTAGCAAGCGTCGTAGCATCATAGTGTCCGCTCTCAAGTTGGGCGTCCAGCGCGGCGCTTGCCCGATGCAGATCTCTGGCGCCCAGATTGCCTGCTGCACCCTTAAACATGTGCAAACGTTTTTTTGCCGCTTCCATATCACCTTCAGCGATTTGAGCGGCAATAGCAGGCGCTTCATCGACATACCGCTCCCGGAACACAGTCAACATACGCACCAATTGCTTCTGGTTACCACTCAACATGATCATGAGGTCACTTAACTCGAAACCTGGCAGCTTGTCTGCCAGATCGGACCAGGCTTCCCGGCTTGCTGGGGGAGTGGACGAGGTGCATGAAGGGTGGGCAGGTTTGACCCAACGCAACAGAGTATCGATCAGTTCCTGTGGCTTTATGGGTTTCGCAACATGATCGTTCATGCCGGCTTCAAGACAGGCCTCACGATCATGCTGCATGGCCGCCGCAGTCATGGCGATGATTGGCAAGTTAACGCAGCCAGGTAATTCGCGAATACGCTGGGTTGCCTCGTAGCCATCCATTTCCGGCATTTGTAAATCCATCAGCACGGCATCGAAATTTTCCCGCTTCACCCACTGTACCGCTTCGCCGCCGTGGTTGGCGATGCTGACGCGCATACCTGCCTTCTCAAGGAACTCACCCGCCACCTGCTGATTAAGTTCGTTGTCTTCCACCAACAGGATACGGGCATTTCGTAACGGGCGGGCGGCTTCATAAGGATCAATCTGTGTTACCGGAATCTTATACTCTTTACCTTGATAGTGATAAACATGGAGGATAGTGTTGAGCAAACTGGAAGGCACAACCGGCTTGGTAAGGATGGCGTTGAGATGGATTGATGAGCTGATCGCTTCCTTCAGCAACAGCTCCTTGCTGTGTGCTGTCACCATGATAATGGTAGGTGGATGCTTCAAGTTGCCTTGACATTCCTCTCTCTTCAATTCCTGAGCAAGCTCCAGCCCGCTCATACCCACCATCTGCCAGTCCGCCAACAGCAAATCGAACGGTGTGCCGATTTGTTCCTCTTTTTGGATCCGTTGTATGGCCTCTTCCCCAGATAGCGCTGTCGTAACATGGAGCCCCCAGGATTCGAGGATGTTCTTCAGTATGAGGCAAGAAGTTTCTTGATCGTCGACTACTAAAACACGGGTACCCTTGAGGTGATGACTATCCTGGCTCCAGTTGTAAGGCCGCCCCTTCCCGCAACAGATAGTGAATGAAAAAATACTGCCTTGCCCCAACTGGCTGGATACATTGATGCTGCCGCCCATCAGTTCTACCATTTGTTTACTGATAACCAGACCGAGCCCAGTACCGCCAAACTTTCGGGTAGTTGATGCGTCAGCCTGGCTGAAAGGCTGAAACAGATGCTCGATGACTGCTTTATTGATGCCGATGCCGGTATCGCGCACACTCAAGCGCAGCAACAAATCGTTGTCACTGATTTCATCAATCTCCATACGAACATGAATCTCCCCCTTAGGGGTAAATTTTACGGCATTGCTGAGCAGATTAGTGAGTACCTGCTGGATACGCAACGGGTCGCTCACCACGGTCAAGGGAGTTTCCGGCGCGACATCCAGGAAGATTTCCAGTCCCTTATCTTCGGCTTTGGCCACAAACAGATCGGATACACCTTGCAACATCAGGGTTGGGTCGAACTCGATGCGCTCTATGTCCATCCGTCCCGACTCGATCTTGGACAAATCCAGAATATCGTTGAGTATGCCCAGTAATGCCTGGGATGAGGTCTGGATTTTTTGCAGGTAATCCTGCTGTTTCGGCGTCATTTCTGTTTCTGTCGCCAGACGGGTCAGCCCGATGATCGCGTTCATCGGAGTGCGTATTTCATGCGACATGTTGGCAAGAAATTCGCCCTTGCTGCGGCTGACGGCTTCCGCTGCCTGCTTGGCTTCATAAAGTTCCTGCTCGACACGCTTGCTCTGGGTAATGTCCCTGGCGATCTTGGATGTGCCGACGACATTGCCCGCCTCGTCAACAATAGGTGACAGAGTCACGGACACATCAATCGGCGAACCATCCTTGCGCAACCGTATAGTTTCGAAATGGTTAACCCGCTGCCCTTGGGTGATTTTCCCTAAAATAGCCTTTTCCTCATCGACTCGATCAGGAGAAAACAGCTTCAACATGGAATTACCGATCATCTCCTCGGCGGTATAGCCGAACATGCGTTCGGCGCTGGCGTTCCAACTGGTGACGATGCCTGCCAGATTCTTGCTCATAATCGCATCGTCCGACGACTGTACGATGGCCTCGAACTGGCGGCTCGTGCTTTCCGTCTGTTTTCGTTTTGAAATATCCTGGAGAAAGCCGACGAATATGCTGCGATTACCCAGATTGACCTCACCCACATTCAGTTGCATCGGAAAGATCGCACCTCCTTTGCGTTTTCCGGGCACTTCCCGCTCAATACCGATGATATTGCTCCTCCCTTCTGCCAGGTATCTTTTGATGTAGCTATCATGCTCAGTGTGATAGGGTTCCGGCATAAGTATGTTGATGTTTTGTCCGATAACTTCTTCCTGGGAATAAGCAAAAATAGCTGCACTGGCTTGGTTGAATTCTTCAATGCGCCCTTGCTCATCAATCACTACAATCCCAATGGCTGAGGTGTTGAACAACGCCCGCAAACGCGTTTCGCTTTCTTGTAGCGCCGCTGTCGCCCGCCTGTGTTCGGCGATGGTCTCGCCCAGCTCCTTATTGAGCGCCAGCTCACGCGCCTCGGACTTCTTAATGTCCCTAAGCTCCTTCTCGTATCGTTGGCGGTAGCGGTGCATGGCCTCAATCGAAATGGATACGATGAGACCATCCGACAGGAAAACCATGTTAGGCCAAAAACTGGTTTGCAAAACTGCCCATGAAAAAGAGTAATAGGGCGGGGTCAATATAAAGGTGGCAAAAGCTAGGCCGATCAGCGTGGCAAAAAATCCCGTTCGGTATCCTCCGGCGATAGCGGCAAGCGTGACGGGTGGAAAAAAGACTACATACTGTAAGCCCGCATTGACGGGGGCGATGGCCAAGCGTAGCAACAAAGCCAACATCATCAGCACAATGGCCAACAAATAGTAGCGGATGCTGCCGGGCTTCAATGAGGCCGGGAAAAGCAAGCGCCAGACCCGCATCGCGGCGGCCACGACTTTTGCCAATGATTTATTATTTTTATACATGGTTATGATACTTAAGCAAAACTCGGGATTCACCCCCTTAGTAATAACATTATAAAATATAACCTTATTTATTGAATAGAAATAGTCTATGCCAGTGAAAAATACGAATTCTCACTACAGAGTTTTCAAATTCAGTTAATTACTAAAATAGCTACGAGGCTTATTGAAACTATGGTGTGACGGGAGTGCAGGCTTGGCTTGCCAGTGGCCATGATGAGGACAAAGTCTTTTAATGGTTAGCAACTAATTCAAATTGAAAATGCTGTACGTGGATATACATTAACTTTTTCGTCGACTATCAGTCTAATTCGGGCCATCCGTGTTCTGTTTTCTGGCTACCAAGTCTTTGTGCCTAAATGATTAAAATAAACCCTAATTAATGCCTTTTTCAGTTTATGATTCAAAAATCCATAAGCCTGAAGCCAGCTATATCCTTATCCGTCACTAACGCATTGCAAATACCCAGACCGAAAGCTAGCTCATGTATATGCCATATTGAAGCCGGCCCGTAATCGACAGGAACTCTTAAAAACTTGGCTTGATTTTCAGGATTAATAACACAGCGATTCAATCCTAAGCCAATTCCACGTCCCGTGGCTTTAACAAAGGCTTCTTTGCGAGTCCAAAATCGGTAAAACTCGAGTATTTTTTGAGCTTCCGGGAGTTTGTTCCAGTAGGCGATTTCTTCTTCGGCGAAACATTTCTCAACCAAACCAGCCAGACTGGCTCTCGGCTTACAACTTTCTATATCCACGCCCAACTGACAGTTCCAGCCCACGGCAATCACCAGCGTGTCTGCTGAATGGGACAGGTTGAACGCCAATTCAGGCGTATCGGGAAGATAAGGTTTGCCATGTTCGGCTTTATTTATCTTTATCTTTTCCGGCGACTCATTAAGCGTTTGGGCTAATATATTTCTTAAGCGGCCATGCACTTCTACATAGCGTTTATGTAGCAAATCAATTTTAATTCTTCCTGCATGGGCTTGCTCGTCTGCATCCAGAACGCGCCAGTAGCTTTGATAATGAGCGTTTTCGGCGGAAATATTACCGTGCCATATTTGGATTGTGTCAGTATTCAACTCAATATCCTGCAAATTAACGCCCAACAACAGCCCGCCCCTCGCCCCGGCGATCACTGGCCGCAGTCAGTTGATGCGTGGTTTTACTCCACTGCACAGCCTGCATATCGCCGTAGCTGTAACGCGCTTCTTTCAGTTGATGGCCCATTGCAGCCAGGCCAACAAGCTCATTTGCCGCTATTGCGCCTTTTTCATATTCAACCACATCGGGTATAAATTGATGATGGAAACGCGGCACTTGCACCCATGAATCCGGATCATTGCCTTTTGCAAAATCCAGAGCAGCTAACAATACCATTGAAATGATACGACTGCCGCCGGGCGTTCCCAACACCGCAACGTTATTGCCGTCGTCAAGAAAAGTGGGGGCCATGCTGGACAACATACGTTTGCCCGGCGCGATGGCGTTGGCGATACCGCCTATCAGCCCATAGCCGTTCATGGCACCGGGCTGGCTGACAAAGTCATCCATTTGATCATTCAGCAACACGCCGGTTCCATCCGCAACCAAACCCGCACCAAACGGAAAGTTAATGCTTAATGTGGCCGCAACCCGATTGCCTTGCTCGTCAATAATCGAAAAATGCGTAGTATTGACGCCCTCGGGTTGCGGCTGAATTTCACCCGACAACATGGCGCTGGGTAACGCTTTATCGGGACGCAAACTGCTGCGCAACCCGGCCGCATAATCTTCATTCAGCAAACGCCTAACCGGCATATCGACGAAGTCCGAATCTCCCAGATACAAGGCCCGGTCATGATAAGCGCGGCGCATGGCCTCGACGATAAGATGCTTTCGGGTCGGTTCGTCGGCCTGTTTTAAATCGTAACCAGACAGAATATTTAACGATTCAATCAACACAATGCCGCCGGATGACGACGGTGCGGCGCTGGTAATTTTTATGCCGCGATAGTTTCCCTTTACCGGCTCCCGCTCGACAACGTGATAAGATTCAAGGTCTTGTTTTGTCCAGATGCCGCCGGCCTTGTTAACGCCTTTCACCAATTTATCGGCTATTTCGCCATCGTAAAATCCATCCCGGCCTGAGTCGGCCAGTTGCTCTAATGTGTGGGCCAAATCCGGTTGCCGAAGTATTGAATAGGCTTTGGGAACATCGCCATTGGGCAGAAATATCCGTGCAGTTTGCGGATGCTTTTTTATCACCTCAGCCCTGACTTTAAGCAATTTTCGATACCGTTCGCCGATCGCAAAACCGGTCTTGGCGGCCCTGATCGCAGGTTGCAGGCTTTCCTCCAGCGGCAAACGCCCATATTTTTCCGATAGATGCACCAGAGCCGCAGGCATGCCGGGAATAGCGGCAGCTAATGCACCGTCAAGCGATAAGCGGGGAATCACCTTGCCTGACTTATCCAGATACATAGTCTGATGAGCCGCTAAAGGCGCTTTCTCACGCCCATCAATCATGATTTCAAAGCCATCTTGTTCCCTGTGCAGCAACCAGTAACCGCCGCCACCCAGACCTGAACCCGATGGCTCGACAACCGCCAACGTCGCGCTGACCGCCACAGCCGCGTCGAAAACATTTCCGCCCTTGCCCAAGATTTCAAAACCGGCCGCAGTCGCTAAAGGATGCGCACTGGCAATTGCAGCCTTGGTTCCATCGGCATAAACCGCTGAGACTCCAAAAACAACCGTTAATAGGAATGCCGTGTAATACTTTTTTAACATTACTTTCTCTGATCAAATTTAATTTGCGTCATTAAACCACATTTGCAAGAACGCGCCAGTTTGATGCACAGCTGGTTTTTCAGGGTTATCGATAAAGTTTTGGATGTTGCTACACTAAACTGGACACACAATTTAAAATATTGTCAAAAGAGTGTGATTCCAAATGAGCCAAGGAAACAACAAAACCAATAAAGCCGAATTCAGATCCTCAGCAGCTATGGCGTCTGGAAAAGTGTAGACACATCAGTTTCGCAAGCAAGCCTCCAATCGACGTTTGGTATCCTAAATAGATAGTGGGTTAAAGGGCTTATGCTTTGCTGCCATTGACCAATATGGCTTAAGCAAACCTCTTCTTTAACCTCCAAAAAGCAACAGCGGAAGCCAGTACCATCCCGCAAGCAGAACCAATCAGTATCAAACCCAGAAACAAGGTTTGCCTAAACGTATAATCCACCAATTCTTTGCCGCCGGCTTGGGTTTGACGGATCACCGCGTCCAACCGGGCTGACAATCCGTCAAGCTTACCGGGAACCAGAGTCTGGTCGAAAGCTTGCAACAATTTCACCAAGTCTTGTGCGGTGGCGTTGATCTGCGCTGCGGCGGCAGTGTAGTCGTTGATACGGAAAGGCTCGGCGTTCGGGTTAGATGGGCTGGCTTGGAGTTGCCGCAGCACATCTTGAAAAGACTTTAGGGTCGTAGTGGACGCATTGGACATCTGTGTGCCTGCGTCCAGTGCTTTCTCGGTCTGTGCGGCGAGGCTGGTGAGTCCCGGCTGTTGAGTTTCTATGACTTGGACGATCTGTTGGCGCTCGGAGCTGATGAATTCTGGCAGGCGCTCCGCCGTTTGGCTGAACCGGTCTGCCGATTCGGACAGTTGGGTGGTATTAGCCAGCAGCTTTTCCATCTGAGGCATTTCCGCCGTATGCATGATCAGTAACTCGGTTTCCCAACGAATCAGGGTCGGCATGTGCCGGGCTAGGAATAAACCGCGTTCCGCGAACAGCCGGGTGTTGGCCAGTTCACGGGTGGCCGGGTCGAGCCCCGTCAACGGGTCGATGGAGAGCAGATTGAAAACACTACTCGTTATTCCTGGGCGGGAATTGCGATTACTCTGCGCAACTTCTGACGCGAAGCCAAGCGATCCGAAATCACTGGGTGAACGCACATTCGGATGTTGCTCGTGCCAGGTTTTGATGGCGGCACGCAGCTCCGAGAGCTGTTCTTTTTTTAGCGTCGTCGCGGCGATCCGCCAAATATCCTTCTCCACCTCTTGAGAGGCGAGTAGATAGGGTTTAGCTGATTCGCCGTAGAATTTGGGTATCCAATAATCCTCGACATTCATCCGGTTCAAGCTGGCGAGGATGGCCATGTCGAGGAGGTTGGCATAAGTATTGGCCCCGGTGGCAATGGCCAATATATCGTTGGTAGTGGTGATGCGGCGGCTCAGAAGGGTACGTCTTCGGGTGGCCTTATCATCTTCTCGCTGCAACTTGCCGATGGCGAGATTGAGCGATTCGATAGAATTGTCAGCAAAGCGGAGCAACTGGGATTGCAGTTCGACGGGGTCGGGCGCGCCGTTTTCCTCGTTGAGCGAAAACATAGAGCGGATACCTTTTTCAGGCAACTCCAGGGTACTTTTAAAAAAATTGCAACCGCTCACACCACAGACCAAGGCGAGTAGCAGAATGACTTTGGGTACCCATCTAAAGGCATCCGGACAGAAAGACTGATGCACTGCGCGCATGAAGGTATGAGCTCCTTAGGACATTTCCGATTAACGACAGCGTATTAGATTACCGATTATTTGAGACCGAACAATCCCGGAAACGAGGGTGTAAAAATATCCGTGTAAACCGCAGTTAGAAAATCTCATTCATCCGGTCTTGATAAAGAATCATAAACCGATTGAGTGCGGACTTCCAGTCGCGGATGGGCATGGATCATTTCTTAGCCGTCTGATGAATGGAGAGATACACCACCTTCAAAGCCGACTGATCGCTGGGAAACAACTTGCGCCGCTCGGTGGCTTTATGGATTACGCTGTTCAAAGACTCAATGGCGTTAGTGGTGTAGATCACTTTGCGACTCTCATCGGGACAATCGAAGAAAGCAATCAGGTTAAGCCAATGCCGCCAGGAGGCGCAGATGCTGGGATACCGTTGATTCCTTTTTGTTGCCGTATTGTACGGCTATAAAAATAAGCGGTTACACGTATTTATTTACACCCTCCAATAAGGTCATACTGACCTTGAAACATGTCGATTGACGATCAATTGCACTCAGCCTTTAAGACAGATTGAGAATTTTAATGCGTTTTTAAGATGCTTTTCGCTGTTAAAGAGAATAAATTCCGCAAGAGACCGGAATAAAGTGAGGATATAACCTATGAAACCAAAACAT
>NZ_SCTW01000060.1 GCF_004322395.1 Methylobacter sp.
GGCGGTTCGTCCGGTTTTGGTGGAGGACTGGGAGGTTCATCCGGTTTTGGCTCCGGCTCCAGCCAAACCATAGTCATAGATATGAAGCTGACTACCGATTCAGGCGGAAGCGGTACGTCCGGTGGCACCATAAACATACCGTCCAGCGCCTTTGCCGGATTGAATATGTCCGGGCTGATAACTATTACTGCAACGCAGTCCAGCGGGCAAAGTTTGCCGTCCTTTATCAGTGTTAACCCCAGTACCGGCGCAGTGACAGTAAAAGAAGGGGCTATCGTGACTAATCCGATAACCGTGAAAGTCACTATCAGGGACAGTCAGGGTAAAGATGTGGTTGTTCTGGTTAAGGTCAAGCCGCAGAACGGCCGCCCGCAAGGACAAGGTCAGGGCCAAGGCCAAGGCCAACAGCATGATAATGGGGAAAGCAATCAGCAGGATGATGGGGATAATCAACAGGGACAGGGAAGAGGGCAACGAAGCCAAGTTGAACCAACTGATAAGCAAGTGGCTCAGGCCGGTAAGCCCGGTTTGACGCAGCAGCTACAGATGGTGGGCAGAAAAGGCTTTGAGCTTCAGCGTCAAAAATTGCTGGACAGTCTGGCCAGTATGACTAAAAACGATAAGGATGCCGCCTGACATATAATGATTAAATAACTCATATCGTTTGCGTAATGGCGGTTGCGATCGGCCGCCCTTACAGAGGATGTTTTCAGCGTTTGAAGCGTGAATGCATTCTCACAGCAGTAAAACCAGGCGGAAAGAGAGCCGTCTGTAAGTCTTTCAACATAATAGTAATAATAAAAAATATCATGAATTATTCAGCCCCCCAATTTATCGCCGGTCTTACCGGTGTCGCCTTGTTAGCAGGTTGCGCCATTATGCCGGAACCGATTACTCAAGTTGAGCAAAAGACATCGCTTGATGCCGATAAGCAGGTCATTTTTGCCAAGCAGGAAGCTATCACTGCGCCCCTCACTGTTTATGAAGCGATGGCCAGGGCGCTAAAATACAATCTTAACCATCGCGTCAAAATGATGGAGCATGCCGTGGCCGACGGACAGTCCGATTTGGCAAAATTCAGCTTATTGCCCGACTTGATTGCTTCGGCGGGTTATAAGGGCCGTGATAATTACAATGCTTCTAACAGCAAGAACGCTGTCACTGGCGCCCAGCAATTGCAGTCATCGACCTCTCAAGACCGGTCGCGCAAAGTTTACGATTTCACCTTCAGTTGGAACGTGCTGGACTTCGGTGTCAGTTATTTTCAGGCTAAGCAGGATGCCAACCGGGTTTTGGTTGCCGAGGAAAGCCGGCGCAAAACCGCTCAGTTGTTGATGCAGGATGTGCGCACCGCATTCTGGCGCATGGCAGGCAGCCAGCAACTGGAAGGAGAGATTGATAAAATCCTGGGTAGCGCCAGACAGGCGCTGAAAGACGCTCAGAATATTGAAAGCGAACGTTTGGCTGCACCGCTGGCGATATTGCAATACCAAAAAGATCTGCTGGAAATCATCCGCAAACTGGAAGAACTGTCGGAAACGCTCCGTCTTGCCAAAACCGAACTGGCTTCATTGCTGGGTGTATCGCCCAGCCAGAAATTCCAGTTGAAATTGCCTGAAAACAGCGCGCTACAAACGCCGGAATTTTCATTGCCGATCGACAAAATGGAAGAAATGGCGCTGCAATTGCGCCCTGAATTGCGCGAGGAAATCTACAACAACCGCATTACTACGGAAGAGACGCACAAAGCCATATTGCGCTTGCTTCCCGGTATTGAGTTCAAGACCGGATACAACTTTGACAGCAACTCGTATCTGCTAAACAACAACTGGTTGGAGTTGAGTGGTTTAATCAGCAATAACCTGATGGAGTTGGTTTCTGCTCCTGCGCGCTTTGACCAGATAGACGCCCAGGAAAAGCTAGGAGATACGCGCAGGCTGTCGGTTTATATGGCGGTATTGACGCAGGTTCATCTCTCTTATCAGCAGTTCTTAGTGGCGCAACAGCAGTACAAGCGTACCCAGGAACTGGATGGAATCACCCAGAAGATTTCAAAGCACATCAGCAATGATACCGAAAATGACGCAAAAACCGGGTTGGAACGCATCCGCGCGACAACCAATGCCTTGATGTCCCGGTTACAACTACTTGAAACCTATGCCAGCATTCAAAGTTCGCTGGGCCGGGTTTATGTCTCGCTGGGCCTTGATCCTTTGCCGGCCTTTATTGAAAATTACGACATTAAGACTCTGGCGAGCTCCATTGAAGCGGTCGACAAAAACTGGCAGGCAGGGCGATTCCCTTCGTCAACGAAACCGGAAGAAGAAAAGTTATCGGCCGTTGATTCGAGTGTAATCAAAAAAAATTAGCTTGCAGGAAGGAATAAACCTGTTTGAGCGTAAAGAAAACAGGTTTATTCCGGCTCCTTTGCAGGACAAGCCGAAACATCCCCTTCGTGCTAGTTGCAAAGCAAATATTGAGCGGCCCAAAAGGCGGCAGCCCAACCTAATCGTGGTAAAAATCCTTTATACATGATTTTCCAAATATAACCCTCAGTAAACAATCAAGACTTACTATGCGTACTTTTTTAAGATTGCTCATCTGCATCGCAGGTTTTAGCGCGTTTAGCTCAACTTATGCCGCAGAACCGGCTGAAATTCGCGCTCAACTCAATGCGCAGCATGCTTCTATCCTGTCCAGTGAAATGGCGGCAAAAATCATTCAGCTGAATGTTCAGGAGGGAGAGCGGTTTAAGCAAGGGGATTTGCTGGTTGCTTTTAATTGCGCCGAGCAGCAGGCGCAGTTGAAAAAAGCGCAGGCCGTGGTGCAAGCCGCCGAAAAAACTTATGAGGTTAATACCCGTTTGACCAAGCTCAATTCGATGAGCCCGCTGGAGCTTGAAATGGCGGCCGCCGAAGTCGCCAAGGCCAAAGCCGATATTGCGTTGATGGGCGCGGTGCTGCAAAAATGCACGATTGCCGCGCCTTTTTCAGGGCGCGTGGCCGAGCGGTTGGTGCAACGTTATCAATATGTTAAAGCAGGCGATCCGATTCTGGATATTCTGGATGACAGTCAGCTTGAAGTTACTGTGCTGGTGCCTTCCAGTTGGCTGATGTGGTTGAAACCGGGTTATGAGTTTAAGGTTTTTCTTGAAGAAACTCAGCGCGAGTATCCGGCCAAGGTCAAGATGCTGGGTGCTCGTATCGATGCGGTCAGTCAGTCCATTAAAATTACCGGAGTCATTACCGGCAAGTCTGACGGCCTGTTGGCCGGGATGAGCGGTCGCGCCATTTTTGCGGCAGAGTCAGCCAAGCATGACTGATACGATGACCGGTTCGCAACGGCAGCTGACGGCGCTGGCGACGTTGCTGCAACTGGAAAAGTCTTTCCGCAACGCCGATACGGCCGAAGCGCTGGCCTATACGCTGGTTAACGATAGCCGCAGTCTGATTGAGTTTCGTCAGGCGGCGTTATGGCAAATAGACGGCTCGCAAGTAGTTGCAGTCTCCGGCTTGGCGGTGATCGACATTAATGCCCCGTATATCTTCTGGCTGAAACAGGTGTTCAAACAGTTATCCGCGGACACTTCCGGAGCCATTCGGCCGTTAACGGCAGAAGACCTGAAAGGCGATTGTGCCGATGACTGGGCGCAGTGGCTACCGGCTCATGCCTTGTGGCTGCCGGTGTCTGCTCATGGCGCTGCACCGCAAGCCGGTCTGCTGTTGGCGAGGGATTCCGCTTGGACGGATGGGGAGCTTTATCTGTTGGAACATATGGGGCACACCTTCGGACATGCCTGGGCGGCTTTGGCGCCCCGTCCGCCTTTCTGGAAACAGGACTGGCTGACTAAAAAACGTCTGATGATCGGTCTGGCTGTGCTGTTTTGTCTGTTATGGATTCCGGTACGGCAAACCGCGTTGGCTCCGGCCAGCGTTATTCCGGGTCATCCGACTATTCTCAGGGCCGCTATTGACGGCGTCGTCGGCCGGTTTTATGTGCAGCCCAACGATCAAGTGGCTAAAGACCAGCCTCTGCTAAGCCTTGAAGAAGAAACCATTAAAAATAAGCTGACCGTTACCCGCAAAGCTTTGGCGGTTGCCGAAGCCGAGTACCGCAAAACCGCGCAGCAGGCGATGTTCGACATCGACAGCAAGGCGCAGGTCAATATTCTTAAAAGCCGAGCCGAACAACAGGAAGCCGAAGTGCGCAGCATGGAAGATTGGCTGGCGCGTATCGACATCAAAGCGCCGCATGCCGGGATAGCGGTGTTTTCCGATGTTAACGACTGGATAGGCAAGCCGGTCACTGTCGGCGAACGTATTTTGATGGTCGCCGATCCTGCCGATGTCGAGTTGGAAGTGCAGTTGCCGATTGCGGATGCGATTAATCTGGAGCCGGGCTCCAAGGTGCAGTTTTTTTTAAATGTCGATCCGGCCACGCCGGTTTCGGCCGTTCTGTATTTTGCCGCCTATCAAGCCGAGGTTACGCCTGACGAAGCCTTGGCTTATCGCTTGAAAGCCCGGTTCAAGCAGGCGGACGTATTGCCTAGAATCGGCTTGAAAGGAACTGCCAAGGTCTTCGGCTCGCGGGTTCCGTTTGTTTATTACGTGTTAAGAAGACCTTTGGCGGCATTGAGACAATGGATGGGAATGTAATTTACCTGCCGCCGTTGCGTGAAGAGCTGGATTTGTTTCCGGGGCCTTGCGCATTCGACGGTTCTCCTACCTGGACGCTTTATGATCCGGTCAATCAACACTTCTATCGTATCGGGCAACTTGAAAACGAGATTCTGGCGCATTGGGACTTAAACTCACCCGAGGCCATCAGCGAACAAATATCGCAGCAGGGGTTGATTAACGTTAGCGTTGACGATATTCAGCATTTATTGCAGTTTTTAGCCGGCCATAACCTGCTCCAGAGCAGGGGAAAAGAGGCGGTGCAGCGCTTGGTCGGTCAAGCCAAGGCCGCGCATCATCACTGGTTTACCTGGCTGATCCATCATTACCTGTTTTTTAAAATTCCGCTGCTTCGTCCGGATCGCTTGCTGGCGCGGACTTATCCTGCGCTACGCTGGATTTATCAGCCGGCGGTGTTGCATGTATTGATAGCTTTGGTGCTGGTTAATTTATATTTGCTGATTGACCGCTGGGACATGTTCAGCCGGACTTTTCTGCATTTTTTTTCGACCGAAGGCTTTGTGTATTACGCCGTTGCGCTGGCTTTGACTAAAACCCTGCATGAATTGGGTCATGCTTATACGGCTCATCGATACGGATGCCGGGTTTCCGCGATGGGCGTGGCTTTTCTGGTGATGATGCCGGTGTTATATACCGATGCCAGCGATGCGTGGAAATTGACCTCGCGGCGGCAACGGCTGGCGATTGGTTTTGGCGGGATTGCCGCTGAATTGGGGCTGGCCGTTTTATGCACCACGCTGTGGCATTTTTTGCCTGACGGCCCGTTGCGCAGCAGCGTATTTTTGATGGCGACAACTACTTGGGTTATGACGCTGTTGATTAATCTAAACCCATTAATGCGTTTTGACGGCTATTTTTTACTGTCGGATTATTGGGGAATTGAGAATCTACAAAACAGGGCATTTGCTCTGGGACGCTGGCAACTGCGGCGGCTGTTGTTCGGCTTTCTCGATGAAGTGCCGGAGCGGTTTCCGGCAAAGACGCAACGGTTACTGCTGATTTATGCCTGGTGTATCTGGATTTATCGCTTCTTTCTGTTTTTGGGGATCGCCCTGCTGGTGTATCACTTTTTCTTTAAATTGCTCGGCCTGTTTTTAATGATGGTCGAGGTCGGCTGGTTTATCATGCTCCCTATCGTCAAAGAAGTTAAATATTGGCTTGAACACCGCCAACGCATGGAGTGGAATCGCAATACGCTGACGACTTTGTCGGCAATCCTGATCGTCATCGGCATTTTGTTTATTCCCTGGAAGAGCCGCATTGAAGCGCCCGGCCTGTTGAAAATAGCCGCCCATACCGAGCTTTTTATGCCGCTGCCCGCTAAGCTGGATCGGATTCTGGTCGTTAAAGGAGAAACCGTTAAGGCGGGACAAGCGCTGGTCCAGTTCAGTTCGTCCGACCTTGATTCGCGTATTGAACAAAGCAAAATAAAGATCGAATCGTTACGCTGGGAACTGTCTTTTCACGGCCAGGAAAAGAACCTGATCAATCGGCGGCTGGTGGCATTGACCGAACTGGAAAGTGCGGGCAGTGAGTACGACGGCCTTATGGATGAACGTAAACGCTTAACCGTTCAGGCGCCTTTTGACGGCGAAGTTATCGAGGTCAACGACCTGTTGAATGCCGGGGAATGGATCGCCAAGGACGAGCCGCTGTTAACCGTGGGGCAATTCGATGCTTATCAGATAGAAGCTTTTTTGGCTGAGGATCATTTGGGGCAGATTCAATCCGGCGCTGAAGCGAAGTTTTATCCTGAGCAACTGGATTGGCCGAGTATGCCGTGCCGGATTGTGCGCATCGATAATGCCGCGGCTTTGCAGTTGCCGCCGGTTTTTACCTCCCGTTACAACGGCAGCATTGCGATTCGGGGTAACAACAAGGATGTATTGGTTCCAGAAACATCGGTTTACCGGGTTTGGCTTCAGCCCATGGAAACCGGCGAGCCGATTAATCGAGCCATTAAAGGCAATGTGCTGATTGACGGAAAGCCCGAAAGTATCGCCTCATCGCTATGGCGACAAGTTGCGGCCGTGTTGATCAGGGAATCGGGATTTTAGCTGTTTTTAGGTTTATGCATGTTGAGGTAATTCAGTTTCATCGCAGTAAACGAGGCTATTACCGGTGAACATGCCGTTTCTATCGACAGTTTGCCACCATCCCAATGCTGTGACTTAAGCCGTTCGTGCTGAGCCCTTCGGCCTTGCTCAGGAGAGTCTTGTAGAAGCATGAATGGCTTAAGTCATCGTGCGAAATACCCTTCGGCAAGCTCGGGGCAAACGGAGGGGTAAGTCAGCAGTATTGGAGATTAAAGGGAACCTCTATACAACCTGTAAACCCAAAAATTGTTGAAAGGGCTGAAAGTCCTTGTCTGAATGCAATAACGGCAATTCGTTTTCAATACAGAAAGTAGCAATCATCGTGTCGATGGTTTTTCGGATCGTAATGCCTTGTTTGCGCAAGTTTCTGAAATTTTCGGCACTTTTTAAACTTAGAGTTACGCCCAACATGGCGTGGACAGGCAGGGAGCAAAGCAGGTTTTTTGCGGCTTGGTAATCCTGGTCTAATCTAAACCCTTGCAGCACTTCAGCCAGAATCAAATCTCCTGTGCATACAGGCTGCACACCCAGTAAGTTATCCAGCTTTTTGGTTGCCAATGTTTCTGTGCCGTTGAAATAATCGATCCAAACACTTGAATCGACCAGGATCACCGATCAGTCCTCATTTGCTCCAGATCACCCTCCCATTTTAATTTGCCTTTAAAGGCTTTGATGCCCTCTTGCTGTTTCAACATCAATAAGGCTTTTAAACCGAGTTCTACCGCTTCGCGCTTGGATTTTACCCCCGTCGCTTTTAGAACATCGGCCATTAATGTGTCGTCTATGATTATATTGGTTCGCATTGGGTTATCCTTGTGTAAGGAATTTATAAACAATACACATTAGAGCATGCTCTTTGACTCAATTCAAACAAGAATGCGCCAGTGATCATGCATCACAAAAGCATCAGGGATTGCTTTTTTTCTAATATCAATAGCCCCATATCAAGAATCATCAGATGCCCTAATTTTCTAAATCATATATCATAGACTAAACTAATTGAATTTAACTCAATGAGGTTATCATGCAGACAGTCAATATCCATGAAGCCAAAACCCAACTGTCTCGCTTGATAGATCAAGCGGTAAAGGGTGAGTCTTTCATCATCGCCAAAGCTGGAAAGCCGCTGGTCAAGGTAACTAGGTTGGATGCTCCATCGGCCGGACAAATTCGAAGGCTAGGTTTCATGGAAGGACAGATCACCGTTCCTGATGATTTCGACAGCATGGGAGCTAAGGAAATCGAGCTGCTTTTTGACGATGAAGAATGAAGCTGCTACTGGATACCCACTGATTATTATGGGCGGCCGGTTCGCCTGACCAATTATCAGCAGTTGCTCGCCCATTGCTGGAAGACCCATCGAACGAACTGCTTTTCAGTGCGGCCAGCCTTTGGGAAATTGCCATCAAGCGCGGGCTTGGGCGTTCCGATTTTCAGGTCGATGCAAGAGTGCTACGTCGTGGACTGTTGGACAACGGCTATCAAGAATTGGCTATTAACGCCGAGCATGCCGTTTCTATTGATAGTTTGCCGCCCATTCATAAAGACCCATTCGACCGGATCCTTATTGCGTAGGCAACTGTCGAGGGCATCAACTTGCTGACAGCGGATGCTTTGGTGGCGAAGTATCCGGGGCCAGTTCGGCAAGTTTAATTCTTAAATGGATGAGTGTGTTATTACATACCACAACTTCAAGGTAGGGATAGCGTACAAGGCTACTCAGTTAAATAAAACTACAGAATAACCAATTCAAAAGGATCAGTACATTTCAAAAACAAAAATGCACAATATACAGACTCTATGTTTTTTTTTCGTGCCATTTAAATATTAGCTGTTCAGCTTACTTTGTCGCTGATGTTATCATGTAGAGTAAGTATTTAAGACAATAAGAAAATGAAGAATGCAACTCTCTCGCCCTTCCAAAACATCTGATCCATTAGGATGCTATTACACTAAACCAGCAGTAGGAGCATTATTAGTTACTGCTATGGGAATAGAATGTCCCAGCACAGTCGTGGATATCTGTGTTGGTGACGGTGCTCTTATAAGAGAAGCGGCTAAGCAATGGGAGGGAACTCGCTTCATTACCGTCGATATTGAGGAAAAAGGGAAATGCACACTCCTTCAGACACTGAATGAACGAGTAATTACTCATCATGTTAGAGATTCCCTGGATTTAGATTTAGCCAACCACCTTGGCTTGCGGTGGGGTGAGGCTGACATGGCGCTCTGTAATCCCCCCTATATCCGTCCTAAATGGAAAAAACAGTTTTTAGAAATTCTTGAAGATGCTGGACTGAGCCATGTTTTGCCACGAATGCGTGAGATTCCTGCTGACCTGCTTTTCATTGCACAAAATCTTCGGTTATTGCGTCAAGGTGGACGATTAGGTTTGATTTTGCCAGATGGAATTGTTGCCGGAGAAAAATACTCTGTCTTTCGTAAAACCTTGCTTATGAATCATCAAGTTGAACGTGTAATTGAATTACCTCGTAGAATATTCAGAAACACAGATGCTAAAGCTCACATTGTCATAGTTTCGAAGCATTCAAATAGATCAGAATCAATTTCAATCCAACGTCTTGAGCAAAATGGTAAGTTGTCCCCGCAACTACAGGTAACAGCAGACAATGCAGCGAAAAGACTTGATTATTCTTACATTTCGTCAGCTTATAGAAATATTTCTCACGGACAGCAAAAAATAGCTGAAGTGGTTATTGAAGTGTTTCGAGGCTCATACTCGTCATTAGATAGAAGATTCGCTGACTTTCCAGTGTTTCATACAAGTAACTTCTCACCTGACAGTGCATTTGTACCTCAAAAATATCAACTGACTTCTGATGCAGTAAAAAATGTGGTTGGAAAATCTGCTTTACCAGGAGATATTTTAGTTGCTAGGGTAGGTAGAAATCTAAGTCAAAAAGTTTGTATGGTACGAACAGGAAAGGTTGCAATCTCAGACTGCATATTACTGCTTAGAGTTTTACCTGAATACAGACAGGCAGTTTTTTCTTATTTAAGCAGTGAGTCAGGTCGTCTAGCGCTTGAAGCCGGAAGCCATGGCGTTGGTGCAAAATTCTTAACGGTTCGATCATTAATGGAACTCGTTTTTTGAAACATAATTGAATTTACTCTATAGAATTTTAAGTAATTCACTCACTATTTAGCTAAACAAATTAAAAACAACTTTTTGCTCTGATATACCGAGAACTCATCAAAATGCACTTATCGATTGAACCAAGTAAAGATAATCTAAATCTAACAAAAATAATCAGATTACTTTGTAATACCAAAATTCGCCAGCCAATGAACTTTGAACAAATCAAAACATGGTTGAATCAATTCGATAAAGGCCCAGAATATACCTTAGCGCTGCTAATTTTGAGGTTTTTAATTTATAGAACATCAGACCAATTGGTTTCATCATTAAAACAAGCTCTTAAATGCGCTACCAAAAATTTTACACATTCGAGCCATTTACTAGAAACTCATGACTGGAGAGAAATTTTAAATGGTACAGTTAATGAATCAACATTATGCTTTAATTTTGGGCCTGTACAATATGAATATACCCAGCCAGGGACAAGTGGTGAAATTATAACCAGGTTATTAAGAAATCAAATAGGCATCACCAAATCTAAACTTTATTACACGAGTCAATGTGCAAAGCTTAAACCATTTGAAAGATATTTATTAGTAGATGATGGGCTTTACACTGGAGATCAGTTGGCCGAATTTATCCGCCAAAAATGCAGTTTTATGACTTCTTGTTCTCAAACAGGGATTGTAGTTGCCTTAGCTCATGTTGATGGAATTAAACTTTTTAAAGACATATATCCAGACATTCCTGTGTTTTATGGAGAAAGAATAACCTCTAAAAATTGCTTCGAGGCCATATCAAAAGAATGGATTGATGACGGAATTTGGCCCTACACTGAAATAACTCCATTAGAACAATATCTTGAAATTGTAGAAAATAAAGCAAGATTTGAAAAAAAAATGCCTCTAGGGTATGGGAATCTTGGCTGTTTGATTGCTTATGATCACGGCATACCAGATGATTCACTGCAATTACTTTGGGATAAATCAGACAGTTGGAACCCACTTATTGCGAGATAATACATGACAACTTCAGAAATTAATATACTAGCAAAAACTAGAGCAGAAGAACATGACGCTGATATATGGGGTGAGTTTTATATTCCTCCATATTTTAATCGCCTTTCCTTAAAGACTGCCACAAAGTCTACTTACATTATTGGCAAGCGTGGTTGTGGAAAAACAATGCTTTTGAAATATTTAGATTATCACACAGCATTTTCAAAAAGACGTGTTGAGATACCAAATAATGAGGTATCTCATATTGGTATTTATTGGAGGGTTGACACACAATTTTGCAATTCGCTAAATTTCAGAGGCTTAAGTGAATATGAGTGGATTTCTATCTTTGAATCCTACTTTGCACTTGTTGTAGCCATTGAGATCATTCGTTCTTTAAAAGTCATTGCAGAGAGCTCTTTCAAAAATTTCACTTGTGAAGCATTCGAAACTTCGCGTCTTCTTTCTCTTCCAGATTTTCATCCTGATTATCCTGAACAATTAAATAAACTCGAATCTTTTTTAGAAACAAGTAGACGAAGATTTTCATCGTGGATAACTAATGTTTCAGCTAGCCAGAAACCGTTTCTTCCTCCAGGAAAAACATTCCTTGAAGAAATGATTAAAGATATTAGAAAAATAGAAGGATTGGGAAAAGCATCATTCTATATTTATATAGATGAAGTAGAGAATCTAGTTCCATACCAACGCCGAGTACTTAACACTTTTCTAAAACATAGCCAAAAGCCTTTGATTGTTAGTTTTGCTTCTAAGGAGCTATCAAATGAAACTGCAACTACTGGTGCTGAATCAATAAATGCAACCCATGATTTCAGGAGATTTTCTTTAGATGAAGGGTTCTTAGATGAAAATGAAAGAAAGATATTTTTTGCAGAAGTTTTTTTGGCTAATTTAGACTTAGCAAAAAAAGAATCTAACAGTGACCTTCTTAATGCACTTCGAGATCCAAAATCCCTTGAGAAAAGAACCGAAGACTCACATAAAACAGAGATACTTGGTGAAATTAAAAAACTATTGCCCAGTATAGCCCATAATAAAATCGCTAATGATGCTGTAGAATCTCGAATTAAGATTCTCACTGATCGTATTTCAAAGGGAATAAAAAAATATGAAACTGAAATATTAGTAGAAGATTTTTTAAATTATAGAAATGTTCCTGAAGCGTTAGTAATTGTCCCTGCACTCCTTCATCGCCCCAAACAAACCCCTGAAAAAATTTTGTTGCAGTTAAATAATTATAAAAATGGAAAAAAAAGTACTTTTGATAACTTAATTCCAAATAATCTCGTTGGTGCATTGCTTGAGTTATACAGACCACATAAAGGACTTTGCCCAGTTTACAGTGGCTTTGATACTTATTGCTCGATGGCAAATAACAATTTACGCCATTTCTTAATTCTTTGCTATAAAGCCCTAGAGGTTGCTGATCTAACCGACGAAAATCAATTTGAAATCCCAGTTGAAATCCAAGCAAGAGCTGCTTATGAAGCATCTGATCAGCTTATTCGTGAGATAAAAACTTTTGGTGCTTTGGGTGAACGATTGCGGATGTTTGTTTTAAGGCTGGGTAATGTGTTTAGAACATTGCAATCGATTCCATCTATGAGCGAACCAGAGCAAAATCAATTTACAATTAATTCTGGTAAAAGAGAATTAAGTAATGAAGAGATGAGTTTTATTTCTGAAGCCATAAAATACGCTATTATCACAGAACAACTGGAAACAAAAAATAAAGGCGCAATTGGTAGTGACACTGTTGATTATCAATTAAACCCAATATATTCACCTTACTTTCAAATTAGTTATCGACGAAAAAGAAAGATAGAAATTTCCGTTGAAGACTTTCATACATTGGCATTTGGCACAGAAGATCACTATACGGAGCTTTCCAACAAATTATCTAAGAATACTAAATTATCTAAAAACAAAAATAACCAAATAGACATTTTTTTACAATGATTCCGTCAGTGATTTTTTCAAATAGCTCTCATGATAATTCAAATGAGATAATTATTTATACAGAAAGTGTTCTTTTCCATGGTGATACAGTTGATGACAGAGGAAAATCGGCTGTCAACTTTGATAGTGATTTGATTACTGATCGCATTCTTGTAAGTTATGATTATGAACAAATGGTTTTAACAGTTGGCGATGGAACTTTAACAGCAGATCTAGCAATAGAACTATTTACTCCATATATTATCGCTAACAAAAATATCATATTAGAAGCTACCACACTTGGTGTGCCAGAACTTTTTTTTGCAATTAAATCACTAATAGACTTAAAGATTGATAATTTTTTAATTATTTATGTCGAGCCAAAAAATTACAGCCGTACTACACCAGCAGCTGACTCATTTGCATTAACTGAACTAAACGCTGGATATAAGCCAATTCCTAATGCTGTAGTAGATTTATCAGGAGAGGATGTAGAAGCTGGTGTCTTTTTTCTGGGTTTTGAACCTGATCGCTTAGAACGAGCTTTTGAAGAGTATCAAATGATTTCATCAAAAGATTTAAAAGTAGTTTTTGGTATTCCTGCATTTCAACCAGGCTGGGAATTAAACTCTATTGTTCCGCATTTAGAAGCAATTGATAATTGTAGTATTTCATATTGTGCTGCTAATGATCCGAGCTCAGCTTATGATTCTTTAGAAGAAACACGTTTGTCTTTAAGAGAAGGCAATAAAATGTTTGTCGCCCCTATAGGGACAAAACCATGTGGAATTGCATCAGCAATTTTTGCAAGCATATATCCATCTCAGGTGGGCTTGCTATATGATCATAGAAAGAAAAAATATAAACGATCCGAAGGGGTAAGTATTTGGCACAGATACTCGATAAAGATACGTATGACCAAATCATAAAAGCCCGGCAGACCGGAATAAGACGGTTTGAGTGACAGCGAGAACCGGCGTTTCCGGCAAACTAACTTTATGAAGCTTACCTGGATTACTCCTGCAATCAAGAACACGAAAGACGATAGCTTTGTCAATTACCTTGCAATAAATTGCGTAAGGAAAATGCTTTGCCAGCAGCCGATGAAATCCGAAATGAATTGAATGAATCCGGCCGTAAAGCGCCAGTGAATCGATTTCGGCAAAAAGGCTGTCGAAAAAATAGTCGCCTACATCTGCTTCTTGTCGATCATAAAACTTTCGGCCTGCGGCAAGGTCTTCTTAGCCTTCTTCGTGCTGAGCCTGTCGAAGCATGAGCGGCTTATACATTCGATGAGCATTTCAAACTCCGCTCACCCTTCGACTGGGCTCAGGACGAACGGAGTTTGGAATGCTCTACTGCGTTTTTTCGGTTCAAACAAACGGGAGAACATGTACGGTCATGCTCCTCACCGCAAAAAAAAGCCCATCATAAAGACGGGCTTTTTTTTAAACGCTTAAACTGACTGTAAATTTATACCCCTCATCCCAACCTTCTCCCTCAAAGGAGAAGGAGCAAAAGAGGGAAATTGGATCAGTTTTTGCTTTTATCAACAATCTGGTTGGCTTTAATCCAAGGCATCATGCTGCGCAGTTTTGCACCGACGACTTCAATCGGGTGCTCTGCATTCAAACGGCGCTTGGCGGTCATTTCAGGATAGTTGGTCATGCCTTCCATAATGAATTGCTTGGCGTACTCACCGTTTCTGATGTTTTTCAACGCTTCGCGCATCGCCCAACGGCTTTCTTCGTTGATGACTTTGGGGCCGGTGACGTATTCGCCATACTCTGCATTGTTGGAAATCGAGTAGTTCATGTTGGCGATGCCACCTTCAAACATTAAATCAACAATCAACTTTAATTCGTGCAAGCATTCAAAGTAGGCCATTTCAGGCTCATAACCCGCTTCAACCAAGGTTTCAAAACCCATTTTTACGAGTTCAACCGCACCGCCGCATAATACCGCTTGTTCGCCGAATAAATCGGTTTCACATTCGTCGCGGAACGTGGTTTCAATAATACCTGAGCGACCGCCGCCAATAGCAGAGGCATACGATAAACAAATCGCTTTCGCCGTGCCTGAAGCATCTTGATGAACTGCGATTAAGTCAGGAACGCCGCCGCCGCGTACAAATTCAGAACGAACGGTGTGTCCTGGTGCTTTAGGCGCGATCATGATCACATCTAAATCGGCGCGCGGCACGACTTGGTTGAATAAAATTGAAAAGCCATGGGCAAATGCCAATACTGCACTTTGTTTGATGTTGGGTTCAATTTCGTCTTTATACAATTTTGATTGAAATTCATCAGGCGTCAAAATCATGACTATGTCCGCGCCGGCAACCGCTTGTGCAACCGGCTGTACGGTTAAACCATGTGCTTCAGCCTTAGCCACTGAAGGTGATCCTGTGCGCAAGCCCACGACAACTGAAACGCCGGACTCTTTTAGATTAAGAGCGTGGGCATGGCCTTGCGATCCGTAACCGATAATGGCTACTTTTTTACCTTTGATGATTGAAAGATCGGCATCTTTGTCGTAATAAACTTGCATGGTTTTTCCTGTTTTTGGGTGTTTAAAATTAATTGGGCAAAGGGCAAAGGGCGAAGGGCGAATGAGCATTGCTTTTTCGCCTTGAGCCTTTCGCCTTTAACCTTGAGTTTACAAATGCAGCCCTTTTTCGCCTCTTGAAATACCGGTCGGCCCGGAGCGGACGACTTCAATAATGGTGTCGCCATCGATTGCCGCAATAAAAGCATCCAGTTTACTGGAAGGGCCGGTCATTTCCACGACATAAGTGGTTGGCGTTACATCGATAATTTTGCCGCGAAATATGTCTGCCATGCCCCTGATTTCTTCGCGCGTTTGCTCCGTAGTTCTGATCTTGACCATCATCAGTTCCCGTTCGATATGAACAGCGTCCGCCAAGTCTATCAGCTTGACCACATCAATCAGTTTGTTCAGCTGCTTGGTGATTTGCTCGATAATGTCGTCGCTGCCTCGCGTGACCAGGGTCATACGCGACAGGCTGGGGTCTTCGGTTGGCGCTACGGTCAAAGATTCAATGTTATAGCCGCGCGCGGAAAACAAGCCTGCCACGCGCGATAAAGCGCCGGATTCGTTTTCAATCAGGATAGAAATGATATGTCTCATTATGCCAACTCCCTGTCGGTCGATGTGCCGTCCGCGACTCTTAAGGTCATATCGTTATGGGCTTTTCCGGCTTCTATCATCGGATAAACATTTTCGGTTCGGTCAGTCAGAATGTCCAAAAATACTGTGCGGTCTTTCATTGCAAAAGCTTCTTCCAGCGCTGGTCTAACGTCCTCCGGTTTATCGATACGCATACCGACATGACCATAGGCTTCCGTTAGCTTGACGAAGTCCGGAATAGTGTCCATGTACGAATGCGAGTAACGGCTTTCGTAGGTAAACTCCTGCCATTGGCGAACCATGCCCAAGTAGCTGTTGTTCAGGTTGATGATTTTTACCGGTGCGTTATATTGCAATGCAGTCGATAATTCCTGGATGCACATCTGGATGCTGCCGTCACCGGTCACGCAAGCAACATCGGAATCGGGAAACGCCAGTTTAACGCCGATGGCCGCAGGTAAGCCAAAGCCCATCGTGCCCAAACCGCCTGAATTGATCCAGTGCCGAGGCTTGTCGAACGGATAATACTGTGCCGCCCACATTTGATGCTGACCTACATCCGAGGTGATATAAGCCTCTCCTTTGGTAACTTCATACAATTGCTCAATTACATACTGCGGCTTGATCAGACGGCTGTTGCGGTCGTATTCCATACATTTGAGAGCGCGCCATTGGTTGATTTGTTTCCACCAACTATCTAACGCTTTCTTGGATGGTTTCTTTTTGCTTTCCCTGATCATTTCCAGCATCTGTTCCAATACCGGCTTGACTTCGCCGACGATAGGGATCGCGACTTTAACGGTCTTGGAAATGGACGCAGGATCTACATCGATATGGATGATTTGGGCATGCGGGCAAAACTGGTCCAGCTTGCCGGTAACACGGTCGTCGAAACGCGCGCCGATCGCAATAATTACATCGCTTTCATGCATCGCCATGTTGGCTTCATACGTGCCGTGCATGCCCAGCATGCCGACGAACTGCTTGTCGGTTGCAGGATAAGCGCCCAGACCCATCAAGGTATTGGTAATCGGGAAGTCCAATAATTGAGCAAATTCGGTCAGCTCTTTGCTGGCCTCACCCAAAATTACGCCGCCGCCGGAATAAATGATCGGCTTTTGTGCGGTCAATAATAAATCCACCGCCTTTTTAATCTGTCCCTTATGACCGGTAACCGCCGGATTGTAAGAGCGGATAGTGACTTTTTTAGGATATTTATAAGGGATTTTTATTCTGGGGTCGGTGATGTCTTTAGGAATGTCGACAACAACAGGGCCGGGACGGCCAGTGGTCGCTACATAAAACGCCTTCTTCATGGTCTCAGCCAGTTTGGTTATATCTTTAACCAAAAAGTTATGCTTCACGCAGGGACGGGTAATGCCGACCATGTCGACTTCCTGAAACGCATCGCTGCCAATGACCGGCAAAGGTACTTGGCCGGAAATAATCACCATCGGAATTGAATCCATATAAGCGGTGGCGATACCGGTCACAGCATTGGTAGCGCCAGGGCCCGAAGTGACCAGGACTACGCCTGGCTTGCCGGTTGCACGCGCATAGCCGTCCGCTGCGTGCGTAGCGCCTTGTTCGTGTCGAACCAGGATGTGTTTGACATCGTCTTGCTGGAAAATGGCATCGTATAAATGTAATACTGCCCCGCCGGGATAGCCAAAAATATATTCTACGCCTTCGTCCTTAAGACTCTGAATTACAATTTGTGCGCCGTTTAGCTCCACGCTAATACCTCAAATAGACTTTCGAATTAAGCTGAATTATATGCGTTTTTAAAATTAGAGACTCAAATGGCCGGTTTGTTTTAAAGAACGTCAGATAAGCTGCTGCTGGTAACCGCCTTTTCAGACGATAGATATCAAGCATTTTACTAGGTTTTTGATGGGATTGCACTCGCATCTCTTATCCTTTTTAATTCTGCCTGAGCAAGAGCAATCGATTTGGTTTTTTTGTTAAAAAGGATCTTGCCAATGGGTTAAATAAAAGCTGAATACAAAGCTGTGACTATTCTGAAAACTCAACCTCATAACCTGCAAATTTGCGAATGTTGATTACGCCGGTATCCAGCAATAAATACTGGCCTTTAATGCCGTTCAGAACGCCGGATACTTCGGTATTTTTATCGAGATTAAACGACTTGATCTTGGCTGGGTAACTCTCTACCGGAAAATGAATATCCACAGCCGGCTCATCGGTTAGAAATTCAAGTGCCTGAGGTCCAAAGCGCTGGATAATATTGTCCAGGTCCGCTTTGCAAGCAGTGATTAATTCATCCCGTTTTGCAATCGGATCGATAGGCTCAGCCTTGCTTTTAAGCATTTGCTGCCAATTGGTTTTATCGCTGATATGCTTGGCAATAGCGATTTCAATCAAGCCGGAAATATGGCGCGACGGCACTTTAAAAATCGGCAGTGCCTGTGTTGCGCCTTGATCTATCCAGCGTGTCGGTATTTGAGTCTGCCGGGTAATGCCGACCTTGATGCCGCTGGAATTGGCCAGATAAACCACATGCGGCTGAAAGCAAAACTCCTTTCCCCATGCGGGCTCCCTGCAGGTGCCTGACTCATAATGGCAGGTTTCCGGTTTCATGATGCACATGTCGCATTGTGCTAACGTGGTAAAGCAGGGATAGCAATAGCCTTGGTTAAAGCTCTTTTTGATCGACCTGTTGCAGTGCATGCAAAGAATGTTGCCGGTATACACTAGCTTAATCGATTTGCCGATCAGCGGATTTAATGCGACTAATTGATCGCCTAAAGGTAACTCATACTGAACCGGCTTTGATTTATCCTGATTCAGACGCGCATGCATTTTTTTTAATGGTCCTTGCATTCAAATATTTCCTAAAAATTAATCACAAAAAGGTCGTTTAAATAATCGCAACCGACGAGTAGGGCGTGCCGTGCGCGCCTTTTTCGGCGCTTGAGTAATTCTGCTATGCTTTGGCGCGCATGGCACGCCCTACTTCAAAGCTGTTTAAAGATAACCATCCGTATTTTTGACCAGCCAACGCTCGGCCTGGGATTTTAACAGCTCTTTTTTCCAGAACGGCGCCCTCGACTTTAACGCTTCCATGATATAACGATTTGCATCAAAAGCATCGCCGCGATGCGAGGTCCAGACTGCCACCAGCACTATCGGTTCATTAGGCAGAATGTCGCCCACCCGGTGCACTACTAGCGCGTCGATAACCGGCCATTGCCGAGAAGCTTCGGCAACGATTTTTTCCAGCTGTTTTTCGGTCATACCGGGGTAATGCTCCAGCGTCATGCCCTTAATATCATCTCCTTCATTGAAATCGCGCATCGTACCTATGAATACACAGGTTGCGCCAAACTTCCCCTCCATATCGCTTGCCGAATACTGATGCGCTTGTGTTTCCTGCCAAGGATCGAAAGGTTCCGCGCAAATTTTTACGATCATTCTCAGCCCCCTGTCACCGGCGGAAAAAACGCCACCTCATCGCCGTCCTTAACTGCACTGTCCAATTCAACATAATCCATATTAACCGCCGCCAAACTATTACTCGGCAGCGGTTTGTTCGGATTGGCGCGGCACCATACATCGCTGACTGTAGTTAAGCCGGCGAACTCCAGGCTGTCTTCCGAGCGTCCGACACTTTCTTTCAAGCTGGCAAAATAACGTACCTTAATTGACATGGTCACTTACTCAGTCACAAAAAATAAAATTCGACAAGTCGCATTTCAAGGTAGAACTGTCAGTCGCCTTTTTAGTTTTCTTAACCGGCAGTTGTTATAATAAAACGCGCTTGCCCTTTCACTGATAATTTTACAGAAAAATGACTGCATTAACCCACTTTAATCAATCCGGCGAAGCTCATATGGTCGACGTCGGAGAAAAGGCGATAACCCAGCGTACAGCCATTGCTGAAGGCTATATTGAGATGCAGCCGGAAACGCTCAAATTGATCGTAGATGGCGGACATAAAAAAGGTGATGTGCTGGGTATAGCAAGAATAGCCGGCATTATGGCCAGCAAGAAAACTGCGGAGCTGATCCCGTTGTGCCATCCGCTGCCGCTAACGCATGTAGAAATCAAACTGAGTGCAGAAGCCGACCGCAACCGAATACGCTGCCAAACTATCGTAAAAACCAATGGTCAAACCGGTGTTGAAATGGAAGCGCTGAATGCCACGCAAATTGCATTGCTTACGATCTACGATATGTGCAAAGCCGTAGATAGGGGAATGGTTATCCAGTCAGTTCGGTTGCTGGAGAAAGATGGCGGTAAATCGGGGCGCTGGCAGCGCAGTCAATAGGAATTTCCGAGTGCTGGCAATTTATGCCAGCAAGCAGAAAAGATCGATTTTATTCAAAGCACTTATCGTTCTGGTTAGCACCCAATGATGTAATATGGTTGTTTATTAGATTTGTTACACTAAACTTAAATTTTCAACAACGCGCCGACTGTTTTGGCGCCATGAAAGAATAACAGCAGAGACCGATATGCCGATTATATTAAAAGAACTTGCCGATTTTTGTGGAGCGCGGATTGAGGGCGGCGACCCATCAGCAGTCGTCCATTCAGCGGCAGATATTACCTCTGCACAGCAAGGTCAAGTCACTCAATTGACTAATGCTCGCTATACCCAACATATCAAAGGCTCAACGGCTTCCGCCTGCTTTATTGCAGAAGGCTTCACTGTTGAAAATGTACCAGAAGGCATGGCGCTGTTAATTTGCGTTGATCCTGAAATCAGTTTTATCAAAGCCGTCGAATTACTGCATCCTGCCAGAACTTATACGCAGCAAATTGCATCGCAGGCAGTGCTTGAAGCCAATGTGGCGTTAGGTAATGAACTGTATATCGGACCTTATGCTGTAATTGGTGAAAACTCAAGTTTAGGCGATGGCAGCGAAATACATGCAGGCGCTTATCTTGGTAAAAATGTCAAAATAGGTAAAAACTGTCGAATTTATCCTTATGCGGTAATTTATGACGATGTGGTCGTGGGAAATAATGTCATTATTCATTCAGGTGCGATCATTGGCGCTGACGGCTTTGGTTATAAGTTCAGGAACAACCAGCATGTCAAAGTTCCCCAGGTCGGTAATGTGGTTATTGAGGACAATGTCGAGATTGGTGCCAATACCTGTATAGACCGGGGAGCGCTGGGAAGTACCTTGATAGGCGCAGGTAGTAAAATCGATAATCTGGTGCAGATTGGGCACAATAACAAAGTCGGCAAAAATGTAATCATGTGCGGATTAACGGGGGTGTCCGGCTCTTGCAACATTGAAGATTATGCGATTCTGGCGGGAAGTTCGGGTATTGCCGATCATGTTACGATTGGCCGTGGAGCAGTGATTATGGCTCGTTCCGGCGTGGCGGGCGATGTCGAGGCAGGGATGCAGGTTTTTGGCAGTCCTGCAAAAGATAAAAAGACGGCTTATAAAGAGCAGATCGCAATCAGTAAATTACCTGAGTTATTGAAAAGGGTAAAAATGCTGGAAGAAAAAATTCAGATGCTGGAAAAAGATGCGTAGCTAATGTTTATAAAGTTCGCAGGCTTTTTGACCCGGTTAAGTATTCTGATTACGTACCGCTATTCACGGTAAAGGTCGTTCAAATTCAGCGCTTGGCTGGATATTCGATTGAAAATCACGAGGTCGGATACATAAAACGATCTGAGGGCCAGGTCGGATTCGAGAGCTATGAAGTGTTGAACAGAAGAAAGTTTTGTGGATAAAAAAATACCCCCCGCAATTAACGGGAGGTACTTTTTTTAATTGACTGCGTTTTCAGAATTATTGCGCAGTTTTGTTGCCGGTTTTCTTCGCATCAATTTTTGAGAAAACTTCAGCGTTACTCGCAGCAACAGCACCACTTTGCAAATGCTTTGTTTCGTCTTGTTTCAACAGTACAACTAATACAATAACAGCAGCAATAGCAACACCAGCGATCAACCATGTGTTGTCTTTTTCTTGTTCTTCAGCCATTTTAAAATCCTCGAAAGTTTATATTATATTGTTTTATTCCCTTTCCTCAAAGGGGCCGCCCAACAAATTACTTTATTGGGTTGCTTGTCGAATTAAGTAATAAACGACAGTGTACTTTTTATCATGAGACACAGCGTTATGTCAAAGCTATAAATAAAAAAATAACCAATTGGCTTAGAATTTATGGCACTAAAGAGGTTGTTGGCGACTGAAAAAAACATTTTGACAAGCATTAACAAACTGAAAATTAATGCAAATAACTTTGCAAAACCGGTTATTAAACAGATTGAGCAAAGGATATTGTTACGGATTAAATCATAGGGATTTAGAATGAAGTTATCGGGATAAAAGAGAATTGCGTTTTAAACCGGCCGCCCTCCCGAAGATGCCCTTAAACAAAATCGGATACGGTTAAAAGCTCCAGAACTGAAAATATCTGCCTCGAGACCGATGCTAAATGAGGGAACATAGTACTTTGACAGCAATTTCAATCCTAAATTGGCTAGATTTAAAAACTGAAACTCAAGCAGGTGTGTTTTTAGCCTATGTTGTTTGGTCACTCTATCGTTTATTCTCTAACCGGCTTTTTATCCAACTTTCTTTGCAACGTCCGTCTGTGCATATTTAACGCTCTGGCAGCGGCCGAAATATTGCCGTCATGCTGCATCAGTACTTTTTGTAAATGCTCCCATTCCAGGCGCTTTACGGATAAGGGATTTTCGCTAATCAAGACCGATGAGTCGCCTTCATTTTTATTCAGGGCATTGACAATTTCATCCGCATTAGCCGGTTTGGTCAAATAGTGTGTGGCGCCCAGTTTTATTGCTTCAACCGCTGTGGCAATACTGGCAAAGCCGGTTAACATGACGCAAATGGTATTGTCATCCAAAGAGATCAGTTTTTTTACCAGTTCCAGGCCGGATTCATGGCCGATACGCAAATCAATCACTGCATATTCAGGCAAATAACGTTCAGCCAAAGCTATTCCGTCTTTAACATCGTTAGCGACCAGTACCTCATAATTTCTTTTTTCTAATGCACTTTTTAACACTTTGCAAAAAGTTTTATCATCGTCCACCAGCAGCAGCCGTGGCTTATCCATTTCCTGGATCATCATTATTATTCTCAGTATTTAAAAGGGGCAGGGTGATTTCCACGCAGGCGCCGCCCGATTCGCTGTTATAAAGACTAATTTTACCGCCCAGACGATTAATAGTGGAATAGGCTAGAAATAATCCGACACCTAAACCGCGTTTTTTGCTGATAACAGGTTGCTTTCCGGCAAAATCAATTAATTCCGGCGGCAGACCGGGGCCAAAATCCTTGATTTTAATAGTGGCGTAATCTAAATCCCACGACGCATGAAATTCGATACCTTTTTCCGGCGGCGATGCTTCAGCGGCATTATTTAAAATATTAATAATAGAGTGGGTCAGAGTGAGTTCGGCAACGATTTTTGCCTGCATTGCAACATCAGGATTAATAAAGAAAGATAGTTTTGAAGTCGGCTTGTGCGTGCGCCATTGATTGATTACTTCGTCAATATAATCCGTTAGTAGCATGGCGCTACCCGATTCGGCGCGCATTTCACCGGCAGAGGCTGACATCACCGATAGCGCGGTTTTGCATCGGTCAATTTGTTGCTGCATGATTGATAATTTCTCATGTAGATCCGGGAAGCGATGGGTCGGATACTCTTGTTCAAGTTCATGGGTCACAATAGCAATAGTCCCTAATGGTGTTCCCATGTCATGAGCGGCACTTGCTGCTAATGTTCCCAACGCTACTACACGCTCATCCCTTAACGCATTTTCCCTGGCTTCAGCCAGGTTTCGCTCCTGAGCTTTGAGCGTTTTAGCCAACTCAACTACAAAGAATGCGACTAAGCCGGCGCTAAATACAAAGCCAAACCACATGCCGAAAATATGCAGATTAAAATAGTGGCTGTCACTCATGGCATGAACTTGTTGCAACAATTCATAATTCTTTGTATCGGAATACTTCATTTCCGGACTGGGCATATGTGGCTCAATCGACGGCAGAGGAATATTGTAAGCCATTAACGCCGTATACATGGACGTGGTTAAAATCACCATATACCAGGCATAGGATTGATGCAGCATAATGGCTGTAATAATCAGAGGTAATAAGAATACCCAGGTAATCGGGTTTGATGCGCCGCCAGTCAGATACAGCAACGCCGTAATACCAAAAACATCAATAACTAGTTGAGAAAAAATTTCCAATTCCGTAACCGGATCTTCTGTCTGCAACCGCATTGAAGTATAAATATTAACTACAATGATCGACAGTATAACCAGCCAGAGAGGCTGCTCCGGCAAACGGATATTAAGGCCGTATACGGATAAAACAATCAGTATAACCTCGCTCATTATCATCAAGTTTCTAAGAATAAACAGCCACTTCAGGTTTTGTCGGGCGGAAAATTCTGATTTAGGTGAAGCGTATGAAAGCATTTTTATAAATATAATATGAGATAAAAAATAACCTAAATAATAAACTAAGCTTATTTAAGTACATTATCGGGATTTAAATTATAAATTAAACAACAATATAAACTGCGACAATATGTCACATTTAATATTGCATTATTTATTGATATTATTAACTTAACTTATTGAGCGCCATAGCTAAAAAGTTACGTTATATTCTTCCTAAATTATTCCAAGGCGGTTTTTAAAACCGTCTTTTTTTTGTCCTGTAAAATCAACGTCTATCAAAAGACAGGTCTAATCCTCCCAAACCACAGTAACCCGCCGGATTTTTCGCCAGATATTGCTGATGCATATCCTCAGCATAATAAAACTCTTTTGCCGGCATAATCTCGGTGGTTATTTGGTTAAAACCCGGTTGAGCCAGTTGATGCTGGTAATGTTGTTTTGACTCAATAGCTTCATCAAGTTGTTGCTGAGTGTAGGTATAAATCCCCGATCTGTATTGCGTGCCGATGTCATTGCCTTGTCTCATGCCTTGAGTGGGGTTGTGGGATTCCCAAAAAATACGGAGCAATTCGCGGTACGAAACAATAGTTGGGTCGTAAATAACTTTAACAACCTCGCTATGCCCGGTTAAACCGGTACAGACTTCTTCATAAGTCGGATTGGGAGTATAGCCCCCGCTATAACCGACTGCCGTGCTATAAACGCCGGGACATTGCCAAAACTTCCGTTCCGCTCCCCAGAAGCAGCCCATGCCGAACAAGGCTTGCTCCATAGATTCAGGGAAAGGCGAGAGTATCGGGTTGCCTGTCACAAAATGCCTGTTTGTAATAGGCATAGGCGTGTTACGGCCAGGTAAAGCTTCTTTCGGATCAGGTAGCGTAAGTTTTTTTGATGAAAAAATCATGGCCTGTGGTATTTTTATACGACTGTTTAAATAAGGATTATTATGATCCTGATGGCATAAAATGCACGACTTTTTAATTGGGGGAACATGATAGATCAAGATTTGTTACGCCGTTTTTTATTTGAGGAGCTCGGTGTTCGCGGGGAATGGGTTAAATTGACCGACAGCTGGCAAGCGGCTAAAAGTCATCAGCGCGGCTCTGAAAACATGCAGTTGCAACTAGGGCAGGCGCTGGCAGCCGTAGTCATGTTGTCGGCTACCGTCAAGTTTAAAGGCTCGATGATTCTTCAGGCTCAAGGCGATGGCGCTATTAAAACTCTGGTTGCCCAGGCGACGGAGCAGCGCAAAATAAGGGGCTTGGTCAGAGGCAAGGAAAGCGTAACTCTCGGACCGCTGGAAGCTATGTTCGGTCAAGGGCGACTGGTGCTTACCATAGAGGCTGAAAACGGCCAGCCTTATCAGGGCATCGTCCCGCTGCAAGGTGGCAATTTGGCCGCTGCCTTGCAAACTTATTTTGAACAGTCCGAGCAACTTAAGACCCGCTTATGGCTATTTGCCAATGCAACCCATGCCGTAGGATTATTATTACAGCAAATGCCGGCACAGGAAAATTATGAGGCTAATTGGGAGCATATCGAAATATTGGCAAATACAGTAACCGAACAAGAACTGTTCGAGCTGGATTCCGAACAGTTGCTGTACCGATTATTCAATCAGGAAAAAGTCAGGTTGTTTGATCCTGAACCGGTTGAGTTCAGCTGCGCCTGTTCACGGTCAAACATTGAAAGAACATTATTCGCTATGGGGCGGGTTGAGCTGGAAGATATTCTAAACGAGCGGAGCATTATTGAAGTAAATTGCGAATTTTGCAGTAAACAATACCGCTTTGATAAAGTCGATGTGGAAAATATCCTGTCTCAGCAAACTACCGTTTCAGACTCTGAAACACGACATTGATCAATAATCCTATGAAAGCCGGAATCATTAAACGAAGTCTTCGCATTGTTCTTTTGCTGGTGCTGGCTGGCTCATTATCCGGCTGCATGTATTGGATTCGGGCCTATCAAGTCTACCTGCAAATGGATGAATTCGATCGCAACTTTTCTGTAGTGTCCAACAATGAATTTACTTTGCACTTTAAGGAGCCCATTCTTTACAGCAAGGATTTTGTTTCCCTGTCCAAGCTGTACGCCAGTCAGGATGATCCTATACCGGAAGGTAGACGCTGGCGATACTGGTTTCGCAAAGTTGACGGCAACAATAAACTGATCAAGCCGGAAGTAAAGTTTTATTCGGATTTAAGTTTTAATAAAGAAAATCGCTTAATTGCCTGGTCATTTTCTTCACTTTTTTTGGCAATTGCTCCAGCCAAATTTTTAGAGGTTTCTTTACGTTCGATAGGCGGCGCCGAAATCGACAAAGAGAAGAAGCAGCTCAAAGCCAACTCGGCATTGCTGGAGAAAATTTCCGAAGATTTGCCCAGAAAACCGGCCGTTGTGGCGCAACTGGGCCAGCCTTTTGAAATCAAAGATGAAGGGGAGCAGGAAGTGTATATTTACCGTTTTTTATTGGAAACTCATCATATAGAAGAAGGTTATGAAGATCGCGCCTTAAACGAAGTTAAAATCACCTTCGATAAAAAGACCCAAGAGCTGATTAGAATGTCTGGACGGTTTGCAGGACTTAAAGTTTCAATCAATTACCGAAAGTTTCTTGATGAAGCACCAGATGTCGCCCAAGGCAAACCGGAATAGCCGCCAAATTAATCCTTTCTTATCGCCAATAAAAAAGGCTTAGACATTTAATGGCCTAAGCCTTTTTTATACCGCTCGGGTCGACCGGTTAAGCCGACCCGATAACCAACTTACAGCTTATCAGCATTCTTTTCCAAGTATGCCGCAACACCGGCTGGGTTTGCGTTCATACCGGAATCGCCTTTTTGCCAACCGGCTGGGCATACTTCGCCATGCTCTTCGTGGAATTGTAAGGCGTCAACCATGCGCAGCAATTCATCCATGTCGCGACCTAAAGGCAGATCGTTAACAACCTGATGACGAACCTTGCCGTCGCGGTCGATCAGGAAAGTGCCGCGGTAAGCCACCGCAGGCGCATCGGCTTCAACATCATAATCTTTGCAAATAGAGTGAGATATGTCCGCAGCCATTGTGTAACGAACAGGACCAATGCCGCCTTTATTGACAGGTGTATTACGCCATGCGTTGTGGGTGAAATGAGAGTCTATAGATACGGCAATAACTTCAACATTACGGCTTTTGAATGCATCCATTCGATGATCTAAAGCAATCAATTCACTAGGGCAAACGAAGGTGAAATCTAACGGGTAGAAAAAAACTACCGCATATTTTCCGCGAGTGGCAGCAGAAAAATTAAATGAATCAACTATTTGACCATCGCCAAGAACAGCAGGAACTGTAAAATCAGGTGCTTGTTTACCGACTAGTACGCTCATCGATTATCTCCAATAAATAGTGAAAAAACAAAAGGCTTTTAATTTGATGTTAGCCACTGGGACAGTGGATTGATGAAATTGTACACTAACTTAGTAGGGAATTGTCGAAATTGTTGTTATTTTTAGCTTGCTTTAATTTTAATTTTAGCCATAATTTGTCATTAATAGCTTACAATGCTGTCAGAGATATGCTCTAGCACGGGGGGTCTTCAAATCTGTCGCCCTAACTTGGCTGTTAAATTCATTTACTTTTATTTTGTTGATGGAATTCGATCATGGCAAAAAATAAACACATTACCGAGCCCGATGTATTCGGTTTTCAAGTGCGGATAGTAAGACGCGGCAAAGAAAGCAGTCGTTATTTTTCGCACAAATTATGGGGGAATAAAGGCAAGTCTTTGAAAGCGGCAATTACTTGGCGCGACCAGATGCTGACCGTTTTAAAAGGCAGTAAGACGCGGTTTCTTAAGCCGCCTAAAAATAAAACCACTACCGGTGTCACGGGGGTTTCAAGAACTATCAAGTATGATCATCGCAAAGATAAAAGTTATCTTTGCTATACCGTTTTTTGGGTCAGTAACTGCAAATCAAGGAATAAAACCTTTCAGGTTGGCAATGTAGATAAAGTAACGGCAGACGATGAATTGCATGCGTTTCGTACCGCCAAGCTGTTCAGAAGTTGCTATGAATATTCGATTGATAATGATCTTGAATTTTACGACAGTAAATTTGCCGGCTGGAAGAAATCACGCCTGTATGATGACGAGAATTTGAACCCGGTAGCAGCGGGGTGAGCAAAGATTTTACGTTAGACGGCTGTGCAGCGTTTTGTAGAAACATAGCTTTGGCAAGCATAAACATATATCGGATTATCTGGTAAAAAGACAAGCCTTTTACATCGCTAAAGTTCGATGCGGATACCCAGTTCAATGACTCGCTCGACAGGAACCTTGAAAAAATCTATCGCGCTTGAAGCATTATGAAACAAAAACCTGAATAAGGGTCTGCGCCATTTTGGCATAAGGCTTTTTTTCCGGAAAGAGAGTCGCTCGCTGCCGATAAAAAATGATGTCTGCTTGAAGTCGATGTTTAGTCCTTCTTGAGCGCACTGTTCTAAAGCTTGCCTCACATCAGGACTTTGCTGGAAACCATAGTAAAGTTTAACCCGGTAAAAATTGTTATCCTTGCCAAACGTGCGGATTTTGATTCGGTGCGCTACATCAACATATGGCTCATCTTTAGTGACAATGGTTAATACCATGATTTGTTCATGCAATACATGGTTATGCTCAAAGTTGTGTAAAAATACCTGCGGCACGCCATGCAGGTTTTTCGCCAGATAAACGGCAGAACCTTTAACAGTTACTGCCTGATGATTCATTATTTTATCTTCCAAGTCCTCAAACAGCATCCGTCTATCATCCATATGTTCCGCCAATAATGCCCGGCCTTGAATCCATGTGGTCATCATTAAAAACAGCACCATTCCAATAACCAAAGGCAACCAGCCTCCAGTAGGTATTTTTAAACTGTTAGAAGACAGAAATAAAAAGTCTACGGTTAGAAATGTTGTTAAAAAGGTAATGCCGGCCAATTTTTTCCATTGCCAAAGTTCTTGAATAACAATAAATACCAAAATAGTATCGACAATCATCGTGCCGGTAACGGCAATGCCATAAGCGGAAGCCAGCGCCGAAGAAGATTGAAAGCTTAATACCACCACAAATACCGAAACCATCAATAACCAATTGATCGCAGGAATATATACCTGTCCCACTTCCCGGCCCGATGTATGCAAAATATTCATACGTGGGCAGTAGCCAAGCTGTATGGCTTGTCTGGTGACCGAGAACGCGCCGGATATGACTGCTTGAGAGGCAATAACAGATGCCAATGTTGCCAAAAATAATAGCGGATACATCGCCCAAGTTGGCGCCAGCAAATAGAACGGATTTTTCACCGCATCAGGGTGTTCAAGAAGTAATGCCCCTTGGCCAAAATAGTTCAGCAACAAAGCAGGAAAAACAAAGCCGAACCAGGCGTAGCGTATCGGCTTCAGGCCAAAATGCCCCATATCGGCATAAAGCGCTTCAGCGCCGGTTATTGCCAATACCACCGCTCCCATAATTAAAAAGCTTTGCCATCCCAATTCGAGCAATAAATGAATCGCATAATAAGGGTTAACCGCCGCTAATACGCCGGGAGCATGACTAATATTAGCTACGCCAAGACTGCCCAGCGTAACGAACCAAAGACACATGATCGGTGAAAACATTTTTCCAACCGCTCCTGTGCCTTTAGCCTGCAAAATAAAAAGCGCGAAGAGTACTGTGATGGTGATCGGCAATACATAATGAGCTAAGGATGGAGCAATGACTTGCAAGCCCTCGACTGCGCTTAATACTGAAATTGCGGGGGTAATAATGCCGTCGCCGTAAAACAAGGCGGCGCCGAGTAAACCAATGGTAACGATAAAGCGTGTTTTTTTCGGATTATCGCTGGCGCTTTGCAACGCAAAAGTCATCAGCGCCATAATGCCGCCTTCACCTTTATTGTTAACCCGCATAATAAACGTTGCGTATTTGATAGCTACAACCAAGGTTAATGCCCAAAAAACCAGTGACAGCACACCTAATACATGCGGTTTATCAATCGGCAGATGGCTGCCGAAGATTTCCTTAACAGCGTATAAAGGGCTGGTGCCAATATCACCAAATACAACACCGATAGCGCTTAGGGCTAAAACGGCTGCTTGTTTTTTGGAATCATCTTGAGAGCTTGTCGCCATAGTAAATATTGAATTAGATGGGAAATTAGTAACGAATCAACTGGATGCCATTGGCTTTAACCCGCCGCTATACCCAATGCAAAACCTCGAATTGCAGATACCAAAGACCGAAAGAGCCGAGGAAGTTAACCAGCACTGCCGGCAGAAAGCGTAAATGAGTGGCGAAAGTATAGCTTTTGTCGATGGACATAGCCATGACCCCCGCCGAAGAACCCACTACAGTCAAGCTGCCGCCGATGCCTACCATCATAGCGTTCAGCATCCATTGCTCAACGCCTATGTTAGGATTCGCCATAATAGCCGCCGCTTCGAGCAAGTTATTGTCGATACAGCTGGATATCAATCCTAAAATAAAGTTGACCCAGGTCGGCTCCAGAGTTTCGAATAGCTGGCGCACATAAGACAGCCAGCCCACATGATTGAGGGCAGCCATACCGGTGATAATGCCGATGTAATACATTAAAGTTGCCCATTCAACTTTTTGTAGTTGAATGTCCAGATTAATCTCAATGCCACATCTTCTCCTTAGTGCCCAAATGTACATTACAACTAGGCCCAAACCGCTACCCAGTGCGAATTCAATATCGACATGCAGCACCATGTTCAGCACCACTGCTCCGACAATAGCCGATGCGCAAACCAACGCAAGGCTAAGTCCGCCCGGTTTGAGACCTTCTGCTGTTGTGTTGGGTTTAAGCAGTGCATCGGTATCAAGTTTTTTCAGGTAGAACATATCCAAAACCAGCGCGCTTAAAAACCAGCCGAAAACCGCTGCCGGAAATAACATCAACAAATCGGTCATGGTGACTTTGTCGGCCAGAATCACCATCAAACTAGTCGAAGTGCCGATAAACCAAACACCGCTGTTAGATGAAATAATCGTATTGCACAAGACCAGATGGGTATAGCGTGAATCTGCTGAAACATTGCTGATCGATTTACCGAAAATCATAGTGGTGGTTAAGCTGCTGATGAAGGGACTCAACAACGCACACAATAAGCCCATCACCCAGAACAAACCTCTCGCTCCCAACCCTCTATTCATTAACGCGTGGTTCATAGCAGCGAAGACGTTGCGTTCGTTCAGAATCTCAACAATCATCCACATGAACGCCATAAAGGCGATCAACGCGAATAGCGATTCTTTAGTTGACGCCTGCATCGCAATCAAGGGTTTGAATCGTTCAGGATCGTCGCCGCTGAGCCAATAGTAAGCGCCAATGATGGCTACTGTAGACATCATCATCAAAGCGGGTTTGAACTTGTCCATCGCCAACTGGACTTCGAAGATGATCATCATCAAGCCGATAACAAATATGCTCAGCACAATGAGTCCAACTGGGGAAAAGGGAAGTATAGCTATGGGCATAGGGATTTTTTCCGTAAAAAGTCTAAAAGTGAAGATATTATATTATGAAGATATTATATTAATTCTTTAGTCCCGCAATTAATAAATACTTGAGTTTATGGGGTTGCCGCCGTCCCCATACGCATCGACTGAAATTAGATTAAAAGATACTGTTAATCAATGAATGAATTTGTATATAGATTGTATACAAATTATTAACAAACCACGAAGAATACGGATTATTAGAGTTTCCGATGTGTTTCTTCGTGGTTTTATATATGAGAAGGTGGGGCTACTGCTTCACAGTCACAAATGCTATTTTAGCGATTCCGGCATGCTGTACAGTTGCCATGAGTTCGGCGACTTTCGAATAGACGACGTCTTGGTCTGCGTATAAATGCAAGCCGATTTCAGGATTTCTTAAAAGCTCGGTCTTTAGAGCTGTTTCCAGTGCGGCAAGGTCGGCAAGCGGGAGCTTATTCAGCGTAATAACGCCCTGGACATCAATACCAAGCTGCAACGGTTGTTCCTTGGTATCCGCCGTAGTCTCGGCGGTTTTCGGCAAAGTCACATGCACTGATTGGGTGAGTAACGGCGCAGTCACTAATAAAATAATTACCAGCACCAGCATTACATCGACGAGGGGCGTGACGTTAATCTCGCTCATCGCTCCTTCGTCTTCGGATTGCGGTTTAAAAGCCATATCTATTCCTTACCGTTAACGCCCGCAGCTGAGACGATGTGCATAAAGCTGACGACAAAATTTTCCAAGCCGGCGCGCTGCTGTTTAACTCGGCGCAGGAAAAAGTTATAGGCCAATACCGCCGGCACGGCGACAGCGATACCTATTGCGGTTGCGACCAATGCATCGCCGATCGGGCCAGCCACCACATCAAGGCTAGTTGAACCGCTTGCAGTAATCTCATGCATCGCATGCATGATGCCCAATACGGTACCGAACAAGCCGACGAATGGCGACGTGCTGCCGATACTGGCAAGCAGCGTCAAGCCGCCCTCCATTGAGTGCTGCTCTTTCTGCATTTGAACGAGCAACGAGTGTTCCAGCAATTCATCCGGAATGCCTCGGTATTTAAGGCTTTTGCCGTCTGACTGCCGGCTTTCATCCATCCATGCAAACCCTTGCCGTGCAATTCGCGCTTCCGGTCCTCGGGCTGCATCTGCGGGCAAGTTTTTTGCCTGCTCCAGACTGTCTGCATCCCAAAACGCTTTATTAAAGGCCCGGTTGTAATAACTATTTTTTATGAACTGCCAGATTTTGAATAAAATCACCGTCCATGTTGCTATCGAAAAGATCAACAAAGTGTATAAAGTGCCGTCGATAATAACGGTAGGCGATATATGATGGGGCATTCCCCTCTCCTTATTTTAATGATGAAAAGAAATTTGTGGATGCAATCATCGGGTTGATTGCAGTTTTTTAGCTTACTGCATACCGGCTGAATATTTGTTCTGAAAGGGTCAATACAAAGCTGGTAAAGCGCAAACCAGTTACCTCGTTAATTTAAATTGCAGCGTTTGGACTGCGCGCTGCTCAACGGCAACGCCGTTAACTATTTTTTCTTTAAATGTCCATTGGTTAATGGCTTTCAGAGCCGCTTGATCAAAAACTTCGGGGGGCTCGGCCTCTACAACTACGGCGTTTTCGACTTCGCCGCTAGTAGTAATAGTAAATTCGATTCTAACCCAGCCCTCGATATGCCGTTCAGCAGCGCGCGCAGGATATTTGGGCGGAACGCGTTCCAACGGAACGACGCCGGTGCTGATTTTCGGTTCGTTGCTGACTACCGCAGGCGCAGGCCGACTGACCGGTTGCGGTGTTGAAACAGGCGCTACCGGAGTATTCGAAACTGCCGGTTTTTCTTCAGCAATAGTCTGCGGTTTTGGCAATTCCACATGTTTAGGAATAACCGGCATTTTTTTTACAACCGGCTTTTTGACGGGTTGCTTTTTCGGAGGCTCAGGTTTTGGCGGCGCAGGCGGTGTAACCGGAACTTGCGGAGTCGGCGCGGAAACCAGCGATACCTCCATTATTACCAGCGAAGGCTGTTTTGGGGGGGCGTCGGTCGGCTTTAACAACCAAAGACCTGCCCACACATGCAACAGCAGCACTAAAATCAACAGTAATCCACCAAAAAAGCGTGGATACTCTTCGCCGGTTAAGGCTGCAAATAATGATCGTTTTTTTTGCACTATCGGACTTGCCTCGCTACCCGAAGAGGTTAAATTTCGGTCGGTCAAGCCGCCTTCGTGGTTGTTGAATAAAAACATCGGGAATATTATCTTTTTAAACATTGAACGTCGGTTATGTTCAGGCTATCCGCAAGCCATATTTTACTTAGCATGGTCATCGTAGTAATTACAGAATATAAAACTTTAAATAGGTTGAGGCTGTTTCAGCAATTTAATCTTTGCAAACTGCCAAACCATTGGCATGAACGATACAAAAACAATGCCTAAAACAATCTTTTCGAAATTGTGTTTTACCCATTCATTTGAGCCGAGAAAATACCCCGTTAAGGTTATGCTCGTGACCCATAATGTCGCGCCGATAACGCAAAAGATAATGTATTTTAAGTATTTCATGCTACCCGCACCGGCTACGAAAGGAGCAATCGTGCGGATGATCGGAACAAACCGCGCCATAATAACGGCTTTTCCGCCGTGTTTTTCGTAGAATTCTTCGGTTTGGGTAATATGTTTCCGTTTAACAAACAATATTTGTTCCCGGGATTTGATGAAATTACTAAAATGTTTTCCGACAAAATGATTAACATTATCGCCCAGCAAAGCCGCACTAATGAGCAACGGAATGACAATTTGAATATCTAATTTCCCTGTTGATGACGCCAACAGACCGACTGCAAAAAGCAATGAATCGCCGGGTAACAACGGCATAACGATTAAGCCGGTTTCAACAAAAATTATCGCCGCCAAAATTACATAGGTAAGCATCTCGTAATGCGCCAGAAAATCCTGCAGCGTCGTCAGTGGATCTTTGAGCAAGTGCAATAAAAAGTAAATAATTTCCATAAAGTTACCTTGTTATATCGTTAAAATGAGCAAGCATAAAGTACACTTCATGTCTTGGCGACTATTTATTATTAATCAAGTTTAAACAGTGTCTTACGGCCTTCCAAATCGGTTGCGCAAAGTTATCAATACCAACAACAAAAAAACGCCTAGCAGCAACTGCCTCAATATGACCGTCCATACTGTTTCAGCCGTCGGCAAAGATTTTACTACAGGCAGTTGCTGATAATCCGACGGCGCCATACTTTGCTTGCCCATAACTCTGGGGACAAAAAAAGCTCGCCACCGGTCTTCAAATTGATTGACCGCTTCAATATATTCGGCATAACGGGGAGCATCAATACCCGCCAAACGGTCAGCCGTCAATACGACGGCAAGTCCTGGCGAAAAAGCGGACCATCGCTCCATAAACTCAAAATGCGCCTTCCGAACCCCGTCAAAACGATACATCAGCGTGCGCACCTTGCTATCAAGCTCCAGATTTGCGGGCAGACCGGCAATCTCGCGGGGTGGTTCTTTCGCCGGCGCCGTTTCAGGATGCGCCTGATACCAGGTTGACAGCAATTCGGCTTGTTGTTTGGAAGTTTGCGCCTGAACACGACGAATATCGACAATTGCTTCAAGCCGCGAAGGCATGGGTTGCATGCCGTTTGCCCCCCAGCTCAAGCCAGCGGGCACCGCAAACGTCGTGACCAGCCACATGCCCAATAAGCCTACCGCCACCGCGCCAGATGAAACAGGCAGCAACAGAAACAGCCCGGAAATTGTAATCCACACTCCGGTAAATATCCCGACAAAAAATAGCCAGTGCGTTGCCGCGTAAAGGGTGGAACCGGAGTCCAGCATAAATGCAAGCAACGATGCTGCGAGGGCAGGTATCAGCACCATGACCAGTCGCACTGCGAGCGCGGCAAATACCAACAACGAAGGATGAGGCATTTGCGCACAAACCAAACGCCACACGCCTCGCTCCCGGTCTTCCTGAACTAGGCCGTAAGTGAGGGCTATCACGGTCAACGGCAAAAATAACGCAAGTATGCTCGCAAAATCGAGCAAGCCCAGTTCGCGCAGTAATGGATTGAACAACTGGTCGCTGTTGCGCCCATCGGTATAGCGGCTACGGGTTGATATGCGCAGTTCGGAACCGAGCAGGTCCATTTGCCGTACGCTCAATGCCAAACCGCCAAGTGCCGGAAGACGCACGGTTGTATTATCAGCCAACTTGGATGCATAGCTGCCTTTGCCGGTACCGGGCGCATCGTGCATTTCTGTGGGCACTTGGCTGTTGCCGGTTTGGTGCTGCGGCTGCAATGCTTTGGCGCGAAACTCGCTGGCTGCAAGTCCCGACCATATTGCGCTAGCCGCCAGCAGGGTGAAAAACGCTGCAATAACCCACAGATTGACCGGGTTGCGAATGAAGCGCAGCCATTCGGCTTGTAACAAGCTCATATCAATTCGTCCACGAAAGGCGCGAAAAACACGAAAGCCACCAAATAAATCGACAGCTTATATTGGTAAAGCCACTCACTCTTTGGTGAATAATTTACAGCTGCATAGTCCATTAAATATTTTCGTGCTTTTTGTGTTTTTCGTGGATCAATTGCTGTTTTTAGGATCATGGCTTCAGCCTCTTTGCGGAAAACAACAGCCACATCAGCGAGGCGATCAGCCAAGCCAACAAGACCAGCAGATCGAACAGTGCTTGATGCAGCGCAAAGCCCACCGAGGGCGACTCATAACTGAATGCCTTGACGCTGCCCCAATCGGAATCATGCCCCTGTGCGCCGCGCTCCGTACCGTGGCTACGTTCACGATCCCAGTCATCGGTCAGGCCGATAAAATAATGGCGATAATTTTCGGCGGCATCCTCAAAATGCCGTTGATGCGCCAAATCCATGCCCGACAGCGTCATCGACATCGAGCGCATCGCGATGCTCGGGCCGAGCAGCGAGGCGATATGGATAAACCGGCTCTGGCGTTTAAACGCATCGCTCAGTCTATCGAAATGCAGGACATGGACTCGTTCGGAATAACTGTCGTTAAAATTGCGCTTGAGTGCGGTATAGCCTACCGGCAAGTCTTCAGCCCTTTCCACGCCGTACTGCTTTAACACCTGAGCAGTAAACAATGCCTCGCGCGCCTCATGGTCGCCATCGTTATCCAAGCCTTGCTGAATGTCTTTTTTAATCGCCGCCCAGAACGCCGTAGCTGAGGGTGTCGGAACCATCATCTCTGCGGCTGCCGCGCCCAAGCGCGGGGCAATCAGCACACTGCCCGACCAGAATGCCAGCAGGGTGAACAAAGCCAAACGACTGCTTTTGAAATGGATCGAGATGGACATTGCCAAGGCCGCGAAAACCGCATAATAAATAAAAAAAGTACCGCTCAACGCGAACAATCTGAGTATATCGTCAGCGGCAAGGTAGAAATTTTGATACAAAATAATGACCGCGATAAGCGTTGCCGGCATCAATACCGCAACAAAAGCCAGCAACAAGCCGATAAATTTGCCAAGCAACAGTTGAGTAGCCGATACCCCCAGACTATGTAGCATGCGCAAAGTGCCTTGCTCCCGTTCCTGGGTTACCGCATTGAAGGCCAGCGCAATGACCAGCAGCGGAAGCAACGCAACCAACACAAAACCGGCGGTTGCCTGGCCGAAGCGGCTGGCTAAACCCTGATCGGCTGCCGGACTGAAGCGTGCGCCATTGCGCTTATGCGGCTCGAGCCAGAGCGATTGGCCGGTATATTGTCTCAATCCGGGATCTATCGATGCCAGCGGCGAATCCGGCTTAAATACATAAATACCGAAATGCGCTGCAGCATGCGGATTCTTGACGCCTTGCGTATCCCATTGCTGTTTCGCCGTTACGCCCACGGTTTGCTTTTCCTTCTGTATTTGTCGATGTTCGGCAACGGACGCCAGAAAAAATCCGCTCAACACGGCGAAGACCGAAAATGCCAACACCAGCAATCTACCGTCACGCAACACAGCCAGCAGTTCCTTGTGGATGATCGCAATAATCAAAGCAAGCCCCGAGCGTGCGCCAGATATTTGTGTTCAAGTTCATCATGCGCCACAGTGTGCGCATCGAACTCTTCGACGAGACGTCCCGCTTTCATGATGCCGATGCGGTCGGCGACCTGTTTGGCGTTAAACAGATCGTGAGTTGCCATTAACACCGCCATGCCCAGATCGGCTGCTGCCCGTATCCGTTGAGCGAAATCATTGGCTGCGCTGGGATCAAGCCCGGAGGTCGGTTCATCCAGCAGCATGACTTTCGCGTGCTTTGCCGAAGCGATAGCCAAACCGACTTTTTGGCGCATGCCCTTTGAGTAAGTCGAAACACGCCGATCATGAGCATCGGCTTGCAATCCGGTATTTACCAGCAGATCGTGCGCGTGTTGGCGGGATAAACGGATATTGGCCAACGTACAGAAAAAGCGCAGGTTTTCCAAGCCGCTCATGTATTCATAAAGTGCAACATTTTCCGGCAGGTACGCCAGCTTGGCGCGAACTACTGCAGGATTTTGCTCGGGCGATTCGCCATCGATAAACACATTGCCTTCGGTCGGCCGATTGAAACCTAAAAAAGTGTTGATGGTCGAGGTTTTCCCCGCGCCATTGCCGCCCAATAAAGCGTAAACGCAACCTGACGGAACCGATAAATCGAGCTCGTCAATTGCACGATAATCTTTATATTTGACGACCAGTTGCCTGGCTTCAAGCAGGGGTTTATTTAGTAACATAATTAGCTTTTCAAATGATTTGAACAGATCCCTTAGTTATCAATACTGTTAACTTGCTAGTCCCCAAGCTCCAGCTTCCAGTCTCGCGAAGCTAGAGCTTCCTTCGTACCTGGGTTCCCAAGCTGGAGCTTGGGAACCAGCGTATGAAGAGGGTTTTGCATCATTTAAGTCAACCGTATTTAACACTACTCATCAATAGGCTTTAATTGATAATCCTGCTGCTGAGTTTTCCAGGAAAGATAGATCTTCTGTCCATCGCTGACCAGAAAAGGCTGATCACCGGACTTGGCTGTTTGCGCAACTACCTCGGGCTTCGACCAGCTTTTGCCGTTATTGCTTGATTTGATCAGCTTAATAACATTATTGGTGCCGTCAAACTCCTGCCAAACCACATTAACCCGCGAACCTAAAGCCAGCACATGCGGATGGCCTGCGCCTTCTTTGGCGAAATTAACCGGCGTGGAAAAATGCTGTCCGGCATCGGTCGAATAGGCATAAAACAGGCCGGGGTTTGCAGGAGAGCCGCTAAACCAAACCGCGTGATAAATGCCGGAATCGGAAATCGACAAACCTGGGCCGTGATGCGGACAGGCATCGATTTTCCAGTTATCCTGGCCTAAACGGTGCGTATCGCCGGGAGTATTCCAGTCGTTGAATTTAACCAGCGCGTGGTCGCGTATGCCGCCTTCAAAAACATGCCGCCAAGTGATGACCGGCGTGTTATCCGGCGCTATCGCGGTATCCAAACGGCAGCACTGGCAGGTATGAGTGGCGATTCTTTTGTTCGGATAAAAATGCTGGCCGCCATCGTCAGACCAACTGTAATATAAAGATGAGCCTTCAAATTTCTTGTTGGCTTTTTTAGCTTCTTCGACATCGCGGGCATCCAGCCAGGCAATAAAAACCTCGCCGTTTTTGCCGATTGCGATGCTGTCAAAGCGATGGCTGATGATGTCCAGATTATTATTAACGGTAACCGGCGCGGAAAAATGTTGTCCGTCGTCGGTCGAACGGCTAAAGCGGATATGGCCGCTATGTTTACCCTCCAGCTTTTGAGTCCAAGTCAAATAAATATTGCCCTTGGCATCCAGCTTTATTTTCGGGCGATATTCGCCTTTAGCTTCTATTTTTTCGGCGACGGAATTGACCATCATTGGCGCGGTAAAGCTTAAGCCCTTATCGTCCGATGATTGCACATAAACGTGATCGTTGTTTGCCCAAACAATCCATAACACTCCGTTGCCGTCAAAAGCAGCGCTTATTGTTTCTGCGCATAAATTTGAGGGCAACGCTTTGGCATCCGTACAAGCGCCTTTTGCTTCTGCCGAATGATGATGGGCGTGCTGTTGTTTGGCATCGTCTGTAGGCTTTACAGTCGCGTCACTTGCACAGCCGGAGACTGCCAGCGTTGCAAAAAATAGAAAAGGGCTAAGGGATTTCATTGATGATACCGGCCAAATTATTAAAAGAAAGATAAAACTTACTAAAAGAATATTGTATAGAACCTGAAATTGATAAAGCGACGCAAAGCCCTCTCCAGCGGGAGAGGGTTGGGTGAGGGGAATCTAAGATAAAGAGAATGCTTATTTATATCCCCTCATCCCAACCTTCTCCCTGAGGGAGAAGGAGCAAATGCCGCTTTACTAACTCTGGACTCTATAATAAAGCCGGACCCTGAACAAGTCCGGCTTTTTAACTCTTTAATAATTATACTTTAACTCGGCAAAGTAAGTGCGTGAAGGAAAGGGATGGAATAACCAAACCTGTTGGTCATTGACGTTATCGATACCTGCCGAAGCGCTGATCTGCTTGGTGATTTGATACTTGGCGTGTAAGTCGACGATGAAGTATGCGTCGCCACCGGATCCATAAGTCTGCGGATTGATGTCGCTGTTGTTCAACTGACTGAATTGCGCACTGCTGTAACGGCCGCTTACCGAAGTGGTCAACTTATCTGTCGGGCGATAGGCAATAGTTGCACTGGCGCGCCACTCCGGAACCCTGGGTTGACGTTTGCCGGTTGAAGGCTGGTTAGCATTGGGGTTAGTGGCAGTAGCGCCCGCCCTAGCGGCAGCCGCATCCGCAGCGCCGTTTTCGGTAATTGTGGAATTGGTCCACGTAGCGTTACCGTAAAGGTCAAGACCCTGTATGCCTACATCATTGGCTTCGCCGGCAAACTCCACACCGTAAGTCTGTATTTCGTCGACATTTGAAGGCGTACTGGCGATACCTCCATTGGATAAAACGGTTTGTTGTGTGAAAATGGCATCCTTCACGCGCTCTTGGAATAAGCTAAGACGCAATTTGCCTTGATCGAGGAAATATTCCCCGGAAAGTTCGGAAGACAGCGCTTCTTCGGGCTTGAGGTTGGGATTTCCATTGATAATGGTTTGTATACCGCCCGATGTCACTGTGGTTTGTTGGAACAATTCCGTTACAGTAGGAAAGCGGTAAGCTTGGCCGATCGATAAACCTGTTTGCACACGATCCAAAGGTTTCCAGGTTAACTTGGCCTTGGGTGAAAATTCCAGATCATTTTGATTGGATTGATTGATTGATCTAAGCGTGCTGCCTATAAGCCTTCCGTTGTTTACTGAACCAACTGTGGTGTTTACTGCGCCACCAACTTGAGTAGCATTAAAGCCATCGAATGCGTGCCAGTTTTCCAGGCGGCCGCCAAGCGTCAGGTTCCAGTCTTTATTAAAGTCCCAGGCATCCTGCAACCAGTAGCCCTCGGTTTGCGTTTTACCTTGTGAATTGCTAATAATGGTACCGCCGTTGCCGCTTTGCCAGTTGGCAGTCTCATAGACTGGATTGTCCAAGTTATATAAGTCGTGGTGAAAACCAAAACTGATTTCATGCTTGCCCAGCAGGTTGACTCCGGGCCGCCATATACCTTTAGCATCTGCGGTATGCCAGCCGGTTCCGGTTAGGCTGGTGACTCTGCCGACTCCGTTGCTGGCAGCTAGAGCAGGCGTTTGCGTCGAGGTACGGCTAAGATCCGTGCCGTAATCGACCACACTGCCTGACAAATCCCAATCGAATACGCCGCCGGTAGTGGATTTAAGATTCATGCCATGCGACCAATGCATTTGGTCAGCCCTGGTTTCTGCGAAAAGAGGAAGACCGTTAGAGGTAAGGGCATAGCGCTTTCCGCCAATATTAACGTTACCGGTATTAACTACATTACCGGCGCTATTCCGTAAAAAGCTGTTAAAACCAGCATGATTATCGTTCTGCCATAATCCCAATGTATATGCTCCGCGTATGGTTGGGGTGAAGTCGTAGCCTAATTTCCATTTAAAATTGTCTTGCACCGTGTGATTAATCGCCGACTCTCCCAGCACTTGAGCGCTAACCCCGAACGGGTTTGAGTTTGCGATAGCCCCGGTTACCACTGTGTCCGCACCCGTTGCGTTGGTCGTCGGAACAATTGGGTTCACAAAGGCTATAGGCTGGCTATGACTGTCCAGATGGCTGACGTCGAAACGGAATGACAGGTCTTTGTAGCGATCGCCTACATTAAAAGAATATTCCTGGCTGTCGAACGTCTTCTTCTTGCCGTAGAAACTGTAATCCTGCCAAGTCGATCTGACATCGCCGCCGGCCTCGAATTTTTCCGGCATACGGGTCGTAATGTCAATCACGCCGCCGATTGAATTGCCTGCATGAGCCGCTGAAAACGGCCCGTACATCACATCAACTCTCTCAATTTCGGATGGAGACACCATATTCCAGCGCGGCGAACCGGTATTGCCGTTGTTATTGCCTAGCAACGAGGACAAAATTATGCCATCGGCATAAATCAAGCCGCGCGCGCTTTGGCTTGTACCTGAAGTACGCCAGCCCACCGGTGCATTGGTGTCGCCGATATAACGCTTACGCACTTGAATGCTGGGCAGGTACTTAATAGTGTCTTCGGCGGTCATCGCATTGATGGTGTTGTCGATTTTTTCGCTAGTAACGCTTTCAGTCGTCGTCGGCAGCTTGTATCTTTCCTTGGCGGTAGGCTTTATTTTTTCAGTTACGGTCATATCTGCCATCACCGCTTTGGACTTATCGGCGGGAGCTTTTTTTCCGTCAACGTTTTGTTTTGATTCAGCGGTGGCGAGCGGAGACGTTAAGATCAGCAAGCAAATTAAAGCCCGCTTCGGATCAAGCGGAAAAGGCGGTTTGGAATGTGTCATAGAATCCTCGTAAAAATTATTGTTATTATTTAAGATGTTGTATTTAAAGGACGCACATCCTTGTGCTGATCAATAAACTATTTTACACGTTGTAACTAATATTTCAGCGACGCACTAATAAAATAGGTGCGTTGCGGGTAAGGGTGGTTTTCAAAGGCATTGGCGTCAAACACGTTATCGATTCCGGCTGAGATAGTGCTTTTCAGTTTCCGGTTGATCGGTAATTTATAAGTGGTTTTTAAATCGACAAAAGTAGATTCATCGGTACCGCCCATAACATTGGCTGCTGTATCGGTATTGGCCAAGGTTTGAAACGAGTCGCTACGATAACGGACGCCGACCGACGCATCCCATGGCTGCATAATATGATAAGTAAGCGAACCGTTGATTTGCAGTTGCGGTATACGGTCCCATTCTTTGCCTGTGTAGTTGACGCTGTTAGTTCCGATAGGGTTATGCTTGGTGATGTGCTTGTCCATTATGATTGTGTTCGCCATTAAATCCACAGGCAGGTCAAACACCCCGTTTTGTTGAAAAGTCAAGTCAACACCGACGGCTTCGGTTTGGTTAATCGGCTGGAAGGTTGTTGTCGTCTGGCCGTTAATGGTTACCTGAGTGCTGTTAATTTCATTGTTGATTTGGTCAAAAAAGAAATTGGCGCGGACATAACCTCTGGGAATACCGTATTGGGTCATGAAGTTATGGAAATAGCCGGTTTCAGGCCCCAAGCCGGGAGCCGAAGTGGTGATGCTGTTAAGCCTGGATAAGCTGGCGAACATTTCTTCGGCAATCGGGAAACGGTATGCTTTGGAAAACGAATAGCGGAAGGTCCAGTTGCCCGGCGAAAATTCCAAGGCTGTTTTCGGCGAAAAGCGGGAAGCATCGCGGTCGGCATAATTTTGAATGTTTCTTTCATTCGCCACTGTAGTTGGATCGTCAAATACCCGAACATGACCGTCGAGGGCTTGCCAATGGTCAAATCTTCCTCCGGCCATAATGCTCCAGTCGGGCAAAAATCGCCATTCCAATTGCGAAAACGCGCTGTTGGTTTGAGTTGCACCGCCGCTCTCGTTGGTTTTTAAATCGGCAGAACCGGCTCTATAATTATTGCTGCTGTAAACGTCCAGATTCAGGCTGGCATGGTTAAATTGATAACCGCCCATAAAAGACAGATCGTCCCTGCCCAAGAATTTATCGGTAGCCAGCTTTAGATCGTAAGTGGCCCACCAGGGTTTTTCATCGGAGATCTGCCCTCTATTCCGGTTGAGCGGATGATTGGGATTAAGATTTGAACTGATCGTTCTATCCTTGAACGCATCGTAATAACTGGCGGTCGTGTCGATACTCCAGTTGTCCGAGATTTTGCCTTTTAAACCCAATCCGTAGTTTAATGCTTGGCGCTCCGAAGTGCTGACCGAAAAAACCGAACCGGGAACGGTAAAGCGCCGTCCATTCGCTGTTCTATAGTTTTGATTGGCAGATAATCCCGCAGCCGTGGCCCCGCCCCATACCGTGTTACCTGCCGCATCCCTTAATAAACTGTTTGGGTTATCAACTTTTCCAACCCGATCTTCATAGGCAATGGTAAAGCGCCCTTGCAGCTCTTCGGTAAAATCATAAGCGAATTTGGCTTTGAACAAGTCCGTCGTTTGTTGGGCAACGCCGATATCACCGTATGCAATCGCCGGAGCTTCAGTCGTTGTCTGGTAACCTTCCCCTCCGGTGATTGGCGTTCCGCCTGCCGCGGTAGTTAAAGCGGCGGCATTGATGGTCATCGGTTGTCCCTCGTTTTCAAAACGGTTATAAGATCCCCAGACACTGAACTTATCAATCCGGTCACCGGCAGAAATGAAAGTTTTGTAACCCGTTAAAGTTTCATTGCGCCCTGAGCGATGGACATCCTGAAACATGCCGGTGGCATCCATCTGGGCTTCAAATCTTTCCGGCATTCTGGTGTAGAGATTAATCACACCGCCCATTGAATTGCCGCTGTATTGCGATGAGAATGGCCCGTAAAGTACTTCCGCCACTTCGATTTCGCTCGGAGACACCATCGACCATCTGGGAGCTCCGTTAAAAGTAGTGCGCAAAGGGTTATGCAGTGGCATTCCGTCAGCGTAAACCATGCTGTGAGCGGTTTGAAACGTATTTGAAGAACGAATGCCCAGGTTGCCGTTCGGATCACCCATAAAACGTTTGCGAATCAATACGCCGGGGGCGTATCTAATAGTATCCTCGGCCGTTGTCGCATTAATTTTGGTTTTAACATCCGCAGCATCAATAGTATAAGTAGGCGTTGACTTAGTGGTATTCGGAAATGTTCTATCGGTCATCGTCCCGTAAGTTATCATCTCCTCGCCCTGATATTTATCGGTTTTTGCCTTGGATTGTTTGATATTAGCTGGTTGTTTCTCAGTCTTTTCCGTTGTTACTGGTTCGGCTGCAATCCCGCTGCCTAAATAGCTCATTCCCAGCAATAATAGATGTTTTTTCATTGTTTTTAATTTTAAATGTCATGGGTGATCCGTTAACTAAAGCAGATTACATGCCAAATAACCGAGACTCTGTTTGTTCTGTCTATCTACGCATCGAGCTTGATTTGCAGTTGATGGCTTACATTTTTGTAATCAATGGCTTGTCTTTAGTTACGAATTGATTCTGCTCAATTGAATGATTTTTTGAATTACGAGTGACCGTACTGGACTGATTTGCAGGTTTTGACGGGGGGATTTTTTAATAAAAGTGCGGCATATAACGCATTTTAGTGTGTTAAATAACATAGTTTAATTAGAATTTTATTCAGACAGGCTTGCATGGTTACTGTAAATTGCCGCTTACCTTATTTTCAATATTTATTCGATACGCTTTATCACGCTTTGGCTATTCATCTGAATACCGTGTTTGTAACTGCTGATGAACTTTACTACCGCAAAGCTGAAACGGTGGGATATATTCAGTTGTTGAGTGATGGGCAATAGATGTACTGCTACACATCAAAATTGGAGGAAATTCGTTCTGGGTTCCCAATCTCCAGATTGGGAACCCAGAACGAAGTTCCAGCTTCGTGAAATGGGAAGCTAGAGCTTCCGTAACTGAATTCCCAAGCTTGAGCTTGGGAACTAGCAAATGTCGAAATAGGAATTTATGCAGTTCAATCAATCGTTTTAACCATACGACCATTTGTTGAACTGTTCTACGGTATGCATTCGTTATCACGTTCCTGTGATCTGGATTCCGGCAATCCCTGTCTGAATGACGGTGATATAATTTGTGCGAATACCTATAGTCTTCGGGATAGACCGGTGACATAAAAAAGGCGATGTAAGGTGGACATTGAAAAAATAGCCCAAGCAATTGAAGCGGATGCAGGAATGGCGTTGACTGATTTACGGTAAAGCTTGGCCGAAATGCAAGACGGTATAGGGCAGGTGCATAGCCCTGAGCAAATTTTATTGCGTTCGGTTTGGCAGCAACCGGCTTATAGCAATAAGCCTTTGCCGATTTGATTAAAACCACGGTGGCGACATTGCGCGACTGCGAGCAGGGCCGGTTTAATCCGCTGGACGGAGTAATATGTTTGTTAAAACTGATGTACGATCATCCTGAATTAAAGGATCAGCTGGCTGCTTGAATAATGGTAATGGTGTAAATATTGTAGGGTACGCACAGCCTACCCTACGAGGCTGTTCAAGAAAAAATAGAGGACAAACTATGAATATATCATCGATAGAACATGAAGCTTTGCATTTACCCGTAGCACAGCGGGCCAGGCTGGCTCATAAACTATTATTAAGCCTAGAGAGTATGTCTGAATCCGAGATTGAAGAGGCATGGTTCGATGAAGCGGAACGCCGTGCGGATGAAATAGACCAAGGGCTTGTGCAGCTTATCCCTGCTGAAGAAGTTAGTCGTAAGGCCCGAGAATTGTTGAGGTGAGCTATTATTTTCACCCAGGAGCCGAAGCTGAGCATTTTGAAACAATCGCATTTTTTGAATCTCGACAGCTTGGTCTTGGCGCCGCAAACCTTTCAGAATTAGAGGCCTTGATGGTGAATGTCGTTTATGCGCCGCATCGTTGCCGTATCGAACGTAAACCAAATATTCGATGTGCTTCCCTCAAGCGATTTCCTTTCAAAGTTATTTTTCGTGATGTTGAGGGAGTTGTTCAAGTTCTCACTATTTCGCATAAACGGCGTAGGCCGGATTACTGGTTGGATCGCTTATAGTTATGATCGGGGCGCTCGAGTTCCCTAGCTTGAGCTTGGGAGCTGGCTGTCAGTGGCGAGAATCCGTACAAAATTGCTTCGCTGTGAGGCCGCCATGTGTTGGGATGTAAAAACTGTAAAGCCGTTGCCGGACTTTTGCATTTATGTCGAGATCGAAGATGGACGTAAGGGGATATTTGACTTGAAGCCTTATCTCGATCAAGGGGTTTTTCGTGAGCTTCGGAACGTGCATTATTTCAATCAGGTCGGCATTCTGTTTGGGGCGGTAACTTGGCCCAACGAACAGGACATTGCCCCTGAAACGCTACTTGCTGAAATGGTGCCAGTGGAATCAGTTGCGTCGTAAGTGGTTTTGTAGGGTACGCTGTGCGTGCCATTGAATGTGTGAAGGTACGCCGTACTCTACGAGGCTAGAAATACAAAACCTTGCAAAGAATATAGATGCCGATCCTTCTTTATTGATTGATGGCGAACAATTTATAGCTGAGCTGAAACAGCGCTAACCGACGATTTATTATGTTGATATATTCGGATAACTGTTGTTTTAATCGGCCTTACGATGTCAGGAGCATGTTAATGATTTTTTGGAAATTCAGGCAAAACTCTACATCCAGGAAAATATTTTAGCGGGAAAGTTTCAGTTGGTTTGGTCATATATCCTTCAATTTGAAAGCGAACAAAATCCATATATCAACCATCAGCATGAAATCAGAAAATGGAAAAGTCAGTCCAGTCATTGGGTGACTGCTTCGGAAAGTATTATTGAAAAAGCAAAGGAATATCAGGCAACTGGTTTGAAGGTTAAAGATGCTTTACATTGTGCCTGTGCGTTTTCGGTTAAGGCCGATTATTTTATAACGACGGATAAGCAATTGATAAAGACAGCGCGTAAAATAATCGATCTTAATGTGGTGAATCCTCTCACGTTTATTCAAGAAGATAACAGCGTATGAAATCAGATAGCGAAATAATGAACACCGGTTTTGAGTCTATTTTTTCCAGCTTAGGAATGGTGGATGCTGAGCGTTTTATCGCCTTGCTCAAGCGCGATAAATTTGATTATACCGAATGGCAACGGGAACTTTGGCCGGATGAGACAGTGGAATCTTTATCGGAAAAGGCTCAGCAGGCTTGGGATAAATAAAACTGCTCCTTACTTTTCTGTGATGCCTAAGCAAAGTGGTTACACGTTACCAATGCAAAACGTTTCGGGCGGGGCAACATGCCCCGCCCGGCTTGGAGGAAAACAGCTACTATTTGCGATTAATACATTTTATTGAATTAAGCGTATCGAGTGGGCTTCCTATCTTCAGATTAGGTGTCAGTGAAAAAACATCAATTTTTTATGATTAGGAGTGCAAGCTTTGCTTGCCCAGCAGGCAAAGCCTGCACTCCGAAAACACGCCAATGAGCTGATATGTTAAAACGTTACAAACATCGTCCTGCACATCTCTTGTTAGATAAAACCAGTTATTTTATAACCGGTAGCATTTATCAAAAACGCGAATTACTAAACGACCAATTAAAAGTGCAGTTGATCGCCATGCTGCACCAAGTGTTTACTGAATTTTGCTGGACGCTGGAACATTGGGTAGTGCTGAATAATCACTATCATTTGATGGCATTCAGCGAGAAAGGGATAGATTTACCGACAATCATAGCGCGTGTTCATTACCAATCGGGGCAGCTAATCAGGAAAGCCCATCCCTCTGATTTACCGGTGTGGTGGAATTACTGGGATTACTGTCCGCGTGATGAAAAAGATTATTTCATTCGTCTTAACTATCTGTTGAATAATCCCGTAAAACACGGCTACACGAAAAATCTGACTGATTATCCTTTTTCCAGTTTTCACCAGCATATAGAAAAAGTTGGCCGAGAAAATCTGCGGCGGCAATTTAGCAATAACAACCAATACCAATCCTTAATCCTGATCGAAGACGAATTTTAAGACAGGAGTGCAAGCTCTGCTTGCAAGGCAGGCGAAGCCTGCACTCCAGCCAACCACGAAGCACATTTTTTCATGCCGTGCTGTTTTGGAGTCCGCTAGCCGCAAGAGCATGAAGTGAATATCTGTTGGAATTGCAATGGTACAATTGAATGGGTTAATGGACCGGTAGAGTGCAAGCTTCGCCTAAAGCACCTACTTTTGGTGCTTGCAAAGCAGGCAAAGCTTGCACTCCAGAAAGGCCAATGCATAGCTCAGAACAAATTTATTGCATTCAGTGCGACAGCAAGGCTTGTCGCAAGAAGCCTATGCTGACTTTATCGAGCTGGTTCCCAATCTCCAGATTGGGAACCCAGAAGGCGAAGCTCCAGCTTCGCGAAACGGGAAGCTGGAGCTTCCGTAACCGAATTCCCAAGCTTGAGCTTGGGAACTAGCGAAGCCACGCGTATTATGTATTCCATAATCTAGTGGTCGCTTTTTTGGCTCTTTATAATATGCTTAGTTATATAGAAGAAAATGAGGATATAGAGAGGCTTTATGAACAAGAACAAAGAAAAATTTATAAAATGGCTGAATTTAATTGAAAGAGAACGTTCAGTTGTTGGGATTTAACTATGTCTAAAGAAATGTTTTTAACTAGGTCCAGCTTTCTGAAGTATTCGTTGTTCCATGCTAACAATGATAAAGGTAAAAAATGATGGACATATTCAATAATCAATGGGTTGTTGGTATCGGAGGTGGTGTTCTTAGCAGCCTGTTAGTTACCGTAATCACAGGAAAATTCTTTGCAAGCAAAGATAATCGAGAGTATTTGCAAAAGGTTAGGCTTGCGAATAACGAAGTCTTATATGCAATAAAACCATTCATTGTTGATGGTGACGTTCCAAGAATAGATGTTATTCAATCTCTTCAAGTAGCTACTGCAAGGAAACATGCTATTGATTTTAATGACATCGCATCCATAACTGAAATAATAGAAAATCTTACTAAGGAAGTTATGGATTCTAGCTTCATTTCTAATATGGCGAAAAATGAATATTGCGAGAAGTTGTTTAAACTTAAACCAAAGGAAGCAAAGTTAGACGAGCTTGAAAAGCATAAGTCTCAGGCTATAGCGGAATACAGACATAGATCATTAAAAGCGTTTAGCATTATATTAGGCGGGTTTTCTGGTCTTCTTACTGCTTATGTCGGCTTTTTAGTATCTTCTGATTCTGTATTGATCTCTAAGTTAGGACTTTTGCTACCATCTTTTCTGGCATTTTTAATGGCCTATTTTGCTATTGCATTTTTAAAAATAGCGAAGGACAAGAAACTTAATACTGGTAAAGAAAACTCTGAGCAGTCTTCTTCAGTTGCCCTTGAGAGCCGCGGCTGAGTCCCTTACATTACTTAACTTGTTAAATTTCCCCATGTCTGAAGAACCTGATCTTGCAACTGATACGAAAAAGGGAGCACAAGCTCTCATAGGGTTTGTCTCTACCGAAGTCCAGTTGCTTATAGCTGGAGATCCATTTATCCGTCAAACCAATATTGATCGGGTGTGCAAGTTACATCCCGTCTACGCGTCAATAATTGAAGACACAATTTCTCTAACTCTGCTTGCTCGAGATTACAGGATTAATAACTCTTACATCATTGTACGGGCTTTACTAGAGCGGCTTGTCAATTTTTGCTATCTACAGTTCTGTGAACAATCCGAATTTGATAGCTACCTAACCTATTCAAAATCAAAAGCAGTACGGCGACTTGATCGTACGATTGAAGGAGGTTCATCGCAAGCTTCGGTTCGCTGGAGCGGTGTTGTTGATTGGGCATCCCACCCAGATCTCAAAGCAGCATATGACAAATTTACTAGCATAAATGGTCGTGAGATAACCCGATGGACTAAGGTTAGCTTGCCTGATCGAGCTGGTCTAGTTGAAAGTAATACCCCTCGTGCTTCACTTTTGCTCCCTCTGCTAATGATTTACTCTGACGCATCCGAGGCACTCCATGGAACACTTTATGGATCCTTATTCCATCTCGGTACATATGATATTGGGACTGTTCCGTATGACCAAGCATCTCTACTCAAGACCACATTCTCGCATTCTTCTGCTCTAGCTCTAATGGCTGGTGGTGCAGTCAACACTCTCATGAGAATGTGCGCCATGATTAGAGTACCATCTTTCGATGACCTTGCAAAGCAATCAACTGAAAATCTCCGTAGTGTATCTACGGCTGTGGGGCTGCTGCCTATGAGAAAATCTAATTCACCGTCCAACCGAGATGCACCGACAAGTGGCGAATCAGTTAGCTAGCCCGTTATTACCGTTCAAAATAAATATACACCGTCAGATTTTGGTTGCGCCGAACATTACAAGATATTTATTTGGTTCGTTATTGACAGAGCCCCAACCTTCCCAATCAAACCCACTAACCCATGCTAGCCACCCTCGTCCGCTTCTCCATCCGTTTCTACGGCATCATCATCGCGCTTGCGCTATTGATCCTGCTCTACGGCAGTTACCGCTTCGCCACCGCCGGTTTGGATATTTTTCCTGAGTTCTCCCCAAAACAGGTCATCATCCAAACCGAATCGCCCGGCCTGTCTTCGGAGCAGGTTGAGGTGCTGGTGACCCAGCAAATCGAAACCTCGATCAGCGGCTTGATCGGCATGAAGTCGGTGCGCTCCGAATCCATCCAGGGGCTGTCGATTATTACCGCGATCTTTGATGAAGACAGCGATGTGTACCGCAATCGCCAGCTGATCAGCGAGCGACTTACCACGCTGGCGGGACAGCTGCCGCTGGGCATTACGCCGGTTGCGATACCGTTGTCTTCGTCTTCTGCGACGGTTCTAACTATCGGTTTAAACAAGGACGACCAAACCGATTTGATGGCTTTGCGAAGTTTGGTCGACTGGACGATAGTGCCGCGCTTGAAAGCTGTTCCGGGGGTTGCCGATGTCAACGTGTTCGGCGGCGATATTCAGCAATTGCAAATCCAGGTCGATCCGTTGCAACTGCATCGCTTTAACCTGACGCTGGAGGACGTTATCCGGGCCGCGTCACAGGCCGGAAACATTCAGGGCGGCGGTTTTATCGAAAACAACAACCAGCGGTTTACGTTGCAGATGACCGGGCAACCGGCCACGCCGGAGCAATTCGGCAAGATTATCGTCAAGCGGGACCAGGGCCGCAATGTGACGCTGGGCGAAGTCACTACAATTCAATATGCGCCGGAACCGCCAATCGGCGCGGCGCAAATTTTGGGCAAGCCCGGCATCGTGATGATGGTGATCGGGCAATACGGGGCCAATACTTTATCGGTGTCCCGGCAGGTCGAGCAAACGCTGCAAGAGTTCGAGCCTATTTTCAAAAAGCAGGCGATTAATTTTTACTCGCACTTGTTCCGGCCTGCCGATTATATCGAGCGCTCGCTGAGCAATTTATCAGGGCATTTGCTGATCGGCGGCTTGTTCGTGCTGATTATCCTGTACCTGTTTTTGTTTAATTTCCGCACTGCGTTTATTTCCGCGCTGGCGATTCCGGTGTCGTTGATCGGCGCGGTGATCGTGCTGCTGGAAAGCGGTGTGAACCTGAATATCATGGTGCTGGGCGGTTTGGCTATAGCGTTGGGTGAGGTGGTTGACGATGCGATTATCGATACCGAAAACATTTTCCGGCGCTTGCGCGAAAACCGGTTGTCAGCCAAGCCGCTGCCGATTGCCGAGGTGGTTTACAGCGCATCGCTGGAAGTGCGAAGCTCCGTAGTTTACGCCAGCTTTATCGTCGCGCTGGTTTTTGTGCCGTTATTGACTTTAAACGGCGTTGCCGGGCGCTTGTTTTCGCCGCTCGGGTATTCTTATATTCTGGCGATTTTAATCTCGCTGTTGGTGGCGCTGACCTTAACGCCGGCGCTGTGTTACGCGTTGCTGGGCAATGCGGTTATCGCCAATGAAGACCCGCCGCTGATCAGGCGCATCAAGCCGTTTTATAAGGATTTGTTAAGCAAGGTTTCGAAGCATTTCAAGCCGGTCATTATCGGCAGCGTTATCGTTTGCCTGTCGGGCTTGCTGGCTTTTTTCAGTCTCGACAGCAAGTTCCTGCCCGAACTGCGGGAAGGCCATTATATCGTCCATACCACCAGCATTCCCGGCACATCGTTGCAGGAATCGATCAGGATCGGCAGTAAACTAACCGAGCAGTTTATGGCGATTCCGGGCATACAATCGGTGTCGCAATGGGCGGGTAGGGCAGAGCGGGGCGCGGATACTTACGGCAGCCATTACAGCGAGTATGAAGTGCGTCTTGAGCCGATGTCAGGATCGGAGCAGCAGGAGATAAAGGACAAGTTGCGGGAAATTCTGGCAGATTTCCCCGGCATTTTATTTGAAGCCAACACCTTTTTAACGGAGCGGGTCGACGAAACCATTTCCGGCTACACCTCGCCAGTGGTGGTTAATATTTACGGCAACGACCTGAATCAATTGGATGCGAAAGCGCAGGCGGTGGCCCAGATTATGCGCGACATAGACGGCGCTACCGATGTGCAGTTACGCTCGCCGCCCGGCACGCCGTTGCTGCAAATCAACTTGAACCTCGATCAGCTCGGCTTCTGGGGCGTGCTGCCCGCCCAGATTGTCGATACCTTGCAGGCTGCTTACGAAACCCGAGTGGTCGGCAAAAACATTCAGGGCAATAAAATCTACAATGTCGCGGTGACCTTGACGCCGGAGCTAAGACAGCAGCCCGAATCGATAGCCAAGCTGCCGATCAGGACACAGGATGGCACGATGCTCCTGCTGGAGCAGGTCGCCGAAATCAGGCATTCGGCCAGCCGCTATAATATCTTGCATCAAGGTTCGCAGCGGCGGCAAACCATCACCGGCAATGTGATCGACAGGGATTTGGATGATTTTATGGCGGAGCTTAAAGCGCGGGTATTACAAGAGATTCCGTTCTCTGCGGATATTTATCCCGAGTTCACCGGCGCTGCAATTGAACAGGCGCAGGCTCGCAAGGAATTGATCCTGCATTCATTGCTGGCCGGGGCCGGGGTGCTGATTTTTATTTATATCGCGATAGGCAGCATACGCCATGTGTTGCTGACTCTTGCCAACCTGCCTTTTGCTCTGATCGGCGGTGTTGCTGCGGTGGTTTTAACCGGCGCAACCTTATCGGTCGGTTCGGTCGTGGGCTTTGTGACGCTGTTCGGCATTACCGTGCGCAACAGCATCATGCTATTGTCGCATTATCGCTATTTGGTCGAAGTCGAACGCAAAAGCTGGAATCTGGACACCGCCGTATTGGGCGCGCAGGAACGCTTGCCGTCGATTTTGATGACGGCGTTGGTCACCGCCTTAGCGATGTTCCCGATTGCGTTTAACAGCGACAATCCGGGGCGTGAAATCATGGGGCCGATGGCGGCGATCATCATCGGCGGCCTAGCCTCTTCGACGTTACTCAATTTACTATTATTACCTGCCATTTTGCTGCGCTATGGAAAATTTAAAAGCCAAACTGAAACCGATAGATAAAGATTCGGAAGCGATTATTCTGCTGCACGGTCTGGCTAGAACCAGCCGCAGCATGAATAAAGCCGCCAAGCTGCTGGCCGTTTATGGCTATTACATCATTAATGTCGACTACCCTTCGCGTAGCGCAAACATCAGCATCTTGGCGCAAAAATACATCGCTCAGGCATTGAAACAATGCGACGCGAAAGGCGTTAAGAAAATCCATTTCCTGACCCATTCGATGGGCGGCATTCTGCTGCGACATTTTTTGGCTAGCCAAGCTATCGATAAGCTGGGCCGAGTGGTGATGCTCGCGCCGCCGAATCAAGGCAGCGAAGTTGTCGATAAACTGGGCGGCTGGAAGCTGTTTTATTATTTAAACGGCCCGGCCGGATTGCAGTTGGGCACTGATAACAACAGCGCGCCGAACCAGCTGGGGCCGGTGAATTTTCAGCTGGGAGTCATTGCCGGGAGTAAAACCATCAACTTTTTGTTGTCAAGGCTGATCCCCGGCGTCAATGACGGCAAAGTGTCGGTGAGCAGGGCGCAGGTAACAGGCATGAAAGATTTCATCGTTATGCCGTATTCGCATCCGTTCATCATGCGGAGCGAGGCTGTCATTGAGCAGGCGCTGCATTTCATTCAGCAGGGCTGTTTCGCAAGATGAGTTATTTTATCATCCCACGTTCTGCCGTATCGCTGAAGCAGTAAGGGGCTTGGAAAAGCTGGGAACGAGAAAGGGGGTGCTAAAGACTTAAATCAGCTTAAGACACTAAGCTGAAATTGGCCGGTTTTTAACAGCTTTCGTAATGTAGGTGTAATATATATTTATCGTATCAGCAACGGCTCCTTTTCTGTTTGAACTGAGAAAGGCGATCCAAAAAATGACACGATAAGCAAAAAGTATAAATAGCCATAAAGCCTAAAGATCACGAGGACTCCTGTATGGACAAATCAACTGATGCCCACGGACCTTTTCCTCTGTACCCTGCGACTACCTCGGAGCACTTTTATGCCGATAGATTATTTCCAATCGTCGGCGTCGGCGCCTCGGCGGGCGGGTTTGAAGCGCTCGAAAATTTTTTCAGCCATGTGCCGGCTAATTTGGGCATCTCTTTTGTCGTCATTCAGCATCTCGACCCCAATCACAAAGGCATGATGCCAGAACTGCTGCAACTCAAAACGGAAATGACGGTATTGCAAGCCCAAAATGGCATGAAAATAAAACCGGGTTGCGTTTATGTAAATCCACCGGATAAAGAACTGTCCCTGCAGCACGGTACGCTATATTTGCTCGATCCGGGTGCACCGCGCGGATTGCGCCGGTCTATCGATACTTTTTTCTGTAGCTTGGCCGAAGACCGGCGCGATCAAAGCATCGGTGTTTTGCTTTCGGGTATGGGGTCGGACGGTACGATGGGCTTGCGCGCTATTAAGGAAAAGTCCGGCCTAGTACTGGTGCAAGATCCAGCCGACGCCAAGTACGACAGTATGCCGCGTAGCGTTATCGATGCCGGGTTAGCCGATATTGTTGGCACGGCGGCAGAATTGCCCGCGCACGTCATTGCTTATCTTCAGCATCCTCCCAAAGATGCATTTCCCTATTCAGAGCCTCTACTGGAAGACAGCTCTCTGAGCGCTCTCGAGAAAATTGCGGTGCTGCTACGCGCTCGATTCGGCAATGATTTTTTGTTGTACAAAAAAAGTACACTATATCGTCGTATTGAGCGTCGCATGAAATTGCATCAGATCGATCATATCGCTGCTTATGTTCGTTATTTGCACGAGAATTCGCAGGAGCTGGATTTATTATTCAAGGAACTGCTGATCGGCGCTACCGGTTTTTTTCGCGATCGGTTGGTATGGAAATACCTAAAAACCGACGCCATACCCGCGCTATTGGCAAACTTCCCGAGCGGCAAGACATTAAGAGCCTGGGTGCCTGCCTGTTCCACCGGTGAGGAAGCCTATGCGTTGGCAATCAGCTTCATCGAAACGATCGAACAAGTCAAGCCTAGCGCCGGCTATTCGCTGCAGATTTTTGCTACCGATCTCAATGCGGATGCAATAGCTCATGCTCGCCAAGGATTTTATTTAGCCCACAGCGTTGCCGATGTTTCGCCGGAGCGTTTGGCGCGCTATTTTAATGCCGAAAGCAACGGTTATCGGATAAAAGATGAAATCCGCGAAATGATCGTTTTCGCATCCCACAACATCATCAATGATCCGCCGTTTACCCGGCTGGATATATTGAGTTGCCGTAACTTGCTCATTTATTTTTCCGCCGATTTGCAAGAAAAACTGTTGCCGCTGTTTCACTATGCGTTAAATCCGCACGGCTTGCTGTTACTGGGATCTGCTGAAAACATCGGCAGCTATAGCTATTTGTTCACACTGTTGAATGCCACGGTACGACTCTACCGGCGTATTGACAACCCTTTGCCGAAGCCCGAAGTGAATTTTCCAAATCAAAATTTTATCGCTACGCCTGCTGTCAGCCACGCCGTTGACGACACGGGTCTACCCGTTAATCTACAGCAATTGATGGATCAATTGCTGCTTGCGCAATATGCTCCGGCAGCGGTGCTGGTTAACGCCGAGGGGGACATCCTTTATTTTAGCGGTCATACCGGCAAATATCTGGAGCCATCTGCCGGTAAAGTCAATCTGAACATCTATGCGATGATGCGGGAGGGCCTGCGCCAGCCGTTGACGGGTTCGATCCGCTTAGCGTTGCAGCGCAAAACAGCGGTATGCTTAAACGATTTGCAAGTGACCGGTGACAGTGGTATGCACACTGTCAATGTGACCGTACAAGCTATCGAACAGGTGCCGGCATTGCGCGGCAAGGTCATCATTGTATTTACCGATATTTCGACGGCACGTACCGCCAAGCGCGCTGACAAGATCCTCAAGCCCGAGGCATTGCAACAGGCCCGGTTGGAAATACAGGCATTGAACGAGGAAATACAGTTTTTGCAGGAAGAACTCAAAGCCGGACTGGAAAAGCGCCAGCTTATAAATCAGGAAATGCTCATTACCAAGGAAGAAATGCAGTCAATGAACGAGGAAATGCTGACTGTGAACACAGAGCTGCAAGTCAAACTGGATGCTTTGTTGTGGGTCAACAATGATATGCAGAACCTGTTTAACAGCACCGAAATTGCTACCGTGTTTCTGAATAATAAATTGTATCTGCGGCGCTTTACCGATCATACCACGCAGATATTCAGACTTCGGCCGCAAGACGAAGGGCGGCCTTTATCCGATATCGTAACCGATCTGGACTATCCGTTATTGCAGCAGGATGCGGCAGAGGTATTACAAACGCTGGTAGTATCGGATAAACAAATTCAGACTCACGATGGGCGCTGGTTTGATGTGCGGATCATGCCTTACCGCACGATGGACAATATAATAGACGGCGTGGTGATTACCTTTGTCGACATCAGTCTTGCCAAAAATCTTGAGCTGGCGCTGAATGAACACGCGATTGTAGCGATTACCGACCGGAAAGGCATTATCACCTATGTGAATGACAAGTTCTGCGCAATTTCCAAGTATTCGCGCGAAGAATTACTTGGACGGGATCACCGCCTCATCAATTCAGGCTATCACGCCAAAGAATTCATGCGCAATCTGTGGCAAACCATTGCACACGGGCGTATCTGGAAGGGAGAAATCCGTAACCGCGCTAAAGACGGTTCCCTCTATTGGGTAGATACTACTATCGTTCCTTTTCTTAATGCGAAAGGCAAACCGTATCAGTACATTGCTATTCGTACAGTAATTACTCAGCATAAGAAGAAAGCCGGGCTGGTACAGCAGAAAAATTTGGATGCAGATAATAATTCCAATTCCGGGATTTATTTGTAGCTTACATGTTGAATCCCAAAGAGCGTGTAACAGCCCAATAATTTTGACAGCTAATGTCAGCAGGATCATAAGAATTATTTAACATTCAGGATCAGTTGTTAATTGCTTGGTGAATCAGTCTATAATATCTTCCAAAATATAAGGATATTCACAATGTACAAAGAGAGAAGGTATGATAAAAAAAATCCAGCAATTTACTGATACCGACAACCTGCGTCGACGTGCCGAACAGCAGCTTATCCAACAGCAGTCAACCGTACCCTGCTTTGAAGTGGATGCGAAAAAACTGCTGCACGAATTACAGGTTCACCGAATTGAACTGGAAATACAGAATGAAGAATTACTTATAGCACAGACAGAAGTGGAAGAGAGTCTGAAACGCTACACTGAGCTCTATGATATGGCGCCGGTCGGCTATCTTACGCTGGGGCGCGATGGAGCTATCCATCAGATCAATCTCAAAGCCGCCAGACAGTTAGGAATATTTCGTGCACAGCTAAAACAGCAACGCTTTTCAGCCTTCATTCGCGCTGATTCACTGCCTGTTTTCAACGATTTCCTGTCCAGCGTATTTGCAGGCAAGGCGGCTCAAAGCTGTGAGTTGCCCCTGCTACCAGCCGACCGGAGCCCAACGCTGATTGTACATATTGAAGCTATAGCCAATGATGACGACCAGACCTGCCGCATGATACTCGTCGACATCACCGAACGCAAAGATAATGAAGAGAAGCTAAAGCTCGCGCATCTGGTTTATCAGGCAATTGGCGAGGCCATCATGGTGGCGGATGCCGACAATCGGATTGTCACTGTCAATCCGGCCTTTACGGAACTGACCGGTTACACGTTGCAGGAAGCCGTCGGCCAATCCACAACGCTGCTCAAGTCAGGGCGCCAAAACGAAGCGTTTTACCGGCTCATGTGGAGTGCGTTGGAAATAACAGGGCACTGGCAGGGTGAAATATGGAATCGGCGTAAAAACGGTGAGATATACCTTGAATGGCTGACGATCAATACCGTTTACGATGACCAAAATAATGTAAGGCACCGGGTCGCATTGTTCTCGGATATTACCGATCAGAAACACGCAGAACAAACCATCTGGCAACAAGCTAACTTCGACTCGTTAACGGGCCTGCCTAATCGTCATATGTTTTATGAGCGTCTGGCGCAGGAGATGAAAAAATCCCAACGAATGGGCTTGCCGCTGGCATTGTTGTTTCTCGATCTCGATCATTTCAAGGATGTTAATGATACGATGGGACACGGCAAAGGCGATCTGCTACTCAAAGAAATGGCGCGACGCCTGCTCAATTGCGTGCGCAATACCGACACCGTGGCGCGTCTGGGCGGCGATGAATTCACTATTATCCTCACGCAATTACACGAGCAAGACAGCATAGAGCGCCTTGCTCAGGACATTCTGTGTCAGCTCGCTAAACCGTTCGATTTAGCAGGCGATTGTGCCTATGTGTCGGTCAGTATCGGTATCACCCTATATCCTGAAGATACCGATGATATCGACACGCTGATAAAAAACGCCGATCAGGCCATGTATGCCGCAAAGGCTCAAGGCCGAAATTGTCACCATTATTTTACCATCTCGATGCAGGAAGCCGCGTTGACCAGAATGCGGTTGATTAACGATTTGCGTAATGCACTTGCCGAATGCCAGTTTTGGCTGGCTTATCAGCCGATTGTGGAATTGACTACAGGCAACATCCGCAAGGCGGAGGCGCTGATTCGTTGGCAGCACCCGACTCGCGGCTTGATTAGTCCGGCTGAATTTATCCCGGTCGCCGAAGCAACCGGTATGATTATTGATATTGGTGAATGGATATTCCGCGAGGCAGCGCAACAAGCAGTACGGTGGTGTACAGAGCATCATGACGACTTCCAGATCAGCATTAATAAATCGCCCGTTCAATTCCAAAAAGAGGGCAACGGCCATCTTGTTTGGTTCGACTATATGCGCGAACTCGGCCTGTCCGGACAAAGCATAGTCGTAGAAATTACCGAAGGATTGCTGATGGATGCCGGAGCTATGATTACCGGTCAATTGTTGGCCTTTCGCGATGCCGGTATTCAAATATCGCTGGATGACTTCGGTACAGGTTACTCTTCATTGTCTTACCTGAAAAAATTCGATATCGACTATCTCAAGATTGACCAATCGTTCACTCGTAACCTCACTCCCAAGGCCAGCGATCTGGCGTTGTGCGAGGCGATAATTGTGATGGCGCATAAATTGGGCATCAAGGTTATCGCAGAAGGCATAGAGACTCGGGAACAGTGCGATTTACTGATTGCAGCAGGTTGTGATTATGGACAAGGTTATCTGTTTTCAAGGCCGGTACCCGCAGATGAATTTAAGAATCTGCTGGTTACAGGTTGAATGGCCGGTTAATGTTGATTGCCTTGTTTTTGATGTGAATAGTAAAAAATCATTTTGTCGGAACAAGTTTTAGCCCTGATTTCTGCTTTGGCTATTTTCGTTATCGGTCGACATTAGCTTAGCTTGAAGAAGCTCAATTGTATTCAATGCCAAATCACGTTCATGTTCGATTTTTTTAAGCCCGTCCTTAGCCATTAAAACATCAAATTCAAGTTTTATCGCACGTCTAAACCATTCATCACCTGATGATTTAAGTATTTTGTTTTTTTGTATTAACTCGAAAATATGTTTGTTTGAGCGATCTAAATGCGTAGCCACGGCTTGTAGTTGGTTTTGAACGGTATGAAGGGATATAACGCATTTTTTTACGCCTTCGCTCATTATCGATTGAGCTTTATTGCTTTGGTTTAATTCATAGGTTTTCTGGTTTAATTCATCTTCAAGCCGTTGTATTTTTTTTATCGCAGCGTCATATTTTTCGCGTACTCCGGCGAATTGTTCATTTATGTCGACTATATCGACCCGAACTTTGCTGTGTTTTTTAGTGAAATTGAACATAAGGAGTATTTATTCTCACAAAGATGAAAATGCATTAACCTCAAAATTCGGTTGGTGTTATACCGGTGTCTGTAGGATAGGGAGTTCGACTTGTTCAATCAATAAGCGTGAATACCTATGAGGTGCGTCCGATTAATTGGAACTTTCAGGCTAGGGCAGTGATTAGTCAACGATTTGGTGGCGAATAATCCAATTGATGTTTGGAATTTAGCTTAAAAATAAGGATAGTTACCACCAACAAGACTTAATCTCTAAGTGACGAGTTTTCCATTTCCATGCTGGAGCGGAGCAATGATACGAATGATGCCCGAGTTTGTTAAAAAATAAAGTAAAATAGCCGATTTTTAAAATCTCACTCTGTAGACATTACGCAGACAGCAAAGGTACATAATGAAGAATTATAAAATCGCAGTGCTAGCCGGTGACGGTATCGGCCCTGAAATCACTCGGGAAGCCATCAAAGTTCTCAAGCTTATCGAAGAGCGCAACGATGTTTCTTTTGAACTGATGCCGGCAGCTTTCGGCGCCTGCGCTTATTTTGAATTCGGCGATGCATTCCCGCAGTCGACCATCGATATTTGCGATCAAGCCGACGCCATTCTTAAAGGCCCGATTGGCTTGAGTCATGAACAATCCAAAACCATTCCGATCGATAAACAGCCCGAACGCGGTGCATTGTTGCCTATGCGTCGCCGTTACAATACTTATGCAAACTTCCGGCCGGTTTTCCTGCCTAAAGCTTTAGCCCATTTCTCGCCGCTAAAACCTGAAATCATCGGCGAAGGGATCGATATGATTATGGTTCGGGAACTGGTCGGCGGCCTGTATTTCGGTAATAAGGAAACCGGTGTTAACGAGAAGGGCTTGCGTTATGTCAAAGAAACCCTGGAATACGATGAACAGCAAATCAGCCGGATTTTGCATCAGGCGTTCAAGCTCGCTCAAAAACGCAAGAAAGTGTTGCACAACATCCATAAAAGCAATGTGCTGAAATCGAGCGTATTGTGGAATGAAATACTGGATGAAGTGGCTAAAGAATATCCTGAAGTGGAGGTCATTCACCAACTGGTCGATTCGGCTGCGACCAACCTGTGCCTGAAGCCTACCCAGTTCGACGTGATGGTCATGGAGAACATGTTCGGCGACATACTCAGCGACCAGGGCGGCGGTATCTTGGGTTCTCTGGGCTTAATGCCTTCCGCCTGTATCGGCGATGAAAAAGCCTACTATGAGCCGTCTCATGGTTCGGCTCCGGACATCGCCGGAAAAAATATCGCGAATCCTTACTCAATGATCGGCTCGGTTGCGATGATGCTGGAAAACAGCTTCGATATGGCCGCAGAAGCGAAGAATGTCTGGGATGCGATGCAAGGCGTGTTTGGCGACGGTTACTCAACGGCCGATTTGTCCAAACCGGGTAGCGGCGTAACCATGATCAGCACCGAGCAGTTCGGCGACAAGGTTGTTGAAAAACTGAGACAGATGCCGAGGGTATAATCGGCTAAGTTAATAACGGCGAATATATAGCCTAAAAATGGGCTTTTTATCCGCCGTTTTTTACTATGAAAAGCGAACAAGGATGTCTCGCTGATTCCCGTCAACTTGGTCTTTCAAGATTGACGGGATTTTCTGATCCGCTTGGCGATGCAGCATGTTTGCGAATCTGTATATCGAACCAATCAAAAAGCCGTTTTATAGTACCGCCAACGCGCTTTCATAATCCGGCTCATTAGCTATTTCACTGACCAGTTGCGTGTAAATCACTTTGTCGTTCTCGTCGATAATGACTACGGCACGTGCAGTCAAACCGCGCAAAAAGGTATCGACGAGAGCTACGCCGTAATCGTTGGCGAAACTGGAACGAAAGGTTGATAGCGGGATGACGTCTTTCAAGCCTTCCGATTCGCAAAAACGGCTTTGTGCAAAAGGCAGGTCGGCTGAAACGGCTAATACAACGGTGTTGTCCAAATGCGATGCTTTCTGGTTGAATTTACGCGTTGACGCGGCGCAGGTTGGGGTATCCAGGCTGGGTACGATATTCAGCACTTTTCTTTTGCCGGCATAGGTTGCCAGGGTCACATCCACTAACTCGCGGCTTGTGAGGGTGAAAGCCGGGGCATCGCTGCCTACTGCGGGTAATTCGCCGGAAGTGTTTAAAGGTTTGCCTTGGAATGTGATTGTAGCCATGATTGTTTCCTGTTGTGTTGATTTAATGACAAAGGTTTGCGAGGACGGGCGTAGGCCGGAATAAGCCGGATTGAGCGGCAGCGAAAACCGGCGTTTCCGGCAAACATCTTCGTAATCGGCCGGAAACGCTACCTCGCGCTACGCTTGGGTAGCCTTATTCCGGCCTACGCCCTGTGAAAGTATTCGTTTTTATAACAAAATGAAGAATTAACCACGAAGGCACGGACGCAGGAGGTAGAGCAATGCATGGAGCAATTGCCGAGAATACGAAGTTTTCAATATATTGAATTAAAAACAATTACTTTCCTTCGTGCCTTCGTGGTGAATAATGCTTTTAAACTGATTTGGATAATGCTTTCACAGTCTCTGGAGCTTGGGAATCAGAGAGCGGTTTTACACCTTTTGCCCTTCGCCTTTTACCTTGTGCCTTATTAATCCCTCTTCTTACTCTTAACCCGTTTCATCAAGCGTTCTTTCTTTTTCACCTGCCATTCGGTCAGCTTGTTCTTTTGCCCGTGGAACGGATTGGCAGCCGACTTGAATACCAAACGTATCGGCGTTCCGACCAAGCCCATTTTGTCGCGGTAATAGTTCATCAAGTAACGCTTGTAAGATTCGGGCAATGCGTCGGTTTGCACGCCGTGAATAACCACGACCGGCGGGTTTCTGCCGCCCTGATGCGCATACTTTAGTTTGATACGACGGCTGTTCACTATCGGCGGTTGATGCGCTGTGGTGGCTTCTTTCAGGATGCGGGTCAGTACCGGCGTGGACATATCTAGCATTGCCGACGCATACAGTTGCTGTACGACATCGAACATTTTACCGACGCCGCTGCCGTGCAGTGCGGAAATCGGGTGTTTTTCCGCAAACTCAAGAAAAGACAGTTTGACGTCGAGTTGCCGATGAATGGTTGCCTTTTGGTCGGCACTGATGCCGTCCCATTTGTTCAAGCCGATAATCAGGGCTCTTCCGGCTTCCAATACTAAACCTAATAAATGCGCATCCTGATCGGTAACGCCTTCCCGCGCGTCAATCAGGTAAATCACGACATTGGCTTTTTCAATTGCCTGCAACGATTTAATAACGCTGAATTTTTCAATGGTTTCGGCGATTTTCGATCTTCTACGCATTCCGGCGGTATCGATCAGGGTGAATTTTTTGCCGTTGCGTTCGAAAGGAATGTAGATGCTGTCGCGCGTGGTGCCCGGCTCATCGAATACGATAACCCTTTCCTCACCCAGCAGGCGGTTAACTAATGTCGATTTGCCGACATTGGGCCTTCCGACCACGGCAATGCCGATGCCGCCGGGTGCCTCTTCGACTTCGCCTTTGTCCGGCGGCAACAGTTGGTTAACTTTTTCCAGTAATTCGGGTATGCCTCTGCCGTGAGAAGCGGCGATCTGCACCGGTTCGCCTAAGGCCAGCGAATAAAAGTCAGATGCGGCAACGTTGGCGTCAATGCCGTCAATCTTGTTGGTGACCAATATGACCGGTTTATTTAACTTTCTCAGCGTATCGGCAATCACTTTGTCGGAAGCGTTCAGTCCCTCGCGAGCGTCAACCATTAAGAGCACGATGTCCGCCTCTTCCAATGCAATTTGTACCTGTTTCCTAGCGAAACTTTCTATGCCTTCAGCGTCATCGGCTATACCGCCGGTATCGACGACCAAGAATGGGCGATCCCCCAGTTTTACCCGGCCGTATTGCCGGTCCCGGGTTAATCCAGAGAAATCCGCAACCAAAGCGTCTCGGCTGCGCGTTAGGTAATTGAATAATGTGGATTTGCCTACATTAGGTCGCCCTACTAAGGCTATTACAGGTAACATATCGACTCGGTAATTAGAAAAATGGAACGCAGATGACGCTGATAGGTATGGTCAAATAAGATTTTTCTGAACACTCTGCGTTAATCATATTCATCTGCGTTCCATTGTATTTAATGGCTTTTTTATCGGACTTTTAAAGCCGCAAGGGTGCCGTCTTTTGCATAAACGTAAACGGTATTATCTACTACGATAGGCTTGGCATCGATCGGGCCGTCGGTTACTTGCACGCGACCCATCTGCCTGCCGTCGGTACTGGACAACCAATGCACGTAGCCTTCAAAATCCCCTGCGACTACATAGTTTTCATAGGCGGCCGGGGCTGTTAATCTTCTTTGATGCAAATCCTTTTGTTTCCACAAGGCTGCGCCGCTACTCTGATCCAGCTGCATGACATGACTTTCCGAATCTGTAAGGTATAAATACCGGTCATCGTTACTCAAACCCGAATGCGATGAAATGGTTTCATTGCGCCACAATACATCGCCATCCGATTCCGAAATAGAGGCTATTCCACCCTGATAGCTGGCAACGTAAATCACGCCGTTAATAACGATAGGATCGACGTCCAGATCAACCAGCCGCTCAATTTCGGAACGGCCTTTGGGTATCGCAATGCTGGTTTCCCAAACATATTTGCCGTCAGCCAGACGCAAGGCCATCATTTTGCCGTTGTCGTAGCCGCCGATCACGTTATCTTCAACAATCAACGGAGAGCCGGTTCCGCGTATGCTTAATGCCGGTACGGTGCGTTCGTAACTCCAGCGTTTGCCGCCGGTCTTTTCATCAAGAGCGATCAAGGCGCCATCCGTAGTGCGAACGATAACAATATCATTGGCGACGACAGGCACCGAAAGTACTTCGCTGGATACTGCGGTTTTCCATAGTACCGCTCCGGTTTCAATGTTTAAGGCAACAACTTCGGCATCGCTGGAACCCAAAATCACAGTGCCGGCGCCAAGCCCCGGACCACCGGAAAAATGCACATCGGTTTCAGCTTCCCAAACCAAATTACCGGTAGTCAGGCTTCTGGCTTGTACCACGCCTTCCCGATCAGCCGCGATTATTTTTCCGCTGCCAATTACCGGGATCAGTTTTAAGGATTGCTCGTCAGCACCTACACCGACCGATTCTTTCCAGATGACTTCGGTTTTAATTTCAGGTGTGTATTCAACCAAGACGCTTGGAGGATCGGCATTGTCTTCACCGCCGAGAAAGTAATCGCTAATGCCGGAAGCGCCTTCGCTAACAGCATCAATAGCCGCGCAGCCTGGCAATAAGGTGATGGCGAAGAAGGCAAAAGGTAAAAGGCAAAAGGCAAAAGGGTTTTTCGCCCTTTGCCTTTCGCCTTTCGCCTGACTTATATAGCTTGAATGGTTGCTCATTATTTTTGAGTTTCTAGCTTTTCTTGAGCGGTTAGGTCATCGATTTTGAACTGTAACAAAGGTGACGGCTGTCCATTTCTCAATGCATTTTGATACGATGTACGCGCCTCATCCAATCGATCCAGGGCTACGTATAAATCGCCCACTAATTCATCATAATTGGCTGAATAGCTTGTCGCTTCTTTTGCATCGACCTCGTTGATTACCTGCAAACCTTGTTCATATTCACCGGTAGCCAGCATTAAGCGCACCAGTCTTATCCTGGCTACATTGCTCAGATGCTTATTAGGCTCTGCCGCAATAGTCTTTAAAATCTGCTTTGCTGCGGCGAAATCGCCTTGTTGAGACTTTAACTTGGCTTCTAATAACGCACTGAATGCCGCATATTCCGTACCGTTAAACTGCTTCTGCATATGTTCGGCCAGCTTTTCTACGCTATCGTTTTTATTTTCGTCCAGCGCTTTCAGTAATTGGCTGTATGTTACGGAAGCTTGCGCTGCCCGCTCTTTTTTATGATCCAGCCAGTAATTCCAGCCCAGAATGATGATAAGACCCACGACCAAACCTACGATTGCGGAGGTTGAGTTTTCTTTCCACCATCTTTTTAAGGCTTCAACCTGTTCTTCTTCTGTTTCGTAAATTTCCACTTGTTTTTTCTCTTGTTTGATGTTTAAAAAAAGGCGAAAGGCGAAAGGCGAAAGGCGAAAGGAGCAATTTTTGCCCTTCGTCTTTTGCCTTTCGCCTTTTAAACCCATGTCATCCGTGTTCTATCAAAAACTTAATCGCCTGCTGTTGAGACATATTTTGCTGTTCTTGCCCGCTGTTACGTAGCGGTTTGACACTGACTTCGCCGCGACTGACTTCATCGTCTCCCAGAATGATCGCAAATTCGGCGCCGCTTTTGTCGGCTTTTTTAAACTGACTTTTAAAACTGCCGCCGCCGCAATTCACCTGTAATTTCAAGCCGGGAATTTCGTTCCTGATGGTTTCGGCAAAGCGCATGCCTTCTTGTTCCGCGGTTTCGCCAACCCGGATCATGAACACATCAACGGGGCTTGCAAGTTGCAGATTATCCAGCGTTTCCATTAAAGCCAATAAGCGTTCCATACCCATCGCAAAACCGACCGCATGATTGGGTTTGCCGCCCAACTGCTCTATCAGCCCGTCATAACGCCCGCCGGCGCAAACAGTGCCCTGCGAACCTAATTCATCGGTGACCCATTCAAAAACGGTCTTGCTGTAATAATCCAAGCCTCGCACCAATCGGGAATTGAGTTCGTAGCCTATGCCCAGATCGTCTAATATCGTAGTTATCGCGTTAAAATGCTGACGGCTTTCATCGTCCAGATAATCCGACAATTCAGGTGCATTGGCAACAACCTCTCTCATCGCCGGATTCTTGGTGTCCAAAATCCGTAGCGGATTGGTCTTTAGCCGACGCAAGCTGTCTTCATCCAATTGGTCCAAATGATCTTGAAAATAGTTGACCAGACTCTCCCGGTAAACGATACGCTCGGCAATCGTGCCTAAAGAATTGAGCTGCAAGCGAACCTTATCGCGGATGCCCAGCTTTTTCCACAACCGGTCCATGATCAGGATCAATTCCGCATCAATATCGGGTCCGGCCATGCCGTAGGTTTCAACGCCCAATTGAATAAACTGGCGATAGCGGCCTTTTTGCGGGCGCTCATGCCTGTACATCGGTCCGTAATACCATAACCGATGCACTTGGTTATGTAACAAGCCATGTTCCAGGCAAGCTCTAAGACAGCCTGCGGTACCTTCGGGACGCAAGGTTAAGGAGTCGCCGTTCCGGTCGTCAAACGTGTACATTTCCTTTTCAACAATATCGGTCACTTCGCCGATAGAGCGTTTAAAAAGCTCGGTTTTTTCGACGATCGGCAGCCGGATTTCACTGTAGCCATAAGCGCCGAGTACGTCTCTGATACACTGCTCCGCATACTGCCAAAGCGGAGTCTGTTCGGGAAGCACATCGTGCATCCCGCGAATTGCTTGAATATTATTTGCCATAGTTTGTAGGGTTGTGCCGGGATAAAAATTGTAACTATTTGGTCATTAAATAGAATGGAACGCTGATGCCGGGGATGGTTATGATCAACACAGATAATCAAAATGGCGACCAACTAACTTTCCATGATAATGCAAAAATCTTATTCAATCATAACCATCTGCGTCATCAGCGTTCCATTTTTCCAGTTACTAAAAATCTTTAACCCCTCCGATTTTCTTTGCTTCATTTGAAAGCGGAAACTTTTCCAGCAACAATTTTTTATATTCATTGGCAAGCTCCTTATTACCCAGCGCCCGCTCAGCATGAGCAGCAAACCATAAGGTTTCAGCCGTATGGTCTGCAACGCCCAAATAACGCTGTAGATAGCCTTTTGCCGCCCAAAAATCGCCGTTTTGATAAGCAATTTTCTGCATTTCGGATAATGCCGGCGCATAAGCGTTATTAAGTTGCAGCGCTTGCTTGAAATAATTCTCGGCCAGTTGTTTTTGCCCCTTGCTCAGCTGGCATCGGCCGGCGTTTGTTAAGGCCATCCACTGTTTATCATTTAATGGGTTTGAACTCGTTTCGGACAGTAACGCCATGCCTTCTTCAAGCTCCCCATGTTCGCATAGAAAACGGCCGAAATTATTTTTCACGCTCAAATCGTTAGGCTTCAAATCCAGCGCGGTCTCATAATGTTCTTTGGCTTGATCGAATTGATTTAGTTTTTCATACAAAAAAGCCAGCGCATTATGCGCCTGTGCATTACTTGAATTTTCCTTTAATGCCAGCAGCAAGTTCTCCCGGGCCAGTTCCAGCTTGTTCATGCTCAGATAGCGCACTCCTAGCTGCAAATGTATATCGTCAGGATTATCACTTTGAGTGCCGCCCGTTGAACCGCAAGCTCCCACGGTCGCAACAAGCAGGGCTAGCGCCAATCGATTAACTTTTTTTAGTTGTTCAAGCTGCACGTTCGGAACCTTGCTGTTGGAGTTTTAAGTGTCTGCGGCTTTTATCTTTAACTTGCCCTACCAGTTGGCCGCAGGCGGCATCAATATCATCGCCGCGTGTTTTTCTGACGGTGGTAACGATACCGGCATCGTTTAGCAATGTTTTAAAACGGTTGATCGCTTCGTTGCTTGAACAGCGGTAAGATGACGAAGGAAACGGGTTAAACGGTATTAAATTGACTTTTGCGGGTACTGTCTTTAATAACTTGATAAGCCCACGCGCATCCTGAATCGAGTCGTTGATGCCGTCCAGCATCACATATTCGAAAGTAACAGTGCGCCGTGGCGCTATCTTGGCGTTATCACGGCAAGCATCCATTAATTCCTTCAATGGATATTTTTTATTGATCGGAACCAATTCGTCCCTTAATTCATCGGTCACTGCATGTAGCGATACTGCAAGACTGACATCGCAAACCTGGGTTAGCCGGTACATGGCCGGCACTACGCCCGAGGTGCTGACAGTCACTCGGCGTTTGGACAGCCCGAAAGTGAAATCGTCCATCATCAGGTTCATGGCTGCGACCGCATTGTCGAAATTAAGCAGCGGTTCGCCCATGCCCATCATGACCACATTGGTAATTCTTTTTTCTTCGCCCAAGCGTTTTTGCGCAACAAATACCTGGCCGATAATTTCCGCCGTAGTCAAATTGCGATTAAAGCCTTGCTGTGCGGTAGAGCAAAAGGTGCAGGCCAGAGCACAGCCGACTTGCGAAGAGACGCATAAGGTACCGCGCCCTTCTTCAGGAATAAAAACCGTTTCTATCCGGTTGCCGCAGCCGGTTTGCATGACCCACTTGCGCGTGCCGTCCGTTGCGATTTGCTCAACCACAATTTCAGGCGTTGCTATATAGCAGTTTTCGGTTAAATAAGCGCGCAATGGTTTGCTCAAGTTGGTCATCAGGTCGAAGTCTTCGACGCCTTCCTGATAGATCCACTTGAGCAATTGTGTCGCCCGAAAAGGCTTCTCGCCTAACTCGACAAAAAAGGCCGCAAGGCCTTTCCTGTCGAAATCGAGCAAATTGATGGTTTGGGTTTTAGCGGGTTCTAGCACAAATTTCATTAGCTGAGAAAAAGTAAGCAATTTCCCTTTGAGCCGTTTCGATAGCGTCTGAGCCGTGTACGGCATTTTCATCGATGCTGTTGGCAAAATCAGCACGGATAGTTCCGGCAGCCGCTTCTTTAGGATTGGTTGCGCCCATGATTTCACGATGTTTCAGAACCGCGTTTTCACCTTCCAGCACTTGCATGATCACAGGGCCTGAAATCATAAATGCGACTAAATCATTAAAGAAACCGCGCTCGCTGTGTTCCGCGTAAAATCCTTCGGCTTGCTCTTTAGTTAAATGCAGCATTTTTGCAGCAACGATTTTTAAACCGTTTTTTTCAAAACGGCTGTAAATTTCGCCGATTACATTTTTTGCTACAGCGTCAGGTTTAATGATTGAGAAAGTGCGTTCGATTGCCATTGTTAAGGAAACTCCAGATTGAAAAAATATTAAAGATTATAAATTATAGCCGATTGGCGTCCGTTCTTGTAAGCGATTAGCCATTAGCGCTAAGGCAAATTGTCGATTTCGGCATTTTCTTTTTTTACCGACATCAAGTCTTCTCTCGATACGCCCAACCACAGTACGATAGGGCTTGCGACCAGCACCGACGAGTAAATGCCGAAAATGATACCGATAGTCAACGCCAGCGCGAAATTATGCAGCGCTTCGCCGCCGAAGAAAAACATCGCCAACACCATCATTTGCGTCATAAAGTGGGTAATAACGGTACGGGACATCGTCGTCGTGATTGCGTTATCGATCATGTCCGGAACGCTCACTTTGCGCATCTTGTGGAAGTTTTCCCGTACCCGGTCGAATACCACGACCGATTCGTTGACCGAATAGCCTAATATCGCCAGTACGCCGGCCAGTACTGACAATGTGAATTCCCATTGAAAAAACGCGAACATGCCGAGAATAATCACGATATCGTGCATGTTGGCGATAATAGCGGCCAACGCGAAACGCCACTCGAAGCGGACAGCCAAATAAGACATAATCCCGGCCACGACCAACAGCAGCGCTAATCCGCCGCTTTCAAACAATTCCTTGCCGACTTGCGGCCCGACAAACTCGACGCTACGCAGCACGACACTCGGATCTTGCTCTTTCAGCTTTGCCAATATCACTTCGCTCAACTTGACATCGTTGGTTTCAGCCTTCATCGGCACGCGGATTAACACTTCCTTTACACTGCCGAAATTCTGCACCGAAAAATCGGGGATTTTTTGGTCTTCCAAAACTTTTCGAACGGCTTCGATGTTGGCCGGCTGGTTGTAGCCGACTTCGACTTGGAGACCGCCGGTAAAGTCCAAGCCAAAATTAAGCCCTTTGAAAGATAAGGCCAGTATCGCCAAAATAAAAGTAACTAGCGAAATGGTCGTGGTAATCCGACCATAACGCATAAACGGAATATCGTGTTTAATTTTAAAAAGTTCCATTGAATCCTCTAATGCTATCTTCAGATAGCCAATTTATCTGACTTACGCTGCCCACCATAGGCGAGATTGACCAACGCTCTCGATACAACAACCGCGCTGAACATGGAAGTTAAAATCCCAATACACAGCACCAGCGCAAAACCGCGGATGGGGCCGGACCCCAGCCAGAATAACGCGATGCCGGCAATCAAAGTCGTGATATTGGAATCGAAAATAGTCGCAAAAGCTCGCTCATAACCGGCATAAATGGCGGCGCCGGGCGACATGCCGAGCCTGAGTTCCTCGCGTATCCGTTCGTTGATCAGCACGTTGGCGTCGATGGCCATGCCCACAGTCAGCGCAATGCCGGCCATGCCCGGCAGCGTTAACGTGGCTTGCAGCAGGGACAGCACCGCAACCAACATCAACACGTTCATGCCCAACGCGACGATGGAAAAAAGACCGAACACGCGGTAATAGATGATCATGAAAAACGCGACCGCTATGAAACCGTAGAAATTGGAATTGATACCTTTGGCGATATTTTCTTGACCCAAGCTTGGGCCGACGGTGCGCTCTTCAACGATGTCGACCGGAGCCACCAATGCCCCCGCTCTCAATAATAACGACAAATTACGCGCTTCCTGCGGACTGTCTAAACCGGTAGTCTGGAACCGATGACTGAAAACGCCCTGAATGGTCGCGACGTTGATGACTTTTTCAACTTTCTCTTTATGACGGACTTTTTGCCCGTTCACGACTTTGGTTTCAACTTTATATTCGATGAACACTACCGCCATCGGCTTGCCGATATTAGCTTGGGTCAATTTACCCATTTTGGCCGCACCGACGCCGTTTAGGGAAATATTAACCGAAGGCCTGCCGTCCTGATCAACACCCGAAGAGGAATCGACGATTTGATCTCCGGTTACGATGACCCGGCGATCCAACAGAATCGGGTTGCCGTTTCTTTCGTAATATAAGCGGCTGCCAACCGGGACATGCCCTTCGACCGCTTTTTGCACATCGTGCTCAACATCAACCAGACGGTATTCCAGCGTCGCAGTGGTCCCGAGAATTTCTTTCGCGCGAGTCGTATCCTGGACACCAGGCAATTGCACGACAATACGGTTTTCACCCTGTTGCTGAATCACCGGCTCGGCGACGCCCAATTCATTGACACGGTTACGCAAGGTGGTCATATTTTGCGCGACGGCGAACTTTTTGGTTTCGCGCACTTCTTTTTCAGAGAGCTTCAACCAGACTTGGTCTTGCTCATTCGGTTCGGTGATTTCCAAAGCGCGAAAATCCTTATCCAGAAGTTTCAGCAGCGCCGGCTTGTCATCAGCAGAATTCAGCTTAACCTTAATGAATCCGCTGTCTTTAGAAACCGATTGATAACGTATTTTTTCGTTTCTTAACGCCAGACGGACATCGTCGTTGTAACGCTCTTCCGCCTGCTTAACTGCGGCATCCATGTCCACTTCCATTAGAAAATGCACCCCGCCGCGCAAATCAAGACCCAAATACATGGCTTCTGCGCCTAAAGCTCTCAGCCATGCAGGCGTGGTAGGCGCCAGATTTAACGCGACGTTATAATCATCGCCCATTTGATCCCTAAGCAAATCCGCCGCTTTAAGCTGATCATCGGTATTGTTAAACCGGGCTAAAATGTGGCCGTCTTTAAACTCGAACGCCTTTATATTAAGTCCAGCCGTTTTAATCGTGGAGTCGACCTGATTTGCCTGTTCCTGTGTTAATTTTGCAGGGCGTGTCGATGCCACCTGAACAGATGGATCGTCGCCGTATAAATTCGGCAATGCATAAATAGTCGAGACCGCAAAAACGATCAGGACCAATAAATTTTTCCAAAGTGGGTAATGATTTTGCATGTGTTATTCCAACAATTCAACTGTGTTGTAGGATGGGTAGAGCGTTAGCGACTCGTTAGAGCACGCAGTGAAACCCATCGTAATCCATCAATCATATGATGGGTTTCACTGTGTTCTACCCATCCTACACGCGATGACATTAAACTTTAGTGACTTTTCTAGTTATCGCTTTGAAAGTTCCTTTCGGCATCATGCTTTCAATATTATGACGCTGTACTTGAATAAAAGTATTTTCACATATTTCAAGCTTGACGAAGTTCTCGTCTAAATCAGCTACCTTACCCAAGATGCCTCCTGATGTGACCACTTCGGAGCCTTTAGTCATCGCGGCAAGCATTTGTTTCTTTTCTTTAGCGCGCTTGGATTGCGGGCGCAGAAACAAAAAATAAAAAAACACCAGTATGCCCAATGGAAACAACATACCTTCAATGCCCGGTTGTTGGGCGGCCGGTGCAGCTGCGGCTACAGCGTCAGAAATAAAAAAACTCATGATTATCCTCGGGGTTTATTATTATTAAAAAAGCGTTACTACTCAGCAGTCCAAAATGGAACGCTGATGACGCTGATAATTATGATTAAACTAATATTTTTCATGAGTTATCTGCGTTCATCATATTCATCTGCGTCATCTGCGTTCCATTGAGTTTAATGTCACTGAATAGTTACAAAAAAGCGTTGTAATTAAAAAAGTTCGCCATTATGCCACAGTCGGCACGGCTTTTCCTCGTTGTTGATAAAATTGCTTGACAAAAATGTCCAGCTCTTGCTTTTCAATCGCATCACGCAAGCCCTGCATCAGGCTTAGGTAGTAATAAAGGTTATGAATGGTATTGAGTCTTGAGCCCAGCATTTCCTTGCATTTGTCCAGATGCCGCAAATAAGCTCTTGAATAATTTCGGCAAGTATAACAGCCGCAGGATTCATCCAGCGGGCCGGTATCGAACTCATATTGACTGTTCCTGATCTTCACCACGCCAAAAGTGGTAAAAAGATGGCCGTTACGCGCATTGCGGGTCGGCATCACGCAATCGAACATATCGATACCGCGCCTGACTGCCTCGACCAAATCTTCCGGCGTACCTACTCCCATTAAATAACGTGGCTTATCGGTCGGCATTTTAGTATGCACTACGTCCAGCGTCGCCATCATTTCTTCTTTGGGTTCGCCGACCGACAAGCCGCCGATTGCATAACCGTCAAATCCTATATCTACCAATCCGGCTATCGATTCCTGACGCAGATGCTCATACATTCCGCCCTGCACAATGCCGAATAAAGCCGACTCATTACCCTCATGAGCCGCCTTGCTGCGCGCCGCCCAACGCAATGATAAGCGCATCGAATCGGCCGCTTCATGGACCGTCGCAGGGTAGGGGGTGCACTCGTCGAAAATCATCACGATGTCCGAACCTAAATCGCGCTGTACCTGCATCGATTCTTCCGGTCCCATAAAAATCGAACTTCCGTTGATAGGCGATTTAAAGGTTACGCCTTTTTCAGTGATTTTTCTTAACGCCCCCAGGCTGAATACCTGAAAGCCGCCGGAATCGGTTAATATCGGCTTGTCCCAATGCATAAAATCATGCAAATCGCCATGTGCTTTGACTACATCCATACCAGGACGCAGCATTAAATGAAAGGTATTGCCCAGAATAATTTGCGCGCCGATACCGTTCAGTTCATCGGGCGTTAGCGATTTAACCGTACCGTAAGTGCCGACCGGCATGAAAATAGGCGTTTCCACAATGCCACGGGCAAACGTAAGCTGACCACGCCGCGCATGACCATCCGTTTTGATTAATTTGAAGTCCATAATAGTTTTGTACATTAATAAGGCTGCGAATTATCCAGACTTTTTAAATTAATGTATATGTGAAGAATTAAAACGTTTGGTATTAGTTCGCGCAATACGCCTGCTTTACGCTAATTTTCATAGAAGATCATTTTGTCCACGAAAATTTCAAAAAGACATCGAATTGTAGATTGCCACTCAGCGGTTGGATAACTAAATCAATACAAACTATTGGCTTAGACGGTTGTAGAGAAAAACATGATCTACGGAAGCCAAAAGTAGGCGCCTCTATGACTGCATGGATGCAGGAAGTAGAGCAACGCAGGAGCAGTTGCCGAGGCGACACGAAACACAATTAGAAAAATTATGCCGCCTATTTTTTTCGTGCTTTTCGTGGACGCTATTGGAAACCGCCTAAAGCAGAATTAATCCCCAAGTCACCGCAGCCCAAACCAGCGACATCATCACAGCGGCCGAACCAATGTCTTTGGCGCGGCCCGATAATTCGTGATGCTCAAGCCCCACTCTATCGACAACAGCCTCTACCGCCGAATTTAGTAATTCAACCAACATGACTAAAATGATACTGCCAATCAACAGCAGTTTTTCAATATTGGTTTGTCCCAGCCAAATTGCCAGAGGAGTCGTTACCACAAACAAAATAACTTCCTGTCTGAATGCTTCTTCATGCGTCCAGGTTGCTTTAAAACCGGCGACAGAGAAAAAACAAGCATTAATCAGGCGTTTAAAGCCTTTTGCATTTTGATTTGCCATTCTTAATATGAAAAGTAAAAGGAAAGAGTTGTTATTGTGCAGTTTTAATGCAACTTAATTATAGTGTCATATTTAATCAGGAATTGAAAACAAAGCATAGATTGTCATCAAAACTTAATATTTCTGTCATCCGATGTTCATCAATTCGACATTAAACTGACACCTTTATTGACTAATGTATCCATATCTTTATTTTAGTTATGTGGATACCGATGGAAAAAACAGTTTTAGCGATACAGATCAAACCAGCCAAACGATTGGAATCTTTTGTTATCTCCAGGGATGGAGTGTATGCTGCGAGCCAGTCGGGAACTGGCGCAGCGGTAGACTCAGAGGCGTTAATAGAAGAAGCTCAGGCATTGCGTTTTCGTGTGTTTTGCAAAGAAATGGGCGCCAAGCTCAAAACCGAATCGGAAGGCTTGGATTACGATGAAGTCGATAGCTATTGCGATCATTTGATTGTGTATGACAACGTCAATAAGAAAATAGTCGGCTATACGCGTTTGCTTAATCAAGATCAAGCGGACCGTTTGGGTCGGTTTTATTCTCAAAGCGAGTTCAATCTGGATCAGGTATTAGCATTGCCCGGCCGCTTTCTGGAAATAGGCCGGACTTGCGTTGATCCTGATTATCGAGGCAGCGCGGTTTTAACAACGCTGTGGTCTGCGCTGGTTCAATACGCGCTTGAGGGGCAGTTTAATTATTTGCTCGGTTGCGCCAGCGTTACCCCAGGCCCTAGCGGCTTTGCGGTGGATGCGGTGTATCGGAATATCGATGCCAAAAATATTGCTCCGTCCTCGATCCAAGTCAGCCCCACCATTCCAATACCCAGCGAATTAAGATGCGAGCGGGATGAATCCGGTATTCCTCCGTTACTCAAAGCTTACTTTCGTTTCGGCGCTGTCGTTTGCGGCGAGCCTTTCTGGGATGAAGATTTCAACTGCATGGATTTATTTGTGCTGTTACCGCTCGATCAATTGCAAGAGCGCTACAGCAAACATTATATGAGAGGCTATCAGGCGGCTAGCAATGAAATCGAAAATACGGCTGTACTATAAGCTTTTCCAGATTGTCATCCTGTTTATCAAAGGGCTGATCATCGCCGGGGGTATTTTCCCTATACTTGGCTTTTTATATTCTGCACGCGATGCGAAAATCAAGCGAGATGCTCTAAAAACCCGCTGGCTGAAATGGTTCGGTGCTATTGTTAACTTGCATATAATCAAAGATGGCGAGCTGTCGGAACGACGCGCCATTTTTGTCAGCAATCATATCTCATGGCTGGATATCATCGTTATCGGTCAATACCTACCGGCCTATTTTGTCGCCAAGAGCGATATTTCAAGTTGGCCTGTAATCGGTTATTTGGCCAGACAGGGCGGTACCATTTTTATCCGCCGGGGCAATAAACAACATATCAAAACAACCGCCGAAAAAATGGTTTGGCTGTTAAAACAAAACAGCAACATAATTGCGTTTCCTGAAGGAACCACGACTAAGGGCGATGGGGTTTTGCATTTTCACCCATCCTTATTTCAGCCTGCATTGTTAACCCGGTCAGCTATTCAGCCCATAGCCCTGCAATACCAAGGTGAAGCTAAAGAACACGCGCCGTTTGTCGGCGACGATGCTTTTGTGCCGCATTTAATAAAAATGCTGGCTCTGGATAAAATCGAAGTGCGGCTTAGCTTCCTTCCTGCCATTAACAGCTCAGGAAAAAGCCGCCATGCAGTGAGCATTGAAACAAGAGATATGATATGGAAAAAAATCTTTGAGGATTTACCCACTGATAATTCAGGCCAGCAGTATTTAAAACTTTTATAAGATTAGTATCTTACGCCGTCTGATAATGGCTCTACGTATCATCAGTTAGCCGAATTCCGGCCCAGATTATTTTAACATCCCAACTAAGCCATTTAAGCTTAATCATCTCAATCGCCTCATTTACTTCGATCCAAAAAATCTCCTCACTTCTGGCAACACTCGCACCATTACTGTCTTTGCAGATAAAATTTACAGTATATCTATTCATCTTCCTGCTCCTGTTTGTGTAGCCTAATACTTAGGCTAAATATATTTTGATTAAGAAATATTATCCATTCATTCAAACCCTTCCAAAGAATGTGTCTGGCTTGCTACGCCGATTCAAACTCTAGTTTTTTTAAATGCTTATTAAGCACCATGTCCGAATGAATAATATGGTCCGCCCATTTATCCATGAATTCACGAATATCTCGTTTTTTCCATTCATTGTTTGTTATTTTATGTTCGATTTCCGCCAGCTTTTCCAAAATGGCATTATGCTCCGTTGCATGGCTCTTATATTGTCGAAAGTCCGACTTTTCCATCAGTTCTTCTTCAGTATTAAAATGTTCTTTGACATACCGATAGATCAACTGAATATTTTTGTGAAGTTCTTCACTGCTCACAGAGGCAACCAACTGATTAGCTAAGATAAATATATCTTTGTGCTGGTTATCGGCTAAATCGTCACCCGTTTGGTAAACATCCTGCCAGACAAAGTGGTACATACTTCCCAACGATAATCTTTTTTCCAGACCGTCTTTCTGACGATGTAGGGCAATATTGTCCGGGGTTTTATTATCATTGTTTACCTTATAAACAAACCGTTGCCGCGCTAAATGGTAATCCTCATTGCCATAGAAATTTTCATACATTTGAGCTAATTCAAATTGCCGGTAAGTGGCTAATGCTTTCAGTGATTCGTCATAACAACGCGTCTTGGCTTTTTCGTTTAATGCTTCATTATCATCAATAATGACATTAACCAAGCGCTTGACTTGAGCGATAAAAATCTTATGATTTTTATCGAGAACTTTATCGATTAACCCTATATGCCATGCATTCTTGGCGCTGATCGGCAAACGCTGTTCGGTCAGTGACGTCGCCATTTCCTGGCCGACGCGCTTGGGCAATAAATAAGTCCAGTACTCGGAACCGTAAATCTCGCCCATATTTTTATAATGCGGGTTAAAAATTACGCCTTCTCTGGCAAATACCTTGTCAGCCGCTATAGCCATAATTGCACCGCCTGCGCCTGCACTGCCCGCAACAGCAGAAATGGTTAATTTATCCAGCGTGGTGACGATCTGATAGATAAGATCATTAATCGCATTGATATTTAACCAGGACTCATCCGCCGGACTATCCGCGGCCTCAATGCGATTAAGGTGAATCCCGTTTGACCAACATTGTTCACCACCCATCAGCACAATGGCTTTTACAGGTAAAGTTGCGACATGCTGATAAACCAATAGCAAAAGTCGGCATTGCTCAGTACTCATGCCGCCATTGTGAAAAGAAAAATAGATATAAGCGGCATCCGCTTCTTGTTCATACCAGACTTCTTGGCACGGAAGCTCCCGTCCAGGTTTGGTATAGTCGATTTCAATATGTTTGATGGTCTTGGATAACAGGCCTTTTAAAGCGGAAGTTGCAGGTACCGCCTTAGGCATTAAATCTTTTAAAACAAATGCAGCGGGCAGCTTTACCCCTTTCGAACCGTATTCCGGTTTCGGTTTTAAATGTCCGATCCAGATAGCACCGTCGATAGTTGCCCGGCAAATAGCATGATTTGCCGTTGCGATTATTTCTCCGGCTTTGCCGGTTAGACGGCTTTCTTTATGCGCATTAAAAATAAAAAACGGATTTCATCCAACAGTCCTGGACTACCGTCAGCGGCATTGATACGTCTTAGAATCTCATCCGTTTTATGTATTTTCCAGTTAATTGCACGATCTTGTTGTTTGATTAATGGTTGTAATTTTCCTTTATAGTCGGGCCTACTGTAATCCTGCACTTCCGGCTTGAAATTCGGGGCATTGAAATAGGATAAAGCCTCCCATAAACACTCGACCGCCGCTTGCGTCACGTCCCGGTAGAACAAAGCGCTTTTAGTGGTTTGGCGCATCATGAAAGTTTTATGAGCCCAAATATCGCCGGTATCCATTTCTTCAGCGGCTTCCAATAAAGAAACGCCCCACTCCGGTTCGCCATTCTGGATAGCCCAATCTAAAGAAGACGGTCCCCGGTCGCCTTTAATGCCGGGATGAACGATAAGACATTTATAGTTTCGATAAATTTCCGGGGGCAGGTACTTGGTTAAAAAAAGGCACAGAATCAAATCCGGTTTGAATAACGAGACGCCTTCTATTAACTGTGCAATATCACCTGAATGTAATTCGACTGAGACCAAAAAACCCGCATCCTCAAGCTCCGTATAATACCGCTGTGTCAGTCCTGAAAATGCCGATGAAATGAGTAAAATGCGCATAATATAGGCTCCTAATTATTATTGGTTGTTTATGGATGTTGACTTGCATCGATCTAGGCGGCCCTTATTGAATAAGATTCGGATAGGCCGAAGCGGTCGCGATAATTTTGCGGGTTAATGCCCAGCTGACGGATAAAAGCGCGACGCATGCGTTCCGAGTCAGCAAAACCGGATCTGTCGGCCACGGCATCCATCGACAACTTAGTGCTGCCCAGATAATGGCGAGCGGCATCAATACGCGCCATTTCCACAAATTTGGCCGGTGTCATGCCGGTTTCCGACAAGAAAAACCGTGCAAAGTTCCTGGGACTCATGAACATCCGTTCAGCCAACGCTTCTACCCGTAAATCTTCGGTAAGATGAAGCATGATCCAGGCCTGTAAATCTTTAAGTTCAGGGCGAGTAGCCTCGCTAGTCAAATAGGCGCTGAATTGGGACTGGCCGCCCGGCCGTTTGAGAAATACCACCAGATAACGTGCGACCAGCAAAGCCAGCTCGCTCCCCCAATCTTCTTCCACCATCGATAACGCCAGATCAATGCCGGAGGTTATGCCTCCTGATGTTGAAATAAAGCCGTCGCGTAAAAAAATCCGGTCCGGTTCGACGGTAACCGATGGGTAATCATTTGCTAATCGAGCGCAATAATCCCAATGGCTGGTAACCTTAAGACCATCCAGAAGGCCGCTTTCCGCAAGCAAAAAAGCCCCTGTGCAAACTGAAACAAGCCGTCTAACCCGTGGCGCTATGGCTCGAATCCAATCCTGTAATGCCTGATCGCACAATAAGCAGTCCACATCCGGGCTACCGGCAATGATCAGGGTATCGATACCATCAGTTATTTCGCTATATGCTTTAGTAGCAATAATTTGAAGACCGCATGAGGTTGTTATCGGCCCCGGCTTTGCCGCTAACACTTCAATTAGATAGACGGGCTCACTGCACAAGCCCGAGCTTTGTAGCCGGTGTTAGCGAAAGCAAATACTTTTATAAAGCCGGTAATATCGAGAACCTCGGCGCCGGAAAATATGACGATACCGACAGACCTTATTTTTGCTGCACGAGTCTGCGAACAATCAATAGCAGACTAAAAAACGAGCATGTTGATATGCTCTCTGATTGTCTAATTTTGCACAATGACGAGATCCCCTCATTTTCTGCCAAAATGCTGATTGGTATGCCACAATCGCTTTAAATTCACAAATACGGGTTGACCTTTTTTACATACTATGAACGACGCAGACCAACCAGAAACGATTAAGTTGCCTCTGGATTTAATTAGCAGAATACAGCGATGTGATCAAACATCCGAGCCGGTTTATTTGCAACTGAAACGGCAAAGGACAGCGAAAAAGAGGCCATTTTTCATTTGTGTTCTTTAGATTTCATCATCCTGTCATAAGCCTGTTATATGTTTGCAATACTTATAACGTTAACCGCAGGATACGCTATGAAAATTCTAAGTTTAATGAAAATTGCCGATATTTTTACCGTTGGAAATCTGTGCTGTGGCGTCCTTTCGATTTTGTTCGCAATTGACGGTTCTTTTTACTTAAGCGCATTGTTGCTGTTTTTGGCGGTGATATTTGATGTGCTTGATGGAAAAATAGCCGGCCTACTGCATCAAAAGAATCTTTTCGGCAAGCAAATCGATTCCATGTCCGATTTGGTATCTTTTGGCGTTGCTCCCGCCTTGTTATTTTATTCGCTGAGCTCACCCGGCGTTTTAGGTGTTGCAGTGGCCTTGTTCTTTATCGCCTGTGGCATGCTTAGGCTTGCACGCTATAATATTTCCGAAGGAACGGGTTTCGAAGGCGTGCCTATTACCGTGAATGGTGTGCTGTTCCCTGTTCTTTTTCTGCTTTTTAGCAGCTTTCCTCAAAGTCTGAATTATTGGCCGATGGTCTTTTTAATTCAGGGTTTTCTGATGATTTCCACTTTCAAAATATCACGGATATTCTGATTTCCTCCATTGAATGAAGCCGGTATGAAAAAAGAATTGTCACCGCAAGTTGTTTTTTGGGAAGTAGTGTTGTATTTGTTCTCGGTAGACTATAACTGCTGATTCGGTTTTATGACGGCCATTAAATTCCCTGAACTCGAACAACTTGAGCGCATTATTGAGCAATTAGGAGACCGCGCCCAAACTGAGGTAATAGAAAGGATTCGATATCAAGATCATGAATTCCCCATTCATTGCATCACTCTGGGATCAACTCGGCCCGATGTGCCGGTATTAGCCTTTTTCGGCGGCGTGCATGGATTGGAGAAGATCGGCTCTGAAGTCATTCTGTCTTACATGGAAACCATCACTCAGTTGCTGGACTGGGATCAGGAGTTTTTGTCCCGGCTTGAAAAATCCCGGCTGGTTTTTGTACCCATCGTTAATCCGGTCGGCGTTTATCTGGGCACACGCAGCAATGGCAACGGCGTTGACCTGATGCGCAATTCGCCTGTGGAAGGCGAGGGTGCAACCCGCATTTTTAGCGGCCAACGCATCACACCTCATCTGCCTTGGTACCGCGGCGATGAATCGAAAATGGAAAAAGAAGCGCAAGCTTTATGCCGTGTTGTCGATCAGCACCTGTTTAACTCGTCTTTGTCCATTGCGCTGGATTTACACTCAGGATTCGGCATTCAGGACCGGTTATGGTTTCCCTATGCTTCGCGCAAAACTCCTTTTGCTTTTATTGCCGAAACGCTGGCTTTAAAAGAACTGTTTGACCGTTGCTATCAACATCATATCTACAGGATCGAGCCGACTTGTCTGGAATATGTGATTAACGGCGACCTGTGGGATTATCTGTTCGATGATTTTGTGCAGCGGTTTGAGGCGGAACGACTATTTTTGCCGCTGACTCTGGAAATGGGATCGTGGCTTTGGCTGCGAAAGAGCCCGATGCACCTATTCTCGAGGCATGGCTTGTTTCACCCGCTACTGCCGCACCGCCAGCAGCGGATTTTTCGACGGCATTTCATGCTGTTTGATTTTTTATACCGGAGTCTTTTGTATCCCGAACAATGGACGAAACTTAAGCCCCGGCAAAAGGCGGCTTATGAAAAAAAAGCTTTAGGTCTTTGGTATGAATAAAGCGCTGGGACAAAACTGGATTCTGCTTAGAGGCCTGGCGCGTGAGTCTGGACATTGGGGCGATTTTGTCCCTCTTTTACAATCGACGTTTCCGGACGCTCGAATAACGCTACTGGATTTGCCTGGTACCGGTTGTTTTCATCGGGAAACCAGCCCGAGCTCGATTAAGGCGATAACCGATAGTGTCCGCCGTCATGCTCTTGAACAGTGTTTGTTACAGCAGCCGGTAACGATCTTGGCGCTTTCTCTGGGTGCGATGGTCGCCTGGGAATGGATGCGCCGCTATCCCGAGGATATTTGCGGCGCAGCTTTGATGAATACCAGCTTTGCCGATGTGAGTCCTTTTTATCAGCGGCTACGCTGGCAAAGTTATAAAGACTTTGCCGCATTAGTAATGACGAGCAACTTGCGTAAGCGGGAATCGGGGATTTTGCGGTTGACCAGCAATCGCCGGAATATCTCCAGGGATGGTGTGTATGCCGCAAGCCAGTCAGGAACTGGCGCGGCGCAGCATAAGCAGATAGCTCAAGCTTGGGAAAAGATGCAAATCGAGCGCCCCATTAGCCTTAAGAACAGTTTCATTCAAATTAAAGCGGCTGCAACCTATCGGCCTGGGGACATAAGGCCGAAGCAGCCGATTTTATTATTAAACGGATTGGGCGACCGCTTGGTATCGCCAGCTTGTTCCGAGGCGATACACAAAAAATGGAACCTGAAGCTCCGTCGCCATCAATGGGCAGGCCACGACCTGACCCTGGATGACGGCGCATGGGTGGTGTTGCAACTGAAAGATTGGCTGGATCAAAAGTCTTTTATTCACCACGAAGACACGAAGGACACGAAGTTTATTTCTTCGTGTCCTTCGTGTCTTCGTGGTGATAAGCTTTTAAGTTAATGCAAATGTCATCAAACAGTAGGGCGCGCCGCGCGCGCCAGAGGTAGGGCTAATATTCAGCATCGGTTTAACTCCAAGCTGCGAAGAAGGCGCGCACGGCACGCCCTACTTAATTGGCTGGCGGATTATTAAAGCAGGTCATTGAAACTTAATGAAAATGTCATCAAACAGTTAACTTCCTGTAACAATCCAAGCGTATTTTATCTATCATCGAAACTTGTTGAAGGCGGGTAAAATGTCATTGAAATATCGTTCAATCTGGATTTCAGACACTCATCTTGGCACTAAAGGTTGCAAGGCCGAACAGCTCAGAGATTTTCTTGATAGCGTTGAATGCGACTATCTATATCTGGTCGGCGATATTATCGATTTATGGAAATTCAGGTCCGGCTTTTATTGGCCGGCCTTGCACAGCGACATCGTGCAACGGGTTATCGACAAGGCTAAAAAAGGCACACGCGTTATTTATATACCCGGCAATCACGATGAGCAATTTCGGAAACATGCCGGGATGCATTTTAACGGCATCGATATCCAATTGAATGCCGTTCATACCACCCAAGACGGCCGCAAGTTCCTGGTTTTGCACGGCGATGAATTCGATAGCATCGTCTGCCACAATAAGAATCTGGCTTACATAGGCGGCGAGGCTTATGAGGTATTATTGTTCATCAACCGCTGGCTGAATGTCCTGCGCTCAAAAATGGGCTACAAATACTGGTCCATCTCTGCATTTTTAAAACACAAGGTCAAAAATATCATCAGTTTCATGGATAACTATCAGCATATCCTGAGCCTCGAAGCGCAAAAAAGGCATGTGGACGGCGTAATTTGTGGGCATATCCATCATGCCGACATTACCGACATGGAATTCGGCAAAACCTACTGCAATTGCGGCGACTGGGTGGAAAGCTGCACCGCATTGGTTGAAGATGAAGCCGGACATCTGTCCATCGTCCGCTGGTTGGAAGAAAGTTATCAGTTGCTGGATCAGCAGCTTGAACCGCAGCCCAAGTATGCGGAAGCGGCGTAACCTTATCCGTCGTCTTATTGTTCTGACCAATGATGAACAAGCCCAGTTGCGGCCATCCATCGAAAAAATCCAGGCCGAGATTACTGCCGCCAAGGCCAAGCTGGATAAAAAGTAAAATTTGAATCATGGCATATCACACACTGAAGTGTGTGATATGCCTCAGTTTTCCCTTAACAAGATTTTCCTTATCGGCTTCAAATATAAAGTAAGATATTGTTTTAATAAATATTTGCAATTAGCGGCGAGTTAATTGCTGCATACGATGAGTTTTTTTTAAACAAAAAGGACTCATTTGTTTCATGCACAAGCTCACTCATTATTTTGCTGCAGAATTAATTCAGGAACATCGGGAAGAATTACATGGTTATCTGGTACGCCAAACCCATTGCCCGGAAACGGCAGCCGATATTCTGCAGGATGCTTTTTTACGATTAATACATACAGACACCAAAAACGACCTCAAAAATCCCCGCGCTTTTTTATATAACTGATGTTACGCAGTCCTCACTAGATTCGGTTATTCTGTGGGAATGAAAAAAGCAGAATTAGAGTTATACACAGATTATTTAATAATAGATGTTACGCAGTTAGCCGGATTTAGAACGTTAGATGCCGCTAGCGCGACGGCTATTTGAATCGGGTTCTCGTACCCGAAGGCGCGTTACTTTCTTTTGCGTCGTATCGACAAAAGTTCCGGAGCTCGGCGTGGCAAGCGGAAGAAATACCACCTGTGCGTAACACCAGTAAGAAAGATTAGAAAACTAAGGTTTTTCCTGCATGGGGTTAATATTTTCGAGCTCCGGTAGGGGCGACCGGCCGGTCGCCCCTACTGACATAATAGTAAAAAGCGTAATCCGAGAAAGACGCGAAAAAATTAGCGGTAGGGAACTGCTCCCATCACATGCTTATCCCGACAGTCGCCGAATGGCAATGTAAATTACAGGGTAAGTTGAGAAACAACACGCTCCGTTTTTTCGTGCTTTTCGTGGACAATCCGTAACATCGTTATCCACATTTATTCCGCTGTCATGAAACCGTAAATAAACCTTCATTTCTTTGTCATACAAGCGTTTTATTCTTTATCCTGAAAGTTAATGCTTTCTGATCCTGCAAAATACCGCCACCGGCTTTTGCAGAACTTCCTTCAGGAGGATAAAGATATGAAACTGCTCTATTCCATCCATAAATACGACGTCTTCATGTTCACTTGGCTGATCAATGCCAGAATGCACGGAACCTTGACTACGGCCAGCCGCTATTTGTCAAAAACCGGCGATGGCTATCTGTATTTGGTCATTATAGGCTTGTTATATTGGCGTTACGGCCTTGAAAGTCACATCCTGCAAGCGATTCTGCTGGCTTTTTTAATCGAAAGACCGATTTATTTCGTACTGAAAAACGGCCTGAGACGTAACAGGCCGCAAGCCGCGTTACAAAACTTCCGCAGTATTATCACACCCTCGGATAAGTTCAGCTTTCCGTCCGGCCATACGTCCGCCGCTTTCATGATGGCGACACTGCTTGGCTACTATTTACCTCCTTTAATGATCCCTCTTTACTGTTGGGCGGCATTGGTCGGCTTCTCCCGCGTAGTGCTGGGCGTGCATTTTCCGACCGACACCTTGGTAGGGGCCATTTTGGGTATCGGCACAGCATTCTTTAGTTTGGAACAAATCGTAATATGAAAATTTTTTATGGCGTACAAGGTACCGGCAACGGCCACATCACTCGAGCACGTGTTATGGCAAAAGAACTTTATGCCGCAGGCATTGATGTTCACTTTCAATTTACCGGACGCCCGGCGGATAAGTATTTCGATATGGAAGTCTTTAACGGCTATCAATCGCGCACCGGCCTGACCTTTCACACCGAAAAAGGGCACGTCAGCTATCTGAAAACAGCGCTTGACGCCAAACCCATCACGTTTATCAGAGACATGAAGTCGCTGGATTTGAGCGGTTACGATCTGGTAATCAGCGATTTCGAGCCGGTCACCGCCTGGGCGGCAAAAAGCCAAAAAAAACCGGTTTTAGGTATCGGGCATCAATACGCGTTTAACCATAAAATCCCCAAAGAAGGATCGGATCCTATCGCCAATCAGGTCATGAAGTATTTTGCCCCGGCGGATAAAGGGATAGGCTTGCACTGGCATCATTTCGGCCAACCCATTTTGCCGCCTATTATCGAAACGCCGGAAATGCCGAAAAGCATTATCAAAAACAAGATCATTGTCTACCTGCCTTTCGAAGACCAGAATGAAGTTATCCGGCTGTTGTCGCCGTTTAAAAAATTCGACTTTCATATTTATTCGCCGGAACCGGTTCCTTGTACATTCAGTCACATTATTTGCAAACCGCTGTCTCGCGACGGTTTCCAGAAAGATTTATACGATTGCGCGGGCATTATCAGCAATGCCGGATTTGAACTGGCTAGCGAATCGTTGCAGCTGGGCAAAAAAATCCTGGCCAAGCCGCTGCATGCGCAAATGGAGCAAATCTCCAATGCCGCCGCCTTACAGCAATTAGGTTATGGGCATGTCATGCACGATATGAACAGTTTCGTAATTGATCACTGGCTGCATGACAACCGCGCCGTTCATATTACCTATCCGAATATCGCCAAAGTGTTGGTGCAATGGATACAGGACGGTATGCCTGAAATGGATGAGGATTTTATTGAAGCGATCTGGAATACCGTGGATGTTTTGCGCATTGAGCGTTAGCCGATGACATCACCTAAAACTGTTCTCGTCATCGGCTCGCAATAGTCTGGCTGCTTGGCCAGAAAGGCGTCGATGTCGTGATGCTCGACAATCTTTCCGGCGGATACCGCGATGCGTCAGTTTGTGCATGGCGGCATCGCCGACCAGTTGGCGTCATAATCAAATATTCGGCGATTTCTCCTTAACTGCCTGAGCTCCCTCATAAAGCACTAACATCTTACCCATGTCGCCTTGTTTTCATCCAGCACAGCAATCGCTTCTTCACAGCCGATTACGTTTTCTTTGTTACTTAGAATATAGCCGGCCAGACGCTCAACGGACTTCCAATGACTGGGGGTGTTTATGAACTGGAAAGCTTTATCAAACAGCTCAGTCATCTTTTCTTTGTGCCGACTCCGAGTCGCGATATAGATGTCCAGATATTCATAAACTTTATTAAGATCGGATGTGCCGCCGTAATTATGCAGGGCATTGACAGTGATCAGCTGCGGATTAAACTGTTCGCCATCTCGAAGGGCTACGTGTTTTGCCTCCGCTAGCGGTCCGATCAGCAAATTGGTCATGTCAGCTTCAAAAGCGGCCTGATAAGCATCTTGCTCAACAACTGAAAAATAATCGGCGCTTTCAAGCAACCCAACCGGCAGGCTATGGATCAGGCGGCCTCCTTCCACAACGGCGGCAAACTGATCGTGTGGGAATGAACAGGTATCCAAACGACTGTCCCTTAATCGATCCAATGACTTAATGCAGATTTGAAAATGTACTGGGGGCAGTTGCTTTTGTTTGTTGTATAGATAAATGGCGGCGGCGTGGCCGGCCTCATGGAAAGCGATTTGCTTAATCAAATCTTGATCGGTAATAGAATAAGATGCATCAGTTTGGTAATTCCGTTTCATAATTTCACCGCAAGCTAAAAAAATGCGGTCAGGTTACTGACCGCACAGAGAGGAAGGATAGCTAAACTCTAATCCTTTTAAGTAAAGGAGCGATCTCAAGAGTTAGATATAGTTTAATGAGTAAAATTAGCCTTGGAAATGTGACCGATTGCCGCGCGACAATTAGTCGCGCAAAATGGCATGGTATTTGCTTTATATTTAAGTTTGTGCAGTGAAAATGCTTCAAGACCGTATGGCTACTGAGCTTTGTCAAATTGTTACAAGGCCCATCAAGGCATTTCACATAGCAAATAGGGCATATGACACACCTCAATTTACAGATTGATTGGCTTTTAAACAAACACAGGAGTTTTAAACATGGTTAAATCGGAACTCATTGACGTATTGGCCCAAAAACAGCCTCATTTGGAACGAAAATATGTGGAACTGGCAGTTGGCTGTATGATCGAGCAGATGAGTGAAGCGCTGATGGCTAACGATAGAGTAGAGATCAGGGGCTTTGGCAGCTTCTCTTTACATTACCGTCCGCCTGTTACTGTCAGGAATCCCCGATCCGGGGCAACATTAAACTTGCCTGCCAGATATTCAGCGCACTTCAAACCGGGCAAAGAACTGCGCCAGAGAGTTGATTTGTCAAGAAGCAAGGTATTAGATTAAACAAAAAAGTTCTAGTTTTTATTTAAAGCGGCCTGGGCAAATTGGATTACCGTTACTTCAGTTTTGCTATGAGGCTTAAACCTGAAAAGAGCAGTTGAGCCATGGATGGACACGGATTTACACGGGTGAACAATGGATTACATGAGTTCTTTGCGGCACACGTTGGGTGAACCGCACTTCTTGCATAACTCAATGTAGTATCGACGCTTAATCTGTGTAAATCTGTGGCTAACTGATTTTTCTAGGTTAAACACTAAAACACAAAGCGGTGGCCGGAAAAGTCCCGGCCACCGCTGGTTATTACTGCCGTTATTATTGACCGATGGATTGACGCATATGGGTCATTGCTTCTTCAGTGTGTTTAGTACCGACATCCGCATGGCCTTGTTTAGCATGATCTATGGCTTCTTTTAAATGTTTAACCGCCTCAGTCATGTGTACATGCGCTTCGGCATGTTCTTTTTCAGCTTGTTCGGCATGCTTTAAACCCTCCACGGCATGCTTGAGCAGTTGGTCGGCATGGCCGTCTTGCCCATGAGCCGTAGCCATAGCCGAATGCTCCAGCGCTTGCGCTGTATGATGCTCGGTAGCATTTGACTGGGAGCTTAGGCCAAGAGCAAGGGCGCCCATTAACACAGCAATAAATTTTATTTTCATGAGGATCTCCTTAAGTGGTTTGTCGGTGTTGTATCACCTATCGCCGTATCGCCAATCGTCATGGAAGACGTTCGGCGTACGGTTGACGTTAGTATAGTGTATTGTGATTGCTATATGTAAGTTAAGGCATACTCCTATTCAAAATTGTTGAGGATAATTTTGCCGCCCGACATCACGAGATCCGGATATTCCAGCGTTTTTAGCGCATGAGTGGGATCGCCTTTGACGGCGATCAGATCGGCCGGCGCGCTGGATTGCAAGGAGCCCAGCAGCGAGATATTCAAATATCGGCCTGATTTTGACGTCGCGCTACGCAAGACCTCAAGCGGCTGCATGTTTGCCGTATGCATCATAGCGATAAGCTCCTGCGCATCGATACCCCAAGGAATGTCCGGGTGTGCAATTTCTGCGCCGTATAAAAAATCCGCCCCCAATCCGGCCAGCGTTTGCACATTGCGGGCGATTCCTGGACAGTTGGATAAGGTATCGATAGTCGTAACGATTCTGACCTGTTGCGCGACCGCTTTTTTCAGCAATGATTCGGGGATGGCCGCGCAAGGCACATGCGCCCATTCATCGACATGGGCATTAATGGCTAGTGCCGCGCCTTCGGATTCGCCGATATGGGCCGTCACTTTTCGCCCTAACCGATGCGCTTCTTCGACTATGGCGTTTAGCGTTTCTTCAGGTAATAACGGCCATCGTTGATGCAGGCCGGCATCCTGAAGCGTGGACGGGTGGCTGTGGTTGTGCGCTGAATTCCAGGGAGCGCCTGCTTCGCCGCCCGGCTCCAACGCAACTTTGATCACTACAGCGCCGTTTTCGACCAAGTTACGGACGGCTTCCCGCGCCGTTTCTACAGTTGCAACAGGAATAGCGATACCGCTCTCGCCATGGCCGGGAATAGGATAGCCGCCGGGAGCGGTGATAATCGGTCCGGAAGTCAACACCCGCAGACTGCCGTCGCCGCCGTATGGCTGGTGTATCGGCCCGCCGACATCGCGCACCGTAGTAATGCCATGTTTCAGGACAATGTCGGCTGGAATATGCCGATAGCTTAAATGCGCATGCAGTTCGATAAATCCGGGCAACAGCGTGGCATCACCCAAATCGATCTCTTTTGCTGCGCCGGGGTGGAATAATTCGCGGCTACCGATACGAGCGATTTTGCCGTTTTCGACTAATACCGAGGTATTCGTTTTGAATGTGTTGCCGTCGAACACGCGGGCGGCATGTAACAGAATGGAATCGGCATCGGGTTTGTGTTGGGTTGTTACGCAGCTTGTGAGCGTAAGCAACACTACAGGCAGGCATTTATAGAGCAGCTTATTTATCGGCACGATTGAAAACCTTTGTTGTACAAGGAGGGACCTTCCAGGTTTTAAAAACCTGGAAGGTCTGATTGTGACGAGCGTTAATAGGTGATTTCTATGCCGCCATAGAAAGACAGCGGCGCACCGGCGTTCAGCATTGCACTGTTTGCCGTCGCGGTGTTCATGATATTGGTATTGGCAACATATTTGGTGTCCAGCAAATTCCGGCCTTCGAGGAACACTTTATAGTTCTTATTGGACCAGCCGGTACGCATGCCCAGCAGACCGTAAGAACCGATCTTGTAAGTGTTCGCATAGTCTCCCCAGCGCCTGCCGGCCACATCAAAAGTAGGCCCGATAAAGTATCCGCTTGCATGGTGATACATAGCCTCGCCCTTTAAGAAATATTTAGGTGCTGCCGGTAACGCATTGTTGGCGTAAGTGAGATCGTTATCAAAGTTGAAATGGTTGATCGTGAAGTTCAGCATGGGGTTGACGGTATGCGTGCCCTTGCCGTCCAAGGCAAAGTTGCCGCCGATTAAACCTTCAACACCCGCGTGAACGGTATTGTTGAAATTGGTTGCCACCGCCACGCCGTTTGGCGGAGTAGTCGACAGGATTTCGTTATTAAGCCATGAATAATACAGCGACAAATCCCACAGCACATTGTTCAAGTTGCCGACTTTTTGGTTGCCGCGTGTGCCTATTTCGACAGAAGTGCCTTCCATCGCCTTGAGATTAGTAGTGGTTGAGTTGGCGGTGATATTATCCGAGATATTGTAGTTAGTCGGTGGCGCGTACAAACGGCTGACATTGCCGTACAGGCTGGCGCTTTTGGTCAGGTCATACATCAAGCCTAAGCTGGGGTTGATGCCGGAATAGTCGTTATCGGCATTACCGCCTTGACCATAGACATTGAAGTTGGCGTCCTGAGGAATGGGGAGTCTTTGATTTCTGACTTCACGATGCGCGAACACGCCTTGCAAGGCGGGCGTCAGCGTCCATTTATCGGCAAAGTGCCAATGATCCTGGGCAAAAATTTCGATATTATCGGCTTCCTTGGTGATTTTATTGGTCATCGGTCCGCGCATGCCGCCGAGATTTGTGTAATTGCCGCCTTTATCCGAGTTGGTGCCGAAATTCAAACCCAGCAATAAGTCATGACTGTCCAGGCGCAGGTTGTAGCGCGCCATCGTACCCCAATCCTGCTGCACGGAATCGACCAATAAGCTAAACCTGTCCGCCGTATCGCCGGGAAAAAAATGCACCGTGTCCACGATAGGATGATAGAGATGCTGGTTTTCAAAAGAAAAGCCAATATCAAGCGAGCTTTTATCGTCGATAGTCCAGCTGGTTTTATTAGCGACGCGCTCGGTCTCGGTGTTCAACTGATAATTGCCGCCGACAGCCTGAGTGCTGGCCTGATAAGGGTTTGCCTCGAATTGCGCACGGGTCAGCTGGCCCGGCAACTGTTGGTTATTTTTAATATAGCTGACAAAGGTGCGGTTAACGATAGCATCGGAGATTTGCCAGCCGAAGTTGCCGTAAATACCGACGCGATCCTGCTTATTGTGGGCTCGATAGCCATCCCATTCTTTACCTTCGACCGTCAACAAGCCGTCGAAACTGTCATTGAAAACCTTGCTGACTGTGCCCCGGCCGAGAAACTGGCCGAAACTGCCGCCGCTCAGAGCAAGCCTTGCGGTAGGACTGTCATGGGCGGTCGGCGAGGTAAAATCGATCGCGCCGCCCAAGGTGCTGGCGCCGTACTTAAATGCATTGCCGCCGCGGGCCACGGTGGCAAAACTTGAAGCCAGAGGATCGATCATGCGGTTGTGGTTGTTACCGTCGGCGGCAGTGACCGGCAGGCCGTCTTGCAACAATTTAACGCCGCTTCCGGCATAGTTATTGGCATCCAGATTCGAGCCGCGACTGCTGATAAACGCTTCGTCATTGCCGCTTTGGCTGGGCGCCCAAACGCCGGGCACGTAGCGGAAAAAGTCCGCTATGCTGGACACATTGCGGTCATGCAACTCATTGACGTTAACCAAGCTGACCCCGCCCGGCGAACGCTCGACTTCGGCGCTTATTGCTGCAAGTTTCCGGTCGCTTTGTTCCGTTACCTCCATCGTGTTAAGTACGACTGTTCCTTTATCGGGACTAGGTTTGGCTTTTTTATTTGCCGTTTTTGCGGTTTTTGCGGCGGTATTCGGCTGTTCTTCCGCCATCGCAGCGGAACAGAAATTAACTAATAAAAAGGGAATAAATAATGGTCTGCTTAACTGTAAAAGCGAAACAGGCCGATTGGAGCGTATGAGTTTCATGATAATTCCAACGAAGTAAACAAACACACCTCAGTCTTGGCTGAGAATTCTTCTATCCGGCAGCCAAATCGATACTTGGATTTGATGCGAATGCAGTTCGAAGATACTACCCAATAACAGCAGCGCTTTCCTTGCGCATTCATATGGCAAACAGAGTATTTTTTATGGCAAAAGTAGAGTTGCGGGATATGGCTTATTTTTTGGGATTTAATATGTGATATGCCGCAGTTTTGTGCCGGACAGTTTTTCGTCGATATTGAAAAAATTATTAACGCTATGAAAACAATGCGATAACACATCAAGGCGTGCTTCGTGCTTAATTTAAATAGTTCTATAGCAAAAAAAGAGGCAGGTAATAATGCAAACAAGATCTGCGACAACGAGACGGTGGAGCATAAGCAGCAATGAGCTGCAATTGCAGCGGCAAAAAGACTGTCTGTATCAATCCTTACCGGAAAACTTAGGCGTAGGGCAGTCGGCCATATTCCAGCTGGATCAGGATTTGAGCTATATAGAGACCCGCTATGCGCCGTCTAAAGAACTGTCTGTTTTGAGCAGGATGGATTATCAAGAGCCGCGATTGATGGTTACGCTCGGTTTGAAAGGACAATCCCGTTTTGCCGACAGTAGCGGCGATGAGCTTGTTTTCCGCGAAGGCTACACGGCTATCACAACCATCCAATCCAGCATCGGCGAACGGCAATACCAAGCTCATAAGCCCACGTTGCAACTCCGTTTCTCACTGAGCAAAAATTGGCTGAATAAATATTTTGGCGAAAGCAAGACCGCACAGTTGCTCGGCAAAAGCGGCACTCAATTATTAAACTGTCAGCCTATCTCTCCCCAGGCTATATATGCTGCGCAACAGTTATTGAGTTACAACACATCAAGGGAAACAAACCGGATATTTATGCATGGGCAAGCTATGTCGCTGCTGGCTTTTGAATTAATTCCTCTTTCCGAAGACAAACGCCGCAATTCGACAAGATTGGATCAGCAAGACGCCGCCATTGCGAAATCGGCGCGGGATATTCTGTTACGCGAATTTAGGAACCCGCCGTCGGTTGAAGAACTGTCAAAACGGGTAGGAACCAATCAGTTCAAATTAAAACAGCTGTTCCACCATTTTTTCAGCAACACGCCTTATGGTTTGTTGCTGGAAATCAGGATGAATAATGCCTATCGGTTACTGGAGTCGACGCGGTGTCAAGTGAGCGTTGCCGCAGACCTAGTTGGTTACAGCCACGCAAGCAATTTCAGCGTAGCCTTTATAAGATATTTTGGGTTTTCACCCAAGGTTCTCCAAAAAATACTAAATAACTAAGGATGCGTACAAAATAAGATCATCAGGAAATATCTAAATCTCTTTGGGAAACGGATTTTGAAGCGAAGGGTTATTGAACTTCTCAAAGCTGATTCTGAGCTTTCCGAGGTCACACAAATTAAATGCTGTAAACAGTACTATAAATATGCTGAGCTTCGAAAGCATATCCTGTAACCTACTTTTTTCGGATTGTCATACTACGATAATCAATTTGTAATATTCATGTAATAAACCAGTCATATTCTGAGCAAAGCATTTACCGTAAGACTCGGAATATTACATGTCTCTCCTGCAAAATGAGCTAATAAAAACGCTCAATAACAAGCTGTTAACGCCTCATTTTCAGCCGATTGTATCTATATACCATAAAAATATCATGGGTTATGAGGCTTTAATCCGAGGCCCTTCCGACAGTCCATTACACAGTCCGTTCAATTTATTTGATACGGCGGAACGTTTTGATTTGAGCGCAAAACTTGAATACATCTGCCGGGAAGTCACTATAAAGCGCTACGCCAGCTTAAATATCAAAGAGAAGCTGTTTATTAATGTAAGTCCTTCCGTACTGTTACAACCGGACTTCAAAAAAGGAGAGACACTCAAGCTTCTGGAACAATTCGGTGTCGATCCTCGTTCAATCGTTATTGAATTAACCGAGCATCAGCCGACCGATGATTTTCCGTTAATGCTTGAAGCGGTTACCCATTATAGAAAAATGGGCTTTGAAATAGCGATTGACGACTTAGGCGCGGGATACTCAGGATTAAGGCTCTGGTCGGAACTACAGCCTGAATTTGTCAAAATAGACATGCATTTTATCCAAGGTATCCATAATGACCCGGTCAAGCTTAATTTTGTCCGCTCCATTCAAAATATTGCCAGCTCACTCAATTGCAGCGTTATAGCCGAAGGCATTGAAACAGAAGATGAATTTAAAGCCGTAGAACAACTTGGAATTACTCATGCTCAAGGCTATTATTTTGCCCGGCCGGCGGCGGCCCCTTTAGGCAAAGTTAATAAATCGTTATTTATTACCAGCAATCAGCCGAATCAATTTAACGCTATAAAAGCAGCTCATATCGCTAAATTTATAACGCCCGTTTCATCGGAAACCGCGATCAGTGATGTCATGGGCTTGTTTCATAGCGATAGTGACTTAACCATTCTGCCGCTGGTTGACGACGATGTGGCTTCGGGCATTATTTTTCGCGATCACTTTCTATTCAAACTATTTTCCAACCGCTATGGCATAGAGTTATATGGAAAAAAGCCGATAAAATCGTTCATAGAATATCCCCCGTTAAGTTTTGATCAAAATACAGCTATTGAATTAGTCAGTAAACAGCTGACCTCAACGATGCGCAACGATCAAGCTTTTATTATTACCAATAACGGAGAATATTTAGGTGTAGGAACGATACTGAATTTGCTTGAAGAAATCACCCGTCAGCAAATCCATAATGCCAAACACGCTAATCCCCTTACGTTATTGCCCGGCAGCGTCCCTATCAATGATCGGATCAACCGACTACTGGCCGCCAAAAGGCCTTTCAGTTTCGGCTACTTCGATCTTGATCATTTCAAGCCATTTAATGACGTATATGGCTACAGTGCAGGCGATGATTTTATTAAAGCGGTTGCCAATACATTGACTCAATACATTTCCTCAGAAAGCGGCTTAGTCGGTCACATAGGCGGGGATGATTTTATCGCCATCTTCTTTGGCGATGACTGGTTAACATGCTGTGAAAACATTCTGAATGCCTTTGAAAAAACCGTACCGCACTATTACAAAGATGAAGATATAAAAGCAGGCGGCATTTATGCAGAAAACAGAGCAGGAGAAAGCTGTTTTTTTCCTATGATTAGCTTATCGGTTGGACTCGTAGACTCCGATTCAACAAGTCAGTGCCAATCTCATGTCGGTATAGCCGATTTGGCTTCCGAAGCCAAAAAACAGGCCAAAAAGATTGAAGGGAACAGTTTTTTTATTGGTCAGCGTAAAGCAGTAAAAACTCAGGAAAACCATCAATCGTTTGCTCATAAATCAGTCTTAAAACTACAAGCAGTTAATTAAACCACAAACGCGGATACGCACTTTATCTCGTTTCCATGCGCAGGTGTGGCAACGGGCAATCATATAAAAAGGATCTTAAAATGTTTGGCTACATAAGTTTTAAAACACGCATAATGCTCGGCTTTCTTGCGATTATCGGCTTGATGATAGGCATTGTTGCTTTAGCTTTGTTTAATTTTTCGCAGACCCAACGCGACGTGGCGAAAGTGGACGATACTTTTCTACCCAATGCCCTGTTAGCAGAGCGAATGGCTATTTATACCGTACAGGTACAACAATTGTTCGCCCAAGCGTCAATCAGCCAGGATCCGGACAGTTTTCAGGATGCAGAACGGGCTGCCGAGGACTTTAAACAGGGCATCGTGCAATTTCGTGAGCGTCTGGTCGAAGAAAATGCGGCAAAAACAACCCCGGAGTCAACGGCGAATAAACAGGGCCGTGCAACGACATTGGATAACTTCGCAACACCCGAACAAAAATTGAAAGAATTAGCCGCTCTTGAGACCGGCTTCGACTGGTATTTCAGTGAAGGCAAACGCATGACCACCGTTTATGCTAATGAAGGTGTCGATGCCGGTAATTTAGTCTTGAAAGATTTTAATAAACTGGCAAAGAACTTACGATCGCAACTGAATAGAATTAAAAATCAGGGTGTGAATGACGCCAAAAATAACGCTCATGAGATCACTGAATCAACAAAACAGGCGACTAAGACTATGCTGGTTATATCTTTGGCCGGCATCAGCTTGGGATTCGGTATTGCTATCTATTTAACACGCTACCTAGACAAGCGGTTAGGCATTGATCCTTACTTTGCAAAAGGGATTGCTATGGAAATTGCCAAAGGCGATTTAACTCGGGATATTCAGGTTAACCAAAAAGACAACAGCAGCTTGTTATATGCGATGAAACACATGCAGCAACAACTGCTGGAGCGTATAACGGCGGATCGTAAGGCTGCTGACGAAACCTTGCGCGTCAAGATTGCTCTGGATAATGTCAGTACCGGGGTAATGATTGCCGATAACGACCGAAACATTATTTACGCCAATCGGGAAGTGATCAATATACTCAACAAGACGGAAGTAAAAACCAGCCAGAAATTGTCAAAATTCTCTATCGATAGCTTGGTCGGCGCCAATATGGATGATTTTCACAAAAAACCATCGACTCAGGCGGCAACGATCAATACTTTAACTGGCACTTATCAAGCCGGCATGATGGTGGGTGACCGTTCAATGGTAGTGATCGCTAATCCGGTCATCAATGATCAAGGCCAGCGACTGGGCACAGTGGCCGAATGGCATGACCGTACCGACGAGGTAATGGCCGAGAACGAGGTCGCTGCGATTGTCGAAGCTGCTGCTATGGGTGACTTCAGTATGCGTTTTGATTTGGAAAGCAAGGAGGGCTTTTTACGTCAACTGGGCCTAGACATTAACCGGCTTGTGCATACCAGCGAAACCGGACTTAACGAAGTTGTGCGGGTGCTCAATGCCTTGTCTCGCGGTGATCTGACCGAAAATATTACTAATGACTATTCCGGTATCTTTGGACAACTTAAGGATGACTCCAATACCACGGTAGCCAAACTTAAAGACATCATTAGCCAAATCAAGGATGCTGCTGACGGTATTGATACCGGGACTAAAGAAATCGCTTCCGGCAATAATAATCTGTCGCACCGCACTGAACAGCAAGCCGCCAGCCTAGAACAAACCGCCGCCAGCATGGAACAACTAACCTCAGCCGTGCAGCATAATGCCAAAAACGCCCAACATGCAAACCAACTTGCTGTTGACGCCACGGACATCGCAGGCAAAGGTGTTGAAGTGGTCGGCCAAGTTATTGCGACGATGAGCGAAATCAATGAGTCTTCACGCAAAATCGGGGACATTATCTCAGTGATCGACGATATTGCTTTCCAGACCAACATACTTGCTTTGAACGCTGCTGTAGAAGCCGCCCGAGCCGGTGAGCAGGGCAGAGGCTTTGCCGTTGTGGCCGTAGAAGTGCGCAATCTTGCACAACGCGCCGCAGCGGCTGCCGGAGAAATTAAAGACCTGATTAACGATTCGGTAGACAAGGTCTCAGGAGGCAGTCAGCTGGTTGCCAAGGCAGGGCTGACCATGGAAGAAATTGTCACCTCCATCCGTGGCGTTACAGACATGATGGCCGAAATTACCGCAGCCTCAGCCGAACAAAGTTCCGGCATCGAGCAGGTCAATCAAGCCATTGCTCAAATGGATGATGTAACCCAACAAAATGCCGCCTTGGTAGAGCAAGCCGCAGCGGCAGCCGAATCGCTGGAAGAACAGTCGCAAAACCTGGTCGCCACGGTAAACAGTTTTAAAGTGGATGCCAGTCCGGATAGCTTTCATTGCCTTATATCCGATTCCAAGCCTTCCATAACCCCGAATAAAACGCCAGTGGCAACCGCTGATGCGGTTACCTGAGAAGAGCTAAAGGGCGACCGGCCGGTCGCCGCTACTATGGATACCTGATTTTTAGGTTTATAGGGCTTCGACTGTTCGGTAAACCCAGCCTGGTTGGGTTGCAATAGTCGTCGGTTGGGAGAAAATCCTGCCTGATTTAGAGCCAGTCAACTCATCCAATCCAGTCAGAATAATCCGCTTTAGTTATTCAAGAAACAGGCAACGGCAACCAAAAAATGCCGCGGTAAAATCTAACTCATATAGATTTCAACAAGCTGCGGTATTTATCTCATTTTTTATCAAGTGTGGAAGTATAAGTGTCATCTTAAGGAAATATTCATGTAACAAAAGCCCTTTATGCTGGTCTTTACTTCAATACGATTATGGGATATTGGATGCCGGATCTACTGAAAGAAATAATCAATATTCTTGATGGAAAACTGCTAACGCCACATTTTCGGCCTATTGTTTCGTTGAATCAAAAGAAAGCTCCGGGTTACGAAGCGTTAAGTCGTAGCCCATACGATAGCGCAGTGCATAGCCCATTTAACTTTATCACTGTCGAGCAATATAATTTAAACACTAGGCTTGAGTTTTTCTGCCGGGAGATAACCATACAAAGCTACGCCGATCCTGGATATTAAAGAAAAAGCTGTTTATTAGCGCCAGCCCTTTGGTGCTGCTACAACCCGGAAATTAAAAAAAGGAGAATGCTCGGATTACTGGACCGATACGGCATTATCCTCGATCTGTAACTGCTGGTTTTTGTTGATGACGATTGGGAGGGCTTTTAAGAATGACAGCTTCTTTTGTTACACAGACTACCAATGATAATCATATTGCTGAAAAAGTTATGCCTAAAAAACCGAAGAAAACAGTAGCCCGGACTAAGCAAAATCAAAATGCCTTACACAAAAACAAAATCGAGGCTTTGCAAGCATTACAAAATAGCATGGGTAAGCTACATGTTTTTAGTACCCAGCTTACTTACCTAATCGATTCGATTTCAGATACCGTCCTGCTTAACGATAGAGAAGGACGCAAGTTGATCACCAATGAGCTGACCAAAAATCTTTTTAGACAGCACGACCTTAATTGGTACGGTAAAGCCGATATAGCATTAGCTATAGCGCGCCAACAGGCAGGCGCGAACCATGCGTATGACGAAATGTCGCTGAAATCGGAGCTACATTCTGCATTAGCTAAGCGCCAGTTTAAGCTTTACTACCAAATTCAAGTAAACAGCGATCGTCAAATTCTCGGTGCAGAAGCCCTGTTGCGTTGGAAGCATCCGGAATACGGATTGGTTACTCCCGATCAATTCATCCCCATAGCAGAACAAACAGGCCTGATCCTGCCCATAGGTATATGGGTGCTAAATGCCGCTTGTAAGCAACTAAAACTGTGGCAGAGCGACTCTGTTAAAAAGGATTTATCAATCGCCATCAACATCAGCCCCAGCCAATTTAGTCATCCGGAATTCGTTGAACAGTTGAGCTATATACTGAATAAAACCGGTATAAATCCCGCCCTGCTTAAACTGGAATTGACCGAAAGTCTGATGTTGCACGACATCTCCAACACCATCGAAAAAATGGAGATGCTCAAATCGATGGGTATCCAATTCTCAATGGATAACTTCGGTACGGGTTATTCTTCTCTGTTTCATCTAAAGAAATTACCTATTGACCAGTTAAAGATCGATCAGTTTCTGATGCGCGACATCGTTATCGACAACTTCGATGCGATGATTGTAAAAGCCATCGTAGAAATGACTAATAAGCTGGGAATCAGCGTGACTGCCGGAGGCGTGGAAACCGAACAACAATTTATCTGTCTAAAACGTTTCCAGTGTTCTTCCTACCAAGGCTACCTGTTCGGTAAGCCAATGCCGCTGAATAAGTTTGAGGAGCTGATTAGCCAAGTCACACAGAACGGCCAGTCCACGAAGGAAATTATCGAATGAAGCTCGTCAATCGCGAATGATGAGCTTCCTTTTCTCGTTTCCTCTTCCCGAACAGGAACGAAAAGAATGGATTTTTATGTCCCTTGCCGGACACTGATGAAAACCGCCGCTTCGAATCCTAAAAACGGCGGTTGATCGAATTGCCTTATACGAAAACGACAGACAAACAAATTTAATTCAGTAAAAAATTAGCCTGTTTTTGCAGATCATTTGGTGCCGTGTCGGTGGTTTGATCTTTTAAATTAATACCCGAGAGCTGTAATTTTTCGGCCTCATCGACTAAAAACAGCAATTTCTTTAGCGCCTGCTGATAACTCAGTCCGTTATCATGGATATTGGAGATGCAATTGCGGTCGGCATCGGTGCTTATGCCCGATCTGGCCTGATAGGTGAAGTAAATACCCATACTGTCGGGCGAGCTTAAGCCCGGTCTTTCACCGATCAATACGATACACAGGCTGGCTGCATAGTGTTCCGCAATAGCATCGCCAATGGCTACACGCCCGTGTTTTACCAAACACACCGGAGGCAGTCTGTAGTCTTTTCGTTGCAGCTCGGGCAACAATAAACTCAGGAACGGTTCAGCGTGATGTTCAATGGCTGTAGAAGATAAACCGTCGGCAACAACGACAACCGCGTCAAACGGGATGAGCGCGCTATGCTGTAAACAGGCCATAGACGATGCGCTTAATAAGCGTCCGAGATCGGGGCGCTGTAAATACACAGACTGATTTTCCGCTTGGGTTTGCAAGGTTAGCGTCTGAAAGCCATGCACATTCAAGCGCTGTTCGAGTCCTGCAAAATCCAGTGGGATATTGACCGCATCACGGGCCAACGCATGCGCTAACTGAAAATCCAGACAAGCGCTTGTTGGCAGGCTCATTCCCGCACGCCCTAATGCGATACGCGCAGGGGTGAATTGCTTCAAGTTGTGCCAAGGGTCTTCGGTAGTTGTCGGTTCATTAGAGTCGCTCATCGCCTTACTCACTCAGGTTTTGTAGAGACGATTTAAATAATACCGGTACATCGGGCCGTTGTTGCAACTGATTTTCGGCATTAAAAATCCCGTGTTGTTGCAGCCATTGCTCGAACTCGGGCGCGGGTCGCAATCCCAGTACCTGACGCACATAAAGTGCATCATGGAAAGACGTGGATTGATAATTGAGCATCACATCATCAGCACCGGGAACGCCCATAATAAAAGTACCGCCGGCAACGGCAAATTGGGTTAGCAGCATATCCATATCGTCCTGATCGGCTTCGGCATGGTTGGTGTAACAGACATCGCACCCCATTGGAAGGCCCAGTAATTTACCGCAAAAATGATCTTCCAGACCGGCGCGTATAATCTGCTTGCCGTCGTAAAGATATTCCGGGCCGATAAAACCGACCACGGTATTAACCAGCAACGGTTTAAATTTGCGTGCGACAGCATAAGCCCTGGCTTCACAGGTTTGCTGGTCCAGTCCTTGATGAGCATTGGCCGACAGCGCACTGCCTTGACCGGTTTCAAAATACATGCAGTTATCACCCAACGTCCCGTTTTCGAACAGGCTGCCGCGCCCCAGCTCCAGTGCAGCCAGCCGGGCTTCGTTTAATAAATCCAAGTTGATGCCAAAGCTGTCATTGGCTTTTTGAGTTCCGGCAATGGATTGAAACACCAAATCAACCGGCGCGCCCTGTTCGATAGCTTTCAAAGTCGTCGTCACATGAGTCAGTACGCAAGATTGCGTCGGTATTTGATAACGTTCGATTACATCATGCAGCATGTGCAGCAAGCGCAAGGTCGCCTCAATATTATCGGAAGCCGGGTTAATGCCGATAACGGCATCGCCGCAACCGTACAGCAAGCCATCCAGCAGGCCGGCAGCAACACCGGCCGGACTATCGGTAGGATGATTGGGTTGCAACCGTGTAGATAAGCGGTTTTCCAGGCCGATAGTGTTCCTAAAGCGAGTAATAACGCGGCATTTTTTAGCAACCAGAATCAAATCCTGTATACGCATGATTTTCGAGACAGCTGCTACCATTTCCGGCGTCAAGCCTGAAGCTATAGCGGTTAATATTTCAGTTGTCGCGTGCTCGGACAGCAACCAGTTACGGAAATCGCCGACCGTCAGATGACTAACGGCCGCAAAAGCGGAGCCGTCATGCTCGTCAATAATCAAGCGGGTGATTTCGTCCTGTTCATAAGGCACCAGCGCTTCATTAAGAAACTGTTTTAGCGGCACGTCGGCAAGAACCCACTGTGCGGCGACCCGCTCAAGATTATTAACGGCTCCCACGCCGGCCAGATAATCGCCCGACCTTGATGGAGTAGCCTTAGCCATCAGGTTACGTAGCGTTTTAAAATCGTAGGCCTGATGGGTTATATGGGTCTTATACATGAGTGACTTATCGAGATATTCAGGATGCTCAAGATAGCATGACATTATGAAGGCGATGTTACATATAATTACAGAGGATAAATCATAGCAAGCAGTTCGCATTAAGCAACGCGGAAGCTGGAATTTATGCCACGTCTTTCACTGCGCAGGGCTGTAATAAGAGCTGATGTGAATGCAATTCGATAGTTTGTTCTATGCTATTTTACAAACCTATTGTAAATCCCTCAAAATTTCTGCCCATACGCCAATATCCGTTGTCTCACAGGTGTGAGTTTCGCCTATGTTCCCGATAGAAGGTACAGTTATTTTATTGCCACATGCTCGGAAAGGAATATTAATCCGGACTGATTTCTGTTGAGTAAGATTTCCGGTTATCATCCTCAGGTCCTGGGAAATATCCGATACGATGCCATCCCCATTTTTAAAATCAACGAGATTGACCAAAGTAGGTTGACCCGTTCCAATGATCGAAACATAAGAGATATCGGACGGAAGGGGATGAGCAGTTAAGTCATTAAGAACATTTAGAGCCGAACTGGTTGGCATTAAATCCTCGACCGCAATACTGTTTGAATCAATATGCAAAGGTAGAAGCTCGCAAATCCCGACATCAACAGAAATATCGAGAATATCGATCTGATTGTGGCATGCCTCAGCCCAGAAACTTCCTTGGTGCGGCGCCCCAACGGTAATGAGTTTCGCAACATTCTCCCTATAAGGAGTTGTCGTTACGGAATTTAACTCTCGTGCCAATCCTTCCAGGTATTCTCTTGCAGCAAGCCCTCCTATGCTATGGCTAATCAGAAGAACTTTCGTTTTCCCGGGGTTTGCATCTAAGACCGCTTTAATGATTGCAGCCAGTTCGCCTGCCAATACATCAAAAGGTAAATCCTGATTATCGGAGAAATTCAACGTGTAGAAGTCGCCGGCGCTGCCTGTACATGCAACACTTGAGTCGGATGGGCAACTGATATCAACCGTTTTTGTGGTTTGGTTGTAAGCAGGGATTCCGCCGAATGTCCAATAGCCGTTGTTTATCAAATAATTTCTGAAGGGCGTCCATGTGACTGCGGAAGACGCTAAACCATGAATAAATATGACAGGGTATGGCTTCGCTCCACATCCTGACATTGTCAGCCAAGCGGATAAATCTCCCAGATCCTGCCAGGCGCCCTCCGGCCCCAGGTAATACACATGGTCGTCGGCGGAGGAAACGCCCAGATAAGCATTGGTGCTCGGATAATAGCGATAGGTGTAGGGCGAAAAAAACTGCACACCTGACACCGGCGGTGAAAATAGGTTGGGATAGAATGTTTGCGCCCAATTGAACGAGCATTCGATATTTTTAAGCGACGGCGCGGTATTGGCAGTTTGCACAGGAGAGTTAATAGCCGCTGCTGTGTTGCAGATCACTACGAGAATCAGCAATCCTAATGTCCTCGCAAGTAAGGGATAGCTTTTGCGTTGTTGGTTGTTCATGGTCTTAACCCAAAGGGTACGTGAAGCGCTTTCGCTTATAGATAAAAAGCCGAACTACCGGGTTTCTTTAGTTACGTGATTGGATTTATTATCCCGTGCTCTTTCAATATTAAAATCGGCGCAAATACTTAAGCAATACTACGCAATAGTCTACGAACGACCAATCCCGATTGAGTTGGCCTTTGCTACGATTCGCCATCGAACCCCACGAGAACCAAGAATTGAGTCTCGCTGAATACGTTTGTAGGGGCGGATTTAACTCCGAAGTGCAAAATTCAGTCATCCTGAGCCTGTCGAAGGATTTAATCAGCGTTTCTTTGACTAATCCCCAAAAGCAACTTGCAAAAGTTCTAAATGACGGTGTATATAAATTCTTGGCAACTTTTTACTATTTTTGGTTGCACTCAAACTATTAGTTATACGTAGTTCTGTAGCGCCATTTAATAACTACTTTCAGAGCGAGATTTTTATGCCATTATCCATTCAAGCATTGCTGTTATCGTTTGTGTTTTATCTTTTGACGATCAATATATTCTGGTTGTTTGCCACGCTGGCTTGTTTAGTAGTGGTACTAATCGGCAGATTTAATAGACAACGGGAGACAGAATAGAAGTCCTCTATGCTGTTGCGTGTAAGGTGGATATAAGAGTCTGTCGGATTTAACAAAGAAAATGAAGCTGAGCCCCTAACCCTCTCCCATCGGGAGAGGGAACTAACAGCGTTAACTTTTCGTATAGCGTGATTGCTCTGGATAAGAGAGGGCTTTACCGTACCCCCTCGGGTCGATTCCGGCATTATTGATGTGTCGCCACGATTTCGACGGCAGCATAGTTCCATTGGTTGCTGGTAGGCTCTGTGTCGCGGATATCGACCAGACCATTGACAGCGGAAGGCTCCGTTGTCGACTGCACCCAAAAGGTGTTGCCGTCCTTCGAGTCAAGCTCCTGATGGACGAGTTCCTGCCCGCTCACCGGTGTCCTGGCAATTGCGCCGTCCCCGTCATTGCCGACCGCAAATACCCAGTCGCCGGCGACTACGCCGGGAAGATAAATGTCCGGCGCGCCGGACGGTGCACCGGCTCGGCCTACTACGCTGGTGCCGGCGGCATTGGTAAACGCGATCACGGATAAAGAACCATGAAAGTCACCATCGGCTCCATGCAGCGATTCAACGGTCACATTGCTTAAAGTTCCATTGGCGCGCGCCGACCAAATTTCCGATGTGCCGGATTGAGTGTTGCTGCGCGCGAGGAGCGTCCAAGTTAAACCTGCACCGCTTAAGTTCGTGATTTGTGCAGAATCGGAAGGCCCATCGTAAGCCAAGAAAGCAACAAGCAGGTCATTTTCCGTAGTGGTTGAGAAAGGGGGTGTGGTTAGAGTGCCTTCGCCGTCTACGGAAATTGAAACGTCTTTTCCGATCAGTTTAGCGGGATGGCTGTTGTTCACGGTCGGTATGACCGGTGTTGAGTTGCTGATGTTGCCCAGATTGTCGGTGGCTGACGCCTTGAGCTGATGCGGTCCGTCCCCCACCGTGGTAGTGTCCCAGGAAATCATGTAGGGCGGTGAAGTCGCCGTACCCACCGATACATTGTCAACGAAGAATTCTACGTTTGCTATTGGCTGGTTACTGGCGACTATCGCATAAAGAGCGGCCGTCGAGGATAAAATGGAGCCATCCGCCGGGTCTGTGAGTTGCACAACCGGTCCGCTGCCGGCCGCGTTGTTAACGGTCACCACGGCAATTTCCGAGGTGCCTATAATGCCGGTGGCAGGATCTGTAGTTTGAGCGGCCAGCCAGTGGCTTCCGTCCGGTACGGTTGTGGTATTCCAGGTAAGGTCGTACGACGGGCCGGCGGATACGATTGGACCGTGGGGCAGACCATCAAGCAAGTATTGTACGCCGCTTGCCGTCGCAGGGCTTGAGGTTAGTGTGACATTGCCGGATACAACGGTGCCGGGCGCGGGCGTGGTCAATGTGATGGCCGGCGGATTGTCCAGAACCGGGACAACGGTTTTCTGCACCTGAACGTTGTTGCCGCTGATTGTAAGTAACACATCGGTCTCGTTGTTGGTCTTGTCGCTCTCTGCGAAGTAATTGTTTGCATCAGCCACTGCCTTCAACCAGTAAGTGCCGTCGGACAAATCCCCAATGACGATGGATTGGCCTGGGGCGGATTTGTCGTACTCGTCGACTGCTCCGATATGCAGCCCGCGTAAACTAGTAGGGTCCGAGCACGAGCCAAAATCGCCGGTTTCACCGGCCTGGGGCAGCGACGGATCGTAGATGAAGGAGTCATTAATACAAAACCCGTTTTTCTCGCTGATAGCAATCAGGTTACCGGGCCCGCCGTCTGGACCTGAAGTGTCGTAGAGTCCAAAAGTCACTAAAGGAAAATGAAAGTGTCCATGCTCCGAATGGAAAATGAATGCTCCCGCCACAGGCGTTTTCATATCGAGCGACCACCCACCCGATGAGCTGTATGAATAGACATATTGGGTTCCCTGGTAGTTGCCGGAGGCGGAATTGAGGGCCGGCTGAATTACAAGCGGACCAGGTCCCGCATTGAAAGTGTCATGGGTATATTGAAATTGTCTATTGCTTCCGGAACCTACGATTGAAATCTCGTCTGGCGGAATGATGGCCTGAAGATCGGGGTAACGCAGGGAGGAAGACGTTCCGGTACCGATGCCCGCAAGTAAAGGTTGAGCGAAAACAAAATAAAAAGCTATAACAAAGATAGAATACCTCATGACTTACTCCTGAATTTAAATTTATCGGACTAATATCTTGGGTTTTCCAGAACCGGCTGTTATTAGAGACCCTAAATCATGATCGGTAAATAAGCATTTATATCTATTTTTATAAAAATTATCGTAAAAAAGCGATATTTAACTGAATTTTCATCTGAAACAGATAAAAATGCGAGATGGGGCGGCCTTGGAAAGCGAGCTGTTCGCTCACTCCGGTCCAGCCGCTAAGGCAATCGCCGTCCGTTGATTTTTGGTGAATGATAGCGGCGGAAGACGATCTTCGAGCAAGGTATCGACGATGGTTGCAGAGGCATTGGGTTTGGCAAAACGCAAGGCGTTGAATTTCATCCGAGTCAACCTATCCGGATCTTCCAGCAATCTCTCTAGCTTGAAGGGGAGGATGGTCAAATCGTTGCACTTGACAGCGATTCCTTCTTCCAAAAGATGATCGCTGTTTCTTTCCTCTTGTCCGGGGATAGGGGACACCACGCACATCGGTAGTCCGCAAGCGATAGCTTCGGAAGTCGTTATGCCGCCGGGCTTACCAATAAAAATGTCGGCAATTTTCATTAGTTTGTGCATTTCGTTGGTGTAACCCAGAACTCTAAACTTGGAACTCCGGCTACCGACTAGCTGTAGGATACGCTGTTTCAGTTCTTCGTTGCGTCCGCAGACAACCACGGTTTGAGCGTCGCTATTCAGGTTGATTAACCGCTCGACCATGTATTCGGTGGGGCCTACGCCAAACGCTCCCGCCGACAGCAGTAATACCGGTTTTTCAGGATTCAATCCCAGCCGGAGCCGCTCTTGTTCGCGGTTGACGGGCTGTTGAAAAACAGGGGCAATGGGTATGCCGGACACGGTAATTCTTTCGCTGGGAATTCCAAGCATTTCAAGATGAGTTTTGGTTTCATCGATAGCGACAAAATAACGATGAAATGAACGCGATAACCACATCGCATGAAAATCGAAATCCGTTACTACAATAGACAGGCGCGCTTGCAGCTGTTGGGTCGCGATCAGGTGGGAGATGATGCCTGCGGGCATGAAGTGGGTGCAGACGGTGATACCCGGGTCGAATTCCTGAATAAACCGCACCAACGGTTTGGTATTGAGCCGATCTATCATGTGCCGCATTCTGTCTGTATGCCACGGTTCATCGCTGGTTTTATACCACCAACCGAGGAAATTCGGCGCAGATCGCACCAGTGATGTATAAAAGCTGGAATAGAAATCCCGGAACAGTTTGTTGGTGTATTGCAGCGCATCATTATTGATGACTTCAGCAACCCGGCCGTCAGCGGCAAAGGAAAGCTCCAATGCTTCGGCAGCTTTGATGTGACCGGTTCCCGCCCCAACCGACATAATTAAAACCCGTTTTTTCATCATTTTATTAACAGCCAACATTCCGTGATTCATAGGATTATTTATCCGGTGCAACTTTTCGTAAGCCAGGGTTATTGCACTGTAAAATAATTAAATTGAATTTATAGAGGGACGAGGGTTCAGTTATTGATGCATGTTGACTTCCAGAGCTTTATCATCGGTAAAAACCGTTTCGGTTTTGCGCCATTTTATAAGTTCTAACATTCCATTGGTGTGTTCCACTATGGCAGTGCAGCTTTCCACGAAATCGCCGGTGTTGATATATAAAAAACCGTCTATCTCCTTAATTTCAGCATGGTGTATATGCCCGCAAATAACGCCATCCAGGTTTTGGTCTTTAAGCGTATTGACGATGCTTTCTTCGTAATCGGAAATAAACTGAACCACATTCTTGACTTTAAATTTGACAAAAGCAGCAAGGGAGAAGCTTGTTTGTATGCCAAACCAAAGCCTGATCATTCGCAGCAAGCGATTAACTTCAATTAGAAAGTCATATCCATTACTGCCTAGCTTGGCAAGCCACCGGTGGCAGGTAGCAATGGTGTCATATTCGTCGCCATGTACAACCAGAAATTGCTTTCCTGCGCATGTGGTATGTATGTCTGTATTTTTGACGATGATGTCGCCAAAAACATAATTGTCGTATTGCCTGACGTTTTCGTCATGGTTGCCGGGTATATAGATGACTTGACAACCATGCCTGGCCTTACGCAGGACTTTTTGAATCACCGTATTATGATCTCTGGGCCAATACATCTTCTTGGAAAGCGACCAAAAATCGATAATGTCGCCCACTAAATAAAGTTTTTCACTGTCGTTGTATTTTAGAAAATCGAGTAAAACATCGGCTTGGCATTGGGTGGAACCCAAATGCAGATCGGAAATCCAGATAGTTCTGTAGGAGTTCATATTTATAACCAGACTGTTAACAGTATATTACAAGCATATGAGGGTGCTATTTATAGGGTTATCGTGGCTCACCAAAGAAATTGAATTTGTTTTTGCATGGCTCTGGGTGGTTTGTTCCGAGGGCTGCACGAATCACGTCATACAGCAAAAGAATTATCCAAGAAAGGCCAGCTTTTGAATGTTAGCAGACGCACATGAAAGTTATATTACAAGTCCCCATTACACCGTCACAAAACTGTCAAAAAGCAAAGTTATACTTTTTGACTATGAGAAAAGACAAAATCAAGAAACACAAGCTTCTACTTCGTCATCTAACTTTTGATGATTACGACAATCTTGCGATTCTAATGGAGCATGTCTACGGTAATTTGGGCGGTGCCTGGAAAAAAGACCAGTACGCTTCACAAATCACCCGTTTCCCTGAAGGACAGATTGTCATTGAGGATAATGGTCAGTTAGTGGCCGCTGCACTAAGTATGATCGTTGATTATAATCGCTTTGGCGATGTTCATACCTATGCTCAAATTACCAGTAATGGCTATCTGACTCATCACGATCCGTTGGGCGATACTTTGTATGGCGTCGATATTTTCGTCCATCCGAAGTATAGAGGCCTACGCTTAGGCCGAAGATTATACGATGCGCGCAAGGAACTATGCCGAAACCTGAACCTGCGCCGGTTTATTGCCGGTGGACGGATTCCCGGTTATGCGAAATACGCCGATACGCTAACGCCGGTGCGTTATATCGAAGAAGTCAAAAGTCGGGAGATATTCGATCCGGTGCTTTCATTTCAACTGTTTAACGGTTTTCATGTCCGTAAACTGCTGACAGGCTATCTTCCCGTAGATGTCGAGTCGAAGGGCTATGCTACGCTTCTTGAATGGCTCAATCTCGATTATGTCGAGAAAACGCCCTCGCTTGGCGGTTCCAAACATATTATCCGTTTAGGCGTTGTGCAATGGCAGATGCGAACCTTGACCAGCGTCGAAGAGTTGCTCAAGCATGCCGAATTTTTTATCGATGCGGTGGCCGGTTATCATGCCGATTTTGTGCTCTTCCCCGAGTACATGAGTGCGCCGCTGATGGGGTTATTTAACGATAAAAATCCTCCCGATGCGATCCGTGCCTTGGCGGGTTTTACCAGTGAAATCCGCAATGGCTTATTGGACATGGCCATGTCTTACAATATTAATATTATTGCCGGTTCCATGCCCGAGTATAGCGCCCATGAACTCTATAATGTGTCGTGGCTGCTAAGGCGTGACGGCACTTTTGAAGCGCAATACAAAATTCACGTTACGACTGATGAAGTCAGTTGCTGGGGCGTGCAAGGCGGTGATGCGCTAAAAGTGTTCGATACCGATTGCGGCAAGATTGCGGTATTGATTTGCTATGATTCCGAGTTCCCGGAACTTGCCCGCTTAGCGACTATCCAGGGTGCGCAAATCATTTTCGTGCCGTTCTGGACCGACACCAAAAATGCCTACCAACGGGTGCGTTATTGCTCTCATGCCCGCGCTATTGAAAATGAATGTTTTGTGGCGATTACCGGCAGCGTCGGCAACTTGCCGCATGCTGAGAACATGGACATTCAATATGCGCAAGCAGCTATTTTCAGTCCCAGCGATTTTTCATTTCCGCATGACGCGATATTAGCGGAAGCGACGCCAAACACTGAAATGACGTTGATCGCCGATGTCAATTTGGATTTATTAAAACAGGTTCGCACACGAGGTGCTGCCCGCAATCTCGAGAATCGGCGGCCGGATTTGTATCGTTTGGAGTGGTTTTAAAAGTAGGTCAATTTCTAATGCATCATCATCGGCAGTTGCGATGTGAGGATCGTAAAGCCAGTTGTAGATACACCGTAACATCACCGTTAAGTTCTGATGTTACGCATTGTCCGCGAAAACCGAAAAAAGGCGATTTGAGCAGAGATAACGAGCAGTTACCGATGTGGGTAGGGCGTGCCGTGCGCGCCTTTAGGATCTGAAGGCGCGCACGGCACGCCCTACGGCATATTGCTTAAGCTGGACAATCGGTGATCTATCTTTTTCGCGGCTGTAATGCAGACTGCGTAACATCAGTTAAGTTGATAAATACGCCGATTCCCAAGCACAACAATAGCAATTCGGCAACTCTCTCTACACAGGGCAAAAATTAACAAGGCCAGTGTGCGTAACATAAAAAATCAAATTTTCTTTCAGGATTAAGTCATGCCCACCAATAAATTCGTAATTAGCAAACCCAAACCATCAATCACCAAACTTCCCGAACAGGGCAGAAAAAAAACGGATTTTATTGACGATTTCAAACAATATTATGTCCATCTGCTGGGCAGGGACGAAAATTGCCGGTCGCCTTACTATGCCGGAGAAGCCTTGTCGCAGGCAATTCGCGACCGCTTGATGGAGCGCTGGAAGATCACGCATCAAACTTATAAAAGCAACGACTGTAGACGGGGCTATTATTTGTCTATGGAGTTTCTTATGGGGCGGAGTTTGAGCAATGCGATGCTTAATCTGGGCGTAACCGATACCGTTACCCAAGCCATGTACGATCTCGGCATTGCGATTGAAGAGCTGATCAGCAGTGAGCAGGATGCAGGGCTTGGCAACGGCGGGCTGGGGCGTCTCGCAGCTTGTTTTATAGACAGCTGCGCGACTTTGCAACTGCCGGTTATCGGTTACGGCTTACGTTACGAATACGGCATGTTTACCCAAACCGTCGTCAACGGCGAACAGGTCGAAAAACCCGACCATTGGCTGCGTCATGGTAACGTCTGGGAAATTGAGCGACTGGAATATTCGCATTCCATTAAATTCGGCGGCCATACCGAAATCCAAACCGATGAAAATGGCAACCAACGGCATTGCTGGATGTCTACCAGTAATGTGCTGGCAGTGCCTTTCGATACGCCGATACCCGGTTACCAAAACGGCACCGTCAATTCATTGCGGCTGTGGAAAGCCGTGGCTACCGAAGAATTCAATCTGGATGAGTTTAATGCCGGTGATTATGCCGAAGCCGTCGCGGCAAAAAATACCGCCGAAAATATCACCATGGTGCTGTACCCGAATGACGCCAATGAAAACGGCAAAGAGCTGAGATTACGGCAACAATATTTCCTGGCTTCCGCCAGTTTGCAGGATGTGCTTGCCCATTGGGTAGGCGGCGTACACGGCAATGATTTCAGCCGGTTTGCCGAAAAAAACTGCTTCCAGTTAAACGACACCCATCCGAGTATTGCAGTTGCCGAATTGATGCGTCTGCTGATGGACATGCACGGCTTGACTTGGGATCAAGCGTGGACAATCACCAAAAACACCATGGCCTATACTAACCACACCTTGCTGCCCGAAGCGTTGGAAAAATGGCCGGTTAGCTTGATGCAACGGTTACTGCCGCGGCTGATGGAGATTATTTTTGAAATTAACGCCTGTTTCATGGCTGAAGTTGCAATGCGTTGGCCCGCCGATAACGAGCGTTTAAGCAGGATGTCGATTATCGAGGAAGGCGATCAGCAACAGGTAAGAATGGCCTATCTGGCTATAGTCGGCAGTTTTTCCGTGAACGGCGTTGCAAAGTTGCATTCCCAGTTATTGCAGCAAAATTTATTCAGCGACTTTTACGCCTTGTGGCCGCAAAAATTCAACAATAAAACCAATGGCGTGACGCCACGGCGCTGGTTGTCCGCCTGCAACCCGGAGTTGGCAAGCCTGATCACGGAAACCATAGGCGACCTTTGGATTACCGATTTATCGCAACTGAAAAGACTGGAACCCTACGCTGAAAATGCCCAATTCCGGCAACGCTGGCGCGCCATCAAACAAGCCGCAAAACAGCGTTTGATCGACTATAAAAAAAGCAAGCACGACACCGAACTGCATTTGAGTGTCGATGCCTTGTTCGATGTGCAGGTTAAACGTATTCATGAATACAAGCGTCAGCTGCTCAATGTATTGCATGTTATTCATCTTTATAACTGTATCAAAAAAGGCGATACGGACAGGGTGCCAAGATGCGTATTAATCGGCGGCAAAGCCGCTCCGGGTTATCGCATGGCAAAAAAGACCATCAAACTGATCAACAATGTTGCGCAGATTATTAATTCGGACCCGGCCGTAGGCGATAAATTAACTTTGTTGTTCTTGCCGGATTATCGCGTTTCGGCTATGGAAAAAATATGTCCAGGCGCCGATTTGTCCGAACAAATATCCACGGCCGGTAAGGAAGCATCGGGCACCGGCAACATGAAGCTGATGATGAACGGCGCGATCACCATCGGCACACTGGATGGCGCGAACATTGAAATCCGTGAAGAAGTGGGCGATGAAAACTTCTTTTTGTTCGGCTTGACCGAAGAGCAAATCGAAGCAAGAAGAGCCCACTACGACCCGCTTGAAATGATCGAACAGGATGAAGACTTGCAGCAGGTCATGCGTCTTCTGGAGTCCGGATATTTTAACCAGTTCGAACCGGGCATATTCGATGATCTGATCAACTCGATAAAAAGCCCGTACGATCCCTGGATGACGATTGCCGATTTCAGGAGTTTTATCGATGCCCAAAAACGCGTTGAAGATGCCTATCGGGACAAGGACCATTGGACCAAAATGAGCATTTTAAATTGCGCGAACAGCGGCAAGTTTTCTACCGACAGGACGATTGGCGAATACAACCGGGATATATGGAAATTAGAACCGCAGCCATCGGTAAAGGGCAAATAATCGCAGATGTCGATTTTACCAAAAGTAGATGTTTCTACCTTCTGCATCCGTGTAGTCGTCACTTCGTGTCTCCAGCAGGAGAGGGAGAGCTTAATGGGGCAGTACGCATTGTGTGCCATAAGCTCGAAAGTAAGTGTTTCCGCAAGCAATACGCTGTTTACATAACCAGGCTCGAGCGAAACTAAGCGCTGATAAGTATTCGTACATATCCAAAAACGCTAAGTTAACGGTTAAGCTATCTGTTCTCCAATGATAATGTTTAAAGTCTCAGGGGAACAAAGCAACTTCACTCCCTCCTTTTTGTTTATCTACGTATTAAAGCTCTTCGGCAAGAACACTACTATGACAATACAAATTGAATTTACTTCGGAAACATTAGGAATTTTAAAAAAGGAAAGACATACTCACCCGGTCCCCTTGGTTCGGCGGCGTCTGCAAGCGCTGTGGCTAAAAAGCCGTGGCCTGCCTAATCATAAGATTGCGTTATTGGTTGGTGTTTATGAACGTACTTTGCGCGATTACTTTCAGTTGTATAACCAAAGCGGCGTGGAAGGATTGAAAAGCCTACACTTCTGTTTCGGTTAAAAAATAAATCGATGCTTGCCTGAATGATTCACCATTCAGCATCTGCTTCGAATTGCTAATTTTGCCGGAACCCCGCCTTTCGGTTTCAGCGTTACCGCCATTTCAATTTCGGCTTCATCCGTATTGAGCAGCTGCAAATCAAAATGCTGAATAATCATGCTCAACAAAAGCTGGCTTTCCAGTAACGCAAAATGATTGCCGATACAGATGCGCTCGCCGGTTCCAAACGGCATGAATGAAAAACGGCGATTCTCATCGCTTAAAAAGCGTTCGGGATCGAACTGTTCAGGCTGTTGCCAGAAATCCGGGTGATGGTGAATATTGTAAATACTGAAAATCGCCAGCCTGCCTTGTTTCAATGAATAGCCATCAAGCTCGGTATTTTTGTTGATCCGGCGCATCATAATGCCGACAGGCGGGCGAATGCGCATCGATTCATTCAGTACGGCTCTGGTATAGACAAGCTGCTGCAAGTCTTCCGCTGTTGGGACTTTACCTTGCACTAAGGTATCGAGTTCTTGACGCAATTTAGCCAATACATCCGGATGGCGGGCCAGTAAATACAGCGTCCAGGTTAACAAGTTGGCGGTGGTTTCATGGCCTGCGGTAAAAATGGTAATGACTTCATCACGAACCTGTTTGTCGGACATAAGTTCGCCATTGTCATCGCTTGCGTTCAGCAACATATCCAATAAATCATTGTGTTCTGCTGGTTGGGCACGGCGCTGCTCGATGATCCCGTAAATGACATCATCTACTACCGCGCTTGCCGCATTAAATTCCCGATTGGCCTGAGTGGGTATAAATAACGGCATGCGTAAAGGATTCATGACCGATTTGGCCGCATACCGGAGCAGCGTGTCTAAAGCAGGCGCAATGTGTTCGATTTTATCGAGAACGCTGGTGCTGAACATGGTTTGAGTGATCACTTCAAGCGTCACCTGCATCATTTCATCGGCGAGATTAACCTGCGCCCCGTCGCCCAATAGCTGCCACCTGGTTAATAAGTTATTTCCGGCAGTGACGATTTGCGGGAGTAAGGATGCCAAATTACTCCTCTGGAAAACCGGCTGCATTAAGCGCCGCTGTCTTTGCCATAAATCGCCCTGACTGGTTACTAATCCTTGCCCTAACACCAACGCCAGACCGGTGGGTTTTTTAGGATCATACATTTTGACAAAGACATCGCTTTGTTTGATTAAAGCCTGTTCGATCAGCTTTGGGTGACTGATTAAATAAAAATAGCGAATCGCCAATCTAAAACTGACTAAATCGCCATAATCACGCTTCCAGTCGCAAAGCGCTTGGAACGGATTAGCTTTCATTTGGCGTAAATTGCCTAGTAAAAATTCGCCTTTGATTTTTGGGATTGGTTGGTTTTGTGGCATGGTCAATACGGTTAGAGGTTTTAGTTTCGGTAGAGCTAAGCCCAATAAAGTAACAAGCTGGTCTTTTCATCGCCGCATTGTCGCCGAATCGACGGAAGGTGTGATTGCAAGACCAGTGCTTTTCCTTTAAGGTTAAGCTGTTCATGGTAAAGACGCAATATCAATCACAGGTACTTCCTATATGAGCATCGAAGAACTTCACAAGTTATCCGCCGCAGAAAAGCTAAAGATTATCGAGGCGCTTTGGGGCGATTTGGTCGGTGACGAAGATAATCTCTCCAGCCCGTCTTGGCATGAAACCGAACTCATAAAGACTGAAAAAAAATTTCTCTCCGGCGACATTGAAGTACTGGATTGGCAACAAGCAAAGAAAGAATTACGTTCTCGATTTGAATGAAAGTTCAGGTTCTGGTCAGCTATAGAAGACCTTGCCGCAGGCCGAAAGTTTTATGATCGTCAAGAAGCAGGCGTAGGCGACTATTTTTTCGACAGCCTTTTTGCCGAAATCGATTCACTGGCACTTTACGGCGGGATTCATTCGATTCATTTCGGATTTCATCGGCTGCTGGCAAAGCATTTTCCTTACGCAATTTATTACAAAATAATTGATAACAAAGCTACCGTCTTTCGTGTTCTTGATTGTAGGCATAACCCAAATAGACTTCGTAAAGTTTTTGAAGAAATGAGTTAGCGCAAAATGTGGGGCAACGGAAAAGTTGTTACTCGACCTGTTTGGATTCTATCTAATTGATTGATTAAGGAAACTTATTTTTAGTAGTGGCTATGGAGAACAAAGGTTACTGAAATTGGTAAAATTTGCACTGCCGGCTTACCAGCCTAATAAACAGACAAAGCGACTCAAAATAAGGCAGATTATTCTTCAATGACGTTACTCGATTTTTCACTTTACCAAATACTAGCTATTGCTCTTGTGTTCGCCTGGACCGGCTTTGTTCGGACCGGGCTGGGTTTCGGCGGTGCCGCGTTAGGATTACCGCTGATGTTATTTATCCATAACAATCCACTGTTATGGTTGCCTATCATCGGCGTGCATTTATTGTTTTTCTCCGGCTTAACATTGTTTAACAGCTTGCATAATGTCGATTGGCAGTATTTGCGCTATTCTGCGATTTACATTATTCCCGCCGCCCTCATAGGTGTTTTTGGACTGCTGAATCTACCGGTCTTATGGCTGAATGGCTTTATTTATTCGGTTACCCTGTTTTATGGTTTTACCTGGTTACTTAACCGGGGCATTAATAGTCAACATGTTTGGGCGGATAGAGGGCTGTTAATTTTAGGCGGATACATTGCCGGAATTTCCTTGACCGGCGCGCCGTTGATGGTCGCAGTCTATATGCGCAACGTCAGCAAATACAAGTTGCGAGACACCTTGTTTATCTTATGGTTCATCTTGGTCAGCCTCAAAATGACGGCGTTTATCGCCCTATCCGTTGATTTGCACCTTCTAACGGCCCTGACGCTTTTACCTATTGCCACGATAGGACATATACTGGGCTTGAAAGCGCATAACGCTATTATGCGCAACGATTTGATATTTAAACGCTGGATCGGCGGCGGCTTGGTTACAGTGAGTTTACTTGGGTTATGGCAGTTGTATAGCCAATTTGTTTGGGATGTTATGAAAAGCAATGGCTTGATTTGATAGTTCCGTAGGTCGGACATGCTGTTTATGCCCGACAATCAGATATGCTAATAGTGTCGGGCAACGAAAAAGCTGTTGCCCTATCTACAAGGTTGCATAGGGCAAAACAAAATCACAAGTCCCTGGCAACACGAAAAAAAGGCCCATTTTCATGTAAGAGCTTCTCAGCATTTAGTCTGTCTAGAGAAGAAAGTTCTTTCAAAAGAGCCATATTAAGTCTTTTCGATTTAATTCGAAGATTGGCCGCCATATTATCGGTTCCATGTCTAATTTTTAATTTCGATTCGGGGTCAGAAAGAATCAGCATATTTTCGAGAATCCAGTTCGCTTCGTCTTCATTCGAGTAGTCGTCTATGAAGCCAATAAGGGAGGCATACTCTAATTCCGCATCGTCAGCTAAACGATAATCTATTTCCGTTGAGATCGACAACTGGTTGACACAGTATCTTGCTAAGATATATGGAGAATTTAAAAACTCCTGGTGCTTAGAATTTTCTGAAGTAAGAGCCTTTTTAAATTGTAACAAACTGGATATTTCTACAATTTTGTCATAAGTAAGCTTATTTTTACTCAGGGCAAAAGGTTTACTAAATTGCTCCTTCTGTTTCAAACTTAATTGGGTGAACCGCCTATCTTCATCCTCCAGAAGATCCATCTGCAAATAATCCGACTGAGAATCTATCGGCGGAATAATCATCATGTCAGGACCTAAGTTGCCGTTCGCCAATTTATCTTGAAAAATGAATTGATCAAGTTTCAACCCTTGCCAGTTAAAACTAAAAAAGACCCTCGGAATTAGTGAGCTATCGAAGCAACGTATGAAACTGATAATTTGGGCTGTAAGTTTAGGTAATGGAAATGGCGATGAATCCAATGGACAAAGTTGCCAATCAGGTATTAAAGTCTCCATGCAAGCGGCATTAGCCACAAAAAACTCCTGAATACTGTAATGGGCAAAACGATAATCCTTGCTGGAGGTTCGGTTCAGCAGAGAACGGCCACCAAAATCTAGGTGTTTCAGGTGAGAGACGGCAGGTAATTTAGCGATTAATTGCGCTAATTCGCTTTCCGGCAAGGCTCGCTTTCCTAAAGACTGTAAATATACTGCGACTAGGCGGCAGGCCGCCCAGAGATCACGTTCATTCGGAACCGATTTAATATCCTGATTCTCCATTTTGCGTATCTCCCGTCGCAACCAGACTTTCACAAGAGCCTCGTAGATCGTATAGCTGTTCCAGTGGGTTTGCTCTGACTCTAGCAAATCCTCTACATGGGCCAGCAATAAAGGTCGAAATTGCAATGACTGCATAGAGTGCAACAATTTTTCAGCTTGTTCCCGACGAGGATCGGCCTGTTTAAACACAAGGAATCCAGTATCTGGGAAACGTTTTATGAGATAGGAATGGACTTGACTATCGTCAAATAGCGACAGGAAGATCATTGGACAGGTGTAGGCACCAACTACGACTCGTCCGGGGCGACCAAAAGAGTCTAGGCCGGTATCGGGAAAGAACTGGGTACGGCAGGATATAAGTACATGGCGAAAATTCGTGCTGGCCTCCAATATTTCCTGTAACCGATCAGCTATGCGGCCACGGGCCAACGGGTCTTCGTCAAGGGCATCCAGTAACAGTACTGTTTTGGCTTTATTTGGTTGTGTACTTATTCGTTCCAAGGTGTTTTCGCTAAGTTTGAGTAGCAAACAATCGTAATCTTTCGGCCAAAACGAGAGCATTTGGCTTAATTTAAGCATCAAAAAGAGAGAGGTTTTGCCCATACCTGCATCTGCTAATACGAACATCTGGTTGCGACCGTCACGTTCGACTGTATCACGTTCTAAAAAATAGTTGATTGTTTTGAATATCCCTGACCTTACGAAGGAGCAGATACTATCTTCGTCATAATCCGTAGGGTTGTGTTGCTGGCAGTCAGGTTGAATGTAGTATTGAGCGAGCGTGCGCGGATCACCAAATATGTCGGATATCACGTCGAATTCCTTATCCCGTGTTTCCCATATTTGGGTCAACTTCTTGTAAAGTGGTTTAATCAGTTTGGCAGATATGAATGGTTCGGACATGATTTTACCGTTACATTGTTTTTGGCATTTGAAAAAATAAAAAATTGTAGCGCTTAGGATGATTCGCCGTTAGGCAACCGCTCGTCTACGACAGGTTGTCATTTGCGTTATGCGATGATTAACGAATTGTAACGCTGAAAGGCGGATTCGCGCCAGCAATCCTCCATAATCGGGATGATCTAGCCTGTTCCTTGCTCAGATTTGTGCAAGCGGTATTTTATAGCCAATTATTTTTTAAATATTTTGCATCTACGTTTGCTACCCAACATAACTTAAGACTAGCGCTACATCCTGTGCTTCGCCCTTTGCAGTACAGGACGCGTTGCGTCCCGTATACGCCAGACGCTGATCGCGATTCGAGGCGCAGCGCGCCTTGACTGCATTCCCACGGAGCCCGTGGGAACGAGGAAAACGAGAAAAAACTGAATTCAACATCTAAACAATGAAGAGCCGCCCGCGGCTATGTCGCAAACTCCCCAGCCTATGCCGCGATTGTCGGAATGATTACCCCAATCCGGATCTGCTTTCAGGTTCAGCCAAGCTATCTATCTAATATTCAACTAAAAATATCCCACCTATAGCTGGAGCGAAATTTGCTTATGTTGCAGTAACAGCATCCCGCAATCTCAAGCACAGGTGATTTATGAGCAAAATAGGCATTTTTTTCGGAACCGATACCGGCAGCACTCGGTTGGTGGCTAAAAAGATTTACAGTTTATTGGGCGAAGAACTGGCCGACAAACCCAAAAACATCAACCGCACCAGTGTGGCTGAATTGTTGCAGTACGATGCGTTGATACTCGGTACGCCGAGTTACGGCGTCGGCGATTTGCCGGGACTGGCGGTCGGTTGCATGGAAAGCAATTGGCAAGAGTTCGTGCCTCATCTCGACGGTGTTGACTTGAGCGGTAAACGGGTGGCTTTGTTCGGATTGGGTAATCAGGAGCGTTACGCCTCGCGCTTCGCCAGTTCATTGATTCAGCTTTACCGGGTGTTTTACGGTTACGGCGCCGACATTATCGGCCCTTGGAGCACCGAGGGTTATCAGTTTGAACATTCCGATGCGATCATCGATAACCGGTTTGTCGGCTTGGTGCTGGATCAACGTACGCAGCCATTCTTAACCGAAGAGCGGCTTAAAACCTGGTTGGCGCAAATCACTCCGCAGTTGTTGCCTGCTTTGTCGGAGGCGGCTTAAGAATGCAGCAAGCCGGGATCGAAAACGATCTGGCTGTAGCTTCTGTAATTATCGAGATACGCTACTGGCGGCAGGCAGTTGCAAACCCGGTATTGCTATCTTCATTTAATCTTAATTAAACCTACAGGTTTCCTTTCATGTTGTTTATGTAACCTTGACTCAGTCGTTGCGATTTGTGCGTAACGCCGGTTTCGAAAAATTAGGGAATGAATGTTCTTTGATGGTAATAATCTTGAGTAAGGAAAAAATAACATGAGAAAAATAATAAAGTTAACCATGATTGCCCTGGCTTTCAGTCTGGTTACGGCCTGCGCGAGTACTTCGGATATTGAAAATTTACAGTCACAAGTTAACGGCCTGGATACTTCTGTGAAAAAAGCATCGGCCGATGCTGCCGACGCGCAAGCTACAGCTGCCGACGCGGCTGCAAAATCAGCCGCTGCGGAAGCGGCCGCTAATCAAGCATCCCAGTTATCTCAAGATGCCAATAGAAAATTGGATGGAAGATTCAGAAGATCAATGATGAAATAAGTCATTGCCGCTTTAGAGCAGCCGGGTAGGGTGGGCACATGCTTTTCGTGCCCACGCTGAACAAATCCGGCGACTTACACGGTGGGCAAAACCGCCTGCCCACCCTACACTTGTTAAGCAGTCCCGTAGTGTGTGCACCACTTACGGATTTTAGAACTTCAACGATATTGGAAACACGCGTGATGCACTGCCTATGCAGTTTGTCTCGTATGAAAAAGGCAGCATATGCTATGGCTTAAGCGGATTTTTCTTTAAATATAATCGCTTTCGTTAAATTTTAGCCTTGATAATACTTCCATGAATTCTTCTACCGTCACCACTAAATAAATGAAGCTATCTGTTTCCGAACGCATCCAGCTCGTTGAGGACATATGGGACAGTATTGCCGCGGAGACACCTGATGATGCCCTTGGTTTGTCTCAAGCTCAAAAGGCTGAGTTGCATCGTCGTGTTGCCGGGCACCAAGCCGATCCTTCCTCGGCAGTTGCCTGGGGACGGGTTCGAGCTAAGTTTGCCTCGTTCCCACGGGCTGCGCCGCAAGTCTCTGTAAACGCCGAAATACAGAGAATCTCAACGTAGGACGCAGCGCGTCCCATATCGCATTCCCACGCAGCGCGTGGGAACGAGGCAGTGAACGAGGTCGGAAAAAAGCTTTCTCCGTCCATCTACGACACCCAAGCAAATCCGCCTTAACAATCAAACCAATACTTGCTTCAATCCTAAGTAGCCTCTATGATTTTACTTTCACTCGATCGATAGTATGACCACAAGGTAAGTATGATTTCAGCTAAATTATCCAGCAAATTCCAATTGGCAATACCCAAGGCTATCCGTGATCAACTTGATCTGAAAGCGGGGCAACAGTTTACGCTGATCGCTAAAGGCAATATTATTGAGCTGGTGCCGGTTCGCTCTTTAACAGCGGCCAGGGGCAGTTTTAAAGGCAGCAACCCAAATAATTACAGGGATCATCAGGACAGAATCTAATGGCTGGTCTGGTTGATACCTGCGGCTGGATAGAATGGTTAACCGACGGTCAGTTAGCGGATGCTTTTGCGCCCTACCTGGCCGATCCGGCTGAATTGATCATCCCCACTACGCTGCAATTTGAACTGTATAAATGGGCAAAGCGGGAAAAAAGCGAAGTTGAAGCCTTGGAAGTTATTGCTCTAACCGAACAAGGGCAGGTCTTGCCGTTGACTACCCGGCTGTCTCTTTATGCGGCAGACTTGGCTTTGCAACATCGATTATCGTTTGCCGACGCGATTATTTATGCTTCGGCAAGGCTGGTTGATGTGCCGCTGATAACGGCGGATGATCATTTTAAGGACTTACCGGAAGTCATTTATTTCTCAAAAAAGCGGCCAACCGGTTAACGCCGATACAACATCAATAATAACAAGAAGACGCCTAATGAATAATCTACTAAAAAACTCGATCTGGGTACTGATCGCCGCGCTCGGTGCGGCAGCCGTCGGCGGTATCGCTTTAAACCGCGGCGAGAACATCAATACGCTGTGGTTTATAACTGCCGCTTTGTGCGTCTACGCGATTGCCTACCGCTTTTATGCAGCATGGATTGCCGCGACGGTGCTGGTGATTGACGAAACGCGGGCGACACCGGCCGAGCGTTTGGATAACGGCCGCGATTTTGTGCCGACCAATAAATGGATCGTATTCGGCCATCATTTTGCGGCGATTGCCGGGCCGGGGCCGCTGGTCGGGCCGACGCTGGCCGCGCAGTTCGGCTATTTGCCGGGGACGCTGTGGATTTTGTTCGGCGCGGTGCTGGGCGGTTGCGTACAGGATATGGTGACGCTGTTTTTGTCGACCCGGCGCGATGCGAAAAGTTTGGGGCAGATGGCGCGCGACGAGCTGGGCGCATTGGGCGGCACGGCCGCGCTGATCGGCACGTTTGCGATCATGATTATCCTGATTGCGGTGCTGGGGCTGGTGGTGGTCAACGCGATGAAGCATAGCCCGTGGGCGACGGCTACGGTGTCGGCGACGATTCCGATTGCGATGATCGTCGGTCTGTACATGCGCAGTTTCCGCCCCGGCCAAGTGCTGGAAGCTTCGGCTTTAGGCGTGGCTTTGTTATTGCTGTCTGTGGTTGGTGGCGGCTGGATCGATCACAATCCTACCTTGCGTGTTTGGTTCGATCACGAAGGCCTGATGCTGGCTTGGTGCGTGATGGCATACGGTTTTGCGGCTGCGATTTTGCCGGTTTGGTTGTTGCTTGCGCCGCGCGATTATCTGTCGACTTACGTGAAGCTGGGCACCATCACCTTGCTGGCGGTGGCGATTATCATGCTGCAACCGACCGTGAAAATGCCCGCCTTGACCCAGTTCATAGACGGCACCGGGCCTATTTTCGGCGGCAAGCTGTTCCCGTTTGTGTTTATTACCATCGCTTGCGGAGCGATTTCCGGTTTTCATTCGCTGATCGCGTCAGGCACCACGCCGAAATTGCTCAGCAATGAGCGCGATATTCGTATGATCGGCTATGGCGGCATGTTGCTGGAATCTTTTGTTGCGATCATGGCGATGATGGCGGCGACCGTGCTTGATCCGGGCGTATTTTTTGCGATCAACAGCCCGGCGGGCGTGGTCGGCAAGGAAGCTATCGATGCGGTTGCCAAAATCTCCTCGTGGGGCTTTCCGGTTACGGTCGATCAAATGCAGCTTTTGGCCAGTCAAATGGGCGAGGCGACGCTGTTTGCCAGAACCGGCGGCGCGCCGTCTTTGGCGGTCGGCATGGCGAGCATTTTCGGCAGCGCGTTCGGCGAAAGCATGTTGGCCTTGTGGTACCACTTTGCGATTATGTTCGAGGCTATCTTTATCTTGACCACGCTGGATGCAGGAACCCGCGTTGGCCGCTTCATGTTGCAGGATATGCTCGGCAATATCTGGCCGAAACTGGGCGAAACCTCATGGACGCCGTCGGTGGTTTTGACCAGCGCGCTGGTCGTGGCGGGTTGGGGCTATTTTCTGTATATCGGAGTGATCGACCCGAACGGTGGGGTTAATATTTTGTGGCCGTTGTTCGGTATCGCCAATCAAATGTTGGCCGCGATTGCACTGTGCGTCGCGACCGGTATTTTGGTCAAATCCGGCAAGCTCAAATATGCCTGGGTGACAGGTGTGCCGCTGGCGTGGCTGGTGACGATTACCAGCACTGCGGCATGGGAAAAAATAACCAGCGACAATATTCGTATCGGTTTCTTTTCGGCAGCTAACGATCTGGCCGACAAGCTGGCGGCTGGTACGTTGCCGCCGGAGAAAGCGGCTGTTGCACCGCAGTTGATCTTTAACCAGCATCTGGACGGCTGGCTGACTTTGTTTTTTGTGGCCTTGTTGTGGCTGATCGTGTTCGATATGCTGCGGGTTTGCAGCCGTTATTTGGCAGGTAAGCCGGTACTGCCGCTTGCAGAAGCGCCGCATAGTCCAAGCTGTTTGGTTGAAGATTGGGTGAGGGATTGATGTTAAGTAAATTAAAATCGTTTTGGCGGATATTGCGCCGCCTTTCCGGGGATGACGCTTACGAGCGTTATTTACGGCACCATGCCGAGCATCATCAAGGCGCTATGCTGTTAAGCAAAGAAGCGTTTTTCAAGCAGTGGCAGGATGAAAAGTGGAATGGGATTAAACGGTGTTGTTAGCCTGAGCAGACCTTCCAGGTTTTTAAAACCTGGAAGGTATAAATATCTGGGCCATTAACCAAACCTTCCAGGTCTTCAAGACCTGGAAGGTTTAATTCTCAAGGTTGAAATATGTCAAAAGAAACGCCCTTAATCAACGGCCACTACTACCATATCTACAATCGCGGCAATAACGGCGAAGACTTATTTCCTGAAGAACGAAATTATCACCATTTCCTCAAACTTTACATCCGCTATATTTATCCGATTGCCGATACTTATGCGTATTGCTTGATGAAAAACCACTTTCATTTGTTGGTCAGGATTAACCCGAAGCCAGACCTCCCAGGTTTTAAAAACCTGGGAGGTCTGAATTTGAGCCGAGAACCAAACCTTCCAGGTCTTCAAGACCTGGAAGGTTTAACATCGCGCAACTATTCGCAGTCTTTTTCAAATTTATTTAATGCTTACACCAAAGCAATTAACAAGGCTTACGACCGTTCAGGCAGTTTATTCGAGAAAAACTTCAACCGTATCCTGATTGACTCAGACCGCTATTTCATTCACCTAATCAGCTATATCCATCGTAATCCGCAAAAACACGGGTTTACTGACAACTTCCGCACTTACCCTTATTCTTCCTATCAAACGATTCGAGCGCAGAAACAAAGCCGCATTGAACATCAACAAGTTTTACAATGGTTCGGTAGTATGCGGTCTTTTGAAAATTATCATCGGCAATTTGATAACGGACAAATTCAGCATTTGATTGGCGACGATAATTTTAATTAGGCCTTTTTAAGTTATGACAACCCACACCCCACAACCCAACCGCCAGACGCTTTATGTCGCTGTAGCTTTGGTGCTCGGCATTATCGTTGGTGAACTGCTTAACATGACGCTGGCCGGAACTGAGGCTGTGAAGCAGGTCATCGTTATTTTCTCCGCGCTGACCGATATTTTCCTGCGACTGGTCAAGATGATTATCGCACCGCTGGTTTTTTCGACGTTGGTAGTAGGCATGGCCAAAATGGGCGATATTCATACTGTCGGGCGGGTCGGCCTCAAGGCGATGCTGTGGTTTTTTTCGGCTTCAATTTTTAGCCTGCTATTAGGAATGCTGCTGGTAAATGGCTTTGAACCAGGCAGTTCTTTGCATATGGCGTTGCCTGAGGTTGGGGCAAATACTGGGTTGCCGCAAGCTGCACCGACACTCAGCAATTTTATTGCGCATATGTTTCCGAAAAGCATCATCGAAGCCATGGCGGCCAACGAAATTTTGCAGATTGTGGTGTTCGCGATGTTTTTCGGCGTGGCCTGCGCCTCGCTGGACGAACTTGCTCACCCGACCGTCAAGTTGCTCGATTCACTGACGCATATCATGCTGAAAGTTACCAGCTATGTGATGCATACAGCTCCGGTTGCGGTGTTTTCGGCCGTGGCCTCTGTTATCGCGCAAAACGGCATCGGGGTGTTAGCTTCGTACGGCCGGTTTATCGGTGAATTTTATTTAGGATTGTTGCTGCTTTGCGTTTCGTTGGGCTGTGCCGGCTTTTTGATTTTAGGGCATAAAATCCTATCCCTGATTCGCCATATCCGCGAACCGATGCTATTGGCTTTCGGCACGGCCAGCAGCGAGAGCGCTTATCCGAAACTGTTGCAGCAGCTGGAACGCTTCGGCTGCGATGAAAAAATCTGCGGGCTGGTGCTGCCGTTGGGGTATTCGTTCAATCTGGATGGCAGTATGATGTATATGACTTTTGCGGTACTGTTTATCGCCCAAGCCTACGGCATCGACATGGCGCTGGGCGACCAGCTGATTATGCTGCTGGTGCTGCTGTTCACCAGCAAGGGCGTGGCCGGTGTGCCTAGAGCTTCGCTGATTGTCATTGCGGCCACATTGTCGATGTTTCATATTCCTGAGGCCGGTTTACTGTTGCTGCTGGCCGTCGATCAGGTTCTGGACATGGGGCGTAGCGCAACTAATGTTTTCGGTAACAGCATTGCCGCTGCACTCGTAAGCCGCTGGGAAAAAGCTCTTCGATAAAGTTTTCTAAGGCAGGAGAACAGGCAAAAGAATATTTTTGGTTAAATAGCAAAAAATAGTTAACATCAACTCAACATCAACTTTGTACTATTAAAAACATGCCGCATAGAAGTTTTAAAACCAGTAAACCAAAATCCACAATTACCGTGCTTCCCGAATTGGGCATGGATGAGAAGGACTTTGTTGCCGATTTCAAGCGTTATTACGGTCATCGCTTGGGCCGGGATGAAAACAATACCTCGCCGCATTATGCCTATGAAGCTCTGTCGATGGCTATCAGCGATAGACTGATAGAAAGATGGAAAAGGACTTTCAATACTTATAAAGAGACGGACTGCAAGAGAGCTTATTATTTGTCGATGGAATTTTTAATGGGCCGCGCGTTAAGTAATGCAATGCTGAATCTGGGCATTACCGAGCCGGTTGAACGAGCCATGTATGATCTGGGGCTTGAGATTGAAGAGCTGATTGAAAACGAACCGGATGCTGGCCTGGGCAATGGCGGTTTGGGGCGTTTGGCCGCCTGTTTTATCGATAGTTGCGCAACCTTGCAGTTACCGGTCACCGGCTACGGATTGCGCTATGAATACGGGATGTTTTCGCAGGATATTGTTAACGGCGAGCAGGTTGAAAAACCGGATCACTGGCTGCGTAACGGCAATGTCTGGGAAATTGAACGTCCTGAGTACACGGTCAGGATTAAATTCGGCGGAAGTACAAAGTCGCATATTGATGAGATCGGCAATAAGCGAACCAGCTGGGTGGAGACGCAAGATATACTCGCGGTTCCTTACGATACGCCGGTTCCTGGCTATCGTAACGGTACGGTGAATACCTTGCGTTTATGGAAAGCCACGGCGACTGAAGAGTTTAATTTACAGGAGTTTAATGCCGGCGATTACGCTGAATCGGTCGCGGCAAAAAATACCGCTGAAAATATCACCATGGTGTTGTATCCGAATGACGCCAATGAGAACGGCAAGGTCTTGCGCCTGCGTCAGCAATATTTTTTAGCTTCAGCCAGTTTGCAGGATGTGATTGGTTCTTGGATCGGACGGCATGGCAACGATTTTTCCGAGTTTGCGGCGAAGAATACCTTCCAGTTAAACGACACGCACCCGAGCATAGCGGTAGCGGAATTAATGCGCCTGCTGATGGATGTTCACGGTTTGGTCTGGGATGATGCCTGGGCTATTACCCGCAAGACGATGGCTTACACCAACCATACTTTGTTGCCGGAAGCGCTGGAACGGTGGTCGGTTAATTTGTTCAAACAGTTGCTGCCAAGGTTGATGGAAATCATCTTCGATATCAATGCCCATTTTCTGGCTGAAGTCTCCGCGCATTGGCCGGGCGATACAGGGCGTTTAACGCGCATGTCTATTATTGAAGAAGGCGGAGAGCAACACGTCAGGATGGCCTATTTGGCTATCGTCGGCAGTTATTCGGTTAACGGCGTTGCCGAATTGCATTCGAAATTATTGCAGCAGGGCTTGTTTCGCGATTTTTATGAGCTTTGGCCGGGTAAGTTCAACAATAAAACCAATGGCGTTACTCCCCGTCGCTGGCTGGCGGCATGCAATCAGGAACTGGCCGAACTGATCACTGCAAGCATAGGCGATGGTTGGCTGACGGATTTGTCGTTGCTAAAAAAGCTTGAACCTTTTGCCGAAGACAAGAAGTTCCGTAAGCGCTGGCGTGAAATCAAGCAAGACGCAAAGCAAAAACTGATCGATTACAAGAAGCATGACCATGACGTTGATTTTAATGTCGACGCGATTTTTGATGTTCAGGTCAAGCGCGTTCATGAATATAAACGGCAACTGTTGAATGTGCTGCATGTGATCCATCTGTACGACCGCATTAAGCGCGGCGACACGGCAAACTGGACGGACCGTTGCGTATTGATCGGCGGCAAGGCTGCGCCGGGCTATTACATGGCGAAGAAAATCATCAAGCTGATCAATAATGTCTCGGGCGTCGTAAACGCCGATCCCGACGTGGGCAAAAAATTAAAGCTGGTTTTCCTGCCTAATTACCGGGTTTCGGCGATGGAAAAAATTTGTCCTGGCGCCGATCTTTCCGAGCAAATTTCAACCGCCGGCAAGGAAGCGTCGGGCACCGGCAATATGAAGTTTATGATGAACGGTGCGCTAACTATCGGTACGCTGGACGGGGCTAATATTGAGATTCGCGAAGAAGTTGGCGATGAGAATTTCTTCCTGTTCGGTCTGACCGAAGAGCAGGTTGAAGAAATGAGGCATCATTATGATCCTAACGCTATCATCAATCAGGATGAAGATTTGCGTAGGGTAATGAATCTGCTTGAGTGCGGGCATTTTAATCAATTCGAGCCCGGACTCTTTGACGATATTTTGGCGTCAATAAAAAGCCCTCACGATCCGTGGATGACAGCTGCCGATTTTCGCAGTTTTATCGATGCGCAAAAACGTGTTGAAGCGGCTTATCAGGATCAGGAGCTCTGGACCAAAATGAGCATTTTAAACTGCGCCGCCAGCGGCAAGTTTTCTACTGACAGAACCATCACTGATTACAACAACGAGATATGGAAGCTGACACCGGTCAGCATGAAGCTCTGAGCGTGTTTCATATCGTTTTGTTTGAGCCGGAAATTCCCGCGAACACCGGGAATATTATCCGGCTCTGCGCCAATACCGGTATGCAATTGCATTTGATCAAGCCTTTGGGTTTTGAACTGGATGACAAAAAATTGCGCAGGGCGGGGCTGGATTACCATGAATGGGTGGCGGTGAAAGAGCATGATTCATTGGCTGATTTTGTCGACAGCATTAAGCCTGGGCGGATATTTGCGCTGACTACCAAAGGCACGCAAATCTACAGCGAGGTGAGTTTCCAGTCTCAGGATGCTTTTTTGTTCGGTCCTGAGACGCGCGGTTTGCCTGCAACGGTGTTGGCGGACTTGGGGCCCGAACGGTGCTTGTACTTGCCGATGCAAGCGGAAAGCAGGAGCCTGAATTTATCCAATACCGTATCTATTGTTTTGTACGAGGCTTGGCGGCAGTTGGGTTTTGCGGGAGCGGCGGTAAAACAGGTATAAAATTCACCACGAAAACACGAAGAGCACGAAGAAATAAAACTTCGTGCTCTTCGTGTTTCGGCAACTGCTCCATGCGTTGTTCTACCTCCTGCATCCATGCAAGTCGTTCGTGGTGAATCTGCTTCAGCAAGGAAATTATGTGAAAACATTACCTAACGGCGTAGTCTGCTATAGTGCAAATTACTGAATTGACCAAAAAATTAAAATACAGATTTTTGCTTCTTAAAGAGGAATCACAATCATGAATTTAGAAACCAGAATCACCTTTAACCCGCTTCAATGCAGCGGCAAACCTTGTGTTCGAGGCATGAGAATTCGTGTCAGTGATATTTTGCAGATGCTGGGCGAAGGCATTAGTAGCGAGGAGATTTTGCAGGATTTTCCCGATTTAGAGCCGCAAGACATTCAGGCTTGCCTGTTGTATGCTGCTCGTCGGGTGAATTTAGAACGGCTGGCGGCATGATCTATTGGCTTGACGCACAACTGCCGCCGCAATTAGCCGGTTGGCTTAGTCAGACGTTTAACGTGGAAGCATACGCCTTGCGTGACCTGCATTTACGTGATGCTGAAGACAGACAAATTTTTCAGGAAGCGCGTCAACAAGGTGTTGTCATCATTAGCAAAGACAGTGATTTTGTCGAAATGGTGTTACGCTTGGGTACGCCGCCGCAATTGCTTTGGGTCACTTGTGGTAACGTGACTAATCGCCGCTTGCAAAATTTATTGACTCAGGTATCTCCCAAAGTTCAGCAATTGCTGGCAGCAGGCGAAGCTGTCGTTGAATTGGCTGACCTTGAAGCCTCAGCATCAATGATTTAACCGGTTGGTCGTAAATAATCAACGCCTCTACGATTCTGCTTTTTGCTCCCGGGCCAACAAGTTTTGTACGGCTGTCAGCGGGGCTAAACCTTCATATAAAACTTTGTAAGTTTGTTCGGTAATAGGCATATCTATGCCGTATTTTTTGGCGAGTAAAAAAGTTTCTTTTGCTGCCGAAATGCCTTCGATTTCCTGGCCGATTTCCTTTGTAGCCTCTACGGTGTTTTTGCCCTGTCCCAAGGCTAAACCAAAACGCCGGTTTCTGGATTGGTTGTCGGTGCAGGTCAGGACAAGGTCGCCCAGGCCTGCCAGTCCCATAAATGTTTCCTGTTTGCCGCCCAGTTTGACGCCGAGACGGATAATTTCGTTTAGCCCGCGGGTAATCAGAGCCGCCCGTGTGTTGGCGCCAAAGCCGAGCCCGTCGGCAATTCCGGCCGCTATCGCCATGACGTTTTTTACTGCGCCGCCGACTTCTACGCCAATCAAATCCGAGTTGGTATAAGTCCGAAAGCGCTCACTATGCAGAATGTCGGCCAGAAGACCTGCAAAGTCCGCTTGGGATGAAGCAATCGTAATCGCCGTTGGCAGCTCGGCCGCTACTTCACCTGCAAAGCTGGGGCCTGAAATTAAGGCTGCCGGAGTTTGCTCGGAAAAGATGTCGGTTACTACCTCGTGAAGCAAAGAGCCGTCGTCGGGATTAAAGCCTTTGGTCGCCCAAGCTATTTGCACATCATTGGATAAATGTGCTTTGAGTTTAAGCAAGGTATCTTTAAATGCGTGACTGGGCACTGAAACCAGCATCAGGCTGCTAAAGCCGGCGGCTTCAGCCAAGTCGGAGGTAACCGTAAGATTTTCAGGAAAAGCCAAGCCGGGCAAATAGCGTTTGTTTTCACGATCTTGCGCAAGCGACGCCATGTGTTTGGGATTATGGCCCCACAAAAGCGTCTGGCAACCATTTCTGGCCGCCAGTATTGCCAAAGTCGTTCCCCATGAACCCGCGCCGAGAACGGCTATTTTTTTATTCATCGAGCAACCCTTCGATAAGCTCAGGACAGGTTAATTGATGGTGTCGGAACCGGGCGCTTGTTGTGCTTGCTGTAAATGTTGCGAATATAAGGCGTCAAAATTTACCGGGGCCAAAAGCATTTGCGGAAAGCCGCCTTTGGTGACGAGGTCGGAAATGGATTCTCTTGCGTAAGGAAACAGGATGTTGGGGCAGAAGCTGCCGAGCATCGGTCCCATTTCAGCATCGGTAAAGCCACCTAAAGAAAAAATCCCTGCTTGATTGACTTCAACAAGATAAGCTGTTGAGTCGCTGTTTTTAACAGTGATGGTTACTGTGAGGGCTACTTCGTACATTGAGTTTTCTAAAGGCATAACATGGGTGCCAAGATTAAATTCGACAGCTGGTTCCCATTTTTCGGTGAAGACTTTAGGTGAGTTCGGCGTTTCAAAAGACATGTCTTTTGTATAAATTTTTTGGATAGAAAATTGTTTTTCTACAGCGTTGGTTTCTTCGGTCATAGTGAATTTCTAAGATTTAGAGTTTAATAGAATGGTTATTCGGAGCGACGATTTAGCTTTTGTTCTTGCCGGTTGATTTTATAGGTAATTTATAGTCGTTTTCCCAGGCTTGCATGCCGCCGGTAATAACAAAAACCTGCTCGAATCCTGCTTTAGTCAATATCTTTCCGGCCGATGCTGAGCGCGTTCCGTTTTGGCAGGCAATCAGAACGGGTTTGTTTTTGTGTGCTTCCAGCTTTGGCAGATGAGCAGGCAAGTTGCCCAATGGGGTATTGATCGCGTTTTCAATATGGCCTTTAAGAAACTCTTCCGGTTCCCGTACATCGATAACAACAGTATCGCTATCGTTCATTTTGGTGACAGCCAATAAAGGCGAAACGGCGCTGAATTTTTTTAATGCAGCATCAAATAGTTCCTGGATTAATAAATAAGTAACTACTGCCAGGGCAAGAGATAAGATGTAATGATTTAAAATGAATTCTAGGTAACGTTCCATGGGTAAGTTTGTAAAGTTAAGTGAAAAGATGAATTAGTGATTAGAGCAGAAAACATCCTGCATCATTTTAATGAGCAACAGCATGCGGTCATCGTCAATGAAGTAATAAACGCGGTTAGCCTCTTTTTTGGAGCCGAGAATTTTTTTATCCTTGAGAATTGCCAAATGCTGGGAAATATTGCTTTGGCTGGTGCCAACCTGATCAACAATTTGTTGCACACAGATCGAGTCACTGCCCAGAACGCACAATATTTTTAAACGCAAAGGATGTGACATCGCTTTTAAGCAATGAGCTGCTTTAGCTATATCAGTATCGTTTATGCTTGTTTGCGGATATTTAATTTCCATAGGTCTGCTTAATTTTTCCAGCTTATTGAATTTGATTAAAAAGAACCTGTGAAGAATTATTTATACACAACTGTTGCCAACGTGTATTAATATAGTGACTATTTGATTACGCAGTTGGCATGTTGCCAAAATACAAAAACCAGTGAATCTGGCAAAATAATACATCACTACGACCAATTTGGGTAATGAAGAATAAAATGAAGTACAAGGTGCTTTATTTTAATGCTTTAGTTTTACGAGGGAAGTAGGGATATGGATTTTTTTAGTATCGGGAGATAAAGATAGAAATGTTTAGTCGGCCAAAGCCTGTGGTATTGCTGATCCTTGATGGGTTCGGTTACTCGTTGGACAAAGAATTTAATGCCATTGCAATGGCTAATACACCTTGCTGGGACAAATTGCAGAAAGATTGTCCCATGACTCTGCTCAACTGTTCCGGTAATGTCGTAGGGCTGCCTAGCGGGCAAATGGGCAACTCGGAAGTTGGACATGTTCATATAGGCACGGGTCGCTATGTTCCTCAGGATTTTTCCAAAGTCAATGATGCAATAGTCGATGGCAGTTTCTATTCCAATCCGGTTCTTTGTAAAGCCGTGGATATTGCCAAAGAAAAAAATAAAGCTCTGCATATCATGGGATTACTCTCTCCGGGCGGTGTTCACAGTCATGAGGAGCAGATTGCTGCAATGGTTGAGTTAGCCGCAAAACGCGGACTTGATAAAATTTATCTGCATGCTTTCCTGGATGGACGAGACGTTCCGCCCAAGAGCGCAATGGCTTCTCTTGAGTTGCTACAGGCAAAATTTGCAGCGCTTGGCGTTGGCCGTATTGCGTCAATTGTAGGGCGTTTCTATGCGATGGACAGGGATAATCGCTGGGATCGCGTAAAACAAGCTTATGACCTGATTGTCAAAGGCGAAGCCGGCTTTAGCGCGGATTCCGCTTTACAAGGTCTTGAAGCAGCTTATGAGCGGGGCGAAACGGATGAGTTTGTTTTACCGACAGCTATCCTGGATGCTAATCATCAAGCAGCAGTTCTTGATCCCGAAGACTCAGTGGTGTTTATGAATTTCCGGGCGGATCGCGCTCGTGAGATTTCTTTGGCAATAACATCAACAACATTCGATGCATTCGATAGAAATCATGCAGCTCACAAAGGCTATTATTGTACGCTAACGGAATATCAGCAGGATTTTGATTATGATGTGGCTTTTCCACCGACCGATCTAAAAAATTGTCTTGGCGAATATTTGTCCAAGCTGGGCATGAGCCAGTTGCGATTGGCGGAAACTGAAAAATATGCCCATGTCACATTCTTCCTTAACGGCGGTGTCGATACCGCTTTCCCAGGAGAAGACAGAATATTAGTGCCCTCGCCCAAGGTCAGAACCTATGATTTGCAGCCGGAAATGAACGCCGCAGAGGTTACGGACAATTTGGTCGCTGCTATTACCGGCGGTAAATACGATGTCATCATATGTAATTATGCTAATTGTGATATGGTGGGGCATACCGGCATAATGGATGCGGCAATCTTGGCTGTGGAAGCTGTCGATGCTTCATTGCAGCGCATAATTGATGCCTTAGCGTCGGTGAGCGGCCAAATGCTGATAACCGCCGATCATGGCAATATTGAGCAAATGGTTGATAAAGAGACCGGACAGCCACACACGGCGCATACTACAAATCCAGTGCCGTTGGTTTATGTGGGTGGCAACCAGCCATTAGACGCGGGTGGTAGTTTGTCGGACTTGGCTCCAACTGTGCTGGCAATGTTAGGGGTTGAGCAACCTGTCGAAATGACGGGTAGATCTCTTATCAAGTCTGTTTAGTCTGTGGATGAGAAAGAAGCTGGTTGTTTGTTTTTTGCTGAGTGGATTCGTCTACGAAAGTTGGGCGGAGGAAATTCCGGCAAGAAACGAGGAGCTAAACGAAGTTCAATCAGGCATTAAAGCGGCCAGTCAAAATATGCAGCGTATTCAACTGCAAAAAAATACTTTGAATACGCAGTTGAGTGAAGTTGAGAAGCTCTATGGAAGGACTGCAGCTTTATTAAAGACATTGCAAGGCCAGGTTGAACAAAAACGCGAGAATTTGAGTAAGATTCGGCAGGAAAAGCAGAGCCTTCAAGATGAAGTTGCTAAACAAAATAAAGAATTGGCAGGTCAAGTAAAGGCGGCCTATGCAATGGGGCAAAAAGAGCAGTTGAAGCTGCTGCTCAATCAGCAAGATCCGGCATTATCTAGTCGGATGCTGGTGTATTATGATTACCTTAATAAGGTTCGCTTGGCGAAACTGACCAGTATTTCTGAGTCTATGCAGCATTTGGATCGGCTGGATAAACAGCAGCAGCAGGAAACCGAGCTTTTAGAGAAAAGTCTTGAGCAAAAGAAATCAGAGCAAATAGCCGTTGACGATGTTAGAAAACGCAGAGCTGAATTGCTAACGCAATTAAAAAGCGACCTTTCTTCAAATGAGCAACAAATCATTCACTTGAAAGAAAGTGAAAATAAGCTGAAAAATCTGGTATCTTCATTGCAAAGATCGACTAATGATCTTACTTTTGAAGTTGAGCAAACAAAAAAACTACACAAAACTGTTCAGGTTTCGCCCGAACCGGTCAAAGATTTGCCTGGGTCCGGGAATGATTTTCCTAAGCTTAAAGGCGACTTTTCTTCTCTTAAGGGACAACTATCTTGGCCTGTTAAAGGACGCCTGAACAATAAGTTCGGCAGTGCTAGAGCCGAGAGCGGGGAGAGTACTTGGGATGGGGTGTTGATTGATGCCAGTGAGGGAACGGAAATACATGCAGTTACCAGCGGGAAAGTGGTTTTTTCCGATTGGCTACGCGGTTATGGCTTATTGATTATTGTTGACCACGGTAAGGGGTACATGACTCTTTATGCATTTAATCAAAGTTTATATCGGCAGGTAGGCGAGTGGGTGGATGTTGGCGAAGTCATTGCTTCCGTTGGGCAAAGCGGGGGTCGTAGCCATTCCGGATTATATTTTGGAATACGCAACAACGGTAAGCCGGTTGATCCGATTGAGTGGTGCCGAGAGTAACCGCGATTAAGTTAATCATTGTGTGGCCATGTTTTTTAGGAAATTGAGCGTTTGGAGTTTTAAGTTACATGTTAAAAAAGAAAAATATTTTCATTCTGTCCTTAGGGATTATGTTGGGCGTTTTTATAGGCATCTGCGGCAGCGTTTTTGCCGAGCAGGATAATGCAAAACCGGTAGCTGAAACAGAAGAAACTCTGCCCTATGAAGACTTGCGCACATTCACGGAAATTTTTGGTCGGATTAAAAGGGATTACGTAGAGCCTGTTTCTGACAAAAAATTATTGGAAGATGCTATTCGCGGGATGTTGAGCGGGCTTGATCCTCATTCCGCTTACTTAATTTCTGAGGAATATCAGGAATTAAAAGAAGGTACAACCGGCCAGTTTGGCGGCTTGGGTATTGAGGTTACGATGGAGAACGGCTTTGTTAAAGTGGTTTCCCCTATTGATGATACCCCGGCACAGAAAGCAGGCATCAAAACCGGAGACCTGATTGTCAGGCTTGACGATCAGCCGGTAAAAGGCATGACCTTGGCTGATGCAGTCAAACTTATGCGTGGCGAACCGGGCAGCAAGATTTTGCTTACTGTTGTTCGTGAAGGAGTGGAAGCACCTTTAAAAATAAGCATAACCAGAGATATCATAAAAGTTAAAAGCGTGAAAAGCCGGATGCTGGAAAAAGGATACGGCTATGTACGGATTAGCAGTTTTCAATCAGGAACCGGAGAAAGTCTTAAAGAGGCCCTAGCCGCACTGAAAAAGGAAAACGCCGGTAATTTAAGGGGCTTAGTGCTTGATTTAAGAAATAATCCGGGTGGTGTGTTGAATGCAGCTGTTGAGGTGAGTGACGCTTTCATTAAGAGTGGTCTCATCGTATATACCGAAGGTCGTATTGAAAATTCTGAGATGCGCTTTAATGCTGCTCCTGATGATCTTATTGACGGTGCGCCTATAGTTGTATTGATTAATGCCGGGTCAGCATCAGCCTCGGAGATCGTAGCTGGGGCTCTGCAGGATCAAAAGCGCGCTGTGATCATGGGGGAGAAATCATTCGGTAAAGGTTCGGTACAGACTATATTGCCAACCAGTAACGGTGCGGCAGTTAAGCTGACCACAGCCCGCTACTATACGCCTTCAGGACGCTCTATCCAGGCCGAGGGTATTGAACCGGACATCGCCCTAGCTCGTGTCAAGCTGGAGGCATTAGAAAAAGCCGAGTTCAAGCCGGTCAAGGAAGCTGATTTGTCACATCATTTGCAAAACGGTAAATTGAAAGAGAGTAAGGAAGAGGCCCTGGAGAAAGAGAAGGAGGCTTTGGAAAAAGATTATCCTTTGTATCAGGCACTGACTTTATTAAAAGGCATTAGTATTATTAAAAAATAAGCTTTAGCTTATAGCGGTAATTAAAAACCCGGATTTTGGCAGACAGAGATGTTTGCTGGGATTCGGGTTTTTTTATGTGTTGGATTTGTTGGGGTGAGATTGCGGTTGGGGTTTGTCTGAAAGGTTGCTATTAAATGGTAGTTATAGCATCATGACTAACGGATTTCTGGGGTGGCTTTTTCACTCTGGATTGAAATTAATATGCATCTAAAAAGGTGTCAGCTTCACGTTAGGCCTAGTTAATAAAAATATGAGTGAAGACAAGGATCTGAGCAACATCACTCGCATTGATCAACTTCCTAAGCCCCCCAAAAAACAGGGGCAGCACGGATGGTGGGTTAGATTTCGCCGTGACGATAAGCCTTTAAATCATTTTTTTAATGATAGGAAATATAGCGGCAAGGAAAAAGCACTTGCTTCAGCTATGCTTTTTAGAGACGCTGTAAAGACTCAATATTTAAATGATCATAGAACTACTCATGTTATTTCGGGTGGGAAAATGCCTACCCAAAGAAGTATTTCGGGTGTATTAGGTGTTAGTAGAAGCTCATATACCGGAAAAAAAGGTGAAAAAGAGTATCTGGTAGAAAACTGGCAGGCTACGTGGCCAACCGGGAGCGGAAAATCAGCCAATAGAAGCTTCTCAGTTAAAAAATATGGCGAAGAGGGGGCATTCAGGCTCGCTTTGAAAGCAAGAGAAGAAGGTATTGCTCAGCTAAAATTAAATCGCCACCCTTCACTCGAACCGATAAACAACGTTGATCAAAAAATCTGGAGATACATGGATTTTACGAAATTTGTTTCAATGTTAGAGGAGGAGGCTTTATTTTTTTCATGTATATCTATCCTAAATGATCCCTTTGAAGGAACATTCTCGAAAATCAATAAAGAATTAAGACCACTAATCTATAAAAGTGAAGAAAATCCAGAAAATATTTCAAATACAGTAAAAGGTCTTCGTGAAAAAGTAGCAGTTAGTTGCTGGCATATGAATGAATATGAATCAGCAGCCATGTGGGAGCTCTACTCTAAATCTGAGGAAGCTGTTTGCATTCAATCAACCTACGAAAAGTTAAAAAAAGAATTAGAAGGTAAGTCAGAACTTGGAGTTGTTAACTATGTCGATTATAACGAGCAGTTTATTCCAGAATATGACCCATATTTGGCATTTTTATATAAAAGAAAATCTTTTGAGCATGAAAGAGAGTTGAGGGCGATACAGAAAGAGGTAGATGAAGAAAATTTTGGTAATGGCCAATTTGAAAAAATCAGACTGTCTAACCTTATTGAGAATATATATGTATCTCCAAGTGCACCGAATTGGTTTTTTGAATTAGTTAAAAAAACCATAAAAAGATACAAAATAAATAAGCCAGTTATACAATCATCTCTTTCAGATGACCCGGTATATTAACGAGTAGTTTCGTGGCTCTGATCATCCTGTATTCCGCTACGCTGGATACAGGTCTGTAGGTTGGGCTGAATGCAATGAAGCCCAACATTTCCAACGGGAATCACAACAACATTAACAATGTGGTCGCTGCCGCGACAATTGATTTAATCGGGTTCTCGCACCCGACGGCGAGATACTTTCTTTTGCTTCGCCAAAAGAAAGTATCCAAAGAAAAGGCGACCCGGTTGCCGCTTGGTTCCTGCGTTCCTCGCTTTCGACGAGGGTTGACGAAAGGGGCTCCTGCCCCTTCGTCAACGTGCGGCATCCCTGCCGCACCCCTACGGGCTATTCTCGCCAAAAGCTCCGGTACTCGGCGCGGCATACGGGATTAAACTCGCGCCACCGGCAAATTTTCTTCGTGCTTTCGTGGTGAATTAACGCAAATTAACGATCGATTTTTGATAATTGACGCTAAAGTCATTCAGGTTAGACAGCGCGACAGGCAGGTCTTCGGTTTTTTCAAGGCTGAACGCATTAACTCCGACGCGCGATAAATAAAACACCTGATCCCGCATGAAATGACCGGTCGCCCGGATTTCGCCTTGATAGTTGTAGCGGCCTCTTAGCAGCCAGGCATGAGAAAATATGCGGCCATCGGCAAAGGCGGGGAAATCCAGCTCAATTAATTGAATGTCTTTTAAATCGGCGGCGATATCTTCAACCGAATCGGCGGGGCCGATTCTAACTCCTATCCGGCTATTAGACTTAAGCAACATTTGTTTGTCTTTTTTCCAGCGGGCTAACGAAACGCTGATGTCGCCGTCTTTCAGATCGGCATCATCGGCAATATAGCTCCAGCTGTCATCAATAATCTGTTTGTCTTTAATTATTTGCATAAACTTGCTCTTTGAATGGATTGATGCCAACGCGTTTTACCATGTCCAGGAAAGACTCATCATCCAGGCGTTGCTTGATATAAACATCCAGTATGGTAGTGACGGCTTTGGTGACTTGATCTTTGGCAATGGAAGGTCCGAGCCGTTCGCCGATAGCCGCTTCGTTTTCCGAGGAGCCACCCAAAGTCAACTGATACCATTCTACGCCCTTTTTATCGACGCCCAGTATGCCGATGTGGCCGACGCTTTGGTGCGCGCAGCCGTTCATGCAGCCGGACATGTTGATTTTTACATCGCCGATGTCGTGGAGGTAGTCCAGGTCATCGAGCGCTTCATTGATTTCTTTGGCAACGCTAATTGTTCCGGCATTAGCGAGTGAGCAAAAATCAAGGCCGGGACAGCAAATCATGTCGGTTGCGGTGCTGTTATTCGGCGTAGCCAGTTTCAGTGCATCAAGTTGTTGCCACAACGGGAATAGATCCGCTTGTTTAACGTCGGCAAAAATAAGATTTTGCCTGTGCGTGCTTCTAATTTCACCAAAGCTGTAGCGGTCGGCCAGATCGGCAACGGCGTCAAGTTGCGTATCGGTCATGTCGCCCGGGGGGGAGTCCGGCGCTTTTAGCGATAAAAATGCAGCGCGATAGCCGGGTACTTTGTGATCGGCAGTGTTGTATTTAACCCAAGTAGAAAATGCCTTGTTTTCGAGTTGCAGCTTCGCAAAGCTGGTGTCTTGTGCGGCGTCCGCTTCGTAGGCTGGTGGTGCAAATTGGGCTTTGATAGCTTCAATGCGAGCGGCGTCAAGTTCCAAGTTATCCCGGATCAACAGCCATTCTTTTTCGACCAATTCGGAGAACTGCTCCATGCCGGATTCTTTGACCAGAATTTTAATACGCGCTTTGTATTTGTTATCACGGCGTCCGAACAGGTTGTAAATACGAAGTATGGCTTCCAGGTAAGATAGCAGGTGCTTCTTTTCCAAATAGGGCTTGATGACTTGCCCAATGATAGGCGTACGTCCTAAACCGCCGCCAACCAACACTCTAAAGCCGATTTCTCCAGCATCATTTTTTACCAGATGCAGGCCGATGTCATGAAGTTGAGTTGCGGCACGGTCATGCTTTGCGCCGCTGACGGCAATCTTGAATTTGCGCGGCAAGTAGGCGAATTCCGGATGAAGGGTTGTCCATTGCCGGATAATCTCGCAATAAGGGCGGGGATCTTCAATTTCATCGACACAAACCCCGGCTAAATGGTCCGATGAAGTGTTTCTAAGGCAATTGCCGCTGGTTTGGATCGCGTGCATTTGGACGCTGGCCAATTCTTCAAGAATGTCAGGAACTTGTTCCAATTGAGGCCAATTAAACTGGATGTTTTGCCGGGTCGTAAAATGACAGTAGTTTTTGTCATAAGTCCGGGCAATGTGAGCCAGTTTCCTGAATTGCTTGGAGTTAAGCAGACCATAAGGGCCGGCTACCCGCAACATTGGGGCGTGAGTTTGTACGTAGAGACCATTCATTAAGCGCAATGCGCGAAATTGGTCGTCTGAAATTTGGCCTTTCAAAAAGCTTTCAGTTTGCCTTCTAAATTGTGCCGCCCGTTGTTCAATGAGTGTTTGGTCGTTGTCGTTATACTGATACATAAATGAGGCTGAGTGCCCGATAGAGACAATTAATTACGACCAATAATCATATACTGTGGGTCATAAAATGACAAAGGTTATTGTATGATGCTAAGATTGTCGGCTAAATTTTGGGTGTTTTTGGTTAATTTTTTGAGATAAAAGTTAGGGGGTTATTTTGTTACGGTCATTATTTGTGTTGTTGTCTCTATTGCTGTTGCCTGGAATGGCGATGGCGGGTGGTTTTGAAAGCCTCGGTTTGACGGGGACAGAGCGGGGTATTTATACGGTTCTGATCTTTATCATTGCCTATGGCTTTGTGATGGCCGAAGAATTTACCCATCTACGCAAGTCCAAGCCGGTTATTTTGGCGGCTGGTATTATTTGGGCGAATGCTGCTGTTTTAGCGGCTCAAGCAGGTGTTTCTGTCGAAGATATGCATGAAGCTTTCGAATACAATCTAAAGGAATATGCGGAGCTAATGTTATTTCTGTTGGTTGCGATGACTTATATTAATTCCATGGCTGAGCGTAATGTGTTTGAAGCCTTGCGTTCCTGGTTGGTAAGAAAACAGTTTGGCTATCGCAAACTGTTTTTGATTACCGGTATTATTACATTCTTCCTGTCTTCTGTAGCTGATAACTTGACAGCGGCTTTATTGGTCGGCGCAGTGGTTATGGCGGTAGGGTCGGATAATCCTAAATTTGTCAGTATCGGTTTTGTTAATTTGGTGGTTGCTGCGAATGCAGGCGGTGCATTCTGTCCTTTTGGCGACATCACAACTTTAATGGTTTGGCAAGCTGAGTATGCTGAATTTTTTGATTTCTTTAAGTTATTCATTCCGTCGGCGGTGAATTACGGAGTGCCTGCAGCGGTGATGTATTTTGCTGTACCCGATGAGCAACCTAAAGCTTCTGATGAAGCAGCGGTGCAATTAAAGCCGGGTGCGATTGTAATTTGTGTAATGTTTTTGCTGACTATCGTTACGGCGGTAAGCTTTAAGCAAGCTCTGCATTTGCCTCCATTTATGGGTATGATGGTCGGCCTTTCTGCGTTGATGCTTTATGGTTATCGTTTGAAAACCTATTATTCTATTGAGGGCGAAGAGGGCTTTGATATTTTCAATAAAGTGCGTCATGCCGAATGGGATACCTTGTTATTTTTCTTCGGTGTGGTATTTGCCGTTGGCGGTTTAGGCTATATCGGTTATCTTGAATTATTGTCTGGTGCTATGTACGATGGCTTGGGCGCGACAACGGCGAATATTTTGGTGGGTGTGATTTCGGCGATTGTTGATAACATTCCTGTTATGTTTGCGGTGCTGAATATGAATCTGGATATGGGCTTGTATCAGTGGTTGTTGGTGACTTTAACTGCCGGCGTTGGTGGTTCGCTGTTATCCGTCGGCTCGGCTGCGGGTGTGGCGTTAATGGGTCAATCTGGCCATAAATATACATTCTTCAGTCACTTGAAGTGGACGCCTGCGATTGCAGGTGGTTATGTAGCAAGTATTATTGCTCATTATCTGATTAATGGTTGATATTGCTGAAATGCCGTATTAAAAGACGATGCAGTAGTTCTGTAAGGCTGAGAGCTTGAATTGGTTCTCGGCCTTTTTCTTATGTGTAATTCAATTTGCTGAACATGATGTTTTAGATGGTTCTCAATATTGTTTTCTTATTGCTTTCTTTGCTTTGTTAAGGAATAAAGATGTAGCACTAATTATTAGGTTAATTGTGGCTTAAAATATTGGTGTAAGTCCAAAATAGTAGCAAAGTATGAATGTTAGAGATGTCCCGTGATAAATAATACCGATATCAAACAGGTGTTCCTTAATAAGCGTATGCTTATTTGTATCTTCACCGGTTTTAGTTCCGGTTTGCCTCTGTATATTCTAATCGGACTGTTGCCTGCCTGGTTGCGCTCTGAAGGAGTGGATTTAAAAGCCATAGGTTTATTTGCGCTAATTCAATTGCCGTTTACTTGGAAGTTTCTTTGGGCGCCGCTGTTTGATCGCTACATTCCGCCACTTGGGCGGCGACGCGGATGGTTGTTTATCTCACAAATAGCATTGCTGTCATCTATTCCAGCTTTTGGTGCGCTGCATCCTGGCTTGGATTTATGGACAATTGCTTATTTGGCCTGTGTGGTGGCATTTTTTAGTGCTTCGCAAGATGTTGTGCTGGATGCATATCGACGCGAATTATTACTGGATAACGAATTAGGCTTGGGTAACGCTATACATGTAAATGCATACAAAATTGCCAGTTTAATACCGGGGTCTTTATCTCTTATTCTGGCTGACCATTTACCATGGAAAAGCGTATTTTTTATCACCGCATTGTTCATGTTGCTGGGTATTGTAATGACGCTTTTCGTGAGTGAACCAGAGCTTAAAAATGGTGCGCCAAAGACGCTTCGAGCGGCAGTGGTTGAGCCTTTTCAAGAGTTCATTGGTCGCAACGGCTTAAAATCAGCAGGTTTAGTGCTAGCTTTCATTTTTTTTTATAAGTTGGGTGATAGCATGGCTACTGCGCTTGCTACGCCGTTTTATCTCGATATGGGATTTAGCAAAACAGAGATTGGACTTATCGCTAAAAATGCCGGTTTGTGGCCAAGTGTTATCGGAGGATTGCTTGGTGGTGTTTGGATGATTAGACTGGGCATTAACCGTGCCTTATGGCTTTTTGGTTTAGTGCAGATGGTTGCGATTTTAGGTTTCGCATGGCTTGCTATAGTAGGTCATAGTCTGCTTTGGCTGGCTATTGCCATTAGTGTTGAAGCCTTGGGGGTGGGATTGGGCACTGCAGCTTTTGTTGCTTTTATCGCCCACACTACGCACCCGCTCTACACCGCCACTCAATTTGCTTTATTCACTAGCTTGGCAGCGGTGCCGCGCACTTTTGCCAATGCTGCTACGGGGTATTTGGTTGAATGGTTCGGCTGGGTAAGTTTTTTCTTGTTTTGCTTTGTGGTTGCAGTGCCGGGAATGTTGCTTTTGCTTAAAGTTGCGCCATGGAATGCGCTGCAAAAATCAGAAAATGCGTAATGAAGGAGTATAGTGAGCGTAGTTAATATTCAAGGCCATCCGTAGCGTCATCAAGTCATCACAGGAGCATGGTGCATAACGTAGTAACGCGAAGTTGTGCGTCGTGAAAAGGGCGAACACTGACGAATACTTATTAATTGCCAAGCCATTTTTCGCTGCTAAAGTCGAATAGTGAAGTGGCTACACTAAACCAATGGGATGGACTCCTCCTCCCACCTTGTATCGGCATCAAAGTGCCAGACTGATAGGATTGAATATCAGACAAACTAGCGGAGGAGTCCGAAATGAATATTAAACGGGTAGGTATAGATTTAGCAAAACAAGTC
>NZ_SCTW01000061.1 GCF_004322395.1 Methylobacter sp.
AAAATCAGCCATCAGGCAAAGAATATTTATCAAGCTAACCCTTTTTTCAATAAATCTAGTAAAAATGAGTCAGAAGATAAGCTGAGCCTCAAAAGTCCAGTTTGTTTTTACACAGCCTGGGTCGATTTCGGTCTTTTGCGAATGACGAAGTTCGGCCATGTGCGGTCGGTCACCGAAGCCGGACCTATGACCGCATTTACACGGAAAGCGGACGTAATGGACAATGACAGCCAGAGGTAGATTAGCTAGCTCTCAGTAACGGTCTGTAAACATAATCCCTAAGACCAGCAAACATCCTTCTTTTCGGCCCGAATTAGCTGCAAATACCGAACCCATCGACCCGAATTAATTGCTAAAGGTATCTTACCCTTCAGGGTCGAGGCATTGATTTACAATTTAGTAATCGCTCAGCTTTGTATAGGGTATCTGTTGAGATATTAAGCCCATGTTCGGCGCCTCAGTTTCTAATCTTGTACCCAGTCTTAAACACCCACCCTACAATAGTCAGGCAGATGATAAGAAAGCCAAACGTCATACCAATACTCATGCCAATGTGCACATCGGCGACGCCGTAAAAGCACCAGCGAAAACCGCTGATCAAATATACCACTGGATTGAACAGGGTGATCTTCTGCCACAATGGAGGCAACATAGTGATCGAATAGAACGCGCCGCCCAAGAATGTGAGCGGGGTGACGATCAACATCGGCACCACCTGTAGTTTCTGAAAATTATCGGCCCATAGGCCGATAATGAAGCCAAATAGACTGAAAGTAACAGCAGTGAGCACAAGAAAAGCGATCATCCATAAGGGATGGGCGATCTCGTAGGGCACGAAAATGCGGGCGGTGCCCAGAATGAGTAGCCCCAACATCACCGACTTGGTCGCCGCCGCCCCCACATAACCAATCAGCACTTCGACCCATGAAACCGGTGCCGATAGCAGCTCATATATAGTGCCCGACCACTTGGGCATGTAAATGCCGAAAGAAGCATTGGAGATGCTTTCGTTCAGTAAATTCAGCATGACCAGCCCTGGGATGATGAAGGCGCCATAACTGACGTCGTCAATGTCGCCCATACGCGAACCGATGGCTTTGCCAAACACGATGAAGTACAGCGAGGTGGTAAGCACCGGTGCGGCGATGCTTTCCCACAGAGTACGAAAGGTGCGTGCCATTTCAAAGTGGTAAATGGCGCGAATGCCATAGATGTTCATTCCAGTGCCTCCTTGGGCTGATGCACCAGACTGACGAAGATGTCCTCCAGTGAACTCTCGCTGGAGCTTAAGTCTTTGAATTCGATATTGTGTTCACCTAGCGTGCGCAATAGCTCGGCAATGCCGGTTTCTTCTTTTTGGCTGTCGAAGCTATAAACCAGGGCGTGTCCATCGTCGGTGAGCTCCAACGACCAAGCGCTTAGCTCGGTCGGGATGCTGTCCATTGTCTGTCGCAAAGTCAGCGTGAGCTGCTTTTTGCCGAGCTTGCGCATTAGCACATCTTTGTCTTCAACAACGATCAGTTCACCTTTGCTGATGACGCCGATGCGGTCCGCTATGTCTTCGGCTTCTTCAATATAATGTGTGGTCAGAATGATGGTGGTACCCTGCTCACGTAGTTCGCGCACCATGCGCCACATGTCGTGTCGTAACTCCACATCCACGCCGGCACTCGGCTCATCAAGAAACAATATCGTTGGTTCATGCGCGAGGGCTTTGGCAATCAGCACGCGACGTTTCATCCCTCCAGAGAGTGTCATGATTTTTGCGTTGCGCTTGTCCCACAAGGACAGATTGCGCAGCACTTTTTCCAGGTAGGTTGCGTTGGGGGCCTTGCCGAACAGCCCCCGACTGAATTTGATCGTGGCCCAGACCGACTCAAACGAGTCCGTATAGAGTTCCTGCGGCACCAACCCGATGGTTGCCCGCGCCGCGCGGTAGTCTCGCACGGTGTCGTGACCGTCGGCGATGATGGTTCCAGAGGTAGCCTTGACGATGCCGCAAATGATGCTAATCAGTGTCGTCTTGCCCGCACCATTGGGTCCGAGCAAGGCGAATATCTCACCGCGTTTTATCTCCAGATTAATTTTTTTGAGCGCTTGGAAACCGCTGGCATACGTCTTGTTAACGTCGCGCACGAAGATGATCGGAACGAAATTATCGGCAGCTGCGGATGAGGGCATTGTCTTTATCAATGTAATAGGTTTGGCAAAGGACTTTCTCACAATGTAAATGATTGTATAAATAATTGTTTATCTTCAGCAATCATGGCTAAACCTGCCGTTTCTCCGGCAGTAGTCTCAGAGTCCAGACCTTAATTGTAATCTGATGTTTGGGTGTGTTTGACAAACAATAGTAAAGTCCCATAGACGTGTAGTTTAATCAATCTCAGCGTCTATATTTAATAACAATTGGCTTTTTAGTGTCATACGTTTCTATACATATTGTGTTTCTAGTTTGAACTGTTATGGTTTTTTTAACGGTTGAAATGAAATGGCGCTTTTAAACTATAGAAGACCCTCAACAGCCAATTGCAGCATTCGGCTTACATTCTATGTTATCCGCAAACTGTTTTTATGCGCATTTGCGTGTTAGCCAGTTTAAAAAATAGTCTTGAAAGTTATTTTTGTTAATTACTCTTGAAATGAATACAAGGTATCCAAACCTAGATAATTACTTGTTAGGCGGAACGGGCCAAAGGGGCATTGGCCGATGGCAAGCTCAGTCGATGTGCTGCGCGAAAGGATTAGCGCGCTTATCGCGGCGTTTAGAAAAACGGATGTGTCAACGCCGCTCGTCGCGCCGACTGATCAGGAGGCACGCCCCTACCTTCGTCCAATAAACTGTCTCCACGCTTCTGGCTTAATCGCAGTTGTAGTTTCCTAATCGATTGAACAAAGGAGGAACACCATGAACATTCTGATGGTACTGACGTCTCATGACACGCTTGGGAATACAGGGAGGAAGACGGGGTTCTGGCTGGAAGAATTCTGCGCCCCTTACTACACGTTCATTGATGCGGGTGCTAGCGTTACGGTCGCTTCCCCCAAAGGCGGCGAACCGCCGCTCGACCCCAATAGCGACACGCCCGAGGGGCAGACCGACCTTACACGCCGATTTAAGAAAGATCCCAAAGCGCAGGCCGTACTGGCCGGCACGACGAAATTGTCCGACGTGAAGGCGCAGGATTACGACGCGATCTTTTATCCGGGCGGTCACGGTCCGATGTGGGACTTGGCTGAAGATCCAATTTCGAATACCTTGATCGAAACATTTTACAA
>NZ_SCTW01000062.1 GCF_004322395.1 Methylobacter sp.
GTTTATGACGCTTGATTTGCTGACATTCCAGCAATAACGCTTCACCTTCAGTATGCGTGACAGTGACTTCAATAGCCGCAATCTTTGCGACCATCCTTTGCTGTTTGGTCGAAGCGGCTTGCTTTTTAAAATAACTCGATACGCGGTTTTTAAGGTTTTTGGCCTTGCCGATATAAATAATCTCGCCCTGATCATTAAGCATCTTGTAAATGCCGGGGCGGGTAGTCAGGTTTTTTAAAAACGCTTTTATGTCAAAATTGTTGTTTGATAACTCGGGGATCACACTTTAACCTAATAACTCGATATATCCACTGCATAGCTATTTTAGCAGTAACGACGCGCACTGAGTGTATCTGCTTTTAAAACCGCTGTTAACGCGCATCACGGCCTTAGCAAAACGGATTGCCATCAATGGCTGCACTTTAAAATGAAGGGTAATTTACAAATAAAGGTTATTTATCAATAATGTGAGACATTACTTATATTTATGCATTTGTGCATGTTAGATTTTATAACGAAAAACAATAAAACGTTGGCAAAACGCTCTATTGCCGACATTTCTTTTAATTTATTTGAAAACTATCCAAATGAAAACAGCAAAGATAACGCCTCTGACAATACAACAATATGTGGAAATCTCCGAAGATGTATACGATGAAGTTGAAAGAGTTGACTATGCGGGAATGCTTGCAGCTAAATGCGTCAAACATCCTGAATTCGGCGACATCATCCTTATTTCATCGGCTACTCATGTGGAGTGTTTGATGATTCACTTTTAACTTTATCGTTGCAAAAAGGCTAGAGGCAGGCATTGCTTGAGAAGGTTTTCGCATTTAGCGCATCATTCCGAGAACTAGCAACTGTGTCTTAAACGATTATTTACCTGCTCCCTGCTTTATATGCCGTACCTTTGATTTATAAAAGTGAATATGCCCAGCATATGATATTTGGCATCCAACAATCGATTATTTGTCGCAGTCGTGTTATTTGGATTGCTCACGTCCGGAACTGAAGCATTGATTGATGGGCCTGAGGCGGCTACATATCGGCTGATAAAGGTTATGACTCAGACCAGTTTGTTACGAGTACTGGCCGGAAAAAGTAAATCCATCATAAAAGACACGAAGACATAAAACTGCATATCTCTTCATTAACTACTTCTTGCGGTCGTTCGTGTCTTTGCGGCGCATACAAATCTTACATCAAACTATATCAGCCAGATTCCCCTTGGTTTCCAGCCACACCTTTCTATCTTGCGAGCGCTTTTTTGCCAGCAATAAATCAAGTTGCCCGTTGGTGTCATCGTCTTCCGCTACCGTCAACTGCACTAGTCTGCGAGTATCGGGGTTCATAGTGGTTTCCCGAAGCTGGCTGGGATTCATCTCGCCCAAACCTTTAAATCGTTGTACATTAATCTGGCCTTTAAGCTTTTCGGCGGCAATACGATCCAGCACCCCTTGGCGTTCGGCTTCGTCCAACGCATAAAATACCCGTTTGCCGACATCGATCCGATACAACGGCGGCATCGCGACGAAGACGTGACCGGCCATTACCAGCGCATTGAAATGCTGATAAAACAAGGCGCAGATCAGGGTGGCGATATGGTTGCCGTCAGAATCGGCATCGGCCAGAATGCACACCTTGCCGTAACGCAGGTTCTGCAAATCGGAAGAACCCGGTTCTATGCCCAGAGCTACGGCAATATCATGAACCTCCTGCGATGCCATCACTTGGTTCGACTCGACTTCCCAAGTATTCAAAATCTTGCCGCGCAACGGCATAATCGCCTGAAAATCACGCTCACGCGCCTGCTTGGCCGAACCGCCGGCTGAATCCCCTTCGACCAGGAACAATTCAGTCCGGGCAATATCCTGCGCAGAACAGTCGGCTAATTTGCCCGGCAATGCGGGGCCGGCGGTGATTTTTTTACGGATGATTTTTTTATTGGAACGCAACCGCTTTTGCGCACTGGAAATAATAATTTCGGCGATTTTCTCGCCTTCGGCAGGGTTCTGGTTTAACCACAAACTGAAGCTGTCTTTCGCCACGCCGGACACAAAGGCCACGCATTCGCGGGAGCTGAGCCGTTCCTTGGTTTGCCCTGAAAACTGCGGATCTTCCAATTTAACCGACAACACAAAATGGCAGTTTTCCCATACATCTTCCGGAGCGACTTTAACGCCGCGCGGCAGAATATTCCTAATGTCGCAAAACTCGCGCATCGCTTCGGTCAGCCCAGCCCGCAGACCGTTGACATGGGTTCCGCCTTGCGCAGTCGGCACTAGGTTAACGTAACTTTCGGCCAATACTTCCTCAGGATTTTCAGTCGCCCAGACGATGCCCCATTCAACGGCTTCATGATTAGCAGCCATGTTGCCCATAAACGGCTGTTCCGGGAAATAGTCAATATCGCCGATGCGGTCGAGTAAATATTCTTTCAGGCCGTCCTGATAACACCAAACATACTCTTCGTCGGTTTGATCGACTTTCAAAGATATTTTCAAGCCCGGACACAAAACCGCTTTGGCACGCAAAACATGCTTAAGTTTTAAAACCGATATTTTATTGGAATCGAAATATTTTTCATTCGGCCAAAACCGAACGGTTGTTCCGGTATTATTCTTGCCGACGGTGCCGGTCTCGGTCAGCTCGGTTTGCTTTTCGCCATCGGCAAACTCCATTCGGTAAACCTTGCCATTCCTTTTAACTTCCACTTCCAGCTTTGCCGACAACGCGTTAACGACCGAAACGCCCACGCCATGCAAGCCGCCGGAAAATTGGTAGTTTTTATTGGAAAATTTTCCGCCCGCATGCAGTTGGGTCAAAATCACCTCGACACCGGGGATGCCTTGTTCCGGATGCATATCGACCGGCATGCCCCGGCCATTATCGCTGACCAGCACCGAGCCTTCTTTATACAAGACCACATCAATAGATGTAGCATGGCCTGCCATCGCCTCGTCAACACTGTTATCGACGACTTCCTGCACCAGATGGTTGGGCCTTGTAGTGTCCGTGTACATGCCGGGACGCTTTCGCACCGGCTCCAATCCGCTTAAAACTTCAATTGCCGCCGCGTTATATTCGTTACTCATACTTCCTAATCACTCACAATTCAATTTCATATATAATGCAGGACGAAAGACAAAAGGCGAAAGGCACAAAATTTTTCGCCTTTTGCCTTTTGCCCTTCGCCTTGAATATTACATCGTATCATTAAAAATATTTTTATCTCATGCCGAAAAAGAAAACCCCGACTTTATTTGAAGACTCACTTGCCGAACTTGAGCAGTTGGTTACCCAACTTGAACAAGGCGACATCTCGCTCGAAGAATCGTTAAAGTCATTTGAGCGCGGAGTTAACCTGACCCGCACCTGTCAAAAAGCCCTGCAAGAGGCCGAGCAGAAAGTTCAAATCCTAATTGAAAAAAACGGCACTCAAACCCTGGAGCCATTTACCGATGAGTAATGCGTTAAAAGACTATCTTGATTTTTGTCAAAACCGTGTAGAAAGAGCGTTAGACGCTCGCCTGCCCAGCGAAAACATATTGCCGAAAAAACTGCACCGGGCGATGCGCTACAGTACTTTGGATGGCGGCAAACGTATGCGCCCGATGCTGACTTACTGCACCGGAAAAACGCTGGGCATAGCCCCGGAAGCATTGGATGGTCCCGCTTGCGCTGTTGAATTCATCCACGTTTATTCCTTGATTCATGACGATCTTCCTGCGATGGACGATGACGATCTCAGACGCGGCAAAGCGACTTGCCATGTAGCTTTCGATGAAGCGACCGCTATTTTAACCGGCGATGCGTTGCAAGCCTTGGCTTTTGAAATTCTGGCCAACGATCCCACCATTACTGCAACCGCTGAAGGCCGTTTGAAAATGATCGTTGCGTTAACCAAAGCCTGCGGTTCTCAAGGCATGGTCGGCGGTCAAGCTATCGACCTGGAATCCGTCGGAACCAGCTTGACCTTGCCGGAGCTTGAAAACATGCATATCCATAAGACCGGCGCATTGATCCGTGCCAGCGTCAATATGGCGACTCTGGCGAAAGCCGATATAGACCCGAATGTCGCCAAAAAACTGGATAATTATGCAAAATGCATCGGCTTATCGTTCCAGGTTAAAGACGACATTCTCGACGAAGAAAGCGATACCGCAACGTTAGGTAAAACCCAAGGCAAAGACCAGGATAACAACAAACCCACCTACCCCGCCCTATTGGGCCTGGCCGGAGCCAAACAAAAAGCGCAAGAACTGCATGAGCAAGCGCTGGATAACCTGAGTATTTTTGGCAGCGAAGCCGATTTGTTACGCGATTTGTCGCTTTATATTATTCAACGGGATCATTGATAGGATTGCGTACTAATTAGTAATTTTGGAAGGAATTATAGGTGTAGAAATCAATGGCCGAAACGTTTTGCTATCAAAGGATAAATACCATAGCATCATGAAAAATATAAACAGATGTATAGGATATACACCTGTTTTTGAAATTTAATATACACTTGAAAAGGTATTTACTTAACGTTGGGCATTAAATCACTATGACTATTAATGACTTCATGATTTTTCTGAAATGTGCAATCGGAGATGCAACATCGTTTGCTGCTTTTCAGGCTATATTCGTCACGTTATTTTTGTACGCCTTTGTAAAAGACCGTGGTTGGTTCAAACGAAAATCCGGTTTAACTGCTACGGTTAAACGGGGAAAGGAAAGTTGGGCCAACTTTCATCTCATGTACGGATTGCTCGCTGTTGTTTTTGCTGAAGTCATCAATACCACAGAGACACTGAAGGGGTTCAAGACAATCATTACACTTGCCGATTTGTCGGTATTGTTCTACCTCTGCTTTTTCAATGGTTGGTTTCGCAACAAAATAATGGGCATCATCATCGCCTCGCAAAACATGGAGGAGCCAAATGTCTAGCGAGTATCAACCCAACCCGTCGTTCGAGCGGGACGCCGCAAAAGCGTGGCGCCCCTCAACTTTGCGTTAGGCACGTGAGGCATATGTTTACTCCACATGCACCCTTAGCGGTTGAAGAAACAATTGATGGCTTTGTCAGATCAATTGGCGGGGTGAAGATATCGGACGAATTACCAAACCCGCCGCCTTTCGAAAATGCCGACTACATTTTTAGGGAAGCTGGAGTAATTATTGAGCTCAAAGAGGTTACTACCGACTTCGGCAAGGCCGGAGGAATAGTTGACAAGCTTATTGGCCTCCATGAAAAGCACTACAGGAATGATCCTTCTTGGCGACCAGCCCTCTTCGGTGGTGTCGGTCATTCAAAGGCATTCATTGCTGACTTCGTTAGAATTTTTAGAGAGCCACTTGGAAGAATACTAAAAAAGGCAAACTCTCAAATAAAGAGCACAAAGAAGAATCTGCCCTTTGAGAACGGCTTTGGTGTAACGATGATAGTAAATGATGGCTTTAAGTCGTTAGAGCCATATTTTGTACGCGCGCTAATTTCCGATATTTTGCTGAATTCAAATTCAGCAATTCAGTGCTGCGTATATATAACCGTCAATACTTATGTAGAAGTGCCAGAAAGCGAGTACGCGCACCTGCTCTGGGTCCCATCCTATTCAGAGCATGCGCCTCAACGCTTGGTTGATTTCATCGATAATCTTGGGGATCGCTGGTTCAACCATCTTGAGTCCCTTACCGGGCCATTTGATGTGTCTGATAAAACATCGGACACCAGTTTTCTCAATGACTCAAAGACAATAAAGTGAAAGGTCAAAGGGAATCAAAGTTTGGCTTCGGCTGGGCACTCCTAACCCGTCGTTCAAGGCCGACGCTGTACAAATTGGCGTATACACCGTATGGCTGCGGCGCGCGGCCTTAGCTTTACGTTAGCGGTCATGGAATGCCAGTGAGGTTATTAAAGACTTCCAAGGTAGGAATAGCTGTCGCCACCCTTTATGTGCTACTTGCAATGACTGTTTTTGTTGCGCACATCTATTCGGTCAAAACCAATCCAGCAGACTCAGGTGAGAGTGCAATTCCTTTTTTCATGCTCACATTGCCTTGGATGACGTTCGTACCGGCATCTTGGCACCATTTACCCGCTTGGAGTTGGCTTGCGTATCTAGTTTTGTGGTTTTGTGTAACGTTTAATGCCTTTCTTATTTACGGTGCTGTTGGTTTAGTAACTTTCATAGTTCAATGGGCATGGGGCAGGTTTCTTTATGTCGCCCGCAACCGCTAACATTACGTTCAACCGGAGCGCGGCTATAATGCGGTTTTTTTTCAGCTTTCCGTGCCGCGCTTGGTTAGCTCTACTTTAGAAGCTTATCGTGGCAAGACGAAGAGAACTAAAAAACATCGCTTCCAGCTTATTCGGCTCATTCATCCTAAAAAACGCAGTTAGTCCACGAAAAGCACAAAAAGCACGAAAGAAATCAATATGTTCCATTGATTTAGTCCTTCACCCTTTGGGTGACTACCTGCAATTGGGTATCTATTTGAATTTTTTCGTGCTTTTTGTGTTGCCTAAAGCACCTACTTTTGGTTTTCGTGGATTAAATGATTTTTCCTAGGTTCATGGTTTATTTGTTTCAAGTTCCGCCCGCCACAATCCCGGTATTGCTTTCAAGACAATTATGACCGTCGATAAGATATTAAGGAAATTTAGTGCCGGTTTATCGCCATATATCTCCAAAAGCAATGCATAGCGATACGCTAATACAATGCTGTATAACGGTATTTTTAAAACGGCACTTTTTATGCTCAATAGATGATGAATTTAATTGTTTTCTTAGGAGCACGGCCATGACAACGCAAAACACAAATACAGCAGATTCCTCCTGGACAGTGTTTATCGAAATTTTAAGCGATGAATTCACCGCAAAGACCGGGTTCGGGGTGTATGCGCATATCACGCCGCTAGATGTCGATCAGGCTTACCGGCAATATCAACTACGGAATGCGCCGATGCGGCTATTCGTCCGTGAATATGTCAGGGACTATGTCTAACGCTATTTGCTCTCAGTAAATTTTGTCCAGCGCAAACGGTTGGCGTTGCTAACCACTGTCACAGAGGATAGAGCCATAGCCGCGCCGGCAATCATCGGGTTTAATAACACGCCGAAAATCGGGTACAGCAAACCCGCCGCAACCGGAATGCTGACAGTATTATAAAAAAATGCGCCAATCAGGTTTTGTTTGATATTGATGACTGTCGCTTTGGATAACTCAATCGCTTCGGGGACTTTCAGCAAGGAACCTTGCAAAATAACCACATCGGCGCTTTCAATAGCCACATCGGTACCGGTACCTATCGCAAAACCGACATCGGCCTGAGCCAATGCGGGCGCATCGTTAATACCGTCGCCGACCATGCCGACAATTTCACCCATTTGTTGCAACTCTTTAACTACCGCCGCTTTATCTTGAGGCAACACCTGCGCCCGCACTTCGGCAATACCGGCTTGTTTAGCAATGGCGTGAGCGGTTATATGATTGTCCCCGGTCACCATGATGATGCGTACGCCCTGATCTTTCAATAGCTGAACCGCGTGTGCCGAATCTTTTTTAATCGGATCGGAAACAGCAATAATGCCGGTTATTTTGCTGTCTACGGCCAGCAGCATCGGCGTTTGCCCCAAAGCCGCTAGTTTTTCCAGCCGGTTATTAAAGCGCGTGAAGCTAACGCCTTGCTCGTCCATCAACGCCTTATTACCGAACAACACGCGCCGGTCATTAATGGTCGCCATCACCCCATGGCCTGCGACGGCAGTAAATTGTTTAACTTTTTCCAGTCTTATTTGGCTTTCTTGCGCTGCCGTCAAAATAGCTGTCGCCAATGGATGTTCCGAGCCCGATTCAATGCTTGCCGCCAACTGCAACACTTGTTCTTTGCTAATGTCGCCGATAGCTTCAACCGTCGAGACAGTAGGTTTACCCTCGGTTACCGTGCCGGTTTTATCGAGTATCAAACAGGTTAATTTACCCGCCATTTGCAAGGCTTCGCCTTTACGGATCAAAATGCCTGACTGGGCGGCTCTGCCTACCGCTACCATCACGGAGATAGGCGTCGCCAAGCCCAAGGCGCAAGGACAGGCGATAACCAAAACAGTCATGGAGGTGACAAAAGCATAACCTAGTGAAGGTTCGGGCCCAAAAGCGTACCAAATCAAAAAAGTCAGCACTGAAAACGCGACCACAGCCGGTACAAAAACGCTGGAAATTTTATCTGCCAACCGGGCGATCTCGGGTTTGCTGCTTTGCGCTTGCCGGACACTTTTGATTATTTGCGCTAATGCAGTATCCCGGCCGATGCGGGTTGCGGTAAATAAAAAACTGCCGGTTTGGTTCATGGTTCCGGCGACCACTTCCGAACCCACGGTTTTTTCTACCGGCAGCGATTCGCCGGTCAGCATCGACTCATCAACTGTGGAATGACCTTCCAACAACATACCGTCGACGGCGATTTTCTCGCCGGGCCTGACTCTTAACGTTTCTCCCAAACCGACTTGCTCGATAGCAATATCCATTTCTTCGCCGTTTCTGACCACACGCGCCGTACGCGGCTGCAAGCCGATCAACTTACGAATGGCGCTGGAGGTTTTTCCTCTGGCTAGCGTTTCCAAACCGGAACCCAGATTTATAAAAGCCAGTATCATCACGGCGGCTTCAAAATAGGCGTGTTTCGCTAAAGATGGCAGGGTATTGTAATAATCGAGAACAATGCAGGAATATAACCACGCTGAACCTGTACCCAAGGCAATCAGGGTATCCATGTTGGCTTGGCCCAGCGTTAATGACTTGTACGCGCCGCTGTAAAAATGCAAACCTGAATAGATTAGTATGCTGAAGGTGATGAGGGCAATTTCCGGCCAGACCCATAAGCCTGTTGCCGAACCGATTTCCGGTAACCAATTAAAATGTTCGGCTGCCATCAGCGACAGCCCGAAGACTGCCGCTACGGCCGCTTTTTTCATCAGCTGTCGATAGCGTTGCAGTTCTTGCTCTTCCTGCTCGGAAGGATCTTCAACCCCCTCCATTACAGCTGCATCGTAGCCGGCCTCTTTAACGGCCTGTTTTAGCAGCTCCGGGTCGGCATCGCCTTTAACCACGGCGGAATGATCGGCAAAATTGACGCTGACCGAAGCCACGCCTTCAACTGACGCCAAAGCACCTTCTACGGCGCTGACGCAGCCTGCGCAACGCATGCCTAAAATGGATAAACGCAATTCGTCAGAAGTTTCTGCACTCATAAAATCACCTCTTAAGGTGCCTCCACATTAAAGCCGGCTTCAGTAATAGCCTCGACAATAGCGTCCAGGCTGGTTTTTCCAGCATCAAATTGAACGTTAACTTCCTTATTTTTGCTTGACGCATTAACCGACAACACACCATCGATAGTTTGCAGTTTACTCATTACATTGGCTTCACAACCGCCGCATTTCATGCCATTAACAGTTAACGATACTGATTCAGTCATTGTTTGTCCTCGTTGTAGCAGAAAACCTGCATTGAAACATATCTGTAACAATGCTTATACATCATACTCGACTGACAGTCGATAATCATGGTATAAAATCAATCCGATAAGCAGGATTATGCTTTTCTAAGCGTCACCTTCACTTTTTAAATCTAATACCTAAGCAACTAAATGGCAGATATTATAATTGGGCGGCAACAGATTTTTGACAAAAAATTGGATATATACGCCTATGAACTTCTTTTCAGAGGTAGTGATTTTGATCTGAACCATAAGGAAGGCGCTACGCAAGCAACCAATCAGGTCATTACCGATACTATTTTAGAACTAGGGCTTAATACCATTGTTGGATCCCACAAAGCCTTCATTAATTTTACGACTCAAAATATCCTGGACAAAACTCCTTTACATCTTCCTAAAGACCGGATTGTCATTGAAGTACTAGAAAATGTTGAAATCGACTCAAGAATTGTCGCCAATTTAAAAGAGCTATCGAATCTTGGTTATATCATTGCCTTGGATGACTTTGTGTTTTCCGAAGAATGGACGCCACTGGTAGAGTTTGCCGACATCATCAAGTTGGATATTATGGAAATGGGCGAGTCAAAAACACGAGATTTAATAAAACAACTCAAACCCTACAATGTACAACTGCTCGCTGAAAAAGTAGAAACATACGCTGAATATCAATACCTCCTCGAATTAGGCTGTGATTATTTCCAGGGGTTCTTCTTCAACAAACCCAATATAGTTTCCGGCAAACGCTTGAGCGTCAATCAAACAGCGGCCATCCAATTATTAAACACAGCTAATAACCCGGATGTCGAATTTGACGATCTAACCAAGATAATATCCCTGGATGTCGGCCTCAGCTATAAATTGTTGCACTATATAAATTCCGCGTTTTTCGCCTTACCCAATAAAGTCTCATCCATTAACCATGCTATTTCTTATTTGGGGCTAAAAGAAATAAAACGCTGGATAAACATATTAACACTTGCATCCTTATCCAATAAGCCGGAAGCTGTAATGCAGAACGCATTGATCCGCGGCAAAATGTGCGAGGAGTTGGCCGGTCTGAGCGGCGATAAGTCAGACAATTTTTTCCTGATTGGCATCTTATCCAATTTGGATAGCTTACTGGACATGCCATTGAATGACGCGCTCAGCCAATTGCCACTGGCCGATGATATTGTTTCCGCCATCTTGCATAAAAAAGGGCTAGGCGGTGAAGCGCTTAAATGTGTCATTAGTTATGAACATTGGGATATTTCATCAATATCATTTAAGGATATTGACCAATCCGTTATTGGCGACACTTATATTAAAAGTATAAATTGGGCAAAAGACATTATGGGCAATATAAAATAATTATGTCGTTAAATACAATCATCAACCAGACTATCGCTCTGGCCGGTATTGCTCAGTCAGCAGCGCTGGTTCAACAACTTGCAACGACTGGATCAGCCGATTCGGCCGCCCTTGAGTCCAGTATAACCAGCCTCTTTGTTAGTGATGAGTATGGCATAGAAAATGTTTTTGGCGGATTGTCCGGCCTTAAGCTGGGAATTGAACAGCTTAACGGTCAAATGACCGCCTTCAAAATTGCTAATCCTGAACAAGCCCGGTATGCAGCCTCGCTGGTTTTCCTGGAAACTCAACTATCCAAGCAACCCGGCATGCTTAAAAGCATTTTCGCCGGCATTGAACGCGCCCAGACACAATCAGAGCATTTTGGCCTGCTGCATGAGAATGTGCTGGCAAATCTTGGCGACATATATCACACCACCATCAGCACCATGCAGCCGAGAATCATGGTTAATGGCGAACAGGAATATTTATCCCGGCCCGACGTCGTTAATAAAATACGCGCTTGTCTGTTGGCCGGAATACGTTCTGCCATCCTTTGGCGACACTGCGGCGGCGCGCGCTGGAAGTTTCTGTTTTACCGGAAAAAAATTCAGGCTGAATTACAAATACTGCAGCAACGCCTTCAGTAACCTGTATGATTACTCTTATCGAAGCCGATCATCTAACCCGTTATTACGGCAACCATTGTGCCGTTAACGATGTCAGTTTTACTCTAGCTAAAGGCGAAGTACTTGGTTTTCTAGGCTCTAACGGCGCTGGTAAAACCACCACGATGCAAATGCTGTGCGGCAATCTCGCGCCCAGCGCCGGGCAAATTAAAATCAACGGTTTCGACCTGCTGGATCAACCTAAAGCCGCTAAACTAAATCTGGGCTATTTGCCCGATACGCCGCCGCTATACAAAGAACTAACGGTGCAGGAATTCCTGCTTTATTGCGCCCGGTTGCACGGCATCGCCAAAAGTTCCGTCACTGGCGCAATTAATCGAGCTCAAGAGCGTTGCGGTTTAACCGACGTCGCCGACCGACTGATCGCCAATCTGTCCAAAGGTTTTCAACAACGAGTAGGCATTGCTCAAGCCATTTTGCATAATCCTGAAGTTATCGTGCTTGATGAGCCGACTGTCGGTCTTGATCCCATTCAAATTAGGGAAATCCGTTCCTTAATCCGGGAACTGGGACAAGATCACGGCGTCATCTTGTCCACCCATATACTGACCGAAGTGCAGGAATCCTGCACCCATGTGCAAATCATTGATCAGGGACAGCTGATCCTGAACGAAACCATAGCGGGACTTAACCGGCAAATGGATACCGGCACACTGCAAGTCGCTACCCGGCTGACAGTAGATACCAACAGACTATTAAGCATTCCCGGCGTCAGTTCAATTGAAAGTATTTCGGAAAACCGGATCAAAATTCACCACAGCGTAACCGCCAATCCGGCCGAACAAATTGCCGAACAGATCATTGCCGCCGGATGGGGATTACAGGAGTTGACGCCGGTGAAAAGATCGATGGAAGATATTTTTATCAGCTTAACTAAAGAGCATCGCGAATTATGAGCATGATTTGCGACTATTCAGCGCCATCAAATGCAATAGAACGCAGATGATTATGATAAACGCTGATAAAATAAATCCTATTCAATCATAACCATCTGCGTCATCTGCGTTCTATTTCTCTAACTGAGTAATGACCATGATTTTAAAAATCGCTTCCCGCGAATTCAGAAGCCTGTTCCTATCGCCGATGGCCTGGACGATATTAGCCATATTGCAATTCATCCTGGCATTTTTGTTTTTAACCCAAGTTGAAGCGTTCGCAGAGCTCCAGCCCAAACTAGCTACAATCGAAGGTGCGCCCGGATTGACCGATATTATCGTGCCGCCATTGTTCGGCAATGCCGGCATTATTCTGTTGCTGGTCACGCCGTTATTAACTATGCGCCTGATTTGCGAAGAGCGCCGCAACAAAACCTTGGCATTACTGCTTTCCGCACCAGTTTCCAATATCGACATTATTCTTGGCAAGTATTTAGGCATACTCGGACTGATGCTGCTAATCATTGCACTGATCACCCTGATGCCGCTATCTTTGCTATTCGGTGCTGAGCTGGATTTTGGCAAATTATTTGCCAATATTTTAGGTTTACTTTTATTGGTTACCGCATTTGCCGCTACCGGCTTGTTTATGTCCTGTATCGCCAGCCATCCGACTGTTGCCGCAATGAGTACTTTCGGCATGTTATTGTTATTGTGGATTTTAGACTGGTCGGTCGGTATGAATGATCATCGTAGCGAACTGTTTGAATACCTGTCGATGCTGAGACACTTCCAGAACATCCAAAGCGGCCTGATCAGCTCAGTCGATGTCAGTTATTTCCTGCTGTTTATCACTATCTTTATTGCACTCAGCATTCACAGCCTGGATAACGACCGCTTACAAAAATGAAAATATCGCCGCATAAACATCAACAAATCCGTTTAAAAAACTTGGGAATCACTCTGGCTTTATTGTGCTTAATCGGCTCACTGGCCTGGTTAAGTACCCGCTATAGCACAGAAACCGACATAACCAGAAACAGTAGTAACAGCCTGTCCCAAGCATCGCAAAAACTGTTGGAATCGCTGCCCGGTAAGATCCAGCTCACCGCTTATATCAAAAAAGACCCGGCGCTAAGAAGCCAGATTGCGCAATTGGTTGACCGCTATAAACGCCATAAAGCCGACCTGAGCCTAGTTTTTATAGACCCTGATTCGCAACCGGAAAAAGTCCGCGAACTCAATATAGACGCGACAGGCGCCATTATTGTCGAGTATCAGGGTCGCACTGAAAAACTGAATTTTATCGACGAATCATCGCTGACCAACGCGCTATTGCAACTGGCTAACGCCGACGAACGCTGGGTCACGTTCCTGACCGGCCACGGCGAGCGCGCCCCGGACGGCATCGCCAATTTCGACTTGGGCCAATTCGGCAAGGAACTGGACCGGCGCAAAATCAAGGCACAAGCACTCAATCTGGCGACCATGCCGGACATTCCAAGCAACTCCGCGTTGCTGGTGATTACCGCCCCCGCCGTGCCGTTGCTGACCGCTGAAATTGAACTAATCAAACGCTACATCCGGCAAGGCGGCAACCTGCTGTTACTAACCGATCCGGGCAACCACCATTTGGACGCATTGTTACAAGCCCTAGGTTTGCGCCAGCTACCAGGAACCCTGGTAGACGGAAAATCCAAGCTGTACGGCATCAACGACCCCAGCTTCGTGCTTGCCAGCGATTATCTGCCCCATCCGATCACCCAAGGCTTTCAAACCATAAGCGTTTATCCGGTTACCGCCGCACTGGAAATCGGCGAAGAAACAGATTTTCAACCCGTGGAATTACTTAAAAGCGCAACGCAATCATGGACAGAAACCGGCCCCATAGCCGGAAAAATTCTTTTTGATGCCGACGGCGACGAAAAGCAAGGCCCGCTTGCCTTTGCTTATGCCTTAACCCGTCCTTCGACAAGCTCAGGACAGGCTCAAGAGCAACGCATCGTCGTTGTCGGCGATGGCGACTTTCTATCCAACGCCTACCTCGGTAATGTCGGCAATTTGGACATTGGCTTAAGAATGATCAACTGGCTGATTCACGATGACCGGTTTATCGACATCCCTGCCAAAATAGCAACCGATAAAAGCCTGCAATTAAGCCAGATCAGCGTCGCCGTTATCGGCTTTGGCTTTTTGGTAATCATACCGTTGGTGTTGATGGGCGCAGGATTTTATATCTGGCGTAAACGCAAACAGCGTTAAACCATGTTTTTACTGCAAGGCTTGTCAGGTTACAGCTGTATGTAAGTCGGCTAAAACCTGTCTTTTGCAATTATTTTCGGCTAACCGTTGTAGATGTGCCGGCGTCAGAAGGTTTTTCGAGTTAGTATTTATTAAGTATTCATACCCATTGTTTTGTTAGTTAAAAATGTTAGTTTATAAATAGCTATTGGTTTGAGTGCATGATAATTTATATCAGCGCATCCGCCGGCTACAGATCCATAATTACTCCCATCTGAGTGAGAAATCGTACACTTTATGTAAAGCAATACCTGTTGATTTACATGGCTTTTCATTATTTTTAAGTTGTACGCTTTCAAAGCAGGATAGCATCTACATAGCAGTTGTCCGATTACTTATAGTCCCTTTGCTACATGCGGTAGCGAGGCTACATGATTAATTAATGTTGGACAGATAGGGAAATAGAAAATGAACACACAAGACTCCGATTTTGAAATCTCCCTGATCAGGGACGACCTGTTGTTCCGCTTACAGCGCCGCTTCGGCCTGATTCCGGATCATGGCTTGGGCTTGATCCGCCGGGCGATTTTCTTCAGCCTGCTGGCTTGGCTGCCCGTTGCGGCTTGGGCTGTTTACAACGGCCGGGCGTTGCCTGGGACTGTCAACGAACCTCTGCTCCAGCATTTCGGCATCCACGTTCGTTTCCTGATCGCGCTGCCGTTATTGATTCTCGGCGAAGGAGGCGTGCATCGCATGACCACTCGCCTCATTCCCTATTTCCATACCTCAGGCCTGATCCGGAAGGAACAGCGGGAGGCATTCAGGGAAGTTCTTCGGGGCATAGTCCAACTACGCAACAGTTCCTTACCCTGGATCGTGATCGCGGCTCTTATCGTCGCTTGGCTGGGATTCCAGCCGCCCAGCCAGGATAAACATGAACTGGTGTGGGCCAATATCGGCGAGCCAACGCGTTTCAATGTGGGATTCGGCGGCTGGTGGCTGGATCATGTGGCTCAGCCGATCTTTCTTGCTCTCCTCTGTGTGTGGCTGTGGCGGCTGATCCTGCTTTTCCTACTTTTGAAGCGAATTGCCGCACTGGATCTGCAAATCGTTCCCACCCATTCCGATCGGGCCGGCGGCCTCGGTTTCCTGCAAAGAGTCCCCAAAGCCTTTAGCCTGTTTGCTTTCGCTCTGTCTGCCGTGCTGGCTTCACGCCTCGCGCACGATGTGGTTTATCACGGCGTACATGTTATGTCCTTGAAACTGGAAGTAGTGGTATTCCTGATCCTTTTGATTATGTTGTTCCTGACGCCATTGATAGTATTCATCCCCAAACTTGTAGCGGCCAAAAAGCAAGCGCTGTTGGACTATGGTGCCCTGGTCGGCGAACACGGACGTCTTGTCCACCGGCGTTGGATTTTGGGGGAATCACTGGAAGACCCGTCCTTGCTGGAAGCCCAGGAAATTGGCCCGGTAGCCGATGCCGTCAGTCTTTACGAGGCAGTGGCGAACATGCGGGCGGTGCCCGTCGGCAAGACAGCGATCCTCGCTGTGGTCTTGCCAGCCGCAATTCCGATGCTGGTGCTATTCGCCATCGAGATTCCAATCAAGGAATTATTGCTTAAGATATTGGGAGCCTTGGCGTAGCGGTGCCGCGGTTAGCATTGAAACTGCTGGAGGTAAAAATGTCCGCCTGCGCAGAATGCCGTTACGATCCCATAAAAAATCTGTGAAATTCTAAATCCCAATCCGCTATCTTACTTGTCGCGCTGCCACTGGTTCTTCAAGAGCCGGCGTCAACCTTAGCAATGTTTCAAACCGTATCACCTTGGCGACCTCCTTGAAAAAGTCCCTCTATCAAGTCCGAGCCGACTTGTTTTCCGACTATTTGCTGGCAGAACTGCGTAACCCCAGAATCAAGGCTTATTCGGGAGGATAGCGAAAGTCCTAATTTGTAGATTTTCTGGAAAAAATGAGCGCTAAAATTGATAAATTCTCGGCGCTGTTTTACATCCTCTAACTTTTGTCATATTTAACCTATATTGTTTAAATTCCTTTTTAACCAAACTTATAGGATTTTTATGAATTTGTTAAAACTTCTTCGCATTACTTCGCCGGTTCTTATCGCATTGATGGCGGCAGCACCAGCTCAAGAGGCAGCCGCGTTAGCTCTCACCCGTGGCCCTTATTTACAAACCGGCACATCCAGCGGCCTCATTGTGCGCTGGCGTTCCGACTTGGCTTCCGACAGCCGCGTACGGGTCGGCACCAGCCCGGCGAACCTAAACCTCACGTTCGATCAACCCGCGTCTACTACCGAGCACATCGTACAGGTGAACGGACTCAATCCACAGACCAAATACTACTATTCAATTGGTTCCACTACGCAGGTGATTTCGGGCGCTGACAGCAACACCTATTTCACCACCGCACCTACCACTGGCACACAGCAACCGACGCGCATCTGGGTGATCGGCGACGCCGGCAACGGCAGCGCTGGTCAAACCGCCGTTTACAACGCATATCGCAATTTCACCGGCGCTAATCCCACTCATTTGTGGTTGCAACTAGGCGACAACGCCTACAACAGCGGCACTGATGCCGAATATCAGTCGAATATGTTCAATATGTATCCCGATATGTTCCGGCAGTCCGTGACTTGGCCGACCTTGGGTAATCATGATGGCGCGTCGGCGGATTCTGCCACTCAGACCGGTCCCTATTACAACATCTTCTCGCTGCCCAAAAATGGGGAAGCAGGCGGCGTGGCTTCCGGCACCGAAGCATATTACTCTTTCGACTACGGCAATATCCACTTCATCGTACTCGATTCGCATGATTCGGTCCGCACCGCCGGCAGTCCGATGTTGACTTGGTTGGAATCCGATCTTCAAGCCTCCAACGCGGAGTGGAACATCGCCTTCTGGCATCATCCACCGTACAGCAAGGGTTCGCATGATTCCGATACCGAGAGCCAAATGGTCGAGATGCGCCAGAACACCTTGCCCATCCTTGAGGCCTACGGCATCGATCTGGTACTGACAGGTCACAGCCATGCCTACGAGCGCTCGAAATTCATTGACGGCCATTATGGTTTGTCTTCGACGTTCAGCGATGCAACCCACGTTGTGCAAACCGGCAGTGGTCGCACCGACGGCACCGGAGCCTATAATAAACCGGTTGGCGGCGTGGCTCACGCGGGTACAGTATATGCGGTTGCGGGTAGTTCAGGCTCGATAGGCGGCGGTACGCTGAACCATCCGGCTATGTACCTCTCGTTGAACGAGTTGGGGTCGATGGTGCTGGATGTGAACGGCCTTACGCTTGATGCCAAATTCCTGAACAACAACGGCACGGTACGCGACTATTTCACCCTGACCAAAGGCGGCACACCTCCGCCGCAGTTGGCTAACGTAAGTGGCGTGGTCTGGCAGGACGTTAATGCGGACGGCATCCGCGTAGCGGGCGAAAGCTTTCTGCAGGGCATCGAGGTGCGGCTCTATACCGACACCAACGCACTGGTTGCCACGCAATCCACCAACAGCAGCGGCGGCTATCAATTCGCCAGCGTAGCCGCCGGTAACTACTACGTGCGATTCACCCCAGGCACACGCAGTATTTCGCCTCAGGATCAAGGCGCGAACGATAGTATCGACAGCGATGCGAGTCCAGCCGATGGCAAGACCGCCGTATTCAACGCAGCGGCGGGTAGCAGCATCGTCAACGTGGATGCCGGCATGTTCACGCCGGGCGGCGCGCCGCAAACCGTACAGTTGCAGGATGGCCTGAACGCTTATGCCGGTACGCAGGATACCCACGTTGCCAGCAATAAAGCTACCACCAACTACGGCAACGCTACGACCATGCTTGCAGATGGTTCGGATGCCACTTACGGTCGCCTGATTGGTTTGATGAAGTGGACAGTCTCATCGATCCCCTCTTCGGCCACAGTAACCAACGCCACCGTCACTCTAAGGGTCTCCAATAAAAGTGTTGGCAACTACAATCTATACGCGGTGAACACTGCCTGGTCCGAAGGCACTGCGACTTGGAACAGTGTCAATCCGCTTGCCAATCAAGGCTTATTGATCGGTTCCTTCCTGCCGTCTGCGACAGGCAGCTACACCATTCAACTGAACAGCGCCGGTATTTCTCTGGTGCAAAGCTGGGTCAACGGTTCGGCAGCCAACAACGGCTTCATGATCGTGGATGGAGGCACCAGCGACGGCGTTGATCTGCGTTCTTCGGAGTACGGCACGCAAGCGCAACGGCCGAAACTAACTGTCACTTATCAATAACCCAACCCGCCGGGCATCCGGGCTTGTCGCCCGGATGCCCGGCACTTTTTTATACGGAGGAAAAACTCATGCTTACACACGTACTGCTATTTACCGTGCTGCTGGGATACGCCGGTGTCGCGTCGGCTCACGGCAATGTTAACGAACGTATCCACGGACTGGATCACGAGATCGCCCATCATCCCAAGGACGTCAACCTGCTTATTAAACGCGGCCAATTGTTATTGGACGAGGGACACGCCGACGATGCGCGCGACGATTTCGTCAAGGCGCACAAACTCGCGCCCAAACGGATCGAAGCGCTCTACCATCTCGCCCAGGCGCAACTTATGCTGAAGCAGCCAGACACCGCGTTGGAATCAGCGAATAAATTTCTCCAGCAGGCGACAAACGATGCCGCCAAAGCACGTGGTTTTATACTTACCGGTGATATCTTGTCAGCATCGGGCAAACCTTTCGATGCAGCCGAGGCCTATTTGAATGCCATCAATCATTCCCAGGAAATAAAACCCGACTATGTGCTTTATGCCGCCAATGCTTTTCATGCCGCCGGCAAAACCGACAGAGCCATTGAAGTGTTGAACGACGGCATTGCCCGGCTCGGCTCTCTACCCACGTTAAACGACCGGGTGCTTGAGTTGGAGGTTGAGCAAAAACTTTATGAGCCGGCATTGAGCCGGATCGACCAAATGCTTGCGACTCACCAGCGCGTTCCTTTTTTGCTCTACAAAAAAGGCCTGATCCTCAAGACACTGGCACGCACCAGTGAAGCTAAACAAACTCTAGCCTCTGCGCTTAAGGAAATCGATGAATTGCCGGAATCGCGTAGACACACACAAGCGATTGAAAAACTCAAAAATGGGCTGCTGGCAGAGATTAACTTCTAAATAATGCATGGAAATTGTCGATTAGCATCAAAATTTACCATAGCAAATTACTATTGCATAGTTTCCCTAGGCTGATAAAACGGACGCTGAAACTGGAATATATTGGACGCTGTTTTACATTCAATTCAACACAGCGGAGGACTTGTCCGCAAAAATGAAAGTACAGTTCATTGTCCTCTGTTGTGCAAAACAACCACTATGCGCGGACGGTGCTAGGGCAAATTTGCAACAATTTATCTTCGGTTCATTACTAATTGCGGATTTTAGTACCCTGTTACATACGCTGAAAACTCCGAAAAATATTCCCGCTATAATTGTTATCATGTCCAGCTCGGCAATCAGAAAAAAGTTGCTATGCGTATCAAACAAAAACAAAACTCTAAAATCTGCCTTGGCATCGGGGTTGTGTTAGGCATGAACTGTGTAATGGTTAACGCCGATTCTCAACCTTTGGAACTTGATGAAATGGTCATCGAAGCAGGGCGGGAAAAAGATCTTATCGGTACAACCGGATCGGCTTCCGAAGGTGAAGTTAGTCAGGCACAGTTTGAATATCGTCCGCTTTCCCGTAACGGCGAGCTTATGGAAGTAGTGCCCGGCGCAGTGGCTACCCAACACAGCGGTTCCGGCAAAGCTAACCAATATTTCCTACGCGGGTTCAATCTCGACCACGGTACCGACTTTACCACGTACGTCGATGGCATTCCGATGAACATGCCTACCCATGCCCACGGACAGGGTTATATGGATATTAATAGCGTCATTCCCGAATTGGTGAAGAAGATTGAATACGGCAAGGGACCGTATTATGCAGAAGTCGGCGATTTTTCATCAGCCGGTTATTCGAAAATGTTCTCGATGGACAAATTGCCTGAAGGACTTTTGAAGTTTACCGGCGGCGAGTTCGGTTATTACCGTACGTTGATAGCTAATTCCAACAAAGTCGGCAGCGGCGATTTACTTTACGCCGGCGAGTTCAATTTCTACAACGGCG
>NZ_SCTW01000008.1 GCF_004322395.1 Methylobacter sp.
TTTTCCAGCATTAATTTTAAATAAGGTGTCAGGCTCATGAATGTTCCCTTTATATATTCTTGTGAAAAACGCCCATGCCGTCCTCGTCACTGCCGTCATCTTTCGATTGCAGCGAAAGTCCGCCGGTCGACCGGTCTTCGCCGGATGCCAACTTAATCTGCAAGCGCAACTCATTTTGAGAGTCGGCATTTCTTAAGGCCTCTTCATAATCTATTTTGCCCGCCTGATAAAGTTCCAATAAGGCTTGATCAAAGGTTTGCATACCTAACTCACGAGATTTGGCCATCAGCGGCTTGATACTGGAGGCTTCGCCTTTGGCAATATAATCTGAAATCAACGGTGTATTTAATAAAATCTCAATAGCTGCACAACGTCCGCCATCCACAGTTTTAACCAGACGCTGAGAAATAATGGCGCGTAAATTGACCGAAATATCCTGCATCAATTTTGTCTGAGCCTCCATGGGGAAAAAACCCAAAATCCGGTCGATTGCTTGATTCGCATTGTTTGCATGCAAAGTAGCCAACGCTAAATGGCCGGTCTGGGAAAACTCCAGTCCATAATCCATAATCTCGGCGCTACGAATTTCGCCCAACACGATAACATCAGGGGCTTGCCGTAAAGTGTTGTGTAGCCCTGCCTCCCAGCTCTTGGTATCGACACCGACTTCTCGTTGCATGACAATGCAATTTTTATGAGCATGCACATATTCAATGGGATCTTCCAGAGTGATAATATGCCCGTAACTGTTCGCATTACGGTGGTCGATCATTGCCGCCATAGACGTTGATTTACCTGAACCTGTACCGCCGACCATGATAATCAGGCCATTTTTGTTCATCATCACGTCTTTTAAAATAGGCGGCAGACCCAGCTTATCAAAATTGGGTATTTCTGCGGCAATTACCCGGATAACTAAACCCTGGCAACCTTGCTGAACATAGGCATTGACCCGGAACCGGCATAAGCCTGCAGGCGAAATAGCAAAATTGCATTCTTGAGTTTCTTCAAACTCCTTGAGCTGCTTATCATTCATAATGCATTGCGTCAGGGCCTTGGAATCATTAGCTGATAATGCTTGCTGCGAAACCGGCGACATCTTGCCTTTGACTTTTATTGCAGGTGGAAAACCAGCGGTAATAAATAAATCAGACCCTTCTTTATGTAACATAAGTTTGAGTAACTTAATCATAAAGTCCATCGCTTCTTTTCTTTCCATTGACTTCCCCCTGTATTAGTAGCTATATAAAGTTTTATCCGAAATGAGATAAGACTTAATTGATTATAATTTTAATTTTTAAAGTTACCTAAAAAAACACTTTCAAATTGGGTTTCCCAAATGGCATAGGAGCATAGCATAACCGGCAAGGTATTCTTGCAAAGCGCAGGAATTAATCCGGCAGCCAGTGGAAACCCAGCCATAGCCTATTTTAAATTGCGGTTACTCTTACTTTTTTTAATACTCCTGAATTGTCAGTCAAAAGCCAACATTCCGAAGATAGACTAATAACTCGTTTACTGGTACCGTGAATACCGCATAGTATTCATTTTGTGGCGCTATGCACTAAAATGGCTACAAAAAACCTATGGCGTGCTGTGTTTTTTATGGCTGAATACTAAAACCGTTAAAATTACTTGTTTATAAAAGGACAATAGTTAGATGTTTATAGAAGAGACTCAAGACGATTCAGATGACTGGATGTCGGCATTATTGAGATCACCTATTTTTCAACGCCTACCACCTACCAACTTACAAAAAATCTTAATGAGTCTGGAAGCAGTCCATTTTAATAAGGGTGAAGTGATTGTCGATCAAGGTACAATGGGAGATTACTACTACTTAATAAAAAACGGCCACTGCGAGTTAACGCGTAAGCCATCGCCTAACGCAAAAGAAATTAAATTAGCCCGGATGTCTGCCGGCGATACCTTTGGCGAAGACTCGCTGCTTTCCGATGCACCCAGAAACGGATCGATTAGAGCGCTAACCGATATCTCTTTATTACGGCTTAACAAGCCACAATTTGTTTCTCTAATAAAAGAGCCGTCGCTTGCGTTTGTTAACTATACAGAGATGCAGGAGGTTGTGAAGCAGGGCGCTATATTGCTGGATGTACGCACACCTGACGAATATGAGAGCAACCATATTGATGGCAGTATTAATGAGCCTTTTTTTTCATTAAGAATGCAGCTTAAAACATTAGATAAGGAAAAGCCTATCATTGTAGTTTGCAGTGACGGCAAAACCAGTGAGGCAGCGGTATTTTTATTGCTCAGGAATAAAATCAACGCAATGATCTTGAAAGGCGGAATGGCAGGCATTAACCCCGAGCCGAAGCATGATGCCACCCCCTCCGGTACAACTGATGATATTGAGGTTGTTCTTGATCGTCCCGAAATGATTCATCAGGAATGTGCAGTAAAACAACCCGATAATAACGTCAGTGCCTCCAACAACGCTCAGGACGAACACATAAGATTGCTTCAATTAGAAATTGAGGCACTTAAAATGACAAACCAGCAGCTCAATGATAAGTGCATGAAACTGGAGTTTGACAAGCAAAATGCCGAAAAACAAGCCCGGTTAATGCATAAACAATTGGAAAAATTAACCCAGGTGTTGGATAAACTTAAAGCAGGGGAATAACTTGCATAAAAACTGCCCTCGAGCTACCGCCTTCAGCTTATAATCAACCTTTAGGATTAAGAAAACACCACACAGCCTTGTATGACGACATCGAAAAATAAACAATGATGAAGAGCGCTAACCTTATACTCAGATTAATGTTGCTTGGCATTCTTGGGCTTGGGATGGGAACTACAGTTGCGGCCTCGGACCGAACTTACATGAACAAAGCAACTTTCGCCGGCGGCTGTTTTTGGTGTATGGTGTCGGCCTTCGATAATTTACCTGGAGTAGTTGAAGTTATTTCCGGCTACACAGGCGGGCATACGAAAAATCCGACTTACGAAGAAGTCTCAGCAGAGGAAACAGGCCACGCCGAAGCCGTGCAAATATTCTACGATCCAGCTAAAATCAGTTATGCACAATTGCTGGATGTCTTTTGGCACAACATTGACCCTACCGTGAGTGATCGTCAATTCTGCGATGTCGGTTCCTCGTACCGTGCAGAGATTTTTTACCATGACGAAGAGCAGCAGCGCTTAGCCGAACAATCAAAGGCCGAACTGACGCTATCCAAACCGTTCAAGGAACCTATCGTCACCAAAATCACAGCCGCTTCTGTATTTTATCCAGCAGAAGAATATCACCAACATTACTATCTAAAAAATCCGGTGCGTTACAAGTTTTACTATTACAGCTGCGGCAGGGCTCAACGTTTAGAAGAACTATGGGGGGATACGCTCGAACACTAAGCGCTTAAAGACCAAGCCGCTCTCTAGTTAATCTGTTCCCCAAAACAATAGACGATTCTGGTTTTTGACATCTAACGCATTGCTTATGCTTCCAGACAAATCCCGCCATTTCTGTTTTAGATTATTCCTGACCTGTTCCTCGCCGTAAACCAATCTGATTATTTCACTTTTTGCTTCCAGCCAATCCCGAAGCTCATTACCTGGCCTAAAACCGCGTTTTTCAGCTTTGTAATAGGCCGCTTCAGCGATCATTACCTCAAGATTAACAGGGTGGACGGATGGACTGCTCGTAAAACCGCCTTTCACCAAACTTAACAGGTCTTGCGGAGAGCTTCCGTTAAGGCCTATTGCGGCTGGTTTCAGCTCTGCCAGAGTGCCAAACAGGCGATCCCATATTGACAAAACTGCGCCATAATTACGGTCATGTTCATGACGTTGAGTCGAATGGTGAACTCGGTGCAAATACGGCGTAATAATTACCCGGCCAAGAAATTTTTCACCTCGAAATGAGATATTAGAGTGATGCATCATGGTGAAGGAAGTAATTATCATCTCATTCACGAATAGCAATGACCCTTTTATTCCTAAAGCGATAATCAGCATCGCCTTCATAGCGTTGATAATTAATATTTCCAGAAAATGTATCCGAAATGCCGTAGAAACATTTAAATATGGATCATTGTGATGCACCTTGTGAAACACCCACAAGCAATCGAAGCTGTGACTGGCTTTATGCAAAACATACAGCAACAAATCGATCGCTAAAAACGAAAGAACCGGTTTCCATATCGGATTCGGGATATAGTTGAGCAGCCCATTATCAGCATATTTTTCAGCCAAAACCAGTAATGATGGAATTGACAATAACGATATCAAAACACTGTTAAATACAAACAATTCGATGTTTATTCGATAGGACTGCCGCAACTGTTTTGTGAGCAGCTTTTCTCTGGGATCGCAAAACTCAAAAATCACGAACAGGACAAAAAACAGGATCAGAACATAGGCGGCCATCCCTTCTGACGGCATGTTTATGAGCCACATTAGATAGGATTGAAGTAGAGTAGTTAAAGATTTAAGTTCGTTTAACATTGTCATCTCCTCATTACAAAACTGGCGTAAATAATTAGAGCAAAGTTATCTTAACTAGAGATTATTAACTGATGTTACGCAGTTAACTGAATTTAGATCGTTTTAATATAAAGGTGCCGCTAGCGCGACGCTTAATTGAATCAGCTTCTCGCATCTGAAGGCGAGATACTTTCTTTTGCGTCGCCTCGGCAATAGCTCCTGCATTGCTCTACTTCCTGCGTCCATGCAGTCATAAAGCACCTACTGTTGGTGCTCTCGGCAACCGCTCCCTGCGTCGCCTAAAGCGCCTACTGTTGGTGCTCTACCTCCCTATCCGTGGGGTCGTACCTCCTGCATGACCCACAGGGATGTGGGGGCCGCGATTGTTCCATACAATCTTGCGGTATTTCCTCCATCCATGGAGGTCAATGCAGAGAAATAACTGGATCATTTCCTGTCCATGCAATCTTAGAGGCGTTTACTTTGGGCATTCACGTTCTATTTTTCTAAATGCCGAATAAAATCTAAAAAAATCCCAGCGGATTAATATCGTAGCTGACCAGCATATTTTTAGTTTGTTGATAATGATTTAACATCATCTTGTGGGTTTCACGACCCACGCCCGATTTCTTATAGCCGCCGAAAGCCGCATGAGCCGGATAATGGTGATAACAGTTAACCCATACGCGACCGGTCTGAATGCCCCGCCCCATACGATAAGCGCGATTCATATCATGCGTCCAAACACCCGCGCCCAAACCAAACTGAGTGTCGTTGGCAATTTCTAACGCTTCGGCCTCATCTTTAAATGTGGTGACCGATATGACCGGACCGAAAATCTCTTCCTGAAAAATACGCATCTTATTGCCGCCTTTCATGATCGTCGGTTCGATATAGTAACCTTCAGAGAACCCGCCGCCTAAAGACTCGGCCTTGCCCCCGATTAAAACTTCAGCACCCTCGTCTTTACCAATTTGCAGATAACCCAGAATCTTATCAAACTGTTGTTTAGAGGCTTGCGCGCCGACCATTGTCTCGGTATCCAGCGGATTGCCGCGTTTAATCTGCTTAGCACGTGCAATAACTTTAGCGATAAAAGCATCATAGATGGATTCTTGAACCAACAGCCGCGACGGACAGGTACAAACCTCGCCCTGATTGAAGAATGCCAGCACCGCCCCTTCTATGCATTTGCTGACAAAATCATCTTCTTGATTTAATACGTCTTCAAAAAAGATATTCGGTGATTTTCCGCCCAGCTCAACGGTTGACGGAATGATGTTCTCTGCCGCGCATTTTAAAATATGCGAACCGACAGGAGTTGAGCCGGTAAAGGCTATTTTTGCAATCCGCGTGCTGGTCGCCAACGCTTGGCCCGCTTCCGCACCAAAACCATTAACAATATTAACTACGCCTGCGGGCAGTAAATCGCCGATTAATTCCATCAGTACCAAAATAGACGCGGGAGTTTGTTCAGCCGGCTTCATGACCACGCAATTGCCTGCGGCCAACGCCGGAGCTAATTTCCAACAGGCCATCAGCAGCGGAAAGTTCCACGGAATGATCTGCCCGACCACACCCAATGGTTCGTGAAAGTGATAAGCGACGGTATTTTTGTCGATTTCACCGATTGAGCCTTCCTGAGCGCGAATGCATCCGGCGAAGTAACGAAAATGATCGACGCACAGCGGAATATCCGCTGCCAACGTTTCGCGCACTGCTTTGCCGTTATCCCAGGTTTCGGCAACAGCCAACGTTTCAAGATTCGCTTCAATCCGTTCGGCTATCTTTAATAATATATTTGATCGTTCAGTGACCGAGGTTTCTCCCCAAGCCGCTTTGGCAGAATGAGCCGCATCTAGGGCCAGCTCAATATCTTCGGCACTGGAGCGCGGTATTTCACAGAAAACCTTGCCGTTAATCGGGCTTGAGTTTTCAAAGTACTGACCTTTGACTGGATCGACCCAACCGCCGCCGATGAAATTTTGATAACGGGATTTAAAGTTAACTTTACTGCCTGACTGGTTTGGTTCGCTATAAAGCATGGCTTTCACCTAAATATGGATGTGGAGGTGATTGATTCTATCATTGTTACCCTATGTCGAATAACCTTACTTGTTATTACATCACGACGATATAAAAATCATAGGCCATCATAAAACTTGACCCGATAATATGATGATGACTGCGTAACGCATGGCTTTGCCAAATCCCACCAGAACTACAAAGATACCCAGATTTACTTTCATGACGCCGGCGATAAATGTTAAGGCATCTCCGCCAACCGGCAACCAAGCCAATAATAATGACCAAACGCCGAAATGCTGGTACCAGCGCTGGTAACGATGCAACTTTGAGGATGGGAATGGAAACCAGCGTCTATGTTCAAAATGCACTAGATAACGGCCTAACAGCCAGTTGACGACAGCGCCTAAAGTATTGCCTGTCGATGCAAACAACCAAAGCAGCCAAGGATCATAGCCCGCAGCCAACAAACCGACCAGCGCCACTTCCGAATAAAACGGAATCAACGTAGCGGCCAAAAAGCTCACTCCAAATAAACTCAAATAAGCGGTCATATTACCTGCCGTGCGGATTGAACCAGCGCGCGAAAAAGATTACGTTGATACGATATATAAAGTAAATATTCAGGATGCCATTGAACCCCGATCAAGAATAATCGCGACGGGTCTTCTACCGCCTGCACAATATTATCCAAATCGCGGCCGGCAATTCTTAAGCCGCTACCCAACTGATCGATGGCTTGCGAATGAAGGCTATTAATCTTGCAACGGCTGGTTCCCAGCAGTTCCTCAAGACGGCTATCCGGTTCTACCAACAGGGTTTTCACCGGCAATACCGTCCAGCGGTTACGTGTATAGCAGCGCAATTTACGTAGGTCCTGATGTAAATTGCCGCCCAGATAGGTGTTAAGCAGTTGTTCGCCGCGGCAGATAGCCAACATAGGTATGTCCTGTTTCAAGGCTTTTTCGATATAAACTAATTCGAACATATCCCTTTCCTTGTCATAACGTGTATTGGGCAATATCTCTGATTCATAAAGCGATGGATAAATATCATCGCCGCCGCCGATTACGATACCGTTTAATTTCTCATGCAGATGCGAGTTCTTTGGTGTGAGCCGTAAGGGTTTGCCTCCGGCCCAGATAATCGCATAACGAGTAAAATACCAGGCGCGATCCCCACCTTTATCGGGCCCTGTTACGCCGATTAAAGGCCGCGATAATGTTTCAGGCATATTTCAGCCGTCTCCGTCCAATCCTGAAACAGTTCGGATAAAGACCTGTTCAGGAAACTCATATACGCCAAGCATATTGCATTCAAGCATTCGGGATTACAGGCCAGCCTTTCGACCATTAGCCAGTTATGCCAATCGATATCAATATTCCAGCCGGGCTGATCAATTAGGCAGTTGGGTAACCGGTAATGCAAAGTGGGGCGGGCGTGAACACGATCATCGTTAATAACCGACAGCGTCCTGCTTTTATCGAGATAGGCAAATAACGGCAGCATATCCAGAGCCCGGTTGCGGGTAGGATTAGCTATCAGGTAATCATCAATTAACCTGTCCTGATCGGGATGGTAATCCAAATCAATCACCTGCCGGATATAGTCACTTGGAAACGGGGAAATATAACCGGTCATCGAGCGGGTCAAATCGATATTGCTACGTTGAACCAACCAATCATAAAGACAAAGAAAAGCTTTTAAATAAGAAACGATTGTTTCAGGATCCAGGCTAGGCAATTCCGGATTGAAATGCAGGCCAAAAGCATACAATGCCCCCATCTCTGTGCCTTGCGCGCCCGATTGCCGTAATCGCCGAATCAATAGCTCCAGTTCGCCGAGACGATCCATAGGAATTGGCGGCGAGACAACTTCAAAAGGCACCAGTTGCTCGGCCGCCATACGCAAAATCACCTCGGACCATTCATCAAGCTGGGCTAGGAAATCCTCAGGATTCTGCTTGTAACGGCCTTTTTCCTTCAGATATTGAAAATCCAGTTCAACTTTAAAATCGCCCAAACTCGTGTTCGTAATCGTACTTTCATAAGCAGTGTTTACTATGATGGTACCCCCGAACTGTTCGTGAATCAGCAGGGCAATGTTTTCGAGAGTCAGCCCGGAAAATTCAAGCTCTACGCCTACACGCCTCATTTCCCCTGATGTTTTGATGCTGATCGGCGGAAGAAGGAAATTGGAAGTCTGATGCATAGCTGCCTTTTTTTAATGGCTATTGATGGAACGGAAACCGAAATGCGCCAATCTTAATCGCCGAAAGAGCAGCTCATTATCTCCTGAGCTTAATAAAGATCAATAAGTCTAAATACTTAAGATGAATGGCTAAGAAAGCGGGCAATTACATTAACCATTTAAAAACTGGCCATCTTGCCGCTGCACTCGCTCTGAATCGAGGTCTCGCCGCCAAACTGGAACAACGCGACAAAGCGGGACTAAAAATTCGGCAATCATTGCGGTTATTTTTAGCGTCCGCCACATTAAAAACACTCATTTACTGCTGAATAACTGCTGATTATTCTGTTGTTTTTACGCAAAAATAGTAAGCAATCTGGATTCATCTATTCGTTTATTTATACGCGGGATCAGTGGCAAATACCCAGCACGTAAACTTGCAAAAAAACAACTTGTTGTGGACTAACCACTGGTTATTTAAAGCACCTAAAAACCGGAACCAGCTCTCATTTAATTGATAATTAAATTTCTTGTTTTACTTATTTAATGGGTGGAATATCACGCTTAAATCAAACAAATATTGGATGACTAATCATGAAAATTTTAAACATACTGGTTTTACTGGCCTCTCTTTTTGCGATAGCCGGCGCTGCTTTTTTCCAGTTTTTGGTTTTACTGACAAATGCACTATTTGCTCAGCCGGTTCATAATCGGCATTCCTCCTGGCTTGGCTAGGGAAGTGCTGAACAAATCATTTCCGTTCATGGTCCGCAAGGCTCTTCTAAGCGCATCCGTATTAGCGCTCCGATTCTTTTTTTGCGACCTTATCCCGCAAATAAACCGGCATGGCCTGTTCTACAACAACGGCCAAGCCCTGTTCAAAACCTCGCGCGCCTAATCGGGCAATCGCCCCGGCTTTGGGAAGCATATCGGCTTTATAGCGACTGACTCGCCCTGCCAAACGGTTCATCAATTCCTGAGGGTAAACGCTCCAACCTGAACCGATGCCTACGCCGGCCAGCTCGGGAAATTCTACCTGCTCAGCCGGAGTCACAACTTCTTCGCCAACCAGTTCGGCATAGCCTTGAGCCTCTCGCCGATAAACGCCCCAGAAAATCTCGCCCATCCGCGCATCCATCGCAACAAAGGCTACGTTCTCATCATTGTGATCGAAAAAATCCTGGGCTATGGCCGCCAAGGTGGATACGGGGACTACCGGCAAATCGGCGCCCAAGGCGATACCCTGAATTACGCCGGTGGCAATCCGTACGCCGGTAAACGAACCGGGGCCGCGACTGAACGCCAGCGCATCAAGCTGTTGCGGCTTTAAACCCGCCTCTGTCATCAACGAATCAATCATCGGCAAAATCAGCTTGGTATGTTCTTTGGGAGTCAGCTCAAAACGTTCTTTTATATCGCCATCAATAAACAGCGCTGCCGAGCAAGCTTCGGTCGATGTTTCTACTGCCAATAGTTTCATTATTTGGTCTCTGTGGTAATTAAGAAACGTGCGTGAATGATTTTTTTAAACCATGAAAAGCATGAAGGACATGAAGACTTAAATCCTCCATGTTCTTCATGCTCTTCATGGTAATTGCTTAAATAAATTTAGGCAGGTCCTAAGCTAATTTCATGATTTGATGCGTAGGGGGGTACCATGCGCACCTTAGTCTTCGTCCTGAAAAAACGCCCGTACATCCTCTATATCGCGGGTGCGCTTCATTGCCGGTACGCTGTCTAAAAATATTTGCCCGTACGACTTTTTTAACAAGCGAGGGTCGCAGACCATCAATACGCCTCGGTCTGTTACGTCGCGGATCAATCGGCCTATGCCCTGCCTTAACGCAATCACGGCGGTAGGCAACTGGTATTCGAAGAACGAGTTCCGCCCTTGTTTGGTCATCGCATCCAATCTCGCTTTTAATACCGGATCGCCGGGCGAGGCAAAAGGCAGTTTGTCGATAATGACGCAAGATAAGGCCTCGCCCCTGACATCTACGCCTTCCCAAAAACTTGATGTGCCCAGCAGCACGGCATTACCCGCCGCTTTAAACTGCTCCAGCAACAAAGCTTTGGGGCGGCTGCCCTGAATCAGCAACGGGAAATCGACTTTTTTCTCCAACAATTCGGCAGCCTCTTTCAGCGCGCGATGACTGGTAAACAGGAAAAACGCCCTGCCCTTGCTGGCCTGCAACACCGGCACGGCAAACTCAATAATCAGCGGGATAAACGAAGGATCATTGGGCTGTGGCAAGCCTTTAGGATGATAAAACAAGGATTGGTTAGCATAATCGAAAGGACTGCCCCAACTTTCGCTGGCTGCGTTGCTCAGCCCCAAGTTATTGGCGAAATGGTCGAACCTGTTCGCTACGCTTAAAGTCGCCGAGGTAAAAATCCACGCTGCTTGGTGTTGCTGCATGAAAGAACGGAATTCCGCAGCAATATCCAGCGGTGTCCGGCTTAAGGTAAAGGTGCTTTTATAGGTCTCATACCAGCGTATCCACTTGCCACTGTTGTCTTCGAGAATAATTTTTAACTGTTGCAGTAGTTCGTCGGCGCGCTTGAAACACGAGTCCAAGCCTTTGGTTTTAACCGATGCCAGCTCCAGTTGATCAGCCAAGCGCTGTAACTGGTCTTTAACAGCAGTCAACGATCCGGAAATTTTGGGATTGTTTTCGATGTCCTGCCAATCGCCGCGTTTAAGCTCAATGCCGAACGCCAGCCTCATGTCTTTGACCTCGTGTTCCAGGTCTTCGCAGGCGGTACGCAAGGCGGGCATGTCGGTTGCGTCTTTAAAATATTCCATCAATGCGTCTTTGGCCAGATCATTCATCTGCTTGGCGCTGACGGTAATGCCTAAAAAGTTGGAGGCGGTATCGGCCAGTTGATGCGCTTCGTCGATAATAACAACTTCGGCATCGGGCAATAATTCGCCGAAACCGCTGTCGCGTATCGACCAGTCTGCGCACAGCAAATGATGGTTAACGACCAATATTTCGCTTTCCTGGGCTTTTTTCCTGGCCTTAACCAAAAAACAATCGGCGTAATCCGGACAATCCTGTCCCAGACAATTATCCAGCGACGAAGTCGCCTGATACCAGACCGGGTCGGCTTCTGCTACTTCGGACATTTCCGAAACATCGCCTATTTTGGTTCGTTTTGACCAGGATTGGATTTTTGCCAGCGCAACGGCATCTTCCTTACTGAAACCCAGCGTGGAAGTTAATGCGTTTTTCAGCCGATAGGTGCATAAATAATTGCTGCGGCCTTTTAGCAACGCGGCGATAAACGGCATTTTGATCGCCTTGCGGATCACCGGCAAATCCTTGTTAAACAGCTGATCCTGAAGATTTTTGGTGCCGGTCGAGATAATGACTTTTTTGCCGGACAAAATGGCGGGTACCAAATAAGCAAAGGTCTTGCCGGTGCCGGTTCCGGCTTCGGCGATTAAATTCTGGTTTGCTTCAATGGCACGGGCAATCGCCTCGGCCATTTCAACCTGGGCGGCTCGTGGCTGATAGCCGGGAATGACTTCCGCCAATCCGCCGTTGCTACCGAAAAATGCTTCCAGTTCTGTTAATTGATTCTCTTGCACTGTTTTTTGTTTGCTATTTTAAAGTCGACCGGCACGAGCGGTTCACTTTTTATCCTGATTAAAATATGAAAACTTGCCGACTTGAAAGCTTGAAAATAAGGGAAAGAAAAAATCAAGGAAAGAGACATTTGAGCAATTCGTGACGAGTAAGCTTAAAGTGTGCCTCGATGTCCGTAAGAATAGCCACCAATGTACCTATTTTTAAAGGGTTATGAGCAGGAATAGTTATGTGATGTTCGCCGTTTTCAAAGGTTGTTAGTCGTATGTGGCTGCCGGTCTGACGCGTAACATGGTATCCGAGTTCCGCAAGTGCTTTTGCAAGCCCTGTTCCGGTAATGTCGCGAGGGAGTTTCAAACTGCAAGGACTTCTTCGCGAACGAAATGCAGGCGAATCATCTTTGGCGCTTTCTCTCCATCGAAGTGGCAGCGAACAGCGTCCTGGACATTGGCGTGGAGTTCTTCATGGGTATCCGCATCGATAAAAATAGATTCGCCGAGCGCCTTAGCCGTATACCCCCCTTCCGGAGCGTCTTCTACAATAAAGAAAATTTCGTTCATGGTTTACTCCTTACGGTCGGGAGTAAATACTAACAAAGTATCAGTAATCATGCAAAAACCATAAGTTAAGCGTTTTTACCAAATTTAAAGGATGGCCTGTTTTCTATAAGCCTTTGGTGAATCACTGCTCCGGCAGCCTAAAGATGAATTCACTTGCGTCAGCAGCATTGACTAATCATTGCTTATGTAGTCTGATCTCGTTGCGAACATCCTGACACAAAGCCGCATATTCCAACGTGCCAATATCAATTGAATCGAGGTAAATCCAGATGAAAAAGACTAATTTGCAACGCCGCAAGCTATTAAAATATGCCGGAATAGGCATTGCCGGAGCGGTCACTTACCCGAGCTGGACGCAGGCAGCTAGCGAACTTGTCAGGGTCAACAGGCCGTCTGCCGATTTTCTTCCCGACGTTGAAATCGAACTGACCATGAACACGGCTGACGTGGCCGTCTTACAAGGTGAAAAAACCCATATCTGGAAAATTACCGGCAAGGTCATAAAAGGCCCTTCAGGCGTACTCGACAATAATGAAGGCACCTATCTGGCTCCTACCCTGAGCTTTAAAAAAGGCCAAAAAGTCAGGCTGATTCTTAACAACAATTTGCCGGCCCAATCGATCCTGCACTGGCATGGTTTGCATGTGCCCGCCAACATGGACGGCAATCCGATGTATGCGATCGATCGAGGCGAAACCTATGTCTATGAATTCGAAATACTCAACCGGGCGGGCACCTATTTTTATCACTCCCATACCCACAGCGTCACGGCCCGGCAAGTCTATTCCGGCTTGGCAGGCCTGTTAATCGTCAGCGACGACCAGGAGCAGGCGCTGAATTTACCGAACGGCGATTTTGATGTGCCGCTGGTAATTCAGGATCGCAGCTTTGACGACCAGAACCAACTGGTTTATTCAGCCCACATGATGCAGCGTATGCAAGGTTTTCTGGGCGATCAGATTCTGGTCAACGGTAAGCCTAATTTTGTGTTGCCGGTGGCGACACGCGCCTATCGTCTCCGGCTGGTCAACGGCTCTAATTCCCGTATTTATAAACTGGCCTGGGATGACGGCACTCCTCTCACTGTAATAGGCGTTGACGGCGGCTTGCTGGAAAGTCCCGAGCAACATGCTTACGTAATGCTGTCTCCAGGAGAAAGAGTAGAAGTTTGGATGGACTTTAGCGGACGGGCGGTAGGCAACGAGCTGACCATGCGCAGCCTCCAGTTTGATACTTCCGCGCATGGCGCCATGGGTATGATGGGAGGCGGACATCGAGGTATGATGGGCGGTGGAATGATGGGGGGCCGGCATCGAGGCATGATGGGAGGTGGAATGATGGGAGGCGGTATGATGTCGGTCAGCGCCTTGCCTTCAGGATCGGACTATCCCCTCTTAAAAATCCGGGTCGCCAAAAAAGAGCAAGGCAATAATACTTTGCCAAAGATCCTAACTCCGATCACCGCACTGCATGTCAAAAATGCTGCAAACGCGGCCAATCCCAGAACCATCGCTTTATCCATGGAGCATATGTCAGCCTTGCTGAATGGCCGCTCTTATAAAATGGACGATGTTCAGCCGGATGAAATTATCCCGGTTAACAGCCTGCAATTAATCGAGTTCGATAACGGTTTCGGCGGCGGGATGCATGGCATGATGAACATGCCGCATCCAATGCATTTGCATGGCGAACAGTTTCAGATCGTCAAGCGGGAAATCAGCTCGGGTTCCAGCGATAACTACGCCACCGTCGCATCAGGATTTGTCAACAGCGGCTGGAAAGATACGGTTCTGGTGATGCCGGGCGAAAAGGTCACGATATTAAAACCGTTTAACGATTTTAAAGGCCTGTTCATGTACCACTGCCACAACCTGGAACACGAAGATATGGGCATGATGAGGGATTTTCTTATTAACTGATGTTACGCAATTAGTCGAATTAAGATCTTATATTTTAAGGTGTCGCTAGCGCGACGTTTATTTGAATCGGGTTTATCGCACCCGAAGGCGAGTTACTTTCTTTTGCGTCGCCAAAAGAAAGTAACCAAAGAAAAGGCGACCCGGTTGCCGCTTCTCTCCTGCGCTCCTTTGAGCATCCTACACCCTTACTAGCGAACGTAGCTGGGAATCTTCAACCAGAATATGTTTCACCAACCAGTCGCGCAAATAGGACAGGACGTCAAACTGCGCGACCAACGGATTGGCGTGCAACTCTTCGTAAAACTCGCGGATTTTTGCTTCAAAAGCATGATGTTGATACTGTTGGCGATAGGTACCTTCAAATTCATAGTGCGTCATCATCAGCTCTTCGGCACGAAAATGCACTTTGGCATAAGCATCCAATGCCTTGATTAGTCTTGCCACTTCGCGGATTCCGAGCTTATTGATGACAACATCGTATAAATCGTTGATCAGATCGAACAAGTAACGATGATGCTCGTCGATAATATCAATACCCACACTGAGACTCTCATTCCATGGCGCCCACACATCTTCTCTCGGTTCAATCGGAGGAAGCGTCAACACCTGTTTAGGGTCGATAATGTCATCGCGATATAACTCACGCACCCGTAAAATTTCGGGCATGGCAGTCTTAAACGCCTCCACGATTGCCGGATCAAAATGCTTTCCCGATTCAGAAATAATCCAGGCAGTCGCGTCCTCGACGGTCCAAGGTTTTTTATAAGGACGTGTGGAAGTTAATGCATCAAATACATCAGCCACAGAACAAATCCGCGCCAAAATCGGGATTTGTTCGCCCGCCAACCCCTGCGGATATCCCGCTCCATCCCAGCGTTCATGGTGTGACCCGGCAATATCCCGCGCAGCGGCAATTAATGCGTCATTACCCATCAAAATGGAAACACCGATATTGGTGTGCGTTTTCATGATTTCAAATTCTTCGTGAGTCAGCTTGCCCGGCTTAAGCAATACCGCATCTGCGATGCCGATTTTTCCCACGTCATGCATGGGGGCCGCGACATAAAGTAATTCTCGCTGATCCGTTGGCAACCCCATCGCCTTGGCAATCGCTTGCGCAAAATTGGCCATGCGCATGATGTGCCAGCCGGTTTCAGTGTCACGGTATTCCGACGCCAAACCCAAGTTGCGGATCGCATCCGCGCGCGCTTCCTCTAGTTCCAACTCCCGGATACGAAGTGTTTCATTGGTAAGTACCCGATGGACCAAGCCGGAAAGTGCATACGCCAAGTCGTTCATAAAGTCGAGATGAATTAATGACGATTGATAATCGAGCGGAACAAACAACACGGTGTAGCCAATTCCTTGACCATCAATGCAAAGCGGCAAAAGAAATAATCGTTGCGGCAGCTTCTGTTCATCACCATCGCCGGATAAGAACGAAACAGTTTCGACCTGGCATGTTTGAGTAATTGCAGCAGAAGAAAATATTCCGGAATCCCAACGCAAGTGCGACTCCCATGCCGGCTCCATGCCAAATTGCGCGACTTGAAAATAACTCCCCCGCGGATTAAGCAAAACTATCGCTCCTCGAGATTCCAACGGCAAATCGTGATAGTCGCGCAATATTGCAAGCAAGCGTTCAAGCATCAAATCCAAATTCGATGCGGTAGTGCTGGTAACAGTTAGCTCAAACACCCGTTTTCTGATGGACCGCAATTCTTCTTTGTACATAATGAATCCCGCCGATATTAATAGTTATAGGATGGAGTTACGAAGGAAGTTCATTGTTCTCTAATTGGTGAGCTTCGTCCCTAGCATCCTATCAAGCTTCGTAGTCAGGCCGAATCATAGAGGCTAATTGTTAAAATCTAACGGACTGGACATTTGTGCGGGCTGGGTCTGTGTTTGATGCGCGCGCTTAATGTAATCCTGATACGCGGGCATTGCAATTGCAGCAAGTACGCCTATTATCGCCACCATCGCCAGAAGCCCGCCCATTCCGCCACCAAAGCCAAAGCGGGGTATGAACAGCGCGAGCAGCCACGCTAATGGGTTGCGCATCGGCGAAGAATAAGCGGGATTATCGAGACGAGCAGCACGTTTGACCAGCCAAGGATAATCCGCCACCAATTCATGGAAAGACATCCAAAAACCGCTACTGTCTTTAGTTTGCTCGAGATAGGCCGGCACGCTCAGCGTGGCCCAGCGTTTTTCCCCAGCAGCCAGAGCAACCAAACCCTGCACAGCTGGTTGCGATCCATTGCAGCAGGCCAGGCCAAACTGGTCGCAAGTGTATTCACGGGCTCGAGAGTATGCTGCGCCAAGCAACGGAAGAATACTCGCCGGCCAAATATACGGCCCCCATTCAAGATGTTTTCTTTGAATATGGCCGAGTTCGTGGCCGATGTAGAAATTGATAGCCTCCGGGCTGCCTTCCATCGCGTCGACTACATTGGAATACAAAACCACAAAATGTCGACCAAGAAAACGTGTCGCAAAGGCATTTAATATTCCTCCACCATTTATCAGATAGGCATCCGGGTATGGTGTTACGCCCAGCGTTTCGCAGCAGCGTGTATAGCGGTCATGAAGGTCAGGAAACTGATCGGCGCTGATTTTCACGCCATTGCCCTTAATCCAGGCTATCAAAGCGGACTGTGCAAACAAATAACTGATGAACAAGGCGAACATGTAAAGTAACGCTACGCCCATGGTGCCAACGATCAGTAGCAGCCAGAAAATAGTCGCCAGCGCGAAATGGAGCGTAAATAATATTTTTTCGTTCTTATAGACCAGCTCACCGATATTAGCCAAGCGATTGATTGCTTGCATGTTTTTCTCCAAAAAAGGCTAATTGCCTGACGTAAAGCTAACCGGGCGCAAACCAGGTAGGCATAAAAATAGAAGAGCGGCCCTATGGACCACGCGCCGGTCGAAAGCTATAGGATACTAAGGAAGCGCACGCTATCGTGCTCTTCATTGGTTCATATGGTTATGTTTATGTGTTCCCACGTGCTCATCATTGCCATTAAATTACGGATTTAATTATTGTGGGCGCGAATTTATTCGCGCGGTAGTGTAAAACGCGAATAAATTGGCGCCCACGACATTCAACCATACTATTTTCGGCTTAGAGCTTACGGGCAGCGATACGGCGCGCGTTGCCATCAAAATAGACATAGCTTATACACTAGAAATAATACTCTAACAATAAAACTTAAGGTTTTTATTTCTAAACCGAATAGCTCATATTTTTCGTTCCCACTCGTCGAATTGAAATGCTATCAAGGCTCGCTACGCAAAATGTGCTTAAAATGAAGGACGAAGGCAATGCTCGGCACTGATAATTCCGACCCGTGTTAAACCCCATAAATCTTACGCTTACGCCAGAACGTCGCCCGGCTCATGCCCAGCGAACGGGCAGCCAAGGTAACCTTGCCATTGCTCTGCTCCAACGCCTGACGGATTGCGGCTGATTCTTCTGCTGCCGACAGCGACGTATTTTGCACAGCTTGCTGCTCAACGGTGCGCGGCTCCCTAAACTCAGGCGGTAATTCAGACCAGCGCAACGCCGTTCCTCTGCCTACAGCAAAAGCATATTCCACGACATTATGCAGCTCCCGAATATTGCCCGGCCAGGCATAGTCCAGCAATGCCCGCATGGCCTGCGGATCGATTTTTTCGATTTTCCTGAAATTGGCGGCATTATGCTGCTGGATAAAATGCCAGATCAGTAAACTTATATCTTCGCGGCGCTCCCGCAACGGCGGAATAAAGATAGGTACGACCCTGAGCCGGTACATCAGGTCTTCCCGGAAACGCCCCATTTTCACTTCTTCGCGCAATGACCGATGAGTCGCGGCGACAATACGTACATCGACATCGATTGAACGGTCGCCGCCTACAGGAATATAGTTTCTTTCTTGTATAACCCGAAGCAGTTTGGCCTGCAATTCAAGCGGCAGTTCAGCGACTTCGTCCAGAAACAAGGTTCCGCCGTGCGCGCGTTGAAACAGGCCGCTATGATCCTTGACTGCGCCGGTAAATGCGCCGCGCACATGGCCGAATAATTCGCTATCCAACAAGCTACTGGACAAGGCCGCGCAATTGATCGCCAAAAAGGGTGCGTCGCGGCGGGCGCTCAAATCGTGAATGGCCTTGGCAACCAGTTCCTTGCCGGAACCGCTCTCGCCTCTTACCAATACTGTAGCTTCCGTTTCTGCGGCATTTCGAATAATCTGAAAAACCGCCTGCATGGCCGGTGAGCGGCTTAATAATCCTTGAAAACCCTGCTTTTCAGACTCAGGCACTCCGCCTACAGGAGATAGGCGATGGGCGGTAGCGAGAGCTTCGCTTGAGTCCTTCGGCAAAATCGTATCTGCCTGTTGTGCTGAAACGAGAAGCAACAGTCCCAAGCCACCGGCAAAAATGCCCTCTTGATCATACAAAACCTGGGTAAACTTATTCAGCTCAATTTTATGACCATCAATCTTAAGTGATTTTATAAGTTGCTTTTTATAGTCATCGCCCTCAGTAATAGCGTATTCTTGCAAACAAAGTTTGCCTGTGATATTCGTAGCTTTTAATCCCGATAACTGCTCTGCACCTTGGCTCCAATGAATAACCTGTTGATCCCGGTCAACAATGTACAGGCCAACAACATCGCAAAGAGCTAACAGTTTTAAAAATAAAGGCTGCAATGGCTGCCGCGTCAGCCAACTTGATAAGAGCTCGGGAATCTGTTTCATTTGTTTCATGAATGTCTCACTGAATCGAATATATGTTTCAATGAAACAATATATGAAACATAAAAAAGACGCAAGGCAAAAGGCGAAAGGTGCTCACTTTAGCTATGCGCCCTTTGCCTTTGCCTTTAGCCTTTAGCCTTTAGCCTTTAGCCTTTAGCCTTTAGCCTTTAGCCTTTAGCCCTTCGCCTTAACCTTTTGGCACAGGCCTTGCTTTAACCCGGATATATTCCATAACCAAAGCCGGAGAGACATCATGCTATTCAAACAATTATTCGATCAGGAAACCTGGACTTACACTTATTTAATTGCTGATCCGATCAGCAAAGACGCTGTCCTGATTGATCCGGTCAACACCCATATCGATGAGTATATTGAGCTGCTGGCAGCACACGGCCTGCAACTGAAATATTCCCTGGAAACGCATGTTCATGCCGACCACATCACAGCAAGCGGCCTATTACGCCAACGCTTGGGCGCGCAAACCGCGGTGAGCGGACTGTGCGGGGCCGAATCGGCCGACATTCAAATTCAGGACGGCGATATTTTTAAATTTGCAGTCAACGAACAAATCAAAGTAATTGCCACGCCGGGACATACGCGCGGCAGTATTTCTTTTTTATGGCGAGACCGTTTGTTTACCGGCGACTCTTTGTTAATCGGCGGTTGCGGACGCACCGATTTTCAAGGCGGCGATGCCGGTGCGCTTTATGATTGTATTACCCAACGCTTGTTTACACTGCCGGATGAAACATTGGTCTATCCGGGCCACGACTATCAACAACGCTGGGTGAGCTGCATTATGCAGGAACGCACGACCAATCCGCGTTTGGCAGGCAAGACTCGCGAACAGTTTATCGAAATCATGCGTAACCTGAACTTACCCAAGCCCCGGTTAATTGATCAGGCGGTGCCCGCCAACCGTTATTGCGGCCTGGATGAAAATGAGCGCCAGGATGCCGTATCGCTTAGGGACGCAACACCCCCGGTTCGCGCTACGACAAAAACCGAAGAGATGGTGGCCGCTACCAAGCAACAGATAGTCGAAATTGATGTCGCAAAATCCAAACAGCTGATTGCGGAAGGCAATATCGTGCTGATCGATACCCGCGAAGAAAGCGAATATGCGGCTGGGCACATTAACGGGGCGCTATTGGTACCGCGCGGCATGCTGGAATTCAAAATCGGCAACATGCCTGAACTGGCCGACAAGTCTAAAGCGGTGCTCATATACTGCCGCTTGGGCAATCGCTCGGCATTGGCGGCGCAGACCATGCAGCAATTGGGTTACACTAATGTATTATCTATGGCCGGCGGATTTGAAGCCTGGAAAAAAAGCCAAGAAGCAGAACAATAAAAACAGGTGGATGACAAAATGTGTGTTGCTTTACACTTTTGTCGTGTATCAGAATCTTCCACTAACTACATGCCTGAGAGGAATTTATGTCAAACCAACACCATACTTTGCTAATCATAGGAGGAGGCGCCGCCGGCGTTTCCGTTGCCAACAACATGCGTCGCCAAAACGCCGAGATTGATATTGCAATCGTTGAACCGTCCGAGGTCCACTATTACCAGCCGGGCTTCACTATTGTAGGCGGCGGCGCTTATACTTTAAAAGAAACCGCGCGCAATGAAGCCGACTTGATCCACCCGACCGTTATCTGGATCAAGGATTATGCGGAAACCTTTCAACCGGATGACAACAGCGTCACTTTACGTTCCGGCGATACGATCAGCTACGACTACCTAGTAGTCTGCCCCGGCCTGCAACTGGATTGGGACAAGATTGAAGGCTTGAAAGAAACGCTGAACAAAAATAATGTTTGCAGTAATTATTCCGCTGAGACCGTGGAATACACCTGGGAATGTATCCAGAATATCAAGGAAGGCACGGCGCTGTTCACCCAACCGCCGATGCCCATCAAATGTGCAGGTGCGCCGCAAAAAATCATGTATCTGGCGGCAGACCGCTTCCGTAAAAGAGGCACACTGGACAAATTTAATATTGAATTTTTCAATGCCGGCCCTGTCCTGTTCGGCGTGCCGTTTTTTGCCAAAGCATTAAGTAAAGTCGTCGCCGAATACGGCATTAAAACCAATTTCAACCATAATCTGGTTGCTATTGACGGCCCGGCCAAAATCGCCACTTTTGAAACTACCGACAGCGAAGGCAACAAGCAACGCGTTACCAAAGCGTTCGACATGATTCATGTCACGCCGCCGCAAAGTGCACCGGATTTCATTAAGAAAAGCCCTCTGGCTAATGCCGCCGGCTGGGTTGATGTCAATCCGAACACATTGCAGCATACTAAATACAGCAATATTTTCGGCTTAGGCGACGCTGGCTCAACACCCAATGCCAAAACAGCAGCCGCAGTGCGCAAGCAGGTGCCAGTCGTGGTCGACAATATTCTTAGCCTGAAGAACAGCAAGGATGTCCAAGGAGGCTATGACGGCTACGGCTCGTGCCCATTAACCACCTCACTGAGTAAAGTGATGCTGGCTGAGTTTGCCTATGACGGCAGGGTAACGCCTTCGTTCCCTTTGCTGGATCCAAGAAAACCTCGTTCTATCTGGTGGTGGGGTAAAACTACCGGCTTCCCATGGCTGTATTGGCATCTGATGCTTAAAGGCTATCGCATCGATATTCCTCATTTGGAATGCTATGCCAAAAAGTTTTTGAACGAAGAATAAATTATTAGGCGAAAGGCGAAAGACAAAAGGCTAAAAACTCGCTACACCCTGCGTCCTTCACCTTTCGTCTTTTGCCTTTCGTCTTTCGCCTTTTTTCCCATGCCCCACTCAAAATCCAATAACTCGCGATTAACACAGTTATTTCCGATCATAGGCTGGCTAAAATCCTACACTCGCCAGGAATTTAACAGCGACTTGTTCGCCGGCATCATCACCGCTATTTTGCTGGTTCCACAAGGTATTGCCTACGCGATTATGGCCGGCTTACCGCCTCAACTTGGGCTCTATGCCAGCATTCTGCCGCCAGTATTGTATGCCCTGTTCGGCACCAGTCGCACCTTGTCGGTCGGGCCGGTTTCAATAGCTGCTATTATGATTGCCAGCGCCTTGACCGCGCCGGAAATCAGCGTACTAGGCAACCCTGTGCAAAGTGCGCTGATCTTGTCGGCAGAAAGCGGAGCTATTATGTTGCTGATGGCACTGCTGCGCATGGGTGGACTGGTGAATTTCATCAGCCACCCGGTGCTTACCGGCTTTACCAGTGGCGCCGCGCTACTGATTATCGGCAGCCAATTACCCCAGTTGTTCGGCTTAAAAACGCCGTCATGCGGTTTTAATGTTAGCTGCTACAGCCATTATTTTTCAGGCATAGTGTCGGCTACCTTATTCATCGGCCTTATCGCGATTGGCTTATTGGTGTTTTTCGGCAAACCGCTGGTTCTTATGCTTAAAAATTCGGGTATGCAATCTTACCTGATCGCTGCAATCAGCAAATGCGGGCCATTGTTAACCATAATATTGACAACCCTGGCTGTTGATTATTTTGACCTGACAAGTCAACAGAACGTGGCGGTTGTAGGTAAAGTTCCGTCCGGCTTTCCCGTATTAAATATGGACCTTTCCCCTATCGAAAAATGGTCCGTATTACTGCCCTACTCCGGCTTTATCGCGTTAATTGCCTATGTAGAAAGCGTTGCCATTGCCAAAGTCACCGCCAATTTCAGGGGCGAGAAAATCTTTCCTAACCAGGAATTGATTGCATTGGGCGTCGCCAACGTGGCCGCCGCTATTTCCGGAGGAATGCCGGTAGCAGGTGGGTTTAGCCGTACCATGGTGAATTTTTCCGCCGGTGCGCGAACTCAAATGGCCATGCTGATCGCAGCTGGTATTCTTGCCCTGGCAGTCATTTTCTTTAGCCCGTTATTTGAAAACATTCCCAAAACGGCGCTGGCTGCGATCATTCTGGTCGCCATCGTTCCTTTGGTAAAACTGAATGACATTGCCCACACCTGGCGTTATGATCGCGGCGATGGCATAGCCGAAATCGCCACCTTGCTGGGTGTTTTAGTTTACGGCATTGAAGAAGGCATCACGCTGGGCATTATCCTCACTCTGATCAGTCATTTGCGTAAAACCAGCCAACCGCATATTGCCGTGGTCGGGCGCATCCCCGGCACTGAGCATTACCGCAATATCAAACGCCACAATGTGGAAACTTGGTCTCATCTGTTGTTACTGCGTGTCGATGAAAGCATCACCTTTGCCAACATCAATTATATCGAGGAGTTTATTAATGCCGAGTTAAGGCAGCAGCCGGACATTAAGCATGTAGTGCTTATTTTTACGTCAATCAGCGACATAGACACCACCGCCCTGGAGGTACTGGAAAACCTGAATCATACATTGCAAACAGCAAAAATGACCTTACATATCTCGGAAGCAAAAGGCCCTGTACTCGATAAACTTGAAAAAACCGATTTTCTCAAGCAACTGCAACCCGGCAAGGCATTTTTCCATACCGAAGATGCGGTTAGGGAATTGGCTAAAGGCTAAAGGCTAAAGGCTAAAGGCTAAAGGCTAAAGGCTAAAGGCTAAAAATTGAAAAAGTTCTTGATACTCAAAGCAAGCTTTTTTTGCCTTTCGCCCTTTGCCTTTCGCCTTTCGCCTTTTGTCCTATTTCGAAAACGCAATAAACCGCCGATAAGGCGAACCCTGCTTCCAGGTAAAAGCCTCGGTGTAATAATGCATTAACGCCAGATAACCCAGCAGGCCTAAGGTAACCGCTTTATTGATTTCCACGCCGAAAAAGAACTCGATGACCGCATTGACCGCACTGTCTCCGTATGACTGCAACACAAATGCCAGCGCAAAGGAACATAGCGGCAATACGACAAAAACAGGCAGATGGCAACGCGCCGCATAGCGGTACATAAAATTCTGCGGATGCTTATGATGCTTGTTGTAATCATGCACCACATAAAAAATATAGGCTGTCGCATCATGCACCAACCTGGGCATCAAAATTGCGAGAAAATAATACTGCTGAACAAAAAGATAGAAACTGCTTAATACCAATAAAACATTGGACCACAAAAAATACCTGCCTGATTGTATGGTCACATAGCGTTGGCATAACAACGCACCGCAAAACAGTCCCGCACATAAACCGCCCGCAATAAGTTTAATCCATGACAGCTGTTGCACATCCAGACTATTTTTCAGGAAGATGCCGATGTAAACGAAAAGGCCCGCCGTCACGCTCAGCCACAGCAACAAATAAAAAGCCCAATCAGGCAGGCGATACAGGCTGCGGCCCACTCCCAGCTGCTGTTTGAGTACATGATATACGGTCCAGGCCGCTACCGTTACGTAAAGTACGGTATAAGAAATAAACAAACTGCCTATACCGAAAACTATTGCAATAGCGACCGTCATCAAAATGATTTTCAGCTTATAGAATTTCAGGTATTCGGTATTGCTCACCAGTAAAATGGAACTTGCGACGATGTGCGGCGTTCCAAAAATGATTTGGAACAATAAGAACTGCTTAGGACTACTCGGTAAATTCTGCTGTAAAAACCCGTTCCAAAACCAACCATCAGATAGCTGTAGCAGCAAACACAAGGGAATGATTGCATACAGTCCCAGCAATAACCGGAACGAGACGGTCAATTGATTATTATTAGGTATGTCTTGAGCTGAGATGGCTTGGGCAGACATAAAACTATCCTCCTGTTATCGTTGTTATATTCTCAGTCAAAATATTAAGTTAAACTGATTATTCAACCATTTTCAAGCATTGCTTTTAGTTTTTTTAGGATAAACAGAATCATGACATTTCAGCTACACTCACGCCTGAAGCAGGATTGCATAATCATTGGCCGTTTTGAGTTATGCCGGTTATTAATGATGAACGACAGCCAATATCCCTGGTTTATACTGGTGCCGGAACGAGCGGATATACAGGAAATTTATCAGCTGAACAAAACAGAGCGTGAACTACTTACCGAGGAATCAAGTTATCTTGCCGAAAACCTGGCCATAATTTATGAAGCGGACAAAATGAATGTTGCTGCAATAGGCAATATGGTTCCGCAACTGCATATCCATCATATAGTCCGCTACCGGACCGATAAAGCTTGGCCTGCGCCGGTTTGGGGGAAGTTTGATGCTGTGCCTTACACTGAACAACAGATTGCGGATAACGTGATCTACATTAAAGAGAAATTAAAAATACAACCCTTAGCTTAGCCTGATCAATCAACTAAGAATTCAGTAAAATAAGCTTCTTTAAAGCCTTCTTTATGCTCGGACTTATCATCCTCGGAATGACTTTCCGCTTTATGTTTTTCGGAATGACCTTTTTCATCTGATGCATTATGCTCTTTGGCGCCTTGCATCCTTGCCAGCGTCTGACGAATCACGATAGTCGTTTCTTTCCGCAACGCTTCACGCTGTTCCATAGTTTGAAATTCATCAGACGGCCTGCCGCTGTAAAGCATGATTAATTCGTGCCTTAATGCAGGCATGTGTTTCTTTACCACTTCAATGGATTCTTCCCCATCAACCAATAATTGCACATTTACCACCAAAAGTTTTTTTGGTTCCGCCAAATTAACGGTAAACTTAGGAGACATTTCTATATATTTTGCACCTGATTCCGACTCCGACTCTTTTGCCCCCTCGTTAGCAGCAGCAACAGACATGAACAGAAGACTTAATAACACACCCCATAAACGCATAACAGACTCCGTGTAACTAAAAATAGGGACTTAGTATAGGCCCAACCTCATCAATTTTAAAACGAATCCATAATGATAACCAATCTCCCCATCGGCCCTATAATGCTTGATGTTGCAGGCTTAACCCTGACACAAGTCGAAAAGGAAAAGATAAACCATCCCAATACCGGGGCGGTCATTCTTTTTTCGCGTAATTATCAAAACCCCGAACAAGTTACCGAGCTGATTAACAGCATTCGTGCGGCGCGAAACGGCGATATATTGATTGCTGTAGATCAGGAGGGCGGCAGAGTCCAGCGATTTCAACAAGGTTTCACTCGCTTGCCGCCTGCGTCAAGCTATACACAAGAGCCCGAATTAGCAGAGTCAGCCGGCTGGCTAATGGCCGCCGAATTATTGGCAGTCGGCGTTGATTTCAGCTTTGCGCCGGTCTTGGATATCGACTGCGGCGTTAGCGAAATCATTGGCAACCGTTCATTCTCAACTGATCCGACACTTGCAACACGTCTTTCCAGTTTATTTAGAAAAGGCATGGATGAAGCGGGTATGGCCGCAACCGGCAAGCATTTCCCCGGTCATGGTGCAGTCGCGCTTGATTCACACCTGACCCTGCCGGTAGACGAAAGAGACTTGGACAGCATCAGGGCAAAAGACCTGTTACCTTTTAAACAACTAATCGCAGAAGGTTTGGAAGGCATTATGCCTGCGCATGTGGTCTATCCTAAAGTTGACCCGAATCCGGCCGGCTTTTCGCCGTTCTGGATACAGCAGATTTTGCGCAAAGAGTTAAAATTTAACGGCACGGTGTTCAGCGATGACTTAAGCATGGAAGGCGCGGCATCGGTCGGCGACTTCCCGGAACGCGCCAGACTGGCGAAGCTTGCCGGCTGCGATATGATCTTGGTTTGTAATAACCCGGCTGCCGCCGAGCAAGTACTTGATGCATTGCCGATAATCCCGGATCCAATCAGAGAACAACGGCTCAAGCGGATGCAAGGCAAACCGCAGATGGATCGCAAACAGCTGATGCAAACCGAAAAATGGCAACAACTATCCACTCTGATCAATCACACCTATAACTATGCTTGAAGAAATAAGACACGTTCAGACAACTTCAGATTTGCTGTACAGCGAGCAGGAAGTTGAAGCCGCCATTGATAAAATGGCTCAGGAAATCAACCTTGCGCTTGCCGATCGCAATCCGCTATTGCTCTGCGTCATGAACGGTGGCGTAGTCATTTTCGGCAAGTTACTGACCCGATTAACCATCCCGTTAACCATCGATGCGATCAATGCCAGCCGTTATCAAAACCAGACATCAGGCGGCAAAATCGAATGGCTGGTTAAACCGGAAACACCGCTTAAAGATCGGACGGTGCTGATCATTGACGACATCCTCGACGAAGGCATTACCCTTCAAGCCCTCTGTGAATATTGCCGGGAACAAGGTGCGGCAAACGTCTACAGCGCCGTGTTGGCGGATAAAATCCTCGACCACGAAAAACCTTTAACTGCCGACTTTGTCGGATTGAAAGTGGAAAACCGTTATTTGTTCGGCTACGGCATGGATTACAAAGGTTATTTACGTAACGCACCGGGCATTTATGCCTGCAAGGAATAAACATCATGACTCAATTAGCCATCATTGGCGGCACTGGCCTGACACAACTTAGCGACTTAAAAATCATTAAACGCGAACAGCTGAGCACGCCTTATGGTTCGCCCTCCGCTGAATTTATCACCGGCGAATTGAACACAAATAAAGTTATATTCCTGGCCAGGCACGGCAATCCGCACACCATCGCCCCACACAAAATAAATTACCGGGCCAATATCTGGGGACTTAAACAGCTGGGCGTTGAACAAATTATCGCCGTCGCCGCTGTAGGCGGCATTACCGACGAGATGGCTCCTGCACATATCGCCATCCCCGACCAGATCATTGATTACAGCTATGGCCGCTTGCATACATTTTTCGAAGATGAAGCAGTCACTCACATAGACTTTACATATCCGTACAGTCAAAAACTGCGCTCCCGCTTAATCAGCGCCGCACGCGACGCCAATATAAAAATCAGCCCACTAGGCACTTACGGTTGTACCCAAGGTCCCCGCTTGGAAAGTGCCGCAGAAATCCTGCGCATGGAAAGAGACGGCTGCGATTTGGTCGGCATGACCGGTATGCCGGAAGCGGCTCTGGCCAGAGAACTCGATATGGATTATGCTTCAATCAGCGTAGTCGCCAACTGGGCAGCAGGAAAATCGGAAGGTGAAATAACCATGGAAGAAATTGAGCGGCACCTCCATAAAGGCATGGCAAATACCGCTGAATTACTCAAAGCTTTTGTAGCAGGGTTAGCTACTTAACTTTTATTTAATGGTGACAACCTGCGCCATGGATATGTCCATGCGCAGTTTCTTCTTCAGTCGCAGGTCTAACAGCCACGACTTCCACATCAAAAGTTAAGGCTACTCCTGCCAGCGAGTGATTGCCGTCTATAGTAATATCATCGCCATCAATCTTAACGATGGTGACCTCGCCGGAGCCGGAACTAACGTCGGCATGAAACATCATGCCGACTTCAAGCTCATCTATACCTTCAAACATAGCGCGTGGAATGACCTGAATCATCGCGTCGTTTTTCTCGCCATAAGCATCTTTAGGGGCAATGCGCACATTAAATTTATCGCCGACGGTTTTACCATGCAACGCATCTTCCAGGCCGGGTATAATATTTCCTGTGCCGTGCAGATAAACCAAGGCTTCACCACCTCTCGAACTATCCAACACTTCGCCGGCATCATTCGTCAAAGTATAGTGAATTGAGACAGCCATATTGTCAGCTACTTGCATGATAAAACCTTTTTGGTAATTTAAAAGGCGACTATGATAAAGAGTTGTAGCTCTTTTGTCTGAAAATTATTTATATCTACAGGAAATCATCATGTCGCGCTGGAGACCGCCAAGCCCCAAATCATCCCCTTACATCACCCCGGAAGGCTATCAGGCGCTGGAAACTGAATTGAAAGGCCTGTGGAGCAAACGCAAAGAAGTTACCCAGGCTTTATCCGCCGCAGCAGCGGAAGGAGATCGCTCGGAAAATGCCGAATATATTTACCGCAAAAAAGAATTACGCGGCATCGACCGGCGCATCCATTATCTGCAAAAACGGCTGCCCAGCCTTAGCATCGTATCCCAACCGCCTGATGATCAGGACAGGATTTTTTTTAGCGCCTGGGTAACCTTGGAGAATGAAGCAGGTGAGGAGCTGACTTACCGCATTGTCGGAGCTGATGAGCTTGATCCTAAAAAACAATACATCAGCCTCGATTCGCCCTTGGCAAGGGCATTGCTTAAAAAAACGTTTGACGATGAAGTCGCCATTAAAAACGAGCTTAAAGAGACGCGTTATACAGTCGTTGACATTAATTACCGAAAAATCTAAAACACTATCAAAAGTTTAGAGTACTGCGACGCAAACAATGCATTTTGCTATGCAGGGGGATGAGTATTCTATAAAACACCTCATGTTCGCCTTAAATAAAGAATTAATATTGCAATAAATGCAGCACCCTATATAATACGCCGGGTGTGGAGAGGTGGCTGAGCGGCCGAAAGCGGCGGTCTTGAAAACCGTTGAGGGTTGATCCCCTCCCAGGGTTCGAATCCCTGCTTCTCCGCCATACAATAAAATTCATTAAGAATCAGCAACTCCATGATTCTCAATTCAAAAAAGTTAACAAATTTGTTAACCGTTTCCTGAGTAAAAAAATCGATAAAGCTCAAGCGTAAACATTCGCTCAGACATGCTCTTTATCGCTGCCTAGAAGCCTTTAGACGATGGCTTTACTTAGGCCGTACCAAAAAAAGCGTAAGTTCTTTAATCTTTATACCTGAAGTGCGCTTCTTGCGGAGCCCTGTTCATCTTCAAGCTTGGCTTTTTCAATTCCTGATAGTCGCCTTTCTTTTCAGATCTCAGTTTCAAACTCAGCTATGATTATAAAGTGACTAGTTGAGCGCGCCATCCTATCGAGCTTGGTTATCATCATCTTGTGGCCTTTTCTAAGATAACCCAGACGGTTTTAAGCCCTGACCTATCGGCTGTGTGCCTGATTTCTTTTCTCAGTAAATTTAGTACATCCATACTGGTTTAACTTCTCCAATTAAACCGCCAATGATTGACCTTTACGGCTTACTCTTGCGTAACCTATTGCCTGACTCATACATCACCTCAATGTCTTATTAAGTCTTAATGTTGTGAGATTTAATTACAAGCTATAAATCGAGGGCCGAGATCCTTCAAGGGCGTACCCTACCGTTGAGTAAAAAACGCTGCCTTAGTACATATGCATTATTTACACGGCTTGTTTATCGTATGTATATCTCATTTTCGTAAATATTAATTCTTTCTTAATCTATGTTTAATGCTGCACGAATTCGTTTGTTGTAATATTATGCTTACATGTCACGATTTGTTTTGTTCGAGTGTATCTATGAAAAAATTATCAATAAGCCCTATCACGTCAAAGGAATACGATAGATTAGTAATGTATGGCTCAACCGAAGTGTTCCATTATCATGATGGAACGATAAGTTCTACCTATGCGACTCATCCTGAATATGGTGATGTCATCCTTATTTCAGCTTTTCATGGCAGTTGTTTGATGATTCATCGATTAGATGCTACGTAATATAAAAGAGCTAAACAAGATGGTCGCTATTCCGGTTAAGGGTGAGCTTTATACGTGAGGAAAGAGTTACCGGATCAAGATAAGTTAACGAATTTAATCCAACCCTTGTTTGGTTTCATTCCGGTTGATTTTTTCTTTAATTAAAAGCTGGAGATTTTTAAAACAGCTAACACTCTACGTTAAAGCGGTCAGCCTTTATTTTTTCAAATTTCCCGCATGCAATCCGCATTCTTTTTTCGCTTCCGACTCCCACCACCAGCGACCGGCTCTTTCATGCTGATTGGGCAGCACAGGCCGGGTGCAAGGTTCGCAGCCTATGCTGATAAAGCCTTTCTCGTGCAATTCGTTATAAGGCACTTGATAGGCTTCAATATAATCCCAGACTTGCGCGGAACTCCAGTTGAGCAAGGGATTAAATTTAACCAATTGATGCTCGGCATTAGAAAATGCGGTGTCTAACTGCACTTCAGGAATATCTTGCCGGGTATCAAGGCTTTGATCTTTACGCTGACCGGTAATCCAGGCGTCTAAATGGACCAGTTTGCGTTTTAGCGGTTCAACCTTGCGGATGCCGCAGCATTCCTGATGCCCGTCTTCATAGAAACTGAACAGGCCCTTCTTTTTAACGAAGCTATCCAGCACGTCTCGGTCCGGCGTCAATAGTTCAATATCTATCTGGTAATGTTTCCTGACTTTTTCTATAAAACGATAAGTTTCAGGATGTAAACGCCCTGTATCCAAAGAAAAGACCTGAATGTCTTTTCTGATAGACACAGCCATATCGATCAGCACCACATCTTCCGCACCGCTGAAAGAAATGGCTATGTTATCGAACAACTCCAGCGCTTTTTTCAGGATGACGCGCGGGTTCTTATGCTCTAGCTCGGTTTGCAGTTGCTTTATATCGAAGGTTGTCATGATGTGCTTTTCCTCGTTTCTACGCCGTGCGGCTTTGTAGCTCGGCCCGCGCAGTCATTAAATTATGCTTGCAAAAAATACTGCTTCAAGAAATCGTCAAAAGGGAGCTGTTTTTTGCTTTCGATTTCCTGCTGTTTATCAAGAGACCCTGCCGCCATTTCATTAAACTGCTGCTCTTTAAGCTTATCGAGTTGATTGAGTCTGAAATATTGTTCATGCTCGGTCGAGATATTTAATGCAAAACGGGAAAACGGCTGCCGCAGTTGGGTCATCTGCTCCAGCATTCGCGCCGATGCGGTTAAATCGGGGTTTTCGACTAACACCAGCTGTTTTTCCAAGGCGGTGCTATAGGGTTTGCTCGCATTATCCTGATCGAGAATCGCACACACTGGTTCCATGGATTCAAGAATTTCAGCCGCCCAATCCTTTAGCAGAATTTTCTGATTATTTTTATTCAGTTCCAATCCCGGTTTTCGGCCAAAGTTAGCGACAGCCAGTTGATTGGCATTATTAACCTGCTGCTCCTGATCTGAAGTTTTCGGGCTGTCTTGCAACAGACACGTGAGCAGCAGCGCCTCAATAAAACGGGCTTTATCTTCGTCAATGCCGATAGGATTAAATAAATCCAAATCTAAAGAACGCATCTCTATATAACGAACACCGCGACGCTTCAGCGCCAGGGTCGGCTTTTCGCCGGACTGGGCAATTTGTTTAGGCCGCATAGTGCTGTAAAACTCGTTTTCAATTTGCAAAATATTGCTGTTCAGTTGACGGTATTCACCATCAACCAGAGTGCCGATTTTTTCGTACTCAGGATAAGGCGTGTTAATGGCCGCGCTTAAACTGCTGACATAACCGTCTATAGAGTTGTAATCGATTTTCAGATTAGCCTGATTTTTACTCTTGTAACCGATATCACTCATGCGTAATGAAGTCGCATAGGGATGATAAAGCGTACCATTGTCAAATTCTTCAAATTGCATCATCAATGCCGGACGGCTCTTGAAGAAGCTTTTGCAGATGGCCGGTGATGCGCCGAACAAGTACAGAATTAACCACCCCATACGTTGGAAGTTCCTGATTAAACCGAAATAGGCCTCGTTAGTAAACTGCTCCAGATTGAGTGAGCTGTTTTTTTCTTTGTGCAAAACTGGCCACAACGCTTTCGGCACCGAATAATTAAAATGAATCCCGGCAATAGACTGCATGGTCCTACCGTAGCGATGCCATAAACCGTGCCGATAAATGTGCTTCATCCTGCCTATATTGGACGATCCGTATTCGGCGATGGGAATACTCTCATCCCCGTCGATGCCACAAGGCATACTTGCGCCCAACAGGATTTCATTGTCCAGATGCTCATAAACAAACCGGTGTATATTGCGCAAATAGTCCAGCGAATCTTTAACGTCATCAAACGGCGGGGTAATTAATTCAATCAAGGCTTCAGAATAATCCGTGGTAATACACGGATGAGTCAGTGCTGCACCTAATGTTCGAGGATGAGGTGTTTGGGCGATGAATCCGTCTTTGGATATGCGCAGGCTTTCTTTCTCAATCCCTTTAAGCCCTCCGCAAAGCAGTTGCTGATGGCCGTTTGCATTCATTTGATCCAAACGTGTTAAAAGCGCGCTATTCAAATTAGTCATAGAATGGATACATGCCCTATAGTCCTTGTAAAATCCGACTATTATAAAGGGTTTTACTAATTGAATAAATATTATCGCTGATATGCAAATGAAGACGGAAGTTTATTTCCGCTTATTTGATGTCGAAAAAAGAATTTTCTGCACCGGCTTATACTTTATTCTTCGTTACAAATAGAGTTGGGCAAATACATCTTGTATTCTTCCGCTGAGAAAAAGATTGTTCCTCATTTGCTGAACGAAAAAGGACGTAAACATGTCGATTTTGATCGGTTTTTTATTACTAAAATTATTAATTACCTAATTCTGAATATCAAATTAAGCTACATATGGAAAACCAACCACCAAACAATCTTCTTTATAACCAATAAACCTATACGATCTATACTTAATATTTCTATTTTTAGGGTTACTCCAGAGAGATCGTCATGTTTGAATCAGCAGAGCTTGGACACAAAATAGACAAAGCCATATACGATACAGAAGTACCCCGGTTGCGCGAAGCATTACTGGAGGCACAGATGGATTTGGCAAAATTGGCCAAATTTCCAGTCATTATTTTAATCGGCGGCTTGGATGGCGCGGGACGAGGCGAAACCGTCAACTTGCTCAATGAATGGATGGATCCGCGTTTTATTCAAACCCACGGCATGGGCGACCCATCCGATGAGGAGCTTGATCGCCCGATGATGTGGCGGTTCTGGCGCGAACTTCCTCCAAAAGGCAAGATAGGCCTGTTTCTGGGTTCCTGGTATACGTGGCCAATTCTCAATCGTGCCACCGGCCACACCAATGCGGCTGAATTCGATCAGAGCATGGAACGCGCTAAACGCCTGGAAAGGATGCTAACCGACGAAGGCGCGCTGATCCTCAAATTTTGGATGCATTTATCTAAAGACAGGCAAAAAAAACGCCTTAGATTGCTTGAAGAAAATTCGAAAACCCGCTGGCGTGTGACCGATCGCGATTGGAAACATTTCAAGCAATACGATAAGTTCCGCGTTGTATATGAAAGCGTAATACGCCATACCAGCACTGCTGAGGCTCCATGGACTATCGTCGAAGGCTACGATCCGCATTACCGCGGCTTGACCGTGGGCAAGGTGATTCTCGAAGCCATACGCAAACGCTTGGACGATGCAGATACCAAAATAACGAAAGTTCATGCGCCCCCCTCGCCGCTGCCTTCGATTGACCAACTCGACATCCTAAAAACGTTGGATCTCAATCAGAAGATCGACAAGAAAGAATTTAAGGCTGAACTGGAAAAATATCAGGGCAAGCTCGCTTTGCTGACTCGCGAAGACAAATTTAAAGACATCACCGTAATAACTATTTTCGAAGGTAATGACGCCGCCGGCAAAGGCGGCGCAATTCGCCGCATCACGAGCGCCCTGGATGCTCGCTGGTACAATATCATTCCAATTGCCGCCCCTACCGAGGAAGAACGCGCTCAACCTTATTTGTGGCGTTTTTGGCGGCATATTCCGCGGCGTGGACGGTTGACTATTTTCGATCGTTCCTGGTATGGCCGCGTATTGGTCGAACGCGTTGAGAGTTTCTGCTCAGAAGTAGACTGGATGCGCGCTTATAGCGAGATCAACGATTTTGAGGCGCAACTGGTGCGTCATAATATTGTGGTGGTCAAATTCTGGCTCGCGATCAGCAATGAAGAACAACTTGCCCGCTTCAATGAACGCGAAAAAATCGGTTTTAAACGATTTAAGATTACTGAAGAAGACTGGCGCAATCGCAATAAATGGGATGAGTATGAGCACGCCGTATGCGACATGGTAGATCGTACCAGCACCGAAATTGCGCCGTGGACGCTGGTGGAAGCCAACGACAAGAACTTTGCCCGTATCAAGATATTAAAAACGTTGTGCAAACAAATTGAGGCGGCTATGGCTAAATCATAGCTTGGAAGTCCTAGATCGATATATACCTAAGCATTAAGCGTCTTCCTTAAACACTGCAATCCTTTTTAAATAGTATTGGAGTGCACTTGGATGCCTTGCGACCAAGTTAAGTTTTTGGTAGATTGGTCGGCTTTGACTCTCAATACTGTCCTTTCTCGCTTTCAAAATAATGATCAATTCAACCGCAGAAAATTCCTCGACAACCAAAACAGCAGTCACGTGCATAAACTGTAACTTGGATAATTTGTGCATTCCGAAAGGGCTGCCTCGGTCGGAAGTCGGTGAACTCGCATTATTGGTTAATCGCAACAATATCCGCCAAAAAGGCGAGGCTATATACCACAGCGGCAGCCCATTCAGAGGAATCATTGCGCTCCGCTCCGGCAGCGCAAAATTATTGAGCTTTGACCAAAATGGCAATGAGCTGGTTGTTGATTTTATTTTTCCGGGTGAACTATTGGGATTTGACGGCTTGTCCTCGCAAATCCATAACTGTACTGCGATAGCATTGGAACCGGTAAATTATTGCCATTTGCCGACCTATAAAATTGAAATATTGGCCGTCAATACCCCTGCCTTAAGTCAAGTGTTATTGCAAAGATCCTGCAACCAGTTTGATACCCAAGTACAAAAGATGATGTTAAGCCGTCGGCCGGCTGAAGAGCGTGTAGCTTGCTTCATTCTGCATATTTCAGACCGCTTGAAAATACGAGGCTACTCTGAACTGGAATTTCGCCTGAGCATGTCACGGGAAGAAATAGGAAATTATCTTGGGATCGCGCATGAAACGGTTAGCCGAATCATCCATCTCTTTCAAGAACGAAAGCTGATCGAGGTTAAATCCAAGCAACTGAAAATACTGAATAAAAAAGGGCTGTTTAGCTTCTATACAACTTAATCGCTAAACAACCCTGAGTAGAGGATAGGATTGAACATCCGCATACAACAGTATGCTATATGCGGCAAAACGAAAATTCCGGACCAGAAGGGAAAGTCTTTTATTTTCTATACGCTGAACTAGAGTAATCTTCAGCGATTTCTTTCACTGAATACCTACTTGATCATGCTCACCGATAACAATTTCGCATCTCATTAAAAAATCGATAATTGATTTGTATCAACGCATGTCTATTTAAACAAAAATGCGAAATAAAAAATTGAGCCAGATCAACAAATGTTTCTTTATGAGGCTGGTATTTCAATCGGAGCATAAATCAAAGATAAAAACCACCCAAGTAACTGGCAATGAACGGTTTCAACAGTTAATAGCTATTAATGCTGTAACGGTAATCTGCTGATAGTTTGCAAATCCCAAGGCATCGGATCAACAGCCGATTCCAGATGCGCCTCAATGTGATCATTCAGCTCACTAAAAAAGTCCAAGCCTGCTTGCGCCTCTATATTATCGATACTGGTTACGAACTGCGCCAACGGTTCTTTTCCTTTAACGGTCTGCGGTATTAAAAAGCCCAATACAATAGGCGATCCTCCTGGGGTGGGTTCTGTAATATAGATTTTGTAAAAAGCATCGGGTATTTCCACCGTCCAGTCCGAACTTAGCCGCTCGACCGTACCGCTAAAAACCGGTCCGGTGATCACCCATACTTTGCCGAACATTTTGGCAAAATGCTTTATTTCCGCCTCCTCCAAACGCTGCCACAGCTTTTGATTAAGATTGGATTTGCGGGGTGATATTGGTCATCAAAAAACTGTCTGACTGCCCTTCCCTGCCGTATAGACGGCTCATCGCATAATTTGGCGCCATATGCCCGCGGTCATAACCACTGTGCTGATAGCTGTCATGACTGACCCGATTGATGCTGCGCCAGTCGGTCTCAAAGCGATTGGGACGTTTTAAGGAGCGCCCATTTTCTTTAGCGGCAGTCAGAGCATACTCCACCCACAGCGGGTTGCCACGTAAATCAGAATAACCCAGAATAAAGCCATCATTACGTAATATGCGAAACCAGGTATCGATGTTTTTAGCATTGGAGGATTTTGGCGTCTCTTGGTAAAGCAACGCGGGACGCCCAATTTTAACTTCGTATCCATAACCGCCCAAACCCAGGACGAGAATAACCAGCAACAATACCGGATGCTTACGACTTAGACGAAACAATTCCGTCAGTAATTTAAAAAAGCTTAGTACGTTTTTTTTTGCGCATAGCGAATGACTATACAAAATCAACAGGGTTCGACAGGACGCTTTCAAGCGTAAAAGGATGGACTGAAGATTTAGTTTGAAAGAGACATTCCCAATATATTAAGCCCAAGCTTCTGTTTGCAGTATGTTAGAGCTGAACAAGTAGTCTTTTTTTAAGCAGTGATCCAACCATTTTTGCAAAAAATAATTTAATCGCCATTTGTAATTCATAATTTCACGGCTTAGTCCGGGATCTTTAAAAACCTCAGACACACCGGCACGTGCATGATCGCTCAATACTTCAGCCAAATGCGCATCCAGGTAAACCCTTATTTTTACAGCGGGCGCCAGAAATTCTTCGTTATTTTTATTGAAGCAATGGCTAAGCTCCAAAGTCATCGTGTACGGTGTGCGCTCAATGATCTCAAGGTGCAACATGGTATGGTGTGGAGCGAAGCCAATAGCGGTTGTTTCTTTAAACGCCATCAAATCCGGAATTAACTTAAAAAGCTTTTGATAGTTTGATTCACAGACTTGTTCGAGACAAATTGATTTATTGACCGGATTTACAAAACTCATAACTGCTCAGTTTTCTCGGTAGCAAGCGTGGGCGCTGGCGGTCTCCCACAACACCACCTGAACAACGTTAAAGCCGGACTGTTTGAGATGCTGATAAATCATTTTACTCAAAACCTCTGCGGTGGGATGTTCGTCAAGGGCAAGAAAGCGCTCCTTGTTCGCAGTAAGCATAGGGATGATCGGATCATCTTTATGCAACAAAAAATTGTGATCGAGATGCATATCTATAAAATCTTCAACACAGTCTCTAATATCGGAAAAATCGCAGACCATGTCTTGGTCGTTAAGTTGCTCATGTTCTATCGAAACTGAGGCCTTAACGCTATGCCCGTGCAAATTACGGCATTTGCCGGGATGATTCATTAACCGGTGCCCGTAACAAAAATACACCTCTTTGGTAATCGTATACATAATAATTCTGTGTTTAATTAAGGAGCGTCGTCTATGGCATAGCAAGGAGGAGACAAGACAACGCAGAAGAAGCCGATGAGGCTTAGTCTCCCTTTATGCTCTTTATGGTAGCGGCAACCTCGTAGCTGCCGTCGTCTTGCCGAGTGCTTCTGATAACCTCAATAAAAGCAGTCATTGAGGGAGTGATTGTATTTTTGGGAATGACATTTATTTCCATCGCTTTGCCGGCATCGAAAAAACGGTCGGAAATAAATGAAACTCCGGCGCCGCTGATTGATGAACAGCGGCCATGGTGTAATTCATCTGAATCCACAAGTCTGTAGGTGACATCACAGTCTATTTCCATTCGAATATAATTACGTTTTTCATCATATTCCAGCATGTTTTTCCCCTGTCAAGTTTACAGTTGTTACTTTTATTTGGTTGGACCGCACGGCCTTAGCTGCGAAGTTTACTATAAAAGCACAATAATAGAGCATGATTTGCAACAGCGCGCTTAAACAAGCCGGTCGCGCATAAGCTATAGTGTTTGGCAACTGATTGCCCGGTTCGAAATACAATCAAAAGAGGCTTAATACTTTTAAATTAGATTTTTGATTAAGCTAGGTTCAGTTTCAAGGCTCATTGTATAATTCAAAGCAATGTTTTTTACTGACCTCCTAAAACTTAAGGATTAATTAAAATATGCTCCCAGAAAAACACTCAACTCGCCGTCGTGGAATTTATTTGCTACCTAACTTATTTACCACGGGCGCCCTGTTTTCCGGTTTTTATGCTATTACTTCAGCGATGGGAGGGCGTTTTGAAACCGCTGTTATAGCCATTTTTGTAGCAATGATTCTGGACGGTATGGATGGACGGGTGGCAAGGCTGACTAATACGCAAAGCGAATTCGGCGCTCAATACGACAGCCTTTCCGACATGGTTTCATTTGGCGCGGCCCCCGCTTTGGTCATGTATTTATGGGCGTTTTCGAGCCTCGGTAAATTGGGCCTGTTTGCTGCATTTGTCCATGCGGCGGGCGGCGCATTACGGCTCGCGCGTTTTAATACCCAGCTTGCAACGGCCGATAAAAATTATTTCCAGGGACTTCCCAGCCCTGCCGCCGCGGCTATTCTTGCCGGATTTATATGGATTTGCCTGGAGTATAAATACGACATTGAGCTGTTCAAATATTTTGCACTCGTCTTAACGGTCAGCACCGGCTTGCTGATGGTGAGTAATTTCCGTTATTGGAGTTTCAAAAAAATCGATCTAAAAGGCAAAGTGCCTTTTATTGTCACCATTGCCGTGATGTTGGGCATCGCTTTTGTGATGGCGCAACCGCAAACAATGTTGTTCCTGTTGTTTTTAGGTTATGCGATTTCCGGCCCGGTTATCACGTTGGTCATGCGCAGACGCCGGTTGCAAGGGCGTAAAGCGTAAAATCTGCTTGAGGCAGCGCAGCCATTGGCGTATAGTCGCAACCATGTTTATTCAAGTCAGTCCTGCATTTCAAAAACCTTTTTCTGCCGCAATGTCCGCCGGAACAGCTTTGCGTGCGTGGCTATGCCTGCCTTTAAGATTCCTGCCCTGATGGGCGCATAATCTTTTTCTACTTAAAATTATTTATATTCTAATATCCCGTATCAACCTGACCGTTGATAGTTCTCCATGAATGGAGTGAGTTTTCTATGAAAGACAAATTAATAATTTTCGACACTACTTTGCGCGACGGCGAGCAAAGCCCCGGCGCATCCATGACGCGCGACGAAAAAATCAGGATTGCCAAAGCCCTGGAACGTATGAAAGTTGACGTGATCGAAGCCGGGTTTCCTGCGGCCAGTCCCGGCGATTTTGAAGCCGTTCAGGCGGTAGCCAACGTCATAAAAGACAGCGTGGTATGCGGGTTGGCCAGAGCCTTGGACAAGGACATCGATCGCGCAGGCGAAGCGCTTAAAGGCGCTAGGCAGTCACGCATTCATACCTTTATCGCCACCTCGCCGATACATATGCAAATGAAATTGCAGATGCAGCCGGACCAGGTTATCGAATATGCGGTTAAGGCGGTCAAGCGCGCACGGCAATTTACCGATAACGTCGAATTTTCTCCGGAAGATGCCGGGCGTTCGGAAGAAGACTTTTTGTGCAGGATTCTTGAAGCCGTTATCGACGCCGGAGCCACAACACTGAACATTCCAGATACCGTAGGCTACAGCGTTCCTGAGCAATTCGGCGCAACTATTGCCAACTTGATCCGGCGTATCCCCAATTCAGACAAAGCAATTTTTTCCGTGCACTGTCACAATGATTTGGGCCTTGCGGTTGCCAATTCGTTGTCGGCAGTTATGAACGGTGCACGGCAGGTTGAATGCACCATTAACGGCCTAGGCGAGCGCGCCGGTAATGCATCATTAGAAGAAGTGGTGATGGCGGTGCGTACTCGTAAAGATGTGTTTACCTGCCAAACCGGCATAGATACCCGCGAAATTTTGACCTGCTCAAAACTGGTCTCGTCAATTACCGGTTTTCCTGTGCAGCCTAACAAAGCTATCGTCGGCGCAAATGCTTTCGCGCATGAGGCGGGCATCCATCAGGACGGCGTATTAAAAAGTCGTGAGACCTACGAAATCATGCGTGCGGAAGATGTAGGCTGGACTACCAACCGTATGGTGCTGGGCAAACATTCAGGCAGGAATGCCTTTAAAAGCCGCATCGCCGAATTGGGCTTTGAGTTTGGATCGGAAGAAGAGCTGAACGAGGCTTTTTCGCGCTTTAAGCAATTGGCCGATAAAAAACATGAAATCTTTGATGAAGACTTGCAAACATTGATTTCGGAAGCCGGTTTTGAGGCGGAAGATGAGCATGTCAAACTGATAGCCCTGAAAGTGTGCTCGGAAACCGGTGAAATACCCAACGCAACCGTTACGCTACGAGTAGCCAATAAAGAAGTCACCGGCAATGCCGACGGCGGCGGCGCAGTGGATGCCAGTTTAAAAGCCATTGAAAAGCTGGTGCAGACCAACGCCACGTTGGAGCTTTATTCGGTTAACAGCATCACCAACGGCACCGATGCCCAAGGCGAAGTCACTATCCGCCTTGAACAAGCAGGCCGGATTGTTAACGGCTTAGGCGCCGATACCGACATTGTCATCGCCTCAGCCAAGGCTTATATCAATGCCGTGAATAAACTGCAAAGCCCTGACCAACGCCAGCACCCTCAGAAAGGGGATGTTTGATTAAGGTGAAAGGCGAAAGGCTCAAGACAAAAGACCCATCGTTCCCATGCTCCGGCGCGGGAACGCATCCGGCAACGCTCCAGCGTTGCGAATAACCGGCTGACTCCGCTTTGGATAACGCAACACGTCTGCAATACCTGGAAGCCATGGGCATTGATGTCTGGTTGTCCCGAACTGCTCCTGATCAAGAGCAGCCGTCGGTATCCGATCCCGATGCTATAGCTGAAAACATCCAGCCAGAACCGGAATCGATTGATACTTGGGAAGCGTTACAAGCCGAAGTTGCCCCCTGCACTAAATGCGATTTATGTAAAACGCGCACTCAAACCGTTTTTGGCTCGGGCAATAAAAAAGCCGAGTGGATGATCATCGGCGAAGGGCCGGGGCAAAACGAAGATTTACAAGGCTTACCTTTTGTCGGCAAGGCCGGTCAATTGCTAACGGAAATGCTTAGAGCCATAGGCCTTGATCGGGAAGAGGTCTTTATCGCTAATATCGTCAAATGCCGCCCTCCTTCCAACCGCGATCCCAAACCTATAGAAATCGAAACCTGCAAGCCTTACCTGCTGCGACAAATAGCGCTGATCAAACCAAAAATCATCGTAGTTTTAGGGCGTGTTGCCGCACAGGCATTGTTAAACACGGAAGAGCCGATCGGCAAATTAAGAGGAAAAATACACGCTTTAAATGACACGCCGGTTGTTGTAGTCTATCACCCTGCTTACTTGTTAAGATCATTGCTGGACAAGCGCAAAGCTTGGGCGGATTTAAAACTCGCGCTGCAAATATATAAAAAACATTAAAGGTTGATCATGTTGGAAATGATGTTAGAAAAAATAAAAGACTTTGTGGTTTACGATGCCGATAGAGAGTTTTACGCCAAAATATTTCCTGACTCAGTGGGTAGAAAAGATTTAATGCGCCTAAGAAAAATGAGAAATTCCGATTTACCCGGCGTTATGGCGATTGAAAAAGCAAGCTATCAATTTCCGTGGGAAGAAGATATTTTCAGGGATTGCTTTAAAGCCAACTATAGTTGCTGGGTCTGTGAAGAGAACGACACCGTGTTGGGCTACAGCATACTTGCCATGGGTGTAGGCGAAGCGCACATTTTAAATATCTGCGTGGCCCCTGCCGAACAGGGACAAGGAATAGGCCGCAAAATGCTGGAAAATCTTATTGGATCAGTCAGAGGAAAAGCAGAAACCATGTTCCTGGAAGTCAGGCCGTCCAATACCGTTGCAATAGCACTTTATCATGATATGGGCTTCAACGAAATCGGCGTCAGAAAAGGTTATTACCAATCGGAAAACGGCCGGGAAGACGCCATCATGCTGGCGTTGCAGATTTTCTAAAGTCATTTGAAGTAGAACGCGGATGACACGGATTAGGCTGATAATCACTGATAAAAAAGCATAACAAACTTGGCTTCAGCTTTTTAAAAATCCGCGTAAATCAGTCCAATCCGCTTCATCTGCGTTCCATTTGTCGAATCCAATAATTATTTCAAATTATCGGTCACATGCGGCTCGATCAGCTGGTACATAATTTGATGCATTTTCGGACTTGCAGCAATCAGGTTGCCTGTTTCCAGGTACTTATCATTAAAAGAAAAATCGGTAACCACGCCGCCAGCTTCTTTTATCAATAAAATACCTGCGGCCATATCCCACTCCATCAAACCAATCTCCCAAAAGCCATCCAATCGGCCGGCAGCTACATAAGCCAAATCAAGCGCCGCAGCGCCGGCACGGCGAATTCCCGCAGAATCGGTCGCCAATGCGCGGAACATGCCCAAGTAAGCATCCATATGCAGACCGGTTTTAAACGGAAAGCCGGTGCCGATTAATGCGCCTTTCAGACTGGTTTGCTGAGTCACCCGAAGACGGCGATTGTTTAGCATGGCGCCGCTACCGCGTTTGGCAGTGAATAGTTCATCGCGTAAAGGGTCGTAAATAACGCCGACCTCAATCCTGCCTTTGTGTTTTAAAGCAATGGAAACGGCGTATTGCGGAAAGCCGTGCAGAAAGTTGGTAGTGCCGTCCAGCGGATCGATAACCCAAACAAAATCATTACCTTGCTGCGCGCCGCTTTCTTCCGCCAGGATGCTGTGATCGGGATAGGCCGCCTTGATAATATTGATAATTTCCCGTTCGGCCATACGGTCGACTTCGCTGGCGTAATCGTTTTTGCCTTTTTGGTCGACCTTTAGGTGACCGATATTATCGGATGAGCGGAGGATCAAGTCGCCGGCGGCTCTCGCGGCTCGGACGGCAGTATTTAACATGGGTTGCATAGGCGGATTTCGATTTATATAAGCACAGACGACTGCATGGATGCAGGAGGTAGAGCAATGCAGGAGCAATTGCCGAAAAAGACATATAATACCAAATCTTTTGCTAAACTTAGGCTCTTTTTTTAACCAAGGACAACGTCTTGCTGTCTACTATAAAAATTGTGCTGGTCGAAACAACGCACCCGGGAAATATAGGCGCCGTTGCCCGTGCGATGAAAAACATGAAAATGCATAACCTCTGGCTGGTCGCACCTAAAATATTCCCCAGCGCCGATGCCACGTCCAGAGCTTCCGGCGCCGATGATGTGTTGGCAGGCGCAACCGTTTGCGAGACTTTGCAAGAAGCTATTGGCGACTGCCAAATTGTGTTTGGCGCCAGTGCCCGAGGCCGAACTATCAGCTGGCCGGAAATAACGCCTAGGGAATGTGCGGAAAAAGTGTTGATCAAGGAACCGGGTAACAAAGTAGCTATTGTTTTCGGCCGCGAAAATTCAGGCTTAAAAAACCACGAACTGGATCTGTGCCAGTTTTTACTGCGCATCCCCTGCAACAGCGAGTACAGTTCCCTAAATATCGCCGCCGCCGTGCAGGTAGTTTGTTATGAATTGTTCGTGGCATCCGGGCTGGCCGCCGAGGAACAAATTATTGTCGGCGACAAAGGCGAAGAGTCTTTGGCTACCGCGGCGCAAATGGAATCTTTTTATACTCATATGGCTGAAGCCTTAACCGACATAGGTTTTATGCATCCCGCTAAATCAAAATCCATCATGCGGCGTTTACGCCGGATTTATAACCGGGTACAACTGGACACTAAGGAACTGGACATACTCAGGGGCATCTTGCGGATGTCTCAAGGCCACAAGAGGAATAACGATGCTTAACCGAATAAAAGAGGATATTGCCTGCGTCTTTGACCGTGACCCGGCAGCGCAATCAGTTTTTGAAGTGATTACCACTTATCCGGGATTTCACGCCGTATTAATTCACCGCGTCAGTCATTTTTTCTGGATAGCCGAATTCAGATGGCTGGCTCGGTTTATTGCTCATATAGGCCGATGGCTGACCGGAATCGAAATCCATCCCGGCGCAGTCATAGGCAGGCGTTTTTTTATCGATCACGGCATGGGGGTGGTGATTGGAGAAACCGCTGTTATCGGCGACGATTGCACTTTGTATCACGGCGTAACCTTGGGCGGAACCAGCTGGGATAAGGGCAAGCGTCATCCGACCTTGCATAACGGCGTAGTGATAGGTGCGGGTGCAAAAGTTTTAGGACCTATCGATATAGGCGAAAACGCCCGAGTAGGTTCAAACTCGGTAGTCTTAAAACCAGTTCCGCCGGATGCAACCGCAGTTGGTATCCCTGCTCATATCGTCGACCCTAAAAGCAGAGCCGTAACAGCCGAGCGTGACAAGATTGCCTACAAAATGGGCTTTCATGCCTATGGCGCAACAACCGATGTGCCCGATCCAATCGCCTATGCGATCAACCATATGCTGGACCATATCCATGAAATGGACAGACAGATAGAAACCATGCAAAAAGCGCTCAACGATGCAGGTATAAAATACACAGAGACCCCTATCTCTAAATTGGACGGCTGTGAAATTGAAGATGGTTATGGAAAAGATAAACCGTAAGGCGCAGCTGGCAGCACTCGCTCAGTGAAAAAACGGCCTCATTCGTATAAATACCTACTTTAATTAAAGGTATAATAGTTGACTATTTTGCTGGGTTAAGTATAGTAACAATATCTTAACGGTATTTATAGAGGATACTACTTTGCGTTTAACTACTAAAGGTCGCTATGCGGTCACTGCAATGCTTGATTTGGCTTTTCATAGTCAAATCAAGCCGGTAACCTTAACCGAGATTGCAGCTCGTCAAACTATCTCCCTGTCTTATTTGGAACAGCTATTTGCCCGCCTGCGCCGTGCCGGCATGGTAAAAGGTGTGCGCGGGCCTGGAGGCGGTTACAAACTATGTCGAAAGGCCAGCGATATTCATATTGCTGAGATTATCGCTGCTGTTGATGAACCGCTTGACTCGACCAAATGCGGCGGCGAAGCCAACTGTCAAAAAGATCGCGCCTGCTTAACGCATAACCTGTGGATGGGATTGAGCGAGCAAATCAGAAATTACTTGGAGGGAATCTCTTTAGCTGACTTACTTGAAAAAAATCAGGTTCAGGAGGTTGCCAAAAGACAGTATCATGATGCACAGCAAACTATTGAAATACATCGTCATCCCGAATAACATCCGTCCTGAATGATCTATTTTGATCATAACGCGACCACGCCTATAGATGATCGCGTTCTGGATGCGATGCTTCCCTTCCTGAAAACATTCTACGGCAATCCTTCCAGTTTATATCGTCTCGGCAGAGTCGCAAGCAGCGCCATAGATGCAGCCCGCGAGCAGCTTGCAGCCCTGCTTGGCGTCCAGCTAGGGCAAATTGTTTTTACCGGCGGCGGCACAGAAGCGAATAATCAGGCTTTGGCAATACTAGCGCCGAAGGCAGGACTTGCCATCTCAGCCATTGAACATCCGTCGGTTATTGAACCCGCCCGGAATTTAAAAAACCTGGGGCATGAGCTTACCCTGCTCGATGTCGATGCAAACGGCCAAGTGACGCAGGATGCTATCGACGAGGTTATCCGGCTAAGGCCAGATCTTGTTTCGATCATGCTGGCCAATAATGAAACCGGCGTAGTGCAAAATATCTCGCACTATGCCGATCAGCTAAGAGCCCAGGATATCAAGGTCCATACCGATGCCGTACAGGCGCTGGGGAAAATCCCGGTAGACTTTAACAGTCTCGGAGTGCACTTAATGTCGCTGTCCAGCCATAAAATTTATGGACCCAAAGGCTGCGGTGCATTAGTATTTGATAAATCCGTGACGGTAAAACCCATCTTGCTGGGAGGCGGTCAGGAACAAGGTCTCAGGGCAGGGACTGAAAACGTCGCCGCTATCATAGGCTTCGGCATGGCTGCAGAACTTGCCAAAGCCGAACTTGCCGAACGCCATGCGCATCTGCTAAAACTTAGAAAACTGCTGGAGCACGGCTTAAGCACCATTCCCGGCCTGATTATTTTTGCAGAGCAGGCGGAAAGGCTGCCGAATACCGTCCAGATAGGCATCCAAGGCCTGGATGGTGAAATGCTGCTGATGCAGCTGGATCAAAAAAGCATAGCTATTTCCAGCGGCTCGGCCTGCGCCAGCGGCATGAGAGAACCCAGTCCGGTGTTGGTCGCGATGGGTATTGATCCTGCTCTGGCAAAAAGTGCAATCCGCATCAGTTTGGGAAAAGCCAACACTGAAGCTGAAATTATTGAATTTATTAAACAATTAAAATTGTTAATCGAAAAAGGATAAAGAGGTTATATGTCTGTCTCATTAACTGAAAGTGCCGCTCGGCAAATCAAAAAACAACTGGAAAAACGCGGCAAGGGTCTAGGTTTAAAGCTAGGCGTAAAACAATCCGGCTGCTCTGGGTATGCTTACACTATTGATTACGCCGATGCGCTTAATGAAAGCGATGCGGTATTTGAGAATTTCGACGTAAAAGTCATCGTCGCCGCAAACGATCTGCAATTTGTTGACGGTATAGAACTGGATTATCGCAGAGAAGGCATTAATGAAGCTTTCCAGTTCAACAACCCGAATGTAAAAGGCACCTGCGGCTGCGGCGAAAGTTTTTCGGTTTGATTAGAACTATAGGGCGCAATAGAGCTTCGTCGCGTATTGCGCCCTCTGATTGAGGCTTATCGAGTCGGATTCCGCAAGTTCTATCCAGGCCCAGCGCTTTACCTATCCTAGCGCCCTTCTTGGGAAGAAGTGTCACTCATCATTAATTTGACCGCCTCTTTTCCCTCTTTCGTCAGGAATGGCAGTAGCGTTCTATAGGGAATTTCAACGTCGTAGTCACAAGCCTGCACCACATGAGCGAAAGATGAGTGAAAAACCAAACCTTTTTTACCCAAGCTTAGTTGGTATTCGGTATTTTCCTTTATAATGCTCAGGCACTCGTCTTCTGTGTCTCCTCCCAGTTGTTTAACCGCCTCCTCAGTAATAATCTTGTTTAACTGATCAGGAGCGGAATAATTACCGTAGAATGTATCAATATCTGAAATAAGCTTGCCGTTGTTTTGTTCTATCCAAGTCCATAGCTTTACTTCTTTCCCGATAGTTAAGTCCCAAGTGGTGTAATAAAATTCACTGAAGGGATGATTGCCACCACAATCCCCCCCAGTTCTCCGCACAAATGTTATCCAGTGCGCATTCCAAAATGCCAGTTCTATGCTGGCGCTGTAGTTATGCAATACTTCATCAGATGAAGTATTGCAACCATAGTATTCCGACATTTCAACAGCCAACTCATTTTTTAGTCGCTCATTAAGTGCAATGCTAGCCTCGCTCTTGTCAATTAACTCAAGCGTATTTACCTCTTCGAGAACGCCAAAAGTCCGGTAACGCTTTCCGTCAAAAGTTAATGTCTTGCCAAAGGATATTTTTTCTTGTTGTAAACGCGCATTTATCGCCGCGTTAACTAACTTAACAACCTCAGGATTACAGCCAATAGGGGATGAAGTGGGGTCGCCCATAGATAAGGTTTTAAATCGCTTTAAACGGATGGGCAAAATATGGCTTCCTGCCGCGTCAGACCAATTGCCCTTCAGTAGATCACCATGCCGTTCATTGATCGTCCACATTCCCGTTGGGTTCTGGGAATTGCCTTCGTGCCAAATTTTCGTATTTTCTGGGCGAGGTGCAAGGGGAATGCGCTGAGAGTGCCGCAAATAAAAATAGCCAGAGTCATTTTCATAATTAGGGTTGTCGAAATGAAAAAAACATGCCATTACTTCCTGATTACCGATAGTTCCAGTCCATATTCCATTTTCTGGATTGGCAAGTTGTGCGATTCGTGACCAGAATGCATTCATGAGGCAAGCATAATCGTCGCAACGCTGTGCGTTTATTAGCCACTCGCGCTGTTGTTTTTTGATTGCCGCTGGATCGGAGGCTTCTTTTAAAGCATTGGCGTAAACCGCCGCCAAATCCTCGTCGCCTTTAGAAAGTTGCGAATTGCTACAGATCAATCTTTCCATTTTCGTCGCGGCGCGGGCGCAATCGAAGCTGGCCGCAAATGCCGATGATGGAAAGAGAATGGCCAGAAGCAGGATAATGAATTTCGGCATAATTACTCCTAAAATTTTATGATGTAGGGTAAACTTGTTCTCAGCGAAAATGTATTTTTGGTTTTTGCATTTCCGAGAAAATAGGGAGCAGATCAGCGCGTAGGATGGGTAGAGAGGTAGTACGCGGACACACTGTTATGCCCGACAGCACTAACTGGCGTCAAGTGTGCCTTACAAATCTTGCAACAAATTACTTAAAAGAGCAAACTCAGCCAGCGATATGCTTTCAGCCCTGAGCGTTGGATCAATCCCCAAAGCGACAATCTCTTCCTCGGGAATCAGTTTTTTCAATGAATTACGCAACGTTTTGCGCCGCTGCGAAAATGCCTGCGTGACTACCCGGTTGAGCTTGGCTACATCATTAACCGCAACAGGCGGTTGCCTGTGCGGCACCAATCTGACAATAGCCGACATCACCTGCGGAGCCGGATCGAAGCTTTCCGGCGGCACATCGAATAACAGCTCGGTTGCGCAATAATATTGCATCATCACGCTAAGCCTGCCGTATTTCTTGCTGCCCGGAGCCGCGCAAATCCGGTCAACCACTTCCTTTTGCAGCATGAAATGCATGTCTTCAATGCAATAAGCGTTATCCAGTAGATGAAACATCAGCGGCGTTGAAATGTTATACGGAAGATTACCGATCACGCGCAATTTTTTATTCTCTTCAGCCAGCACCGAGAAATCAAACCTTAACGCATCGGCGCTGTGAATTTGCAGATTAGGATATTGCTTGAACTTAACTTTCAGCAATGCCACCAAATCCCGATCAAGTTCAACCACATCCAGACGCACTCCTTGAGCTAACAAAGGCTCGGTCAATGCGCCCTGCCCCGGGCCAATCTCAACCCAGTGCTGATCAGGCTTGGCCTGAATGCTGGAGATTATGTTGTAAATAATATTGTGGTCATGAAGAAAATTCTGACCGAAGCGCTTACGCGGAGTATGTGCCATTTTATCTATTGTGCAGCCATTGTTAATGCGGTTTGCAACGCGAACTGTAGACTGCCTAAATCGGCTTTGCCGCTACCGGCAAGATCCAAAGCAGTACCGTGATCAACCGAAGTGCGGATAACCGGCAGCCCCAGCGTTATATTGACAGCCTGCCCAAAGCCCATATGTTTAAGCACCGGCAAGCCTTGATCATGATACATCGCCAATACCGCATCCGCAGTAGCCAAATGCTTGTCGGTGAACAGCGTATCGGCCGGTAACGGCCCATGCAGATTCAAACCCTGTTTACGGAAAGTATCGAGCACCGGCATCATAATGTCGATTTCTTCCCTGCCCAAATGGCCGTTTTCTCCAGCATGAGGATTAAGCCCGCAGACCAGTATTTTCGGGTGAGTTATGCCAAAGCGCGTTCTCAGCTCATGATCCAGTATCCGGATCACCATGCGCAGCCGGGTATGCGTAATAGCTTGGCAGACTTCCGACAACGGCAGATGGGTAGTCGCCAACGCCACTCGCAAGCCCGGCGTTGCGAGCATCATCACAGGATGCCCGCCGGTAATATCGGCAATGAATTCGGTATGCCCGCTAAAAGAAAAACCCGCATCGTTGATAACGCCTTTATGAACCGGGCCGGTGACCATCGCATCGAAAACCACGTCCATACAGCCTTTTGTCGCTTTGGTGATGGTTTTTAGCACATAGCGGCTGTTGGCCGGATTCAGCTGTCCGCATTGAACGGGTTCCGACAGTTCCACCGGCAAAACCGTCAGGTATCCGGCAGTTTGGGCGACGGCAGGCTTGGCGCTGTCAAACTCATTTATCTGAAGCGGGAGACCTAATTGCTTGGCGCGTTCTTCCAGTAATTGCGGACTGGCGATAACTATAATTTCGCAAGGTAAATCCTGCTGTGCAAGCTGAATGCAAAGATCGGGGCCTATGCCTGCCGGTTCTCCGGGTGTTAATGCGATACGCGGTACGGGTAGCCTGATGGTCATCTGAAAGCGGGGATAAAAAAAAGGCAATTTTACAGCATAACTATCGGATGATTTTAAAAAAAGCTGATCTAAAGATAGTGGGCTGATGAAACAGCAGCAATTATCGAAAAACTTAAAACAGTTTGCGGTGGATTTTTTGAGTCGACAGTAAAAATCTGCCTGAAGAAGATTGGCGGAGCGGACGGGGCTCGAACCCGCGACCACCGGCGTGACAGGCCGGTATTCTAACCAACTGAACTACCGCTCCGTAATTCGAGCCGCGTATTCTATAAGATCACACCGTTCTGTCAAGAATAAAGATCCCACAGTTTCACTTTATGCCGTAACACTAGCAAATCCAGAAATAGACTAAACTTAAAATCAGTGTTTCAGGTATAAAACTGTATTCAATACAGAGATTAAACCGGGGCAAAAAAGGCCATCAAATGTGTGACTCTCGTCTTTCCCATAGTGAAAATTAATTCGGCCCAAGCAATGCATTATATAATTTCTTCGCTTCTTTTCATTTTATTATTAAATGTTGCGGCGGCAAGTGATTTTAGCGACATAGTTTCGACCAAAAATAAACCTGATCCCGTAGTTCAGCTGACACCCCAAGAACAGGCATGGTTAGCGAATCATAACAATATCCGGATTGCTTTTGACAGTTCACTGCCACCTTATAGCTTTATCAACGATTCGGGACAACTTGAAGGCATTGCCGTCGAAGTCATGAACATCCTGAGCAAGCGGCTAGGCATTAAATTTGAGACTTATCCCAATACCAGCTGGAACAAACTATACGAAGCAGCAGTTAATCATAAAGTTGATGTTGTCGCTACAATGGTCAATCGGCCGGATCGCAGACAGTGGTTTATTTTCACACAACCCTACCTGATCAAATCATTGGTTATCATGACCAAAAGAGATAACGTCACAATTAAAAATCAAACCGACCTTGCGGGAAAAAAAGTCACGGTGGTTAAGGGTTATCAGTTTGTTGACCGGATTATCAAAGAATTGCCTTCAGTCACGCCCTATTTTGTGGATTCTATGCTCGACGGGCTAAAGACAGTCAGTACAGAAAAGGCCGATGCAGCCATTACTTTTATGGCCACTGCCAGTTATCTACAAACAAAATATCTTCTGACTGACCTGAAAATTGCGGCCTTTTACGATCTCAATAGCGCCAATGACAGCATTAACGAAAGCATCGCTGTACGTAATGACTGGCCGATTCTGGCAGACATTTTACAAAAAGCGTTGCTTACCCTAAGTGAAGAAGAAATACAGAACATCCACGCTAAATGGGTTCCCGGCATTAAACCCTTAATTGACTATGAACTGATTTGGAAAATTGTAGCTGCCTTCGTAACCGTGTTGGCCTTGTTACTATTATGGATTGCCTCGGTTCGTAGACAAAACAAAAAAATCAAACTGTCAAAATCCGAAGTTCAGACCACCAACAAAATCCTATTGGCATTGAAAGACGACCTTGAACATCTGGTCGTAAAGCGCACCGCCGAACTGAATTCCAGCGAGTATAAATTCCGCAGTCTGGTTGAAAATTTGCGTGATAAATACTTTTTTTATCAGCGTGATTGCGAAGGAATATTCACTTACATCAGCCCATCAATAACCAATATACTCGGATACACTGCGGCTGATTTTATGGCTCATTACCATGATTATCTTACTGATAACCCAATAAATCTTAAGATTGATGAGCACTTCAAATCGTGTACCCAATGCCAGCATAATCCGCCTTACCAGTTAGAAGTATATAGCGCACAAAAAGATATCTATTGGCTCGAGGTGACAGACACCCCTATCTATGACGAATACAGCAAATGCATAGGCGTTGATGGCATTGTGCATGACATCACATTACGTAAACAAACTGATGATCGCTTACTTTGGCTATCTCATTACGATGAGTTAACCGGCTTGGCTAATCGCAGGCTATTTGCCGATCAGCTTCAACATGTCATCAATATGGCGCGTCGCACCCACGAGTCGGCTGCACTTTTTTATCTGGACCTGGATCGCTTCAAGTTCGTCAACGATACTATGGGACACGCTGTTGGGGACGAGGTATTAAAAGAAACAGCCATAAGAATTTCCTCCACTTTGCGCGATTCCGATATAGCCGTCCGTCTTGGCGGCGATGAATTCGCCGTATTATTACCGGCAACCGATGCTGCTGGGGCGTCGCCTGTTGCCGAAAAAATCCTGAAAAAATTACGCGAACCTTACATTTTTGATGAGCTGGAATTTACTTTGGGCGGCAGTGTTGGTATTGCCGTTTACCCTCAAGATACCAGTAGCAGCGAAACCTTGATTCATTTTGCCGATACTGCAATGTATCATGCAAAACAGGGGAAGCTTGGTGTTTCTTTCTATTCAGAAAGCATGGAGCAAAATAAAACAATTGCATGATCAAGGGCTTGTTAAAAAATCTTATGGCGGACGTGCCGTTACCCTTTTCGGCGTGAGTGTACTCGGCATAGCCGAATTTCATGCGCAGTTTTTCCGCCTAAGCCTCTGCTTCCGCTAATATAATTGCGTCATCAAATCTTCAGCCAAGCCTTTTACTTCACCCTGGGTAATAATAACCAGCCGTCCAATACCGTCATCGGAAGTTCTTACCGGCAACCGCGTTGTAGGATAAAGCCTTCCGGCGACTCCTTGCACCAGCAATGGCTCGTTTTGCTCAGGCGTATAAACCATGCCTTTTAAGCGGACCAGCTGTTTGGAATAACGGGCAATCAGGTATTCCAACGCTTTTTGTAGCCGCTCCCACTGTAGTGGATGCTCAAGCTGCAAGGTGATGGTGTTAAATCCATGCTCAGGTAAATCGGGCAGTTTAGTATCACGCAGCCGCCAGAATTTCTTCGGACAGTTCAGTAGTGCATCGGGGTCAAGCTCGCCTTGCACAGCGGTCAGCCGGGTCGCGGCGGGAGCTAAGACCGACAAGCGTGCGTCCAGTTTTGCGATCGCGTCAGCTGTTGCCAAGTCGGTTTGCGTCATTACCACCGTATCCGCCCAGGCAATTTGAGCTTGCGCTTCAGGAAAAGAGTCGAAATGATCTTTATCCATGCTCGCCGAAACCGTGGCAATAACGCCTTGCAAGCTATAACGCGCAGCCAACCAACGTTCTCTTAACAAAATATCCAGCACCGGTTCAGGATTGGCAACGCCGCTGGTTTCGATAATCACCCGCTCGAACGATTTATCCCCGGAATCCCAAGCCATGCGTAGATTTTTAAGCAACGGTGTTAACGAACCGCGCACCTGACAGCACAAGCAACCGCCAACCAAGGTCGATAAAGGCACTTTATGCTCGCGCAGCAATTGTTGATCGATCGGCGTGGCGCCGAATTCATTGATAATCACGGCAGATTTGGGCGCATGGTTCAATAAACGATTCAGTAAAGTCGTTTTTCCGCTGCCGAGAAACCCGCTGATGATGTATACGGGTATGCGTTCAATGGCTTTAGCTGATGGGGACAAGTTGTAATGGTTCATATTGGTTATTAATGAGCGTTGCAGGCCGGACAACAGTAGGCGCTTTGGACGACATCTTTTCGTTGCCCTACATTCGAAATTCGTGAATGTCGGGCATAAATAGTATGCCCGACGGGTTATAATACAACCACTCGATCCCGCAACGCGCCCTCGGCCACATCACGCCAACCCAGATCTTGAAGAACTGGCGTGAAAAACAACCGGAATTGTGTCACTAAACGCGTTTATAATCAGGCGGGACTTGAACATTTTCCTTAAATTCGAAATCTTGTGAAAAGTACGTAGGAACACTATGACTGTCGAACTCTTGATTAACTTTGCGGTGCAGTTTCTTGGAACTGGCGCCGCATTCTTTCTCGCCTATCGGTCCTTTCAAAAACGCCGGATTCAGTTAGGCACTGAACCGACGCTACCCCAATACTTTAGCCGCAGAAGCACCTACTGGGTAGGGATCGCATCGTACTGCACACTTATAGCCGCACTTTATTGGCTGCTTACTTGGCAGTGGCTGCCCCTGGAACCGCTGGTAACGCTGATCGTGAAGAACCTCCGCTCAGGGGAATTAGTGAATCTTCTGAATGGCTTGGACGGACGCACGATCATACCTTTGATTGCCGCCGGCTTGTTTCTTTTTTTTATTGCTTGGGAAAGCAAGTTCAATCCCTTACTGATATTGAGAGACAGCATCCACGATGCTTTCGCAATTCCGACCAAAGCGGTAGAGGTTTATAACGCTCTGATTACATCAAGATTATCGGCGGTCGACGAAAGCCTAAAAGCACAAATCGACAATCGCCTGCTGGTGCCGAGCATCGACCCCGGCGATTTCGAAAAATCCAGCGCCACGGTCGAGTATAAATGGGCTCATAATTGCCTTCTTTTCGACCGGATACAGAACTACGCCAACCAACAATCCTATCGCCGTTTTTTTAACGAGCCGTCCCTGAAATGGGGAGAAATTTGTATCTCCTACAATGCGATGTCGGAAAAAGTGGCCGTCTGGAAAGAAGCGGAACCGCACTATACCAAGACCGTAAAATTGCTCAAGGAGTTGGACCAACTCACCGGCCTGCTCTGCCGCTTACTCGCCTCTTTGGTCGTGTTCGGGAGCGCAAGCGAGGATGAGATTTGGACAACCGTGAAGCAGCTCGGCGGCAACGTCCACGAGGCCCGCCTCAAACACACCTATAAATATATCCTGCTATTTACGGCTGCCACCGCCATCGGGATCATGTTGGGCCGGGAGATTTCAGTCTCGCTACACAATGCATTCCTGTTTCCCGACAAACCGCTGGCGCACTTTGAATACACCACGCTCCGCTGGGTCGCTTATGCCATCCTGATCTATGTCCTTCCGATAGCGCTGGTCTTTATTTCACGGACGTTCGCCTTCAGGTACCATCGGGAGCAATCCGATCGATACTATGGCTTCTATATGGCAGTGATGATATTGGGGTTCATCGTCAGCACCACGGCATCGGCGCTTATTCTCGAGTTAACTTACTACAAAGATCACTTCAAATTTCTGGAAAGCTTCATACAGCATATGCGCTGGGGCATTCTGCCGGCGCTGATGTGCGGTTTTGTGGCTTACCGAATGGACACGCCGGTTAGCGAATCGGAAGCGCTAGGTAAACTCATTATGGCCGCCGTGTTGCGTTTTATCGGCTGGGGATTGGTCGCCGTCATTATTATGCTTTATGCGACCGGCGACATGAGCATTCAGGAGACGAACCTGCGTTTCACCCTGGTCGGCACGGCCTTCTTCATGGTCGGCCTGCTGGGAGCGTCTGCCAGTTTCAAAACGGCTAGGACGGATGATTAGCTATTGCATCCGGTGTGATTAAATTTTGGAAAGGAATTTGCCGGTAGAGCGAGGACTGGAAACCCCTGTAGTTGTAGGTCGTGCAACGTCTTTTTGTGGCACGACATTTGATGCTCGTGAATGTGTCGGGTATAAACAGCATGTCCGGTCTACTGGCCTCAAACGTTATCACTAGTAAATTCACTATCCGGTTTGGATTAAACTCAGTTTTTCGCGAATGGCGTAGTTTGGTCAAAACCAGACGGTCAGTTAAATATACTTTAGAGTATGTTGTGTAGAAACAATTAAGAATAGATATGCCAAAAATCGGACGCAACAATCCTTGCCCCTGTGGAAGTGGGAAAAAGTACAAACGCTGTCATGGTTCATGGGAGTCATTGGAGCAAATTGAGCGCGAAACGCATGAGACAATGAAAGCCCGTACAGCGGCGAAACGTGTGCAACAGGAGCGTCAGCAGGGGCTAGGGAAACCAATCATTGCAGCCGAAGCCTTCGGGCAACGCTTTGTCGCAGTGAAGAATCGCCTCTTGCACTCACAGACGTGGCGAACGTTCCACGACTTTCTCTGCGACTATATCAAAATGGCAATTGGCCCAGACTGGGGCAATATAGAGCTAGCCAAACCTCTTGAACAGCGCCATCCAATTTTGGTCTGGTATCATTTTATTTGCGAGCATCAGCAACGTTTCATAAAGGAGGTGGGTAAGGTGCATTCAGCGCCTATGAACGGTGCTGTTGCTGCTTACATACAACTAGCCTATGACCTATACGCCCTCGATCATAACGCTGAGCTACAAGATAAACTGATTGGTCGCTTGAGAAATCATGACAACTTCCCTGGCGCTCGCTATGAGGTATACGTTGCCGCAACGTTGATTCGTGCCGGCTTCGAGATAGAATTCGAGAACGAGGACGATCGCAGAACCTCACATTGCGAATTCACTGCAACCTTCACTCGCACAGGCAAACGTTTTTCTGTTGAGGCTAAACATCGTGCAGGCTACAAGTCCAGGCTTGGTCAAAAGCTAAACCGAGCACTGGCCAAGCAAGCTAATTACACGCGAATTGTCTTCATCGACATCAACATACCTGACGACACTATCGATGATGAAATTTCCGCACACTTGAGTACTGCTGTTACTGGTTTACGAGCTTTTGAAGGCCGAACGATTAATGGGCACGCTTTGCCAAATGCATATCTTTTTGTCACTAACACTCCTTGGCATCACCATCTGGAATTAGAGAATTTTCGGTGTTCTTCGGTAGCGGACGGCTTTCAAATTCCTGACTTTAAACATGATTCTACGTTTCCTAGTCTTCGAGAAGCCATTGATGCGCGCGAGCGTCACATTGAAATGTACGAACTGCTTCGCTCTATGAGCGATCACGCTGATATTCCATCGACTTTTGATGGAGAGATTCCAGAGTTTGCTTTTGGCGAAGAAGGCTTGCCCAGGCTGCTGATCGGCCAACGTTATTTGATCAAAGGAAATGACGGTTCTGAGCGTCCAGGTCTTTTGACTACTGCCACCGTGGCTGAATCAGAATGCACCGCTTACTGTGGTTTGTCGTTTGATGACGGCACTTCGAGCATCTATACTTGGCCTCTCTCGGATGTTGAAATGGCGGCATGGCGCAAACATCCAGACACTTTTTTTGGGGAGGTCGGACAGCGCACAACCACGGCAAACACCCCATTAGAGCTTTATGATTTCTTTCTCAACGGCTTTCGGGAAACTCCGCGAGAACGTTTGCTGGAGTTAATGGCAGATGCTCCAGATATCGGCGAAATCAGTAAACTTGATCAGCCCACCTTAGCGAGTATATTTGCTGAACGATGTGTTAATGGTGCTATGTTGGCTCAGTCTGCTGGATAAGTGTGGAGTCTACAAACAAATCTGTACGATCTATTGAACGTTTTGTGAATGGCTGCATTAGGTCGTAAACCGATATTACCACGCCACTCTTCTTCACTTTACTTTCTATACCTGAGTTACTTAATTTAGTAACTCACCCTAAACCCTATCTCAGCCCCACGCCCCGGTTCCGGCGCAAAATTACGCAGGTAGGAGGTAGAGTTACGGATATTCTCATTCAACAGGTTGTTGGCTTTGGCGAACACCATCACATCGGCGCCGTGCAGATCCAGGACTTGATATTGCGTACCTAGGCTAAGCAGCAGGTAGCCGTCCGTAGCGGTATCGTTGTCACCTGAATGCGTCTGGGCTTCGCCGCGCGTCAGGCGCAGGTTGGTATTCCACTCGCCTTTGGTGTGGTCTATCTGAAAACCGAAACGCAACGGCGGCATACGCGGCACATCGCCACCTCTGACAAACTGGCCGCGGGTAAAATCGCTGAACAGCGTTAAATCAACCGATCCGTAGCGGTTTTGCATCATCGGGAAAACCAGTTTGCTTTCATAACCCATGACCGCAGCATCGGCTTGGCGGGTTTCGAGCACAGGCGCACCGTCTATGAATTCGCCATTGCGTTGTTGGTAAATATAATCGCCCGCCCAATTGTGGAACAGGTCCAGCTGGGCTTTGACCCAATCCGACTTAAATTTATAACCCAAATCCAGGTTGTAGGATGTTTCTTCGCGCAAATTCAGGTTGCCGACTTCAAAGCTGCGGGTGGCGTCATGGTAACCATTAGCCAGCAACTCCTGTATTTGCGGCGCTCGCTGCGAGCGGGTTATCGCAAGATTGAGGCTGTTGCTGTCGTTTATCTTCCACAAGCTGGAAGCGGAAGCGCTGACCGGCACATAATTAAGACTGGAAAGTCCTTGCGGCTCCAGCGTCGTGTCTTCAACCCGGATACCGAGCTGGTTAGCAAGCGCACCGATATCGAACGATTCCACCGCAAAAACGCCGTAACTATTGCTTAGCGTTTGCGGGACAATTATTTCATTGGTCGATTTATCAATCGCGGCAAAATCGCCGGCAGTGGCTTGAAAACCGACCATGCCACGAAATATTCTAAGGGGGTTATGGATTAGCTCCAGACGGCTTTCATAGGTTTTATTGGTAAAAAAAGAACCCGGCGTACCATCGGCAATTTCGGTATGTTGGTAATCGGTATAGCCTAGCTTCATGCGCAGCGATTCAGCGAACTTAAACGGATTTTTCAATTCGCTTTTAAAATCGTATTTGCTTTGTTTGAGATCGATACGGGTAGTTTCACCGGTGCCGTCAGGAGCAATGCCGTAATTATTTTCCAAACGGTTGATGGCAATACCGGCAAAGCCCGGATCGCCTACCAGGGAAACGCCGGCCGAACCGCTGATCGCGTGGGCCGAAGTGTTGTTGATAGTACCTTGATTGTTTTGAATAACATCAAGTGTCGGATCGGTGGCTTGGGCGGCAGTAACATCAATAGCTTGACCGCCGATGTCGAGATTATTGCGGTCACGATAAAAGCCGTCCAAGTGGTAGGCCAGGTTACTTTCGCCGCCTTCTATTTTCATTACTGTAGACGTTTCGTCGGATACGGAATCGAAACGCTGCTCAAGCGCCCCTCCGAGCAATTTGTCCGGCAGCTTGCCCGGAATCCGGTTGTCGATCACATTAACCACGCCGCCAATCGCGCCGCTGCCATAGAGCAAAGTGGCCGGACCGCGCAATACTTCGACGCGCTCGGCCAGCAATGGCTCGACGCTGGTTGCATGATCTGGGCTTATCGCCGAAGCGTCATTACTGCCGATGCCATTATTCAAAACTCTTACACGCGGCCCGCTTTGACCGCGAATGACTGGGGTGCCGACACCCGGACCGAAAGATTGACTGGTAATGCCCAGTTCGTTTTTCAGCGTTTCGCCGATGCTGTGGCCGACTTTCAATCGCAATTCCTCATGACTCAAAACGATGACCGGAACGGCAGACTCGGAGGCCTTGTCCTGTAACGGCGCGGTGACGACAACCTCTTCTAATTCTTGTATATCTTCTTTGGCTGCTTCGGCTGCATAGACTGCCGGTGCTGCCGCAGCCGTTGATAGTAAGAAAAAAATGGCGGTTTTTTTGTTCATCAGATGCCCAAGATATTCAATGAAAGATAGGGAAATTTAAGGTAACCACGTTCTTAAACTCATCGACAAATCCTGACGGTAAATAAACGTGAAGCGATATTTTGCATTAAATGTTATGTTATAACATAACATATTGCAATCGTTATTTTCTTTTCAAAAAATATTCAGGCGGCAATGGTGGTGGATAAATTAAGCGCAATGACACAGTAGGAGCGGGCCGCACCCGCGACATTTGCGCGCAATAATACAAAGTTGCAGCACTTCCATCGCGGGCACGGCCCGCTCCTACAATGGTTAATTTAATGGCAGTGATGCTAGGCGAGGAAACGATGACTTCGGGTTTAGGGAAGTTTGCCGACCATATATCCTCAGCGCGTCAATCTTGATCGTCGTAAAGCGCTGCACATTTAATGCAGATGCCGTGAACTTCTATTGCTTTGCTGTGCACGATAAAACCCGCTTGATCGAACTCTTGCGACAGGGCTTGCATAACTTCAGTGGCGGGACGTTCCTCGACTTCATTGCAGTGCTTACAGATTAACAGTAACTGCTCATGTTGATGACCGGAGCTACTGCAACCGACGAAAGCATTAAGGCTTTCCACACGGTGAATCAAGCCTTGCTCCATCAAAAAATCCAGTGCGCGGTAAATTGTCGCGGGTTTTGCGGCATTTTGCAGGGGTTTGATACGGTCTAACAACTCATAAGCCTTAACGGCTTTATGGCTATCCCAGATCAGTTCCAGCACTTGGTGACGGATAGGAGTTAATTGTACGCCGCGAACCACGCACAAATGCTCGGCAGTATCCAAAGCCTCGCTGACACATTTTTTGTGATCGTGTTCTGAAGAATGGGGATGGTTGAGGCTGGCTTCGGCGAGTGTGGTCATTGCAAGAAACGTCTATCTGAAATCAAATGTTATATTATAACATCCGCTAGAGTTTCGCAATTTACCCTTTCAATGATTAATAGACCCAGGAATGCGCCTAGCTACGGTAGACATAGACCTTCCAGGTTTTTAAAACCTGGAAGGTCTGATGCCGGGTAAATTATTAGTACCCAGCAAATCCTAAATCAAATGTCCCCACAAATCATATTCATCCGCTTCTTCGAGTTCGACATCGACAAAATCGCCGACTTTCAAATGCGTCGCGCCATCGATAAATACCTGCCCGTCGATTTCCGGCGCATCGGCCTTACTTCTGGCGACCGCGCCCTCTTCGACCACTTCATCGATCAACACCGTTTCGATTCTGCCAACCCGTTGCTGCAAACGCTCGGCGCTGATTTCAGCCTGGTGCGCCATGAACCGGGCCAAGCGTTCCTGTTTGACTTCTTCAGGTATTTGATCGGGCAAATCATTGGCAACCGCGCCTTTGACCGGCGAATAAGCAAAGCAGCCGACTCTATCCATTTGCGCTTCGCTCAAAAAATCCAGCAGCTGCTCAAACTCCTGCTCGGTCTCGCCGGGAAAGCCGACGATAAACGTGCTGCGCAAGGTAATATCGGGACAGATTTCGCGCCATGCTTTAACGCGTTCCAGATTATTTTCGCTAGCCGCCGGACGTTTCATCAGTTTTAGGATGCGGCTGTTGGCGTGTTGAAACGGTATGTCCAGGTAAGGCAGGATTTTGCCCTCGGCCATTAACGGGATCACTTCATCGACATGCGGATACGGATAAACGTAATGCATCCTGACCCAAATACCCAAGTCGCCCAGCGCCTCGGCTAACTCATAAAAACGGGTTCTAACCGAACGGCCTTTCCAGTCCCTGCTTTGATACTTTAAATCCAGTCCGTAGGCGCTGGTATCTTGCGAAACCACCAGCAATTCCTTTACTCCGGCATTGGCTAGACGTTCGGCTTCCAGCATCACATCATCAATCGGCCTGCTGACCAAGTCGCCGCGCATTGAAGGGATAATGCAAAAAGTACAACGATGATTGCAGCCTTCGGAAATCTTCAAATAAGCATAATGCCGTGGCGTCAGCTTAATGCCTTGCGGCGGCACCAGACTGATAAACGGGTCATGAGGAGGCGGCAGATGTTCATGCACAGCCGCCACGACTTCTTCCAAGGCGTGAGCGCCGGTCACTTTTAAAACTTGCGGATGACGTTCCCTGATTTCGGCTTCCCTGGAACCCAAGCAGCCGGTAACGATGACCTTGCCGTTTTGAGCCAGCGCCTCGCCGATGCTGTCCAGCGATTCTTCCACCGCCGCATCGATAAAACCGCAGGTATTCACCACGACCAGGTCGGCATCCTGGTAAGTCGGCGAAACGGTGTAACCCTCTGAACGAAGCTTGGTTAAAATTCTTTCGCTGTCGACCAGGGCTTTGGGGCAACCCAAACTAATAAAACCAATTTGCGGAGCTGTCATTTAAATCTCGGGTAATGTTAAAGTGCGATAGTTTATAGGACTGGCTAGTCAAATAAAAATTTAAAAGAATTCACCACGAACGACTGCATGGATGCAGGAGGTAGAGCAACGCATGGAGCAGTTACCGAGACACGAAGGACACGAAATTTTGTTTCTTCGTGTCTTCGTGGTGAGTAAAATAACTGCTAAGTCTTTTCCTTAATCGCACTCGGATGACGAATCAGCATCGACAAATGCCCTGCCCTTCTGTTCAGCCAACCGCGCACTTCGATGGTTTTACCCAAATAGCTATTAACATCGGGAAATAAATCCAGCCATTTGCTCTCGATGCGCGCCTCGAATTCATCGGAAAACTCCAGATAAATCGACTTTCGGGTAAGATGAATATTAACCACCTTACCGACCAGGCGCGTCCAGCCCGGATGCCCTGTTTCTGTAAGGCTGCCGACCGGTATTGCAGCATATTCAGGCCGACCCCAAATACCGAGTTTGGCTCGCTCCGCCTGATTCTGCGCCTTAACCAGCTCATCGACATACAGCAACTCGGATGGATAGATATTGACAGAAGCCAGACCGGACTCAACCAATTTCAAGTTGATATGCTCTTTGTTTTCGGTGAATAAATGCGCCAACGTTCTACCATATTTATCGGTTTTTTCAGCCCCGATTTCCAGTCGGACGCGGGTATTTTTCAGCTTATCGGTCAACCAACGTTTGGCCTCATCGCCGCCCACATCGGCTAACTTATCCCGATGCTGAACTTCCGGCGTATTGATGCCCAAAAACCGGATTTTACGTCCGTCCTCCAGCTCCACGGTATCGCCATCGTAAACCGTCTTGACCCTGTAAAAATCATATCCCGGTTTTATGTCGACTATTTTTGCTTCGGCAACCGGATGATCGGAAAAATGCTTGTTGCCATCCGCATCTTGCCACTCATAAATTTCCGCGTTAACCCAGCCGGGCAAGCATAACAATAAAACCAGTAAAATTCTCATGGCCCAGCCTGTGTGTTCATTAAACGATAGTGAAGTGATTTGCGCTTGACGTAAGATAAGTCAAAGTAATTTAGTTGCCGTAACTATTCAGAAATATCGGGCGGTACGGCGACTGTTGCTACATCAATATAGTCGAACGCATCATTAAGCTTTTGCATATCCAATTCATTTTCCCATTTTGCAGCAACCACGGTGGCAACTCCGTTGCCGATAAGATTGGTCAACGCGCGGGCTTCGGACATGAAGCGATCGATACCCAAGATAAGCGCAAGCCCTGCGACAGGAATGGCCGGAATAACTGAGAGTGTTGCCGCAAGAGTAATAAAACCGCTCCCGGTTACGCCGGCAGCGCCTTTCGAGGTGAGCAGCAGCACGCCAAGCAAGGTCAGCTCCTGCGTCATTGTCAGAGCAGTATTGGTCGCCTGAGCGACAAAAACAGCGGCCATCGCAAGATAAATTGAGGTACCGTCAAGGTTAAATGAATAGCCGGTCGGAATAACCAAACCGACAACGGACTTGGAACAACCCATTTTTTCCAGCTTGATCATGATTCGGGGCAGCACCGATTCAGAGGACGAAGTGCCTAACACGATAAGCAGCTCGTCCTTGATATAAACGATAAATTTGATGATGCTGAAACCAGTAAACCTGGCGATCAATCCGAGCACGATAAAAATGAACAGCAGACAGGTCAGATAAAAGCTGCCCATTAAACTTGCCAACGGCACCAGCGACGCAACGCCGTATTTGCCGATGGTAAACGCCATGGAACCGAAGGCTCCAATCGGCGCCAATTTCATAATGGTTTCTATTATGCCGAACAATACGTGCGAAATCTTGCTGATGAACACAGTCACTTCCGCTCCCGTCTCTTTCATCGCGGCCAGCGAAAAGCCAAACAACAACGAAAACAACAATACCTGCAATATATCGCCCTTGGCAAAGGCATCCACTACGCTGACAGGGATGATATTTAGCAAGAAATCGACCGTGTTTTGCGTTTTTGCCGTATCGGTATAAGCCATAAGGCTTTTAGTATCCAGCATGCTTGCATCGACATTCATGCCAGCCCCAGGTTGAATGACATGCACTACAAGCAGTCCGATAACCAGTGCCAGCGTACTCACGACTTCAAAATAGAGCAGCGCCTTAATGCCGACACGGCCGACCTTGTCCAGCTCCCGCATACCTGCAATTCCATTTACCACGGTACAGAAGATGATAGGTGCGATGATCATTTTAATCAGTTTGATGAAGCCGTCACCGAGCGGCTTCATCGCAACACCGGTTTCAGGGTAGAAATAGCCGAGCAAAATGCCGATGCCAATGGCGGTAAGGACTTGGAAATACAGATGTTGATAATGTTTTTTAGCTGCGTAAACGGTTTGCACTGATAACCTTCTGCTTGCTGGAATGATATTTTAGCTTGAGCTTAATATGCATTTTTATAGTATTAAATTGTTATATTGAAAATAACAATAATATAAAACACGCTGGTTGTCAGTTTTAGCTACCGCGAAGGAGGATCAATCACTCATTTACAAAAATCTATCAACGTGACTTTGAGACAGAAAGCCATTTGTGCGGATTTCACAAAGCTGGCGTACTAAATCCTGAGCGGCTTTAAACGCGTTAATGCTAAAAATCTATGATGTGAAATTGAAGACGGTTGAATCTTCCGGTGAGTAGCTGCTTTGCCACCATTTTTATGGCACAAAAACAATATAACTTATTGACTTAAATAATTAAATGGGGTGAACGATGGGGCTCGAACCCACGACAACCGGAATCACAATCCGGGGCTCTACCGACTGAGCTACGCTCACCATAATGTAGCGGTGTTAATGAGATGTACTGCAAATGGCGCGCTTGGCAGGACTCGAACCTGCGACCCCCGGCTTAGAAGGCCGGTGCTCTATCCGGTTGAGCTACAAGCGCTAAACTGGTCGGGGTAGAGAGATTCGAACTCCCGACATCCTGCTCCCAAAGCAGGCGCGCTACCAAACTGCGCTATACCCCGACAATCTCCTTTTAATGGCTTGCTTAACTTCTCAACCACCTGAAGAGCTGCTTATGATAACGATGCTTCTTTATATCGTCAATATTTTTTTTGCGTCACCTATAAAAGTTTATCAAAAAAATACAGCCAGCCCTGCTTATATCCAATCGATGAGTTACGAATCAACCCCTTAAATATAGCAAATTGTTTTTTACTTTTAATGCTTATAGCTTGGATTTAACGATTTGATAAACCTCTTCTGTAGCGACGTCAGCGCCTTTCAAAATTGTCTCCAACTCAACCAGTTTCGCATCTGCAAAAGCTCTGTCTTTAAGCCCACCCGCATTAATGTAAACATTTAACGCAGCGCTTTTTAGAGCACCGTAAGCGGCCATTACTGCAACACCAGCATCACTGATTACGCCTGTATTACCTTTTTCTGCTGCAATTCTGCTCAATGCAATAGTTTCTGCACAAGCGCGAGCACACATTAAAGGAACAATAGTGGCTTCTTTTAATACAGTCTGGATAGCCGCGCTACGCTCAGCCTTTTCTTCATCGGAGTCTTTTGGCAAGCCATACGTCACCATTAGGCAATCAAAAACGTCAACGTCAGCTTTAATCATACCAGTCAACTTTTCACGTAACGCTTCTGATTTTTTCAACAATTCCTGCATTTCAACTTCGACCTCAGCGTATTTAGGTTTGCCTATGGTCAAATTACAAACCATGCTGATTAAAGCGGCAGCCTGTGCACCCATTACCGCTGCCGCGCTACCGCCACCAGGAGTAGGCGCCTTGCTGGCAAGTTCGTCAATAAAGACTTGAATTGATTTATCTTTTATTTCATTCATGGTGTAACGTATCTCATCAATAGTGAAGTCTATAGTAAAGCTTATGAAAAAGAGTGGATATATTGAAAACAGGGACTTTTTGCTGCATTACGCCAATAACAAATTCTTTAACTTTAATTATTGGAGGCGCTTATTCACACTAAAAAATATTATTATCGCACAAAGAAACCCACCAACATTAACCAAACAAAACTTAAGAACTGGAAAACTCCACTTAGATATTGAATAATTAATACATGAGGATGCAAATATAGACACTTAAACTCGTATTACAAAACTTGCATGGCAAAACTAATCGACCACATACTTAAGATATTGAATTTTGTGCGATAACGCACAGATAAACATTGGGCGACTGTTTATTATTTAAACGTTTAAAGCAACTTGTGGCATTAAACAGCCAAACTCAAGATGGTCAGCTTACCTCCTAGTGTCGAACTATAAGCAGTCCCAATAATGATATGCTGCTTATTTAATACCTCCCCTGCTATTAAAAAAGTATTGGGAGGTTTTTTTTGCCGGGCATATCCGCCCGCAACTGCACTCGAATCACATATTGTTATCCGTCAAAATATCAACACCAACCTGCCTTTTTTATCGATATTATTAACATAACTTTATGCTGCTATAGTCAAGCCACTTGCAAAACGAGTCCTTATAACATCCAAATAAAAATGAAAAATACATAAGCAACTGAAACAATTATTAGATTTTATTATGGCAAATTTATTGCTCAATAGTTATACCTAATACATTTCATCAGGCACATACACAATGCTAACATTTCAATCCAATCAAGAGACACGGCACCGCAAATACGCTTCTGAACCCGCAATTATCGACAATACGTGTAATAACTACACTATTGTCAATCAGGAAGAGATAAGGAAAAAGCTAAATCACCTATTTAATAAAAACGCCCTGTTGGCTATTAAAGTTCCTGGAAAATTTGCAACAAGCACACTCTTAACGACGATCACCCATATCGAAAAAAACCATGTTTTTTTGGACGGCTTCCAAAACGAACGATTTAATAAAGATCTGCTTAAGCAAAATGCGCTGGAAGTGTTTACCAATCTTGAAGGCATAGCCGTTAGTTTTATATTAAGCGGATTAAGCGGATATTATACAGATGGCTCATTCACTTTAATGACTCATCTTCCCAAAAGCATGGAATGGATACAACGAAGAAATGCTCGCCGGGTGAAAGTACCCATCAATATTCCCGTTAAAGTACAGTATAAAAATCAAGCCGACTGTTTTAATATAGCTGATATTAGCGTTACCGGCCTATCCTATCTTGATCCAACTGAAGATCAGTATTTTTCAGCTATCGGTGGACTACACACAGACTGCAATATCGTCCTACCCGATAAAAGCGTACATCTTGCCTGCTTCGAAATAGTCAACAATATAACTATTCCCTACAAGCACACTAAACAAATAAACCGCGTTGGCTGCGAAATAAAGCGGGCTTCATATCGGCTTGATACGGCATTGCAACACCTCATTAATCAAATCGATTTCTATTACCAGTAAAGAATTATTTTTTGAACGGTAATTTCCGAGAGATTTTATGAAGAAATTAACCCTAAGGCCAACGCACAAAACCTTTACACCGACATAGCATAGCGCATCAACGGATAATCAAATGTCTTGATCAAGACATTTAAAAACTCTAGTAATAGCGCCTTGATTTTGTCGAACAAACGCCTTGCCCTTTTCAGCTAACAATTGCCTATTTGCAGGGTCTAAATATAAAGCGACAATCGCACTGATTATTTCGTTTTTATTTCGGCATTGTATTGCAGCATCCTGCTGTAGGACGCCTTCAGCTATTTCCTTAAAATTCGCCATATACGGGCCAAACAAAACCGGAGTTCCAACTGCTGCTGCCTCAAGAATATTGTGCCCACCAACAGGTACCATGCTGCCGCCGACAAACGCTGCATCAGAAGCGGCATAAAACTTTTTTAACTCACCCATGGTATCGACCAGATAAATGTCGGTATCCTGCCGGCAAATTTCGCCGGATGTGCGCGTTACCAGAGTCTGCTGATACTGCTCACACAACTTTTTTACTTCGCCAAAACGTTCAGGATGCCTTGGCACAATAACCAGCAATAATTCAGGGATCTTCTGCTTAATTTCTTTGTATATTTCAAGAAATATCATCTCTTCATTTTTATGGGTACTGGCAATTAACCAGACAAACCTGTCGCCAAATAAATCGGCTTTTAACCGCGAGCCTTGCTCAATAATTTCATTTGAAACCTCAACATCAAACTTTATATTACCCAACATTCTGACCTTTTCGTGTTTGGCACCAATAGCGATAAACCGCTTGGCATCATCCTGAGTTTGCGCTGCAATCAGTTTGACGCAGGTTAAAGCCGGGGAAATAAGAAGGGGGATTTTCTGATAACCGTTTGCCGATTTCTCAGATAAGCGGGCATTGATAATGTATAAAGGAACCTTATTTTTGCCGCAATAGGCAAAAAGATTAGGCCAAATTTCGGTTTCCATGATGACGGCTATTCTCGGCTCAAAACACCGCATAAACCGGTTGACCGCATCAGGGATGTCATACGGCAGGTAAACATGCTCCACGCTTTCCTGCATCACTGCTTTAACTCGGGCAGAGCCTGTGGGTGTTGTGGTCGTAATTAATAATTTGGCATCAGGATGATGCTGTAGCATTTGCTTGGCTAGCGGAAATAAAGCCTCAGCTTCGCCCACGGAAACCGCGTGAAACCAAACGACATTCCGAGGAAACTCTTTATTATAAAAAGCAAACCGTTCGTTCCATCTATATCGGTATGCGGGTGCTTTGATACTTCGCCAGATCAGGCGAACCAATATGAAGGGAATTAAGAGATAAAAAAGACAGGAATAAAAGACTCGCATAGAAAAAAAGACTCAAGATTGCAGGAGATACAAAACCCTACAACCTTTTATCTTTTTGTATCGACCTTTAAATATTATGCTTCAGCTGCAATTTTAATAGGCATTTTTACGACAACATCGGTATGACAGACAATGTCGATCTGGTATTCACCGATCTGACGAATAACACCCTGAGGCAAACGGATTTCATGTTTTTCAACCGCCACACCCGCTCCAGTAATCGCATCAGCGATAGTCTGCGTACCGACTGAGCCGAACAATTTACCTTCATCGCCAGCTTTATGAGTGATGACAACCTGAAGCTTGCCCAATGCATTTGCACGTGCTTGAGCCGCACTCAGTTTTTCAGCAGCCGCTTTCTCAAGCTCTGCGCGACGCGCTTCAAATTCAGCAATTTTGCTAGGCGTTGCAGCAACGGCTTTACCGTATGGAACAAGATAGTTTCTGCCATAACCTGATTTGATGACAACTTTGTCACCCAGATTACCCAAGTTTGCTACCTTTTCAAGAAGAATAACTTCCATCTTTTATTACCTCATTATCGGATTTTATCCGGCTATTTTTACGCCATCAAGGCGTCTGTTGATTCGAAATTTTATTTCGTAAGTTCATCCATGTATCACTCAGTCCAATTAAAGCGACAGGCAGCATGGCATGGGGTATCAAAAACAATGTCACATAGAACATCGGGACCATATATCGGCCCAACTTCATTGAGGCGAAGACAGTATGCAACACCGCCGTTCCAATACAGGTATACAGCACAAACAGCAAAATAGCGATATTCCATGAAATCTCAGAAACCACACCAGAACTTAATGATGCAATTATTACCACCACGATACTGCCTACTGCTAACCTTGGGTGCGTATTTAATGACAAAAACTCTTGTCTAAATCCGCCAGGGTTATAGAGTAAAGACTGCCACCACCGCCCCAAAAACAGACCAAATAGCAGGCCAAATACCGATGCGGCCGCAACTATTCCTGTCATGTAATGGGAAAGCACATCCAGTGTATGCTGCATATCTTCAATGGGAGCATTCGCAGGCAACATCTGCGAAAGAATATTCTTCCACATCGTTGCCAACTCGGCATTATAAAGATAACAACCGACAACCCCCAAGACACCAATTAATACTGCAATCTCAACCGCTAGAGATAAATACCGCCCCTCTCTTAAGATGATCGAAATCAGCCAAACCGGAACCCACAGCCCCATCCCATAAAGCAATACAACCTGATAATTGCCTAACAAGAAAAACCCGAGCACTCCCACTATCGCAGTTGAAGCTCCCAAAATGATTAAGCCTTCAACAGCTCCCCGCCTTAAAGTGACAAGAGCAACAGAAGCTGAACTTACTATGCTCACTGGAGGCATAATCAGAGATACCATTGCAAGAGTAGAAGCCACTATCATGGCTTGCATTCTCCCCCGCATAATGTACTCAGCTAAAAAGCCCACCGAAATCGGTCCAGTGTATTATTTATGAGCGTCGCAGAAAGGCAACAGGGCAATAAAACGAGCGCGTTTAATTGCAACACCTAATTGTCTTTGATACTTGGCGCTGGTTCCTGTAATGCGACTAGGAACAATTTTACCGGTTTCGGTAATGTAATCGCTCAACAAGTCCAGATCTTTATAGTCGATCTCTGTTCCACCTTCTGCACTGAATCGGCAGAATTTTTTGCGTCTAATGTTACGTGCCATAATAATTCTCGTAAATCCAAGTGTTAAAAAGTGTTATTCAGAAGCGAGTGCGTCAGCATCAAAGTCTTCGTCGATATCATCTAAATCAAGTTCATCATCAATGTCTGTCACAGCTGCTCTTGCAGCCGCATCTTTGGCTTTTGATTCGGCCGCTTTATTTTCTTCGGCGGTTGATGTAGCAATGATGGACGGTCCTGTGATAGCTGCTTTTTGCAATAAAGTCATGCTACGCAAGATGGCATCGTTAAATCGGAAGCCGCTTTCTAACTCTTCCAAGGTGGCTTGATCGCATTCAACATTCATCAGCACATAATGCGCTTTATGAATCTTATTGATTGGATAAGCTAGGTGTCTTCGACCCCAGTCTTCCAAACGATGGATTTTTCCGGCTGCTGTTTCGATGGTTGATTTATAACGTTCAATCATCGCTGGGACCTGAGAGCTCTGATCAGGATGGACTAAAAAGACAATTTCATAATGTCGCATGGTTTTTCCTTTCGGGTTAAGCCTTCCACCTCTGTCTTATAAAGATGGTAAAGCAAGGAGGAGCCAATAGCCCCTAAGAACCGCGCATTATAAATGTTTATTTAACTATTGAAAAGCTCGGCATTCATGTCTCTTACCATTTATCGTTTTAATTTAGCATTATAGATCAACAAATAAGCAGTACAAAAACGTATAGCTGAAGATATCACAGAACGTCATCTATTGATTCTACGCTTTTTAAATAAGTCGAACCAAGCTATTCCACTGGATATTAGCCTGAATTTATGTAATATGGTGCCAATTTTGATCTTTACACAATCAGACTCTTGAGTATTACTTGATGAATAAAGCAATAGTTTTAACTGGAATTACAACCACAGGCACGCCGCATTTGGGTAATTATGTCGGTGCAATCAGGCCTGCCATTGCGGCGAGTAAGGATGCGAATGTTACGCCCTTTTATTTTCTGGCCGATTATCATGCGCTGATTAAATGCCAGGAACCGGAAAAAGTCAGGCAATCCAGCCTTGAAATTGCCGCAACTTGGCTGGCTTTAGGGCTGGACACGTCGAACGCGGTTTTCTATCGGCAATCGGATGTACCGGAAATCCTGGAACTCTCCTGGATGTTGACTTGTGTCGCAGCAAAAGGCCTGATGAACAGAGCGCACGCCTATAAAGCGGCAGTTGCAGAAAATGAACAGAGCGGCGAAAACGATGCGGATAAAGGCATTACTATGGGCTTGTTCAGCTACCCGATATTAATGGCAGCCGACATGCTGATGTTTAATGCCAATAAAGTCCCTGTAGGCAAGGATCAGATTCAGCATATTGAGATGGCCAGAGATATTGCCGGGCGTTTCAATCACATTTACGGCGAACATTTCGTGCTGCCGGAGGCTGTCGTTGAAGAGCATGCCTCAACATTGGCAGGCCTGGACGGACGCAAGATGAGCAAAAGTTATAACAATACTATCCCGTTATTCGAACCTGAAAAGAAACTAAGAAAACTTATTAACAAGATTAAAACTAATTCGCTGGAACCGGGAGAACCCAAAGACCCAGAAGGTTGCACGTTGTTCAGCATCTATCAGGCCTTTGCCACCCAAGCGGAAGTCGCTGAAATACGGCAACGTTATGCAGACGGCATTGCCTGGGGTGAAATGAAACAGGTGCTTTTTGAGCATATTAATGAACATATAGTTCCGGCAAGGGAACGTTATGAAGCATTGATGCAAGCGCCGGAACATATCGAAGAGCAGTTGCAGGACGGAGCACAAAAAGCACGTTCTGTGAGCATACCGTTTATGAAGGAATTGCGTAAGGCAGTCGGTATTTCACGAATCTCCTTGTGATGCCAGTAATGCTCCAGCATATCCGACTCAAGTAAACTTAATGCTGATCTGCCCTTTAATCTACAGGGATTGTAGATAAGAAGTGGAGGCTTTTGGTCAGTTACAGTAACTGACCCAGCGCAAAGGCGCCAAAATAAGTGGCTATAAAATAGAACAAAGACAATACCAAACTGGCAATAATATTAATGGATAGAACTTGCTTGATAATATGAGTTACCACAGCATAATCCCAAAATAAAAGCAGGCCTAACAAATAATAGCTTAAAGGCTCTTCACTCATAGTTAGCCAAATCAACACTGGTATGACGAACAGGCCGATTATATTGGCGCAGAATATAATCGCTGTCGTCACTTGTACATAAGCGTATAACGTCCTGTTAAAGAACAGCATCACGCCTATAAATATAAGCGTTAACAATGTTTCTATACTGACTTCCGTAAACGATTCCAACGGGTCGTCGGTCATGTTGGCTTGCATAAAATACTCAGCAACAAAATAGAACAGCAGATTTTGTTTAAAAAAATCGACTGACCTCGGCAAATCAAGCGGGTTATTTCTTAACCAGCATAACGGCAAGTATTGTTTTAAAGCATCCATAGTTACCTAAGTTTTTTACAAACTGTTTAAGCCGCCAGGGCGCAAGCTCCCCTCCGTGGACATGTGGATACTATTTAAAATCCGGTGAATCCGAATGACCGGTTAAGGATAGTCCATCATAGGTGCTGAAATTATCATTCAATAACTGAACCAGTTCTTTGGTTTTACTGGATATCTGAGCCAAACGAAGCTTTGTTTTTTTATTCCAGCCAACGGGCTCGGAAATCGGAAGCATCATGCGGCTGAAAGTCAGGCTTTTTTCGAAAATACCGGCTAAATTCTCCATTAAATGGAGTTCTTTTTGCCGGGCATTAAGTTGGCTGATAATTAATTTCGCCTGAAGCTTGCTGAAAAGAATATGTAGCGGCATCATGATCAGTAATAATGCAATGATTATTGCAGGCCCAATAACAGGGTCTATCAAGAACTCCAGAATACCGGTTTGTATTTCCGCAAAGATGGCAATAGTAGCAATAAATCCCAGGACAATCAGACTGGAAAAGGTTGACCGATCTTTCCATTGCACAATAGCTTTTTTAACTTCAGGCATCACCACATTATTAATTTCACGGACATTTTTCTCGAGTGTGTTCAACACGCGATAAGTACGGTCATACCCTACATTGGCTATGCGCTGGTCTACCGCGGCAAAGTCGGCAGGGTTTTGAGGACTAATGCCGTCTTCCTGACTAGACAAAACAATAAACTGACCGGTGTTTAATCCCAATCCTGCAAGCTTTCTTTGCCATGAAGATATGATCTCGCTGTTTGTAGTCGAACTCAACATAGTTGCCGGTCTATCTATCAAATAAACAAATCTATTGGAGTCCTGGTGGAGCTTAATGTTCTCTATTACTTCATCGACCAAGGGCGATGTGGAATCAAAAATATCGGTAAAAATTAAAACCAGATCGGAATTTTCAATGGTATGTTTTACCAACATCGACATGACCGGATTGGACGGTGCTGCACTGATGTTCGGCGCATCGATAAAAAGCTTACTTTTCAGCCGGTCGCTATTAAGCGTTTTCAATTCCAGATAAGAATTAATGCGCTCACCTTCGCCTTCTTGCTGTTGCTCGATTTTGCGGCTAATTTGATAGAATGGAAATCGGTGATCTACGTCCAGCGCAGTGCCGGGCAAAGTTGTCGGGTTGGACTGATTGTTATGCAGCAAAACCGTAAATTTATGACTGGATGTTTGAATGCCGGAAAACAGATTATCGGAACCCAGATAATTATTAATAAATTTGGATTTGGCCGTTGAGTTGCCGCCAATCAAGCTAATTACTGGCCACCATGAATTTTTACTAGCGGTCGTTTCATCCATTTCAATGAGCCCCAGATCGTATTCAATTTGATCGAGTTCCTGAAAGACTTTTGAAGCTTTCAGTAATACAGGATTGTCAGCGGCGAAGTGTTTTTCAAGGTTTAACAGGTATTTGCTTGCTGTCTTTTCAGTCATCAGTTTGACACCGTATTGTTGAATTTTTTATGGATAAGGGATAATGAAGTATACACCTAGAATGGGCGAGTAATACAAAAAAACAAGGGGAATAATAAGGTGTTTTATTGCTGCAAAATGAAAAAACATCAGGTAAAAATTGTTGTTTTCGTACTCAACCAAGATGAATTTATAGTATATTGAGACTAATTGATGAGACTTGTATGTGTGGTTAAAAAATCAAATGACAGATTGTAATAAGGGTTTGGTTATTCTTAGAAGCTTAACAACGCTCGCTATTGCTTCGTTAATATCTGGCTGTGCCGTGCCTTTTTTTGGCGGATATGGCGCAAACAATCAATCACGTGAAGAGTTCGCTCATCACGTAGAAGAAGTGTTCCGTTTGCAAAACCGGATGACCAGCGAAGTGATGATGCTGCTGGAAAACAATGAGGTTGAAAGACCGGATGCCCTAATGCAGGCAGAGCAACATATGCAACAGGTGTGCGCCGATCTTAACGAGTATGCTTCTCGTGATATTGATGGTTTAAGCATCGGACTTTTTTTGAGCCGACGCGTCGAGCAATCAGCTATAGACTGCGAACAAGCGGCCCAGGCTATCAAACCGCTGTTAATCCCTTAGCGTATCAATGGCGGTCAATCGGGCACGGGGTCAGAATAGTATTTTGCGCAAGTTTGCTGTTATCGGTTTCAGGATAGTCGAGCGTATAATGTAGACCACGGCTTTCCTTACGTTGCTGGGCGCAACGGATGATTAGCTCGGAGGCAATAACCAGATTGCGCAGTTCCAGTAAATCGCTGGTAACACGGAAATTACTGTAATATTCAGCGATTTCCTTTTTAAGCAACTCCACACGATTCATTGCCCGGCTTAAGCGCTTGTCGGTTCTGACGATACCGACATAGTCCCACATAAAGCGGCGCAATTCATCCCAGTTATGTGAAACAACCACTTCTTCATCGGAATCACTGACTTGCGATTCATCCCAATCCGGGATTTCCGGTGGCGGTAAAATGCCGGGCAATTTCTGCAAAATATCCTCGCTGGCCCGTTCAGCAAACACCAGACATTCCAATAACGAGTTGCTGGCCATGCGATTGGCGCCGTGCAACCCGGTACAGGCAACCTCGCCTATCGCATAGAGATTGGCGATGTCAGTGCGGGCATAGCTGTCGGTTAACACGCCGCCGCAAGTGTAATGTGCAGCCGGAACGACAGGAATAGGCTGCTTGGTGATGTCTATATCAAACTCAAGACATTGCTGGTAAATCGTCGGAAAGTGCTCGCGTATAAACTGTTCCGGTTTGTGGCTAATATCGAGATAAACACAGTCCATGCCTCGCTTTTTCATTTCATGATCGATAGCGCGGGCCACAATATCCCGAGGCGCCAATTCCTCTCTCGAATCGAAATGATGCATAAAAGGTGAACCGTCCGGCAAGATCAACTTGCCGCCCTCGCCTCTTACCGCTTCACTGATCAAAAATGACTGTGCATGCGGATGATAAAGACATGTCGGATGAAATTGCATGAATTCCATATTACTGACGCGACAACCAGCGCGCCAAGCCAAGGCTATGCCATCGCCGGTTGCGCTTTGCGGGTTGGTGCTGTAAAGATAAGCCTTGCTTGCGCCGCCGGTTGCCAGAACTACGACGCGAGCCGCTATCGTCTTGACCTGCTGCTGTTTTGAGTCCAGAACATAAGCGCCCAAAATCCGTTTTTCCGCGCCCCTGGGGCTGGTAATTAACTCCACCACATTATGGTGTTCGAACAGTTCGATATTGGCGTGTTCCTGAGCCCGTTCGATCAATGACAGAGACACCGCCTTGCCTGTTGCATCGGCGGTATGCACGATGCGGCGATGAGAATGTCCGCCTTCCTTGTTTAAATGCAGCTTTGTTTCCCCGGATTCCGTCTGCTCCTCGGTAAAAACCACACCCTGTTTCCTCAGCCAATCTATCGAGCTTTTGCCGTGCGTCACGGTCAGTCTAACAATTTCGGGATCACAAAGCCCTGCACCAGCATCCAGCGTATCTTCAATATGCGACTCGATAGAATCATCGGCGCCGAAAACAGCTGATATACCGCCTTGCGCATAATAAGTGCTGCCAGCAGTCAAAGCGAATTTCGACAGGACGGCAATACGCATTGAATGATCCGCCAGCTTAAGCGCCAAGCTTAAGCCCGCGCCGCCGCTGCCAATAATGAGGACATCGTAATTTTGGGGACAAGGCATTAGGTAAAGATAGTGAGCAGGACAAATGAAAGAAAGTTTATAGTATTAACACGCTTAGTTGCCGTTAATGGATAATATAGCTTTTTAGTATGATAGCAATTTTTTTTATATAGCTATCCAGATATATTTTGACTCTGTTACTATCAAGACCAACGAGTGTACAGCCTTAGAAATAGGGCGGAACTTTTCTCAAAAGCTATATCTATTATTTGGATTGTTATTTTTACATAAGTTATTTCATAAACAACTTTAAATGGAGGTTTTTATGTTCAAGAAAGTTAAATGGTGCTTTTTTCTGATCGTTTTGTTTAATCAAAACGTATTAGCTCAATTGCCGGATTTTACCGAAATGGTAAAGACCAACGGCGTTGCTGTGGTCAACGTCAGCACCACGCAAAAAGCGCCGCCTGAGGCTGAAAACGCCCCCGAACAACCGCAGCTACCGGAAGGAATGCCTCCGGAATTGGAAGAGTTTTTTAGGCGCTTCTTAGAGGAACAGGGCGGCGGGTATGTTCCAAGAGATACCACATCATTGGGCTCGGGTTTTATTATTTCCCCGGATGGTTACGTGTTAACCAATAGTCATGTGGTAAAAGATGCCGATGAAATCGTAGTCAAATTATCCGATCGCCGAGAACTGATAGCTAAAGTGATCGGCTACGATACGCGTACCGATGTTGCGCTATTAAAGGTCGATGCCAAAAATTTGCCCGCCGTTACCATTGGCGAGCCGAACAAGCTACAGGTCGGCGAGTGGGTATTGGCAATTGGATCGCCTTTTGGGTTCGAGCAATCCGTAACAGCCGGCATAGTCAGCGCCAAAGGGCGCAGCTTGCCCGGTGGGAATTACGTACCGTTTATACAGACAGACGTCGCGATAAACCCCGGCAATTCGGGCGGACCGTTATTTAACATGGAAGGCAAAGTCGTTGGCATAAACTCGCAGATCTACAGCCGTACCGGTGGGTTTATGGGGCTTTCATTCGCCATACCGATGGATGTGGTGATGAATGTCGTCGATCAAATAAAAGCCACCGGTAAAGCGGCGCACGGCTGGCTAGGCGTGCAGATACAGGATGTGACGCGGGAACTGGCGGAATCATTCGGCATGAAAAGACCGCAAGGAGCATTGGTTTCCAAAGTGCTGCCCGACAGTCCTGCCGAAAAAGCCGGATTGCAGATAGGCGACATTGTTACCGAATTTAATGGACAGCCGATTGAAGCTTCGGGTGACTTGCCGCCCATGGTAGGCATAACAGCGATTAATAGCAAAGCCACATTAAAAATCATCAGACAAGGTGAGACCAAAAACATCGACTTTAAAGTAGGACTGTTGCCCGATGAAGTTGATAAGTTGGCGGAAGCTAAAGCGGCGCCACCAAAAACGCCTCATAACCGGCTGGGCATCAATGTCATTGATTTAACGGACTTGCAAAGAGAAACGTTGCAAGTTGCAAAAAATGGCGTGTTAGTACAGGATGTGGGCAAAGGTGCCGCCAAAGATGCCGGTATTCAGCGTGGCGACGTAATTTTACGGATTCAGAACAACGTTATTCGCGATGCGGCCGATTTTGAAAAAACCGTTAAAAACCTCCCGACCGGAAAAACAATCGCTGTATTGATACAACGTCAGGGCAGCCCGGTGTTCCTGGCGATTAAAATAGAAAAATAATCCGCAAATCTTTCAAACTTAAGCCGCGAAATGCATAGCTCCCTGCGGCGCATGGGAGCTATTTTTGTATAGCCGTACCAAAACTGATTTTAGCTGCGTATGTGTTAAGTAACTTCCCTACTGATAGATACTATGAAACACCCTGAATTCCCCCTAACCGACGAATTGATCTATCTTAACCATGCCGCCGTAGGCCCCTGGCCTAAAAGAACCGGTGAGGCGGTAATCAAGTTTGCAGAGCAAAACACCCGCTACGGTTCGCACTTTTATCCGGACTGGCTAAATAAGGAAGCCGAATTGCGCAGCCAATTGCAGGTTTTATTAAATGCTCCTTCCTCTGACGATATTGGGCTGGTTAAAAATACCTCGGAAGCCTTGTCTTTTGTCGCCTACGGTTTAACGTGGCAGCCCGGCGACAACATTGTGTCCAGCAATGAGGAATTCCCTTCCAACAGACTGCCATGGGAATCATTGGCCGATCAGGGTGTGGAATTTCGTCAAGCCGATCTAAACAGCGCCGATACACCCGAGGATGCGTTATTTGCTCTGGTCGATATCAACACGCGTTTATTAACCATTAGCTCCATACAATTCGCCTCGGGTCTGCGTATGGATTTGGAAAGAATCGGCGAATTCTGCACGCAGCGCGGCATATTGTTTTGCATTGATGCGATCCAGAGTCTCGGCGCGGTGCAGTTTGATGTACAGGCCTATCAAGCGGATTTTGTGATGGCCGACGGTCATAAATGGATGTTCGGGCCTGAAGGCTTGGGCGTTTTTTACACTACGCCCGAAGCCAGAGACAAACTAAAGCTGACTCAGTACGGCTGGCACATGATGAAAGACATCCATAATTATGAAAACAAACCGTGGGAAGTTCATCCCACTGCCCGTCGTTTTGAATGCGGCAGCCCTAATATGCTGGGCATCCATGCATTTTCCGCCAGCTTGTCTTTGTTGCTGGAAACAGGCATGGCAACTGTCGAAGCGCAGGTTTTAGGGAAATCCGATTATTTAAACGATGCGATTGATAAAAACGGGCAGTTGGTTTTATTGTCGGGGCAGCATAGTCGACTGAAATCCGGCATTGTGACCTTCAAACACCGGACGGTTGCAAACGAAGCGTTATATCAACATTTGCAGGAAAACGGCGTGGTTTGCGCCTTGCGTGGCGGCGGCATACGGTTTTCTCCGCATTTTTATAATACGTTTGAGGAGATTGACCGGGCGCTTGAATTAATTGCGTTGTTATAGATAAATGATGTAAGTGGATTCATCACCGAATGTAATTATCTTAAAAAATCAGTCGTTATATCTAACCACAGGAATATCGGGCATAAAAAAGCATACTCGACTTACCCGACTGATCGCGCCAATTTGCTCAGCTCGGATGGTTAGAGACGGTAGCCGCAACCCCATACATATCAACTTAGGTGATTTCTATGAAAGAACATCCAAATAGTTACGCATTTTTACTCATCACCAAGAAAAAACTTAAACTTCACGTCTAAAAGGCTTTGCCTACAATCTATAGTACATATTGCCAACGGACAAGCAAAGCGTGTATTTTTGTTATACGACAAACAGTAATGAGTCGTCCAAAAACATATTTTTAGACTCCAGTATTTATGAAAAAACCGTCATGATTAGCTTAAGTTGGTGCACACTAAAACCCGTCCTAATCAATCATCTATGCAATGGATTTCGCGTTGTACTACCCATCAGGGCTGATGCCATAAACAAACTTAATGGCATTGCAAACCGCTTTTGGCTGAGCTGGCAAATAACCGCCACTTGATCGGCAGTACAGTTATCTACATCAATGCGCCATTTGATGGCGGACGAGGATTCGCACTGGTTAACCATATTAACGACCAAATTCTTAAGTTGGTCATAGGTGAAAAAATCGTCTTCAAATTCGGCTAACCCAATCGTGCATAGATCTATAAAACGGCTGCGCTGCTTGGATAAATGATCATTGTTTTTATAAATATAAATTTCAATCGCACCCAATATTTGGGCCATTTTTTTAATTACTCCAGATTGATCCGACATGATTCTATCCTCTATTGACGTTGAATGTGCATCAGCCGAACGACTGATGCATGGTGCTGTGGAGTCTGGCAACGCTTTGCGGGAACAGCGCTATAGTTAACACGATCGCATTGACCAGAGTTATTTCTATAATCCCATTTTGTAGGCTCAACACGATTTCGCTGGAGTCGTGCGCAGTGAGTTTGCGGGAAATATTCTTTATCTCTTCGGTGGCGGTCTTGGGAATCCTGAACAGTCGCCCGGAAATTTCGGCGCAGAAATCCTTCGCACATATACCTGAGATTTGGCCTCTTGATCAGTAAACAGCAACCTAATATTAATTATCTGCATTTTTAGTACTGCCACGTATTTTAACGCATTAAGTTGTTGACGATAATACAAAAAAACTTTTATCAAGGGGCCAGCAATCAGCTAGCGAGACGATTAGTTATTCCTGAACGATTTGATTATTTCGTATATCTAAGTTGTACATGGCTTTAAGCCCAGCATTGAAAATATTGCGGTACATGGTACTTGGTAGCAGGTTGTTTTCAGCAGCTTTTGCATCAACAAAAGCCTTAACTTCAACACTGTGGCGCAAATTCATCACGATCTTTTTATTTCCTGCCGAGATTGATTCTATCTGCATGGTGATTCCTTGTATAATAAAAGAAAACTTATGAGTCAAAAGAAAACTTGTGAATCAAAAGAAACTTTATGAATACAATAACACGTAAAATAGGGAGATCAAAAAATAAAACTCCTGAAATTACGAGACTTCTTCTGGTTATGGATGCACTTGGTTTAAAAGCCGCTGATATTGCAAGTAAAACAAAAATATCAGAACGGACAATTACTAATTTTATTTGGAACGATACGCCGATTGGTGCGCAGTTATTGCGAGAGTTACACGTCAAATATGGAGTTTCAATCGACTGGCTGTTGTCAGGATCGGGATCAATGCTGTTGAGCCAAACGAGTGAACCCCTCGGCGCTTATGATGTCACGCCCAGCAGTGACCTTCGTGTCCAACGCATGTGCGCGCTTGTCCAAGAACTCATGAGTTCGGCCTCGCCTGACGAGCAGGCATTGCTGGAGACGCACTTCAAATTCTCCATGCGTCAATATCAGCAAATGTTATCGACGATAAATCTTGAATAGTGGACTGTTCCGCCGACAAAGTTTCAATGCCGAAATCTTTAAGCGCTGATCGATGATTTCCAGATTGCGTGCGTTTTGCTATCAGCCAAAAATCCAGTTAAATCGTAACCTTCGGTATATTCGATACTCTCCAGTACCGCAGCAATGAAGATAAACCGATGACTATATCGACCTTGCGGCCCAATGCGGTCGACATGCTAATCCGCGTCTCGTAGACAAATCAGAATTTGCCTGCAATCTGCGCCTTAAGTTCTACAGCGGCCATCGCATAGCCGCCATCGTTGCCGTCGACGAAGTGCACGTGTCCCCCGTCTTCAAGTCGCCGCAGAAAACAAGTCATTAGCGCGGTGGGTGAAGCATGCAACCCGAAGTAAATCGTTCCGGCTGCACGCTCGCGTTCGAGTAAAGCGCGTATAGCCGTTTGCATCTCAGGTGAACAGTCAATGACCATACGTAGTGTTTCATCAAATTTCCTGAAATCGGAATGAGCCGGCAACGAATCGATATATCTGGAGGTATCGGTATTCGCAAACTTGAATTTCAGTATACAAAGGATACGTACCAGAATCATTTCAGCAGCGATTTTGCAAATGGCGAGAAAAAAATGATGTTGGCCTTGAATACGCGCCTCAGCCCGTGCCGCACGCCAGATGCGTTCGGCACTAAGCTGGCGTATCTTGATCGGATTGGCCTCGGGCGCTTCGAGATCGACTATCGTCTCAATCTCGGCAAGCAGCCGATGAAGCGTTGCCAGTGCCTGTTCGCCCTTCTCGCACGGACGCACGAGAATCGACAGCATAGCGCCGCGTGCGCTCTTTAGCGGCGCCCAGCGGCATGAAAGCCCTTTGATTGCATCGGTCTCATCGTGGTGCGCATGCTCGGCGATAACGCCGCGCCCGGACTTGACCCACTTTTCTGCAGATGAGAGTCCTTCGCCGCTAAAAAAGGCGATTGAAGGTCCCCCTGGCAAAAGAAATCGGGCAACGCTGATCGGAGTCCCTGCCGCAATGAATTCGCTATGCTCAATCAATCCAGTGACAAGCTTGAGCCCGAACGCCTCGTTGGCATGGGCGCGAGCAGCGCTGAGCACGCGCTCAATCTCGGCTCGTCGTTCACATGGCACCAATGCAGTGGCGCCATCGCCACCGAACACAAACGGAAAATCGGTAGTACCCAAAACATTGGCTAATGCGACTATGGTCGTCGCGCCCGCCATATTGACACATTTGTAATGACCGGCCTTGATGGCGTCAGTCGAACCGCGCACATCGGTGATTACCACTAGCCAATCGCTGGGGGCTTGCCGATAAAGCTCAGGACATGTGAAATCAATAAAATCGGTGAAAGGTTTCAGTTCGGTGTAGAAGTTAAGCATAGATATAACAGTCGTGTAGGTTGGACACCAACAGTAGGCGCTTTAGGCGACAGCTTTTCGTTGCCCGACATTTTAGGATGCGGCAGCGAGCGGTGGAAAAAACCAAAATCCCGCCGTATTAAAGCCACCGCCGGACGGAGCATATTACTCTGTCCGAAATATTTTGCTTTGGTTAAGTGTAGACGCTTAGCTCGGGCATCGCAAAAACATTAAGCAAGCCCATCGTTCGCGGTAAAGGTCTTACTTTGGCTGATTATAGCGATAATAATTCCAGTTGCTTTGCTCTTGCCCTTCCCATCTGTTAAAAGGCGCAACGGTACTTTCCTTCTGGGAATTAGGTGCAACACCCACATACTGACCATCCACGTAAGCATTCCCATTTATTTCAACCACTACTGAGTGAGTGCCCCATCGCCCAGCGCCCGTGGAGCTTCCGTTGGCTTTTGCAGCCCTTAAAGCACGAATACAGGATTCAAGCGTATCATTTGATAACTGCGTCCAAACATTATTTATTTCCGTATAACATGGGTCGGCATTTGCCGGTACAGTCAACAATTCCAATATCGAAAAGCAGGCAATCTGAACAAGGGATAGTTTCTTCATTGCGTATACTCCTAAGTGTTGAGAAGCCTAACGATCTGCTTAGAAGACAGCCACCTGAAATTTAAACAATATAGCGGCTTATGGCGGCGGTTCGCATTGAGCTGATACGGGCAATGTTCTTGTAGTTATTAAGGACTAGGGAATAGCTTTTGCAAGCATACCAACCTCCCCATTAGAATCGAGCATAAAAAAATGCCGTTGAGTGGATTTTAGAGTTGTTATTAATTATGACAATAGGTACAAAAACCTAAAAACGTTGATATGTTGAAAGCGGCAGAAAGCGTAATCCTAAGTTCCGCAAACTTCGTCCAGGCTACTATCTATTATTTTGGTTGTTCCATTATTGTTTTACATAGTTCCCACGCTCCAGCCGTTGCGAAATACCGCCAGCAGAAAACGCCTCGACCCGCGCAAAGTTCCGGGACGCTGGAGCGTCTACTACTGCATTCCCGCGCCGGAGCGTGGGAACTATAAAACCCCGTCAAGGATTTGAGGTATATTGCGATTGCCGGTTTAACCCTATCCTACTTGCTCATGACATTTCGGAAACATGCTTGAACGCAAAGAAAATAACAACTGCCGGCGCAAGCAGTGCCATTGCACTCCATAATCCCATCGTGAGAAAAACAATCTGGTTAAGCGCTACAAGACCTATGTAGGCATAAACAGCCCATTTTCTCATCATCCACAACCCGAGCATACAGACGAGTCCTATGAGGGATGAAAGGCCTATGTATAATTGATAGCCAAAACCGATTTGCTGCGCTAACGGTGAAAAAATCAAAGGCACTGCCATTAGCGCGCCAATAAGTCCAATTGCGCAGATGACTGTTATTGAGGTCGGGCGTTCGGTTGTGTCTGTTGTTTCATTCATGACGTGGGTTTCCTTTTTTGTTGATACCTGACAATCCTATTCAGCATGCGCCCATGCGCATAAGGAATAGCGAGGCATTGGCTGCGGAAGTAACTGCTAGTCATAAATTTCGATAATAAATGCGATTGGGTCTGTCTAATACATTTTTACTCGATTATGGCGGGAGTAATCCACTCTCGTCAATCGTAAAAAATCATTGAAAAACCAGGAAGCCGGACAGAAAAGTTTTGGAGAATATTGGGTCACAGCAGAGAATATTGTTCATATTTGGCTTCAATCTTAGCGAATAGGGTAAGTTGAAGAATGAAACACAACCAGTCTACAGGTAATCTGCCTTACAGCGTTATTATGCTCGAATTGGTTGCAACCATTCGATAACTTTTCCAGTGGCACGTTCATACAAAGTTTCCGGTGATATATCGAACCCGCAATCCCAAGCTAAAGTAGGCCAATCATCGAGTTTAAATGCTTTGAAACATTCAATATCGCGTAGCGGTGCAGCAACCTGATATTTAAAGATCATATCTTGCAAATCCACCTCGCCCGACTCGCCTGTGTTGAATTTCAACCAAAGACGATAACCATCCAGATAACGCGCAGTTTGCACATTCACAATCATTGTTGCCACCTTATACCAATGGTTTAATTTTATGGAAATCTTTGTTTTCCCACATATCAAGTAACTCCGGTTTATTCAATTCTGCCCTGCACAGCCGGACGGGGCATGTTGCCCCGTCCGAAACGTTTTGCGTTGGTTAAATGTAACTTCTTTGCTCAGACATTTTAAAAACGTTAGAGACGGGGTTACAAACCCATATGCATCAAGCTAAGACATAAAACTATGAAGAACATGAAGTTCATGAACGACTTGGATGTAGGAGGTAGAGCACCAACAGTAGGCGCTTTAGGCGGCGTATGGAGCGGTTTCCGAAAAAAAACGAGGGTAAAACTTCGTGTCCTTCATGTTCTTCATGGTTTATTAATCACAAACTTACACCTTACTGATTGGTTATACTGACTTTTTTGCTTAGCTTGATGCATATAGGTTACAAACCCCATCCCGCTTGGATTAGTTTGTTTCAGACTCAAACTCAAACTCAGAATTGAGATTAACTTCTGTATTTTCTTCTATGGTTTGTTTTTGGCTGACTTTAGTCGCTCTAGCCTCATCTCTATAAAACACTCGTTCTCCAGATGCAATTTTAGATGTCAAAGGTGCGTACCAACAACCTTGGCCCGACATCCTCGTACCATCGCCATCTATTTGAAGAAGAAAGGTAACAATTCCAATACGAGTTGTATCGGTATGTTTCAGCCTTAAAGAAACAAATCGCTCAGATACCTCACCAATTACATCGAACGTTCTTATGTCGTCCAAATGTAAACCGTGTCTTTCAGACTCGTGAAAATCATTTTTCATTAAATGCACAGTAGCTTTCCCGCTCAACTTTTCACAAGATTGTTTGATCTCTAAAAGCATTTTCTGTCCATTTACAGCTGAATGCCAGCTACCACTCAAATTCAGCCCCTTAAACATAATCTGTCTATACCAAGGTACAAAACTATTCATAAAAATGCTTTTAAAAATAAGTAAGACGGATGCAGTAATTAAACCTGTTACTACCCCGATGACAATATTCCAAGTAATTGCTTCCAATGAATCTCTCCTTTAGTGCTTAATGCTAATTATAATCAGACACACAAATTAGACGCGTGTTGCCTGTAGTAGAGTAATGCAGGGGCAATTGCCGAGAAGCAAATATCTATTCCTGCATACCCATCATTGCCAAATACTCCTCCTCACTAATCACCTTTACTCCCTTTTCCGTGGCAGCAGCGATTTTGGCAGCACCCACATCGGAACCGGTAACCAGAAAATCGGTCTTCCCGGTGACTGATGCGCCCACTTTTGCACCCAAGCGTTTAGCTTCCTTACTCATGTCATCACGTTTGCCATGAACCATGGTGCCGGTAAAAACGATAGTTTTGCCGAAAATCGGGCTAATGTTTTGCTGCTGTTCAGAAATCAACGGCGTTGGGATTAAATTAAAACCCAACTGATAGATTTGCATAAAATCGGTTTTTATTTTTGCCAGACACTCAACCACGGCGGCGCTGGTTTTATCGGCAAAGCCTTCGATATTCATCACGTCTTCAACGGTCAGGTTGAAGATGTCCAGCAAACGATGATGTTGCAGCAGGCGCTCGCAATTGCCTAGGCCCATCCGGTAGATACCGAAAGCGCCTAAGAATCGCCAGTCTTCTATGGCTTCGGTTCTGCTGCGGTGCAATTGATCCAACAGGTTTTGCGAGGTTTTGTCGCCAAAGCCCATGGCCTGCAATTGCTCTATGCTCAGCTGGTAAACGGCAGAAATCGAGTTGACGCCGAAAGCATGAAGTTTTTCTACTGTCTTTAATCCGAAACCGTCGACATTCGCCAAGGTTCTGAAAAAATGCTCGATGGTGTTTTCAATTTGTGCGGAACATTTTGTGGTGTTTAAGCAATAAAGGTAATCGCTGTCCCAAACCAGCTCACTGCCGCAACTGGGACAATGTTCGGGAATCTGCGGCTCTTTCGGAATAATGACCCGCTCGATCTTAGGTATGACCAAGCCTGAGCGTGTTAATTCAATTAACGTGCCGGCACCGATGCCCAGCTTTTTGACCATGCCGTAGTGATGAGCGGTCGCCCTGGAAATCATCGCACCGCTGAGTTTGGTCGGCGTAAGCTCGGCAACCGGATTGACCCGTCCGGAACGGGAGGTTTGCGGGGTAACTTTCAATACTACAACTTCGGCGGTTTCTACATTGTTTTTGTAGGCAATCTGCCAGCGGTGATGGTGCCGCGTTGCACCCAAATGCTGTTTTATGCGGTCATTACCCACCAGTTCAAAAACGACGCCGTCTACATCGTAATCGACCAGTTTGTAGACGGTTTCGATAACGTGGTCGAAATCGGTCAGCACTTCAACGGCAGTGCCTTGCCACGCAGGCAATTGGGAGAATGGATAAAAAACCGCCGCATGATTTTGTATGGCTTCTAAAGCGTGCTGTTCCAGCTCTTTTTCTTTAATAATGCTGGCCTGAAAATTTCGAGAGTTTTCGAAATATTCAGCCAGATAAGTGTTGAAATAAGTCTGGCTGACTACGATTTCACCTGCGCCCTGCCCCCGCTTGCCATTGCCGCCAACTATCAAACCGCGCTCGAAAACCCGGCTAATATCGGTGCCTTTGCGGCCATCTCCGCGTGTATACAGTATTTTTCCGTCATCGTATGCCGCATAGCCGTCCAGCTTGGGCGTGGCCCGGATTATCAATGTGGAAAAATCCACGTCACATTCATTGGCGGCTTTTTCCAGCCTGGACAGCCATTTTTCAATACTGCTCCGTGTATAAGCTTTTTCTGTTGACAGCATAGGCTCCGGCAACGCGACGGTTTTGCCGACCGCGATAACTTCCGGTTCGACGGTTTCTAAATAAGGGTGATGAGGGTGACGCTTTTGCAGTTCAGCCAGGAAAATAAAGTCATATTCCGCATCGGAAATAAGCGGCTCGCCGCTACGATACAGGGCATTGCATATTTGCAAAAACTCAAGCAGCTGCTCGTCGCTTAGCTGCTGGGGGTTAGCCTGTGTTGCGATTTGAGCGATAAGCTCTGGGGATAAGTGGATCGGTTCAAGGTCGGCTTCTTTAAGAAGCTCTAATTGCGTATTGCTGAGGGATGGCATCGTAAGTAATCTAAACAGAAATTAAGGACTGCGCTGGATGCGCTAGTTCCCAAGCTCTAGCTCTCGTCGCTATACACAAGTGTCTGGGGACACGACGATTTTCGTCATCCCGGCAGGGATTGCCGGGATCCAGAAGCCCATGGATGGCAATATCGAAGCAGGCACAAGCCTTGCAACGCGGGATTGCTTAGTTAAATCAGGCATTCACATCCCTGTACTCTGGATTCCGGCAATCCCTGCCGGAATGACGTGCTTTTAAATACTTGTGTATAACGACGAGAGCTAGAGCTTGGGAACTAGCGCAAGATAAACGGTGAAACTTCGTGTTCTTCGTGGCGGCAACTTTTCAGTCATCGCATAGTCGGCTATTTACAAACTCTGCCGAATGGATTGAATAGTCGCTTCAGTCAACGGCTGTCTTCTATGATCAAGTACCACGCCGTCCAATTTAGCGGCCAGCAAGTTAATTGTTTCTATATAGTCTTCAAAAACGGCCGGTGCATCGTCCAACGCTTCGGGTTGCATAAAAAATACGATGCCGGGGCAGTAAAACTGGTCTAAGTCCTTATCCGGGAAAGTGCCCGGCTCTACAATACAAGCCACACCAAAATCGACAAGCCGGTTATCGTCCAGGCGCTCGAAAATTTTCAAACTGCCGTATTCCAGCCCGACCATTTCAAAGGCTTCAACCAAATCGGCGCCGTTAAAATCATCGTCCGTCCTAGTGATAATGCTGAACTGGATAATCGCCGGTGCGGCTGCGCGTGGCGGCGGATCTACGTCGTCATCATGCTCATAGTAGTCGTCGTCAGCATCTTCATCATAATATCGATCCGATCTGTCATGATTATGCTGAGCACCGGCATTACTTCTAGCCGCTCCTACTGGAATAACATCAAACTCGCCCCTTCTCTCCATGATGGAATCATCGGCATAGTCATTCTCATCGTCACCGTAAAATTCCATATCTTGCTGCGCTTTCTTATCTTTTATATAAGCCCAGACTAACATGCCAATGACTACAACCATGCCGGTTGCAATAATTACAATTCTTAAGATTTCTTTATCCATCACATTTCCGCCAGACTCACTGCTTCTTCAATATCAACTGCGACCATCCGGGACACGCCCGGCTCTTTCATAGTAACACCTGCCAGCTGTTTTGCAATTTCCATCGTCACTTTGTTATGGGATATATACAAAAACTGTACCGATGCCGACATTTCTTCGACCATTTTTGAAAACCGTCCAACGTTTGCATCATCCAACGGAGCATCGACCTCGTCCAGCAAACAAAAAGGCGCCGGATTGAGCTCGAAAATCGAGAATACCAAGGCTACCGCTGTTAATGCTTTCTCTCCACCTGACAATAAATGTATCGAGCTATTCTTCTTACCGGGAGGTCTGGCAATAATATTTACGCCCGATTCCAGCTCGTCTTGCTCGGTCAATTCCAAATAAGCATGACCGCCGCCGAATAACTTGGGAAATTTCTCCTGCAAACCAGAGTTTATTTTATCGAATGTTTCCCTAAAACGCAGCCGACTTTCTTTATCAATCTGACTGATCGCCTGATCCAGGGTCTGCAAGGCCTCGATTAAATCGGCATGTTGTTCGTTAAGAAACTCCATCCGCTCGGACTGCGCCTTGAATTCCTCTATCGCAGTCAGGTTAATAGTACCTAATCTTTCGATTTGAGCCAATAAATCGTCTACCGTTCTTTTCCAGCTGTGTTCCTCGGCCTGTTCCGGCAAGTTTTGCAGCACCGTCTCGACATCGGCGTCGATTTCTTTAAGCTGCTCGTTGACGGTTTGCTGGCGAACCTTGCTTTCCTGTAGCTCAAAACGAATCGTATCCAGCGCTTCTTTTTGCTTTTCCAAAGCCCGTTGAACCCGGATATGTTCTTCGGATAGCTGGGTTATCTCAGCTTCAAGGTCTTCCTGAAGCTGGCGCTGTTTTTTCAGGCGTATTTCCAGTTGTTCCTTATCGAGAAGCATCTGCTCCAGCTGCTTTTTCTCTTGATCCATCGGCGTCAGCGTTTGGTTCAGGTTAAGCTCCAGCTCCGCGATGCGTTCAATCGATTGTTGATGTTGCAGTTGTAACCGCTCCAGCTGTTTGCCGGTTAATGTTTCGGATGACCGTAACGACTCGATCTGCGACTTCAGACTGAACACTTGTTGCCTGGCTTCATTGGCGGATTGATCGATACGCTGTTGCTGCGATTGCAAGTCCTGGTTCGATGCTTCCAGAGTTTGCTTTTTTTGCTCCTGCTCGGCCATGATCTGTTCGGCCTGTTCCTGCAACATTTGCGACTCGGCGATAGTCTCGGCATTTTCAGCGGTTTCTCGGCTTATCTCTTCAATATCGTTACTGACCTGTTCCAGACGGCGCTGCTGATGTTCCAGCTTGGCCGAACGCGCGCTAAATTCAGCGCTTTTTACCGACAGTTCAGCGCCCAGGCTTTTGTCTTGTTGCTGTATCGATTCACGCGTGGCTTCTGCGTCTTTCAAGCCGGTTTCGGCTGTTTCAAGCTGGTCTTCAAATGTTTCAATTTCGACGTGTAGATCTTCCTGCCGCTGTTTTAACAGACGCAATTCTTTTTCGCGCTGCAACACGCCGGTTTTACTGTCTTTGGCACGGATTATTTTTATCCAGCCTGAGCCGAACCAAGTGCCGTCCAGGGTGATGACCGATTCATGGGGCTTTAATTGGGCGGATAAAGTTCTTGCTGTTTCCGCATCCTCGACGCAGTAGACTCCGGCCAGTAAGTTGCTCAAATCCCATGGCGCTTTTACTTTGTCCAGCAGCTTCGGAGCATGTGCTCCTTCTCCCTCAGGGAGAAGACCGGGATGAGGGGATTCAAATAAGTTTTCTTCCTTATTTTGATTTCCCCTCACCCAACCCTCTCCCTCTGGAGAGGGCTTTGCGCTGCTCAAGCCGACGCCAGTCTCAACCAGCATCAACGATTCATCCGTCAAACGCTGCAAGCCCGGAATAATCTGATCGGCGCTTTCTAAACAAATCGCCTCAAGATAACTGCCCAAAACCGTTTCAATTGCAGTGTCCCAACCTGCTTGCACGTCCAGAAACTCGGCAAGCCGCCGATTTTCAACCAAATCCACGGACTCCAACCACGCGCTCAGGTGTTTATTGTCCTTACCCATCGCATGCTGCTGCAATAATTCCAACGAAGTGATTTTTCCTTTGACGCTTTGCATTTCCGAACGGCGGGTATGCAGATCGTCATGGTACTGTTTGACCTGTTGCCGCTGTTCGCGTATCTGCTGATGCAGATCTTCAAGCCGCTGATGAAACTCGGCGCGTTGCATCTCGATGATCTCGATGCCGGCTTCCAACGATTCAATCTCGCTTTGCAAATCGCTGGATTCCAGCTCATCGCGCTCACTGAGCAATTTATCCAGACGGATTTGCAACTGGCGATTCTGGTTTTCCAACTGCGCGGTTTTTACCCGCTGCACTTCGGACTGTTCCTTATAGCTCGAGGTGGTCGTGCGATACGCTTCCCATTGCTCCTGCCAAGAACTTTTTTGCTGCTGCACTTCTTGTTGGTTATATAAAACGTCTTCCTGCCTTTCTTCGGCGACAATTAACGCTTCTTCCGCTTCAAACAAAGACTGTCTGATTTCTTCCAATTGCTGCGTATCGGCTTCGAGTTCTTTTAACGACTCGGCTGCCTGTTGACGCAGACGGTTAATTTCAATGGCGGTTTGTTCGCGGCTGCTTTCGCTGTGTTTGATGGTTTGTTCAAGGCCGCTGACTTCGGCGACAATCTGGTAGTAATCGCCCTGAAAATTGTTGGTTTGTTGCTGCTGGGTTTTATGCTCGGCGCGCTTGGCTTCGATGTTGTTATCGATGTCCCGCAGCTCGACAAACAAGCGGTTATGCTCATGAGCTACTTCCTGCAATTTTTCATCCAGTTGCTTCGCGGCCTGATGATAAGTGTTCCAGCGCATTGCCAGCAGTTCCAGCCGATACTGGCGTTCCTGCTTTTTAAGCTCGGTATATTTTTCGGCTTTTTCGGCTTGTTTTTGCAGATGCCTGATTTGCTTTTCAACTTCGTCGCGCAAATCGTCAAGCCGCTCCAGATTCTCACGGGTATGCTTCATCCGGGTTTCGGTTTCACTACGGCGTTCTTTGTATTTAGATACGCCCGCGGCTTCTTCGATATGAACTCTTAAATCCTCCGGCTTGGCTTCGACCATACGGGAAATCGTGCCCTGCTCGATGATCGCATAACTTCTTGACCCTAAACCGGTGCCCAGAAAAATGTCGGTAATATCTTTACGGCGGCAGCGCGACCCATTCAGCATAAACACCGATGTACCGTCGCGGCTGACCTGCCGCTTAATCGCAATAGTATCGTACTGCGAATATTCGCCGCCCAGCTTACCTTCGCTATTATTGAAAACCAACTCGACGGAAGCCGTGCTGACCGGTTTGCGTCCCGATGAACCGTTAAAGATCACGTCGGCCATACTGCCGCCGCGCAAATGCTTGGCGGAGCTTTCGCCCATCACCCAGCGCACAGCATCGATAATATTGGATTTGCCGCAGCCGTTAGGCCCGACGATGGCAGTCAGATTACCGCTAATCGGTATGACTGTTTGATCAACAAAGGATTTGAAACCCGAAAGCTTGATTTTTTCCAGTTTCATAGTACTGGTATGAATATCCCAACAGTTGAATTAAAATAACGGCCTATTATTAACGATAATTAGCCGAGTATCGACTTTTTTTGCACATCTTCTTTCTATATAAGCCCAAAATGACAACACAACCAAGCAAAGACCTGGAAACTTTCGACAATCCGCAACCAGGCCGTGATTACACGATCCGCATCGATATACCCGAGTTCACCTGCTTGTGTCCAAAAACAGGTCAACCCGACTTCGCCACGATCCAAATCGAATACGTACCGGGAGCGCTGTGCGTAGAACTCAAAGCGCTTAAATTGTACATGTGGGCATTCAGGGAGCAAGGCGCATTCCATGAAGCCGTCACTAACGAAATCCTTAATGACATCGTTAAAGCCATAGCGCCTAACTTCATGCGTATCCGCGCCGAGTTTAATGTGCGCGGCGGCATCTACACTACCGTCGTTGTCGAACACAGAAACCCAAACTGGCAAGCGCCGGAACTGGTTACGCTGCCTTAAATCGTTTAATAATGAATCCACCAAAAAGAATCGTCCACGAAAAACACAAAAAACACGAACATATTGTATTTTTCGTGCCTTTCGTGATTTTCGTGGATACCGTTCTTTTTCGGTAATTACCTTCATTATGCCTAAGACCTACTACACCTCGGACATTGCCGTCGCATTAAAATACGACGGCAAAAACGCGCCCAAGGTTACCGCCAAAGGATCAGGTCTTACCGCAGAACAAATCCTGCAAATCGCCGAACACCACGGAATACCGCTACAAACCGAGCCGGAACTGGCAAGAATCCTGGCTCAAATCCCGTTAGGCGATGAAATCCCCAATGAACTCTATGTCGCCGTCGCGGAAATTATCGCGTTCGCGTATTTCTTAAGCGGCAAAACACCCGACAATTATAAGCCATGAACTTTAAAGAAGCCCTGACCACCCTGCCCCAATACGCTCTGCCTCATCACACCCTGTCCAGCATAATGAGCAAGTTAACCCACTGCGAAAACAAGGCCTGGAAAAACCTGTTTATCAGGCAGATCATCAAGCATTACGGCGTCAACATGGACGAAGCGTTGGAGCAGGACATCAATGCATACCAAAGCTTTAACCACTTTTTCACCCGTAAACTAAAACCCGGCGTTAGATCGTTTAGCACTGAAAGAAATGCTATCGCCTGCCCTGCCGATGGTGCAGTCAGTCAAGCCGGAGACATCACCGACGGGCAAATCTTCCAAGCCAAAGGCAAAAGCTTTACCGCAACCGATTTGCTGGGCGGCGATACAGCACGCGCCGAGCCTTTTAATAACGGCATATTTACCACCATCTATCTGTCACCCAAAGACTATCATCGCCTACACATGCCGTTGACCGGCACCTTAAGGGAAATGGTACATATCCCCGGCCGTTTGTTCAGCGTCAATGCCGCTACCACCAATTCCGTTCCGGGATTATTCGCCAGAAACGAGCGCGTAGCAGCCATTTTTGATACCGAAGTCGGCCCGATGGCTTTGATACTGGTCGGCGCAATCTTCGTGTCCAGCGTGGAAACCGTCTGGCATGGCGTAGTGACGCCGCCGAGCATTACTTCAGTGCAAAATTGGCAGTATGGTGATGATGCCCCTACGCTGAAAATCGGCGAAGAAATGGGACGATTTAATATGGGATCTACGATTATTGTTTTGTTTGGTAAGGATAAGGCGCAGTGGGATGCCGAGTTTAAAACGGGGAAAAAGGTTAAGTTGGGGGAGTTGATTGGTCGGGTTGTTGGTTAATTTTATTCCGGTTAGGCTAAATCAAAGAGTTTTAAAGAGGTATTTTGGTTTGCATAAAAGGTTGTTATCAACGTTTCAATATTCAGAATATCTTGCCTAACGGATCGCAGAGGTTGCGTTATACATCTGTGATTGAAAATTAATATATACCTGAAAAGGTGCCTAATTAACGTTAGGTTTTACGGGAGTTTGCATCATGTTTAAGGTGGACGTAATCAACAAACAGCTTATCGAGTTAAAACTCACGAGCTTCTCGGAGTTGGGTCTGAGAGAGCGTTTCGACATTCAAGAATGGATCGAGAAGTCACCAACCATTCTCGGCGAAGAACTGCTTGTAATTGGCAAGGAGGTTATCTTACCCTCGGGTAAACGGCTAGACCTGCTGTGTGTGGACAAAGCCGCAACGCTGGTGATTGTAGAGCTGAAGCGCGACGACTCCGGATCGTCAGTTGAGTGGCAAGCTATAAAGTATGCATCATATTGTTCCAGCTTCCTTCCCGAAGAGATATTTAAACAATTCGCCACATACTTGGACAAAACAGAAGCTGATGCGTCTAAGGGCATTGAGGAGTTCATTGACGGAGACATAGAATCACTGAATTCTAGACAGCGCATCATCCTCGCATCGAGAGAATTTAACTCTGAAGTGATATCGGCCATTCTGTGGTTGCGAGAATTCGGGATCGATATTCAATGCACAAGACTCGCGCCTTATGTCGATGCTGATGGAGGCTTATTCATCAAGCCAGAAACTATCATTCCGCTCCCAGAAGCCAAGGACTACATTGAACGAAAGGAGATAAAACAGCGGAAAGTCACGTCAGCGCCTGGGGAATGGACAGGGTACTGGTTCGTGAACGTTGGCGAAGGCCCACATCGCACATGGGAAGATAACCTGAAGTTTGGTTTCATCGGTGCCGGTCAAGGTAAACGTTATTCATCCGCACTGCATCGCCTATCGACCGGTGACAAGATCTACGCCTACATGAAGGGGCTTGGCTATGTCGGCTTCGGTGAGGTTACAAGTCCCGCCGTGATGATCCGCGATTTTATCGCACCGGATAGTAACGCACCTCTATTGGACGCAGGTCTAAAGGCTGCGCGGCCCGGCGAGAACTCCGACGACGAAGAATTATCCGAATGGATTGTCGGCGTAAAGTGGATCAAGACTTTGCCTAAGACACAGGCGAAAACATTTGCTGGCGTGTTCGCTAATCAGAACGTCGTTTGCAAACTACGGCACGAACAGACTCTAAAGTTTGTGCAACAGGCATTTGGCAAGTGAACGCTGTAACGCTGTAGTCCCGTAGGCCGGAATAAGCCAGTTCGAGCGGCAGCGAGAACTGGTGTTTCCGGCAAATACTACCCAACTCGCCGGAAACGCCACCTCGCGCTATGCGCTTGGATGGCCTTATTCCGGCCTACTCCTGGCGGAGGCTCGGATGATATGAATGAAAGCCGTCTTCCTGACTACTTAGAGCACATGCTCGAAGCCGCGCAGTCCCGTAGGCCGGAATAAGCCGGTTCGAGCGACAGCGAGAACATGTGTTTCCGGCAAACACCGCCCAAGAGCTGTAACGCTTGTAAGACGGATTATTTTGTAGGGTCTAACGGCTTATTTGGATTATGTTATACATATGAAAAGTGTCTACTTAACGTTCGACAACAAAGATTAAATAGAAGAAAATCCAGGAAATGATTTCTTTGGGCAAAATAGTATTATGAGAGAATCGTTATACCTTGAAGACAATGACCAACTTGTCGAAATATTAAAACAAATTCCAGCTTTTAAACCATTTAAAGATGAAAACCTCAAAAACATGCTGCGTTTAACTAAGTTACGCACATTTTCAACCTCCGAAACGATTATTGAGGAAGGTGCATATGAAAAGAGTATGTATTTATTAATTTCTGGCGGCGTCACAATTTCAAAAAACAATAAAATAATTTTAAATCTAAAAAGAACTGGTGATATTTTTGGCGAGATGAGCTTACTAGGTGAGGAGCCACGGTCTGCGACAGTATCTGCTGTGTCAGAGACATCATGTTTGGTAATTGATGCTGAATATTTAGACAGTATTGACGATGAAGGTAAAAATTCATTTCATGCGGCTATTTACCATATGTTTGCAGAAATATTAGCTTACCGTTTACGAGTGACAACAGAAAAATATACAAACGCAAACCAAGAAATTGAAAGATTGAAAAATGAGCTTGAATTACTTAAGCGGAGCGGTATTGTTAAAATAATATAGCCCTGTAGGCCGGAATAAGCCGGTTCGAGTGATAGGAAGAACAGGTGTTTCCACTCTGGCAAAGCATCTTCTTTAGGAATAAGATCAAATTTTCTGAAACTAAATAGGAGATGATCATATGAATAAGATTCTTCAAGTATTTTTTACACAGAAAGTTGTAGTCCTTACCTCAATGGCTTTTACATTATCAGGCTGCCCGCTCAATGTGAACTTGAATATTGCAACGGATAAACCTATTTCTCTAGCTATCGAAAAACCGCTCGAAGTGAAACTTGATGCCGGTATTGCTGTTACCGAGCTACCGCCAATAAAAGTTACCGAGCTAGCGCCGATAAAAGTCACCACGCTGCCGCCAGTAAAAGTAGGGCTCGCTCCAAAAACTAATAAATGACGTGCGCTAAGCCGATTTTTAAAAGTTGCCCATCGGCAATTATCGGCGGAACGTGTTTTTTACCTTGGCAATTTATCGCCACAAACCGATATTCGCCAGCGGATCAGTAGGGAGTTTCGCTGGCTTTTAACCTGTTGAGCAATTTTGCAGGATCATCTGCATTGCTTGTAGCGCTTACCAAAGCAGCGCGGATTTTCCAGCGGCTGTTAAATGGTGAAGACGAGCTCCTGCGCGAAACTTGGCTCGGCAATCCCGCTTCAAATATTTTGACATCGCCACTCTATGTAATCCTTGCGGGCAGAGCAACAGACTATTGTCCGGCTAATAACGCTTCTACACTGTTATGAAATTCGCCAAGCTCATCCTTACATGCTATGGTTCATTCGTGCATTAAACCAATTAATTTTTGAGAGTGATAATTATGAAACAGACTATCGTTTTTTTTATGTTGTGGTTACCTCTATCTGTGCTTGCAGAGAATATGGGCGGAATGAGCGAAGAACAAATGCAGCAAATGATGCAGCAGGCACAGGGCATGCAGACCTGTATGCAAAATATTGATCAAGCTGAAATGCAAGCTTTTGAACAACGTGCACAACAAATGCAGTCCGAAACTCAAGCCCTTTGCGCCAGCGGCAAACGGGACGAAGCGATGAAAGTGGCGATGGCTTTCGGCAAAGAGGTCTCAAGCAACAAGGCCATGCAGGAAATGAAAAAGTGTGGAGAAGGCATGAAGAACATGATGCCAAAGATAATCGCTCAAACTAGCGACCAACAAAAGCCCGGTCATATCTGCGATAATCAGTAAGAAAGCCGTATTATTTAAGTTAATCGCAACTAACGGCATGAGCCTTTTTTAACAAATCAGGATTCCAGTGCTCAATCGCCCAGCTAAGTTGTTCAGTTACAGGAGCTTGTTGCAACTCAATCGGCGGGGCTTGCCTTAATAACACTAACAATTCAAAAATGACGCGGCGCGGCGAGTTTAAATCAACCGCCGTAGCCCGTGTCTGTTTGCTGAGCTTATTGCCTTGTTCGTCAACAATGACGGGAACGTGCATGTAACCGGGCGTGGAAAGACCCAGCAGTTGTTGCAGGTAAATCTGTTTAGGCGTCTCCTCCAGTAGATCAAAACCGCGGACGATATGATTAACCTGTTGCAGATCATCGTCAATGACCACTGCAAATTGATAGGCAATAATTCCGTCTTTGCGCTTCACGATAAAATCGCCGTCTCGCTCGGCAAGGTTATGGGAAATCAGACCCTGCAGTTCATCCTGAAATTCAATGATGCGGTTATCGGTTTTAATGCGTAGCGCATAAGGGCTGTCAGACGGAGTTTGCCGGTCTCGGCAAATGCCTGGGTATATATCGGGCGACGCGTGTGCTCTATCGCTGGTAGTCAGCGTCTTTCTGCTGCAGGTGCATGGGTAGATAAGCTTATTGCTTTGTAACTTGTTAATAGCATCGTTATAAATGTCGATATGCCGACTTTGATAATAAACACTACCGTCCCAATGCAGGCCAAAAGTGTCCAAAGTTTTTAAGATGACGTCAACAGAGCCTTTTACATTTCTGGGAGTGTCGAGATCATCAATGCGTAGCAACCACAAGCCTTGTTGTGAACGTGCTTGCAGAAAACCGGCAAGAGCCGTGTAAAGGGAACCGAGGTGTAAAGGGCCGGTGGGCGAAGGTGCGAACCGGCCAATAGTGGGGCGTTTATCCAGACTTAACCCATTTGTTTTTCGCGAATTTCATCAAGTGTTTTACAATCGATACACAGACTGGCAGTGGGTCTGGCTTCCAGGCGGCGTATGCCGATTTCAATCCCGCAAGACTCACAAAAGCCGTAATTCCCTGACTCGATTTCTTTAAGAGATTCATCGATTTTCTTGATTAGCCGTCGTTCACGATCACGCGTTCTTAATTCCAGACTGAATTCTGATTCCTGGGACGCTCGATCATTAGGGTCAGGAAAATTAGATGCATCGTCTTGCATATGATGCACGGTTCGATCTACTTCGTGCATTAATTCGCTTTTCCAGTTTTTAAGAATAGCCTCAAAATGATTTAATTGAGCATTATTCATATATTCTTCGCCTTCTTTTTCTTGATAAGGCTTAAAACTGAAAGGTGATGCGCCAGTTTTAGAACTATCGGTCATCCATTAACTCCTAAGACAAGATTAAATAAAACCGCGCATTTTTAGCAGAATAGCAACCGGATAGCAAGGTTTATTGATATGATCTAATGCTTTTGTTATGAGTGTCAAAATTATGAGCGTACAACCGGCAAAACGGACTCAAGGGATTTCGCCCTTTTATGTGATGGAGTTACTACGACGCGCGAAGCAATTGGAGGCGTTGGGCAAGGATATTATTCACATGGAAATAGGTGAGCCTGATTTTGCTACGCCGCAAGCCATTGTTGAAGCCGGTATTAATCAACTTAAAACCGGTAACGTGAAATATACTCCGGCAGCCGGATTGCCTGAGCTGCGTGAAAAAATTTCCGAGTTTTATCGGCAGCGTTATTCGGTAAAAGTGGACAAAGAGCGTATTTTTGTAACGCCGGGAGCCTCAGGGGCATTTTTATTAGCGCTTGGGGGCAGCCTTAATCCAGCAGAAGAACTGCTTATGGCGGATCCCTGTTATCCCTGTAACAGCAATTTTGTTAGATTATTTGACGGCTATGTCAGAACCGTTCCGGTTGATGCCACTAGCAGTTATCAGCTGACAGCAGCACTCATAGAACAGCATTGGACTAAAACCACTAAAGGCGCGCTAATTGCGTCGCCATCAAATCCTACCGGCACTATCATCGCTTCAGATCAATTAAAACAAGCCATTCACACCGTTAATAAGTTAGGTGGCTGCTTTTATTCCGATGAGATTTATCATGGATTGGTTTATAGTGAAAATGCTGAAACGGCACTGGCGTTTAGTGACAATGTGTTTGTGATCAACAGTTTTTCCAAATATTTTGGCATGACCGGCTGGCGCGTCGGCTGGTTGATAGTGCCGGAGGAATTTGTCGAGGTAACCGAGAAGTTGGCGCAGAATATCTTCATCGCCACGGCAACCCATTCGCAATATGCCGCATTAGCCGCATTTGACGAGCTCACGCTGACCGAGCTTGAGCGTAGGCGTGCAGAATTTGAAGCCAGACGTGATTTCCTTTATGACGCATTACTGAATTTGGGCTTTAAAATCCCGATTAAACCGGACGGTGCTTTTTATATTTATGCCGATTGTTCAAAGTTTACCGATGACAGTTATCAATTTGCTTTGGATTTGTTGGAAGCTGAAGGGGTTGCGATAACGCCGGGCAAGGATTTCGGAGTAAATGAAGCTAACCACTACATCCGTTTTGCTTATACAACGTCTATAGATAGAATGGCTACCGCCATGCAACGTTTAGAAAGATTTATTAAAGCTGAGTTGAGCAGCTCGCCTGCTCAAACGAAACTTATGCCCTCTGGGTATAACAAAGGATAATCATGTCCATAAGACAAATATCAGCGACAGAATTAAAAACCAGAATTCAAAATGAACCGCATCTGTTTTTGCTGGATGTCAGGGAACCCAATGAGTTTGAATATGCTCGCATAGAAAACAGCGTTTTAATTCCGCTTAATCAAATTCCGCAAAGACTGGCTGAGCTGAATCCACAACAAGAAATAGTGGTAATTTGCCATCATGGCATACGCAGCCGGCAAGCGTGCATGTATCTTGCTAATTCAGGATTTAAGAATGTTTCAAATTTAACCGGCGGAATTGATGCCTGGTCTTGCGATTGCGATAGTTCGGTACCGCGATATTAAGAAATACCAACGCACCAGACGGCATAACCGCTTGGTGCGTTTAGAATTTATTTAAAAAACCCGTCTTGCTTAAACCTTTCCAGCCGCCTCTTAAAGCCTTTCCTATCAAACAGATAATATAAAAATAACAGTAAAAATGGCCAAAGCATCAAGGCCAGCAATTTAAATCCAGTTCCGATATCCATAATTACCTCCTCGCTTTTTTGTGTATATTTTGGTTATTAAAACTTATCATGCCGATTGAGTTATCGACCGATTAAGACTAACAGAAAAACCTAGCCTATTACTTAGTTTTTTCCACTTTAATATCATCTCAGCATTTCCAACACCAACTGCGCCATATTTTTTGAACCGCCGCCCTGCCCTAACTGCTGCTTAACTTGAGTCAGGTTCTCGCGCATTTGATCGGCATAAGCTTTATCGGTCAGGATTCGCATCACTTCGGCAGACAGGTTTTCGGCTGTCGCATCATGCTGAATCAGTTCTTTTATGATGCTTTTGCCTGACACGATATTCGGCAAGCCTATAAACAGCGTGTTGACCAGCCACCTGCCCAACCAGTAGGTTATCGATGAGAGCTTGTAGGTAATAACCATCGGCACGGTTAACAAGGCGATTTCCAACGTCGCGGTGCCCGATGTGGTCATTACGGCGTCACAGCATTGAATGACATCGTAAGGCTGATTTTTTATGATTGTGATGGTTAGCGGCGATTGGGCGATGTATTCTTCAAGCAACGCATCACTGATTGAATCGGCTTGCGGCAAAATAAACTGACACTCAGGCAAGCCGGCCAGGACTTTTTCGGCGGCAGCCAACATGACCGGCAACATGCGCTTGATTTCATTGGCGCGGCTACCAGGCAATAAGCCGACAACCGGTTTATTTTTGTCCAGTCCGAAACGGGCTAAATCTTCATCTTTGCTGCGCTGAGCATGGACTTTATCTACCGAAGGATGTCCCACGTAGCGTACCGGCACTTTTTCGGCATCGTAATAAGCCGTCTCAAACGGGAATATCACCGCCATCATGTCGATGACTTTACCGTAGGCCTTTACCCGACCCGGACGCCATGCCCATACTTGGGGGCTGACATAAAACAACACCTTTATGCCTTGCTGTTTGGCGTAGCGCGCCAGCTTAAAGTTGAACTCTTTATAGTCGACACAAACCAGCAAGTCCGGGCGCTCGGTTGCTACCAACTGTTGCATCAGCTTTAACGCACGGCGGATTTCGGCATAATGCTTGATGACTTCAACCACGCCAATGACGGCAATATTGGCTGAATCGTAATGAATATCTATACCCGCCTGAGCCATTTTTGCGCCGCCCATACCGATGCCTTTAATGTCCGGCTGCTGTTTTTGCAGCTCGAGAAACATATTGGCGGCGTGTTGGTCGCCGGATGATTCTCCGGCACTGAATAGAATTTTTAAGGGTTTATGATTCAAGACGAAGGATCGTAGGATGTGCTGACGAAGGAAGCGCATCAGTTGCGTGATAACAATGGGCTTCCTTCGTCAACCCATCCTATAATTCTAATACTGAACTATGGAGTGCAAGCTTCGCTTGTGCTGGCGCAGGCGAAGCCTGCACTCCGGCAATCGTAACTACGCTGTCAAAACATCCCGAATAATCCCAACAATCTCCCTGATCGAGTCATCCTCAAGGAACGGGCAAATCGGCAATGACATACAATTGGCCGCAACAAATTCCGTCACAGGCAAGCTGACAGCCGCGTATTCCTGTTTAAACACATTCTGCCGGTGCAAGGGTACGGGATAATATACCGCACAGGCGATTTGTTTATCCTGCAAGGCTTTCATCACGTCATCGCGGCGTTCACATAATATCGTGTACTGATGATAAACGTGCTCGCCCAGACCGTCTTCAGACGGCGTAGTCAACGGCAAATCAGCCATCAATTCCGAATAAAGACGCCCGGCATGGCGGCGGCCTTTATTGTATTGGTCGATGCGTTTCAACTTGGCTCTCAATATCACAGCCTGCATTTCATCAAGGCGGCTGTTGTAGCCGATCACATCATGATAATAACGGACATCCGAGCCGTGGTTATGCAGCATTTTAAGTTTCGCAGCAGTCTCATCGGAATTGGTGACGACTAAGCCGCCGTCGCCAAATGCACCCAAGTTCTTGCTCGGAAAAAAACTAAATCCGGCGGCATGACCGATAGCGCCGGTTTGTTTGCCGTCGATGCTCGCGCCAAACGACTGGCAGCAATCTTCAATCAGTTTCAGGTTATGCTGATCGCATAGCTGCTTAATCGCTGTCATGTCGGCAGGTTGACCGAACAAGTGCACCGGCATCACCGCTTTAGTTTTTGGAGTAATAGCCTTGGCTATCGCGTCTGGTGAAATATTGAAAGTCTTGGGATCTATATCGACGAAAACAGGAATGGCGCCGACATATTTAATGGCTTCTGCGGTAGCGATAAAGGTAAAGGCAGTGGTGATCACCTCATCGCCTGCACCGATGCCTTCGGCAATCAATGCAAGATGCAGCGCATCGGTTCCTGACGCCACTGCAATGGCGTGTTTAACGCCTAAATAATCGGCCGCTTCTTTTTCAAAGGCTTGGACATTAGGGCCTAATATAAACGAACAGTTTTCGATTGTTGCGGCCAGCCCACACTCAACTTCATCTTTAATTTCAACGTATTGAGCCTTCAGGTTTACCATTGGTATCATGTTTTATTGCCTTTGTGTTTATCGATTGTTTGTGTTGCGGCGTTGCGGTCTATTCGCCTAATAACTGGGTAATAGCTATTGCGGTTTCCAGCGCTCTTTTTCCCGCCTCGCCGGAAACTAGTGGATTTTCGCCGGTACGGATGCAATTAACGAAGTGTTTGATTTCTTCCAGCAGCGCATCGCCGCTTTCAAAAACGGATTCTTCGGTTTCTATTTCCGGAATGCCGGGAAACATTTCTTTTTTACCGGTACGATGTTTGGTTAAAACACGATTTTGGAAGTCGACAGAAACATAGGAGGATGGCCTGAACATACGCATTTTACGCTCCATCTTCATACTGATCCGGCTGGCCGTAACATTAGCCACACACCCGTTTTTAAACAGCAGCCGTGCATTGGCAATATCGGTGCCTCGCGTTAAAACGGCTGTACCGCTGGCATCGATTCGTTCCACGTCGGAATCCACCAAGGCTAAAATAATATCGATGTCATGGATCATTAAATCCAACACTACGCTGACATCATTAGCGCGCGGATTAAACGGCGACAACCGGTGAGATTCAATAAACAGCGGCTTTTCTTCTTTGTCCAAACCCAAAACCGCCGGGTTGAATCGTTCCAGATGCCCGACCTGCAAAATCAAATTTCTTGCATCGGCAATTGCGATCAACTCATCGGCTTCGGCAACCGTTACGGTAATCGGCTTTTCAACCAGTACATGAGCGTCGGCATTAAGAAAATCCCTGGATACCATGTGATGCAGTGTCGTAGGTACAACGATACTAACCGCATCAATTTCTCCTAATAAGGCTTGATAGTCTGTCAGCGCTGCTGCACCATATTTTTCGGCGACCTCTTTAGCCGCCTCCTCATTAATATCGACAACGGCAACCAGCTCGCAATCCGGCAGCGACGCATATTTTTCCGCGTGAAATTTGCCCAGATAACCGGTACCGATAACCGCGCATTTTAATTTTTTCATGTGATTATTTTACATTCCGTCTACTTGCAGCCCTGCTGTAGGGGCGAACTTACTCTTCAGTATTGTAAACTATCCAAATGTATTCAGAAAATTTTGTACTTGGTAGTCACAATGACCGACCTTTGATGCTATATTGCAAATAATCGTTAAAATTTTTACCCGATAGTTCTCATAATCTTTTTTAAAAATTTATTAGACTCGATTTACAGCATAAAACTGGAACCCTAGCCCATGAGAATATGTCATGACTGACGAAGACAAGGACCATATTGAACTAATAAAAAAATCCGCTCGATCAGTTCTAAAGGATGATATAAAACATCTTCACCTTATACCTTCTGTCGCTATCAAACTATTAAATGTAACCAATGATGACAACGCCAGGATCGAAGACTTATCTTTGATTATAGAAACAGAACCGGTGCTGGCTGCAAAAATCCTAAATCAGGTTAACTCTGCTGCATACGCCTTACCGAATAGAATAACTTCGATTAAACGCGCAGTTAATATACTAGGTTTTTCTACCGTACGTCAGCTTGCGTTAAACCTGCTGTTTTATAACAAACTGACACAACGAAACTCAAAACAATCGTTTGATTTGTTATTTTTCTGGCAACATTGTCTTTATGTCGCTTCATTAAGCAAGAGAATAGCCGTCGCACTTAAGTATCCAGAACCGGATCTGGTTTATACAGGCGGACTTTTACATGATATAGGCAAAGTAGTTATGGAAAACTATGGGCGCGTGACTTACAGTGATTTTATTAATTCCACAAGCAAAAGCTTGCATTCGACCATTGAAGAGGAACGTCGTTTTTTCGGAATAACTCATGCCGAGATAGGACATGTTTTTTGCCTAGAATGGCAATTACCGGCATCAATCATGGCAATCGTTGCTTATCATCATGATCAGCCAACTGAGACATCTCCTTACGCTAAATTCGGAACGGAAATAGCTATTGTTTCCTTCGCAAATTATATAGCTTGGATACAGGGAATAGGTTCGGCTAGCCATGATGTTCCCCCTCCCACATTACAAAGCGCGGTATTAGAAACTATCGATATTGACCAACTGGATCTTGACACTCTACTGCAACAGGTAGATCAAGATATGCAAAGTACCCGGGAGTTCTACGGCATTCATCTGCCCTGCTTAGCCACGTTAAGGGCCACGTTGATTAAAAAAGCGATTAACCTTAGCCAGATAAGCGCCGGTAAGCTTTTTGCGGCTGACTCTGACTATACATCCAGCAAAAAACCATCATCCAGTTTGACCGCGCCTCATCACAGCCTTAATCCGGAAGATTTCATACCCCGGACACTAGAGGCAATACAAGAAGAATTTTCTTTTGATCGCACTATTATGTTCACTATCGACCCTAAGCGCCGCTGTCTGATAGCATCATATTGGTGGCCGAAATTAACATTACCGGCCAAGCTACAACCCTTTGAGATCGGCATTAACGGCATTTCCGGAGCCTTATTAAAAAGCCTGCGCGAAAAAAAAGCCGTCATTATCAATAGCAAAATAGAGCGCAACAATCCACTCATTCAACGCTTAAAAATTACTGAGTTTATCGCGATACCGGTATTTCACCACAATCATCTGTTCGGTGTACTTTATGCTGATAATTCACTATCAAAAAAACCGATGACCCCACAATTGCTGCGAGAAATAATGCCAATTGCTTATGAATTGGGAGTCGCAATGTTTAATGCCAAACAATACGACCAAGAGAAGAAACACGCACAGGTCGATCATTTAACGCAGCTTTTTAATAAACGCATAGTCAACAACTTTTTGGCTGAGATTTTCCAAGAAGATGAGTCGAAACTGGCAAATATCGCTATTGGCTTTATCGATATAGACAGGTTCAAACTATTTAACGACACTTGCGGGCATCAGGCAGGAGATGATGCATTAAAGATTGTTGCCGATATTTTGCGCGGTTTAACGCGCCCTGGAGACTTGATTGGCCGTTACGGCGGAGAAGAGTTTTTATTTGTCCTTAAAAATACTGATGAAGCCGGCGCCCACGGCTATGCCGAACGTATAAGATCGGAAGTTGAGCGTCGCGGCAAGATTATGAGCCAACGATTTCATGGACATGCGTTGACAGTTAGTATCGGCGTATCCATGTATAGCCGACACTATGTTCATTACAACGATATGATCGAGGCCGCCGATCAAGCCATGTATCGTGCGAAAAACGAAGGCAGAAACCGAATTGTCCTGCTGTCAAGTGCTGTTATGTCCGATAAAAAATAAACATCGCGCAGATTCGGCGTTGTCCATTCCGACAGTCACCGTTTTAGGGTGATAACAATCCCCGCGCCATCCAGCGATTTTTGTTTATCAACTTCCGGTTCTTGCGACATCAACATCTCGCCGTCTAAATGGACAGGTTGTGATTTTTTCTTTTCTTTAATAAATATAGCTGATGGCTCTCTCTGGGCTATTCTGTTTTGTTCAGTTGGCAACCAAGCATTTTCAGAAGCTTTAAAAGGAATAGAAAGATCCAGCGATTTTTGAAGCTCAGCGTATTCACTAGCGCTGTTATTGGCGTCAGCCAATAAATGTTTGTCTTTTTTCTCTTTTTGTTTAACAAGACTCTGTTTACTCTTAAGCCGTACAGTTTTTACGTTAACCGATGCAACTTGTTTTTCTGCCAAAAGAGCATGATTAATACCCGGCTTTTGAAACCCGGTTAGCAAAATGAATGAAGCCATCACAAAATTCAATAGAAACAGGCGATAATTTTTCATGTTAATTTTGCTCCTCTCCAGCTGTAAAACTAAACCTCTGTTATATTCATTCTAGACCAACATACTAAAATTGGAACGTGGTCCACAGAAATTTTATTTTATCAGCCGGAAAACTACCTGCTCAAACGTCGTTCAGTTTCCAACACTAGCTGGGTGGTCTGCAACACAGTATCGGGATTCAAGCTCATCGAATCAATACCGGTTTCCACCAGAAATTCCGCCATTTCCGGATAATCCGACGGCGCTTGACCGCAAAGTCCGCAATGTTTACCGTTACGGCGCGCGCCATCAATGGCAAGACGAATCATTTCTTTAACGCCTGGATCGCGCTCGTCAAAATCTTCGGCGATTATCGCAGAGTCTCGGTCGACACCCAAAGTAAGCTGGGTCAAATCATTGGAACCAATCGAAAAGCCATCGAAATGTTCGGAAAAGGCATCGATTTGAATGACGTTATTAGGAATCTCGCACATCACATAAACTTCCAATCCTTGCTCGCCGCGCTTCAAACCAAGCTGCGCCATGTAGTCGAGCACACGCCGGGCTTCTTCTACGCGGCGGCAAAAGGGAATCATCAGAATAACATTGGTTAAGCCCATCTGGTCGCGCACCCGTTTCATAGCCTTGCATTCCAACGCAAAACCTTCTGCATAAGCAGGATGGATATACCGCGACGCACCGCGAAAACCGATCATCGGATTGGCTTCATCAAACTCAAACCACCTCCCGCCAAGCAAAGTGGCGTATTCATTAGTTTTAAAGTCCGACATCCGCACGACTACGGGTTTGGGGTAAAACGCCGCGGCAATGGTGCCCACGCCCTCGGACAACTTTTGAATAAAATAATCTTCAGCACTTGGATAATTATCTGTCAATTGGTCTAGCTGTTCCCGCTCGTCGGCATCCTGCACTTGCTCCGGATGTATCAGTGCCATAGGGTGCGCTTTGATGTATTCGGTAATGATAAATTCCATCCGCGCCAAGCCCACGCCGTCATTGGGCAGGAAGCTGGTTTTAAAGGCTAGTTCGGGATTGCCTATATTGAGCATGATTTTGGTTTTCGGGCGTTGCAAACCCGACAAGTCGGTGGTTTTAATATCGAAGTCGAGAATACCGGAATATACCTTACCGACATCGCCTTCGGCACACGATACGGTAACAGGGCTATTGTGTTTAATCGCTGTCGTGGCATTTTCGCAACCCACTACAGCCGGCACACCCAATTCACGAGAAATAATTGCCGCATGACAAGTGCGCCCGCCCCGGTTAGTGACTATCGCTGAAGCCATTTTCATAACGGGCTCCCAATCCGGCGTAGTCATATCGGCAACCAGCACATCGCCGGGGCTAAAGCTGTTTAACTGCTCGATATTTTCAATAATCCGCGCATTACCGGTGGCAATTTTACTGCCGACCGCATGACCGGTGACGATCGGTTCGGCTTTCTGTCTAAGACTATATTGCTCCAAGACCATACCGCGCAATTGAGAAACCACGGTTTCCGGGCGCGCCTGAACGATATATAGCGTACCGTCAAGGCCGTCTTTCGCCCATTCAATATCCATTGGCTTGGCTTGCCCGGCTTTGGCGCTGTAATGCTTTTCTATTTTGAGGGCGTAATCGGCGAGGGTTAGAACATCCGCATCGTTAATGCAAAAGCGGTTACGTTCTTCTTCAGAGGTCACAATATTCCGGGTAGGTTCACGAGTGCGCCCTTCGCTGTAAACCATTTTTATTTTCTTCGCGCCCAAGGTGCGCCTTAATACTGCCCTATGACCCTGTTCAAAAGTCGGTTTATGCACATAGAACTCGTCGGGATCGACTGCTCCTTGCACGACATTTTCGCCCAATCCGTAAGCACCGGTAATAAACACCACATCTTTGAATCCGGATTCGGTATCCAACGAGAACATCACGCCGCTGGCATCCAGATCCGAGCGTACCATTTTCATAATGCCTACCGATAAGGCCAGCTTGAAATGATCGAAGCCTTGATCGATGCGGTAATGGATAGCACGATCGGTGAACAGGCTGGCAAAACAGCGTTTGCAAGAATCCAGCAAAGCCTGGTCGCCGCGTATATTCAGGTAAGTATCCTGCTGTCCGGCAAAACTCGCGGTCGGCAAGTCTTCGGCAGTGGCGGAACTGCGTACGGCAACGCTTAAATCATCGCCGTACTGTTCTTTCAATTGAGTAAAAGCCTCGATAATTTGCTGTTCAAGATCTTCAGGAAAAGGCGCTGCATAGATTATTTCTCTTGCTTTGAGCGCACGTTTGGCAAGATCGGCGATATCGTCAGGATTCAAATCATCCAATGCTTGATGGAGTGCCCCCCAAGCATTCGCTTGATCCAATACATAGCGGTAAGCTTCCGCAGTCACGGCAAAACCGTTGGGAATCCGGATACCTTGCGGTATTAGTTCTCTGTACATTTCACCTAACGAAGCATTCTTGCCGCCTACAGAAGGTATGTCTTCAATCGTTAATTCATTAAACCAACGGATATAGTTTGCTTGCTCGGACATCATGGCTCCTTAAACGAATTGTTCACTTATTCAGAATATGGATTATTGATAATTTATCTATATATTCTTTCTTAGATTCAACTGATTAAATATAACCATATTAACTATATGTGACAAAATGCCATATTATCATTTTGCTTTTGCATTGATAGCATACCAATATGCGCTCTGACTTACCTTTCTTGGTAAGGGGGAGCCTAATCATCTATTGGGCTCCCTTTTTTTGAGTTTTTTGTAATTTCAAAACTCAAACTTAACAATCAAGCACCTGCAATCTTTTTCAAAATCCCTGTGGATAACTCTGTGTACAAGATATAAATAACTTGATTCAGGCTTGATAAAGCCAGTCTTTTCGTTAAATTTCAGCTTTTATACAAGACAATAATTTATTATAAATCAATGCATTATACCCACAAGATATGTTTATTTTACTGTCTTCAAGGCTTAAATCATCATCTATTGCAACAAAGTTAATCTGTGCATAAACAACGCCTGCTAAGCCTATGAACTGTTTAAGCTTTAATTGATCTTTGGCGTGATCGATATTTTGAAGTCATTTCCAAAATACTGACAAAAGATAGGGTATAAAAATTTATCGCTGAAGATATCCAACTTCAGCTCTATGGATAATTGCCTGACTAGCGCTACCAATAATAACCCGTTGCTGAAGTTTCTGATTTCAAGATTAACTTTTAAATAGCCGATCATCAAAAAAGGGCGTTACATTAAAACCGCCCTTGAAAACCTAAAAACCTTCGCTTGAATGAATAAAAATTAATTTATATCGCCACATTCAATACAAATTTGAAGCTGCAAGAAAGCAAATTGATGACCGTCGGATAAATATCGCCTCTTTTTCAAATGCACCGGGCTATGTTTTAGAATTGATTAAACAGCAATACCTACCTGTAAAGCATCAAACCAGTCTAAAAACCGTTTGACATCGTCACCTTTAAACATCCGACCATGCTGTGGAGCCAAAATATCAATATCGAGATTTCTTACTCGCTCAATCCAAACTCTTTTTGCCTGATTTGACGGCATCCATCGTTGATGCCAATAACGCATTTTTTCAACATGCGCGGCAAAATTATCAACAAAAACAGGAGAATCCGGTCCTTCAATAGCGGCACCGACATCTCCTGACATCAAGATTTTAGCTTGCGGATCATAAACATGAAAATTCCCTGATGAGTGTAAATAATGGGCAGGAATAAGTTGCAGCTCCACAGACTCTAACTTAATCGTTCCGCCATTATCCGGAATGGGTATGTATTCTATTGATTCGCAACTGTAATGCCGCAAGAAACCTTCCCAAACAGCCGGCGCATGGAGCTTGGCATTTGTTAAAGCTTGATCCCATAAACCCAATGATGAGATCACATCCGGATCCTGATGCGAAGCGAACAAATCCGTTATTTGATCCACAGGCGCATGATGTAATACAGCCGCCATCATCGGAGCAAACAATTCAGCACCGCCTGGATCCAACAACAGACAGCGATTAGGCGTGCGCACCACATATTGGTTAGTATCGATTATATTATTAGGTTTACCTTCATCCCTTCCGAACATAATCCATTGATGCGATCCTTCATATATCTTGGTCATTTTCATAAAAAACAATGCCTTCTGTAATTAGCAGCTATTCAGCTATTGCGATAAATGGATAATGCGATTCTGCAACGCTGCACATTATCATGAATGGTATGTGCGGCTTTATCCACACTTTCGGCAACTGCCTGCAGACTCTGCAAATACTCACCCGCTTGAGATGCTTCAATTCTTGAGTTTGCAGCAATAACTCGTGCGGCGCGCGCATGATGCATCACCGCCTCAAGTTGTCCTAACAGTTGCGAGACATCCCGTTTAAACTGCCTCTGGCAATCTTGCATTGAAAGCTTTGCATGATCCACAGGCCCCTGCATTGTTTTAGCAAAAACGGCATCTTCAGCCATTTTTGCTGCCAACTCAAATTTATTATAAGCGATCGTTTTTTGGAACTCATCGACAGTTAATCGATATAAGACTAAAGCATATATATTTATGTTAGTAACCAGCTCAATTGTTTCTTTAGCCAATTCATTAATAAAGTCAGTAATCGGTTGGAATCCTTTTGCTTTATCTCCAGCCCTGAATGCAATTGCCTTTGCATTGGCCGCAGCTAACGATATTTCCTTAGCTACCACCATGACCGCGCTTAACTCCGAGGTAATGGAAGCTACTGCAATAAATTGTGATTTAGTCTGATTAGTCATATTTGGTTACATAGCGTAAAGTAACATTTTTAAAATTCTGTATCTGACATATGCTTTTAGCTTATTATGGTAATTTCCAATGAAATATATTCACATAAGAAAAAACATCGCCACCTACATCCGAAAAAGCCTGATAAGATAATATCAAAGACCTCAGCAACATATTTTTAGTTAACCTTACCAACACTGCCAAGCTTAACCAAGCTTAAAACTTTATTCGAAACTTCTTCTAACGATACCACATAGTCGGTGCATCCCAACTTGAATGCCGCTCCCGGCATGCCCCAAACGACACTGGATTGCTCATCCTGAATAACAGTTTTGGCTCCCGCATCATGCATTTCTTTCATACCCATTGCTCCGTCAGCCCCCATGCCGGTCAATAGCACACCAATAGCATTAGCGCCTGCACATTGAGAGACTGAACGAAACAAGACATCAACTGCGGGTTTATGGCGATTGACAGGTAATCCATCACTTAAATGAATAATATATTTACCTCCCTCTCTGATCACCAGCATGTGCTTATCTCCAGGTGAAAGATAAATATTCCCCGGCTCAACCGTCTGACCATGTTTTGGGATACAAGCTGACATTTCCGTTGCAAGATCAATATGCCGGACAAATGATTGACTAAATGCAGCGGGTAAATGTTGCGTTATTAAAATAGGTGGGGTATCGGCCGGAAATCCTTTAACTACTGTTTTAATCGCTTCGGTTCCTCCCGTTGAGGCGCCTAAAGCAATTATCTTATTGGTGGGGCCAATATGTGTTTTAACAAGGGCCGCTTTTAAAATAACATCGACTGAATGTTTTTCTGAAATATCGGGAGTTGTCGTTACAGGACTTTTAGGTTTGATAACCCTATTCTGGATGCTTCCTACTTTTGCTTGAGCCGCTACCTTAACCTTGGAAATAATTTCATCAGCATACTCATTCAGAGTATTAACAACATCAACTTTAGGTTTGGCAATAAAATCTACCGCACCTAATGCCAAAGCATTTAAAGTAGCCTCTGCACCATGTTCAGTCAGCGTGGAGATCATTACAACCGGTGTTGGCCTTAATCGCATCAGGTTACTTAAAAAAGTTATCCCGTCCATATGCGGCATTTCAATATCCAGCGTTAATACGTCCGGATTTAATTGCTTAATCATTTCTCTAGCGATAAGAGGGTCTGCTGCCGCCCCCACCACTTCAATATCAGGTGATGAACTTAAAACTTCAGTCAGGATTTTCCTGATTAATGCTGAATCATCAATAACCAATACTCGTATCTTACCCATAAACCCACTCTAAAAGAAGCCCATCATCACCATCAACAGGTGTATTTTTAATGTTGATTGCTACCACTTTAAATTTAGTAGTCACATCGTTTTTAGAATTCCTGAAGCTTGTTCATCCTTATATTCACTCACTCTCCAAACAATCGGAGTCCTTATCAGAGGACCTGATTTTTGGCCTCAATGTCCAAGTCTTCTAATATTAGCTTGCGACGCTACTCTTACCTTAGCAATTATGTCTTCAGCATAGTCATTCAATGCATTTTCAACATCAACTGTAGGTTTAGCTATAAAATCAACTGCGCCTAACTCAAGAGCTGTTAATGTTACTTCGGCATTACTCTCTGTGAGCGCTGAAATCATTACAACGGGCATTGGCCTTAATCTCATCAAATTGCGCAAAAAAGTAATCCCATCCATACGCGGCATTTCAATATCCAATGTCAATACGTCAGGATTTAGTTCCTTAATCATCTCTCTGGCAATATAAGGATCTTCTGCTCCCCCCACCACCTCAATATCGGGTGACGAGCTTAAAATCTCAGTCAGCACTTTTCTGATTAACAATGAATCATCAACAATCAATACACGTATTTTATTCACTATATACTCTTAAAAAAGCTCAACATCACCTTCAACAGGTGCATTTTTAATATTATTAAAATACTGCCGTTCTCTTCTTATAATCGTATCGTTATGCAAATGCTCGATTTTTTTCATTCCGACTTTACCTGTCCTAGGAAAATAGATGATTTTCCTAGGATAAATGTCACCCAAGTCCTGAGATAATAAAGGCAAGCCTTCTGTGTCAATATAATCCAAGATAAAGTCAATATTTTTAAGGCCAACATCAGTCAAAGTCGGAATGATTCTACCGCCGCCAAACGCCTTAACTTCCAAGTTTTTTCTTTTGCCTCCATTCATTAAGATGGTATTAATTAAATGCTCCATGGCATAATTCCCGTAGCGGGTTGCATTGCCGACAACCGCTTCGTTACCTTGTTTCAGCTTATCCGCCGTAGTTTCCGGCAACATAAAGTGATTCATTCCCCCTAAGCCTGAAACCTTATCCCGAATACATGCCGATATACAAGAACCTAATACGGTTGTGATTAATTCATCTTCCTGAGTTACATAGTATTCTCCAGGTAAAATCTTTGCGGCAATTACACCACGCTCTTTATCCACATATCTATTAATATGTTCAAACCCATCTATCGAAGGTGAACCAATATCATTGCTAGCGCTCATTAGTATTATGTATTTTTCCTATAACTGGTACATGCAACCAACTCAAACTCATTTGAAAGCTGATTTAATGATTCCGAATGCCCGATAAATAACCATGATCTGCTAGACAACATTTGCGCATATCTTTGCGCCAACAATGTCTTGGTTTCACGGTCAAAGTAAATTAAAACATTGCGACAAAAAATAAAGTCAAAATGACATTTCATCGGCCAATCCTGCATCAAATTTAACTTTTTAAACTGAATAATTTGTTGCAATTGAGGTCTTACTTTTACTTGACCGGACTGCGATGATTTGCCACGCATAAACCATCGCTTAAGTGTATCTTCCGACAAATCGCTAACGCGATCTTCCGCATAAATTCCCTCAGATGCTGTTTGTAAGACATTGGTATCCAAATCAGTCGCTAAGATCTTAATATCCCAGTCAGCGGGTACATTTTCCAACAATGTGATCGCTATGGAATAAGGCTCTTCACCGGTAGAGCAACCGGCGGACCACACCTTGATTTGTCGTGAAGTTTTATTTCTAACTAATACTTCCGGAATAACGACATCGCGAACATAATCAAAATGATGCATTTCCCGAAAAAAAGCGGTCAGATTAGTTGTTATAGCATTGATAAACTGAGTAAACTCATGATCGGGATAATCTTTAAGATACTGACAATATTCCTTAAAGTCGGCTAATCCCAGTTTTCTAACCCGTTTAGATAATCTGGAATAAAACATATCGAATCTTTCATCAGGAACCTGAATACCCGAATGCTCATTAGACAATTTTCTTAAAAAATTAAAGTCATCAGCAGTGAATTTAAATTCCCGAACCTTCTCAACAATGGCCATCTTTGAACTATTTCCTGTCCGTCAAAAGTCACATGCCATTTACGTCGAGCACGTCCAACAAGCCCAGCAACTGGGCAGATTCAACAAACCGAGGAGATGGATAAATAATGGTTACTTTCTTTTGCAACTTAACTGCATCTTTTTTCAATGAAACAAGCAACTGTAAAGTAGCTGTATCTATTGACGCTACGTCGGATGCATTTATTTCGATTTGATCATTTATAGCCAAGGAATTCTTCAACTTTTCGTGCAATTGAACGACATTCTGAATACTCAGCGTAGCGTCTAAATCAATTTGTGACCCTGCCGTTTCCTCAAAATCCTCGGCAACAGCTTCTGTATCGTCTAAAGTGCCTGCTACCTTATCTCTTTCATCCAAGCCGTTTTCAATCATTTCACCTACCAAAGAACTATCGTTTTCTCTCTCAATTTCATCTATTACTAATCTATCTTCTTCAGTCATATTTAAAATTGCACTTTCTTCGGCATTTTCTATCAAGTCATCAGAATAATCATCGGCGATTCCAATTTCATTATCAGACATTGACTCTACCGGCTTATCGCTATCGCAATGTTTTTTATCGACTGTTTCTTCATTTTTATCGGCGTCGCTCTCCATCCAGGCTAGAGGATCGTATCCGATTAAATCATTTTCTTCACTTGTTGCCATACATCACCTTGTCATCAAGAAAATCATGGGCAAGACTACGAAAATCTCTTGCTGAACGACTTTTTGGGCTATATTCTAAAATTGTTTTACCAAAGCTGGGGCACTCCGCGAGCAATGCTGTTTCTCGAATGACTGTTGCTAATATTTGCTCAGGAAAATGCGTAAGAAGAACATTCAATACCTGACTCGATATTCTCCTATTTGGCGAATACCGTGACATTACTAAGAATATTTTATATTTCCTCTTTAAAGCCTTTTCAAATTTTTTAATCGTGCCCATTAGATGAGATAACCCTTGCAATGCTAAAAAATCACTAGCCATAGGAATTAAAATTTCATCGGCTGCAATCAATGCGTTCGCTACAAGCAAACCTGAAGACGGCGGACAATCGATAAAAATAAAATCCTGATCATTAAGGCTTTCATGCAAGGCATTTTTTAACAAAACGCCGCGAGGTGATTTATTGTCGGCTAGATGTTCAATCTCTTTAAGTTTTGGTCCGGCGGTAATTAAATGCAGATTTTCTCTGACAGGAATAAGCTGCTGACAAATTTTTTTCTCTTTCAGCATAGCTTCGTCAATACCGCCAATGCGCTGCTCAGTAATTCCGAAGGAAACGGTCAAATGACCTTGCGGATCAAGGTCGATAGCTGTCACTTTTGACCCTGTTTCTGCAATGGCATGACATAAGTTTGCTGTGGTAGTCGTTTTTCCAACGCCACCTTTCTGATTGACTATTGCAACAATTCTCACCGTTACACCAAACTTTCTATACCCTCAACCTCATCGGGATTGAGCAATTTATCGACGTCTAAGAGCATAATCATCTTTTTCTTATATACATGCATACCTCGCATGTAACGCGTATCGATTTTTGAACCGAAGTTTGGTGATTTTTTGATGTCTGCCAAGTTAATATCCAGTACATCAGAAACTGCATCAGCGACGATACCCATTACAAACTGGTTTGCACCATTTTCAACACAGAGCACAATGACTACCGTTTTGGGGGAATATTCACAGTGCTCCAGAGAAAACCTTTCCCGTAAGTCTATGATAGGCACAACTGATCCGCGTAAATTTAACACGCCTTTAACAAAAGCCGGTGTATTCGGTATGATACGAACAGCTTCCCAACCACGAATCTCTTGTACTTTCAAAATCTCGACCCCATACGCTTCGCCTGCGAGTTGAAAGGTGAGAAATTGCTCTACCCGACTATTATTTGACTGCACATCTGTTGTCATTGTTATAGTTTCCTGTCGGTTATATAGTTTGTAGCTTTAACAACATTAAAATTCTTCCCACTCGTCACTGCTATCGCTTTTAGAATTATTCGATGATAAAACAGGAGCTACAGTTTTTTTCGCAGTTGTTCTTACCGTTGCTACAGCTGGTGCAATAGGGGATTTATTTTGCACAGCAGGTTTCGTCGTTGCTTTACTCCCTTTTAAATTGACTCTAAAGAAACTAAGCAACTGGGTCATATTGGTAGATTGTTCACTCATCGCAATACTGCCTGCTGCGGCTTGTTCCGCCAAAGCCGCATTTTGCTGAGTAATATCGTCCATTTGAGAAACCGCTTGATTGACTTGCTCTATACCCGAGGATTGCTCCGAGCTGGCACTGGCAATATGCGCTACGATGTCGCCAACTTTTGCAACGCTTTCGACAATTTCAGTTAGTGCTGCACCTGTTTCATTAACGAATGCTGTTCCAGCACGAACTTTCTGCACACTATTCTGGATAAGCTCGTTACTTTGCTGTGCAGCGGTTGCACTCCGTTGAGCTAAATTACGCACTTCTGTTGCAACAACTGAGAATCCACGTCCCTGCTCTCCTGCTCTGGCCGCTTCTACAGAAGCGTTTAGTGCCAACAGATTAGTTTGGAATGCGATTTCATCAATTACGCCAATAATTTCGGCAATTTTATTGCTGCTTTCATTAATTTCCTGCATTGCAGCGATAGCTGATTTAACTATGCCGCCGCCTTTTTGAGCTAATTGACTTGCCGAAGTAACAACCTCAGTCGCTTGAACGGTATTCTGTGCATTATTTTTTACAGTACTGGCTAACTCTTCCATACTTGCAGCCGTTTCTTCCAGACTAGCCGCTTGTTGTTCAGCGCGATGCGACAGGTTGTTATTACCGCTAGCCATCTCTTGTGACGAACTGTCTATAAAATCAGCGGCATCCCTGATTTGGATTATAAATTCGCTAAGCTTTGCCAAAGTACTATTAATATTATTCTTGCATTCAGCGTAAACACCTTGATATTCATTAGTAATGGCCGTGGTTAAATCGCCTTCAGCCATATTTTCCATCACCCTGTTAACATCGCTAAACACGCTTTCAATGACATCCGTTAATTCATTAATGCCAGCAGACAGCGCTTTAGCAAACCCCTGTTTGTCGCTTAATTTTATGCGAGTACTCAAATCACCGTCTTTAACGCTATTTACCAGTTGATCAATTTCTTTCTCAATTAAAACTTCATGGGTTCTATCCTGCCATTCAGCAACATAACCAATACGTTCGCCTCCATCGCCATTAACAGGACTAGCAACAACATTCATATACCGTCCACCAATAATCAGTTCCGATCTGAATGATTCTTGTGATTTTTCCAACATGTCACGTTTAGCAGAAGGGTTCTTGTGATACAGATCAACATTGGAACCCATCAATTTATCGGCAGAAAAATCAGGTAACTGTTTGCGAATATCATTTTCTGCCGCCTTGAATATTTTCTGAACACTCTCATTCATGTAAATAACTTCAAGATTCTTATTGGCTACCATGACACCGTTTTGAACATTGTCCAACGCTTGGGTAATCCGTTTGGATTCTGCCGCACCTTGCTTGTAGTCGGCCAAGTCCACACCCAGTTTAACTTCCATGCAATACAAACCTCGCAAAAAGTCGCCCAGCTGATCTTCCCGCTTCAAGTTCACCTTATTTCCAAAGCTTCCACTGCTCAGCCGATAACAAATAGTGATTGCGGTTTCCAGTGTTTCGGTTATCACCCGAGTCATATTAATACTGAGTGCCGACGCTATCATAGCTAACAATGCAACTCCTGCTAACAGACCATATTCATGCGTCAAAAACAACCGATACATCAAGAAAAAGATAGGTATCAAGAAAGCAATCACTATAAAAGCATTTTTCTTAACTATTGCAATTTCACCAATCGATTTAAACATCGCAGCCAAACCGGTCGGCCTTAATTTAACTTCGCCGTCGCTAATTTTCTTGTATAACTGCTCAGTAGCGGGAATTACATCTCGCTTTGGAGGGTGTCGGACAGAAAGATATTCATAGACTTTTCCATCTTTAAATAACGGCATTGCATTTGCTTCAACCCAGTAATGGTCGCCGTTTTTACATCTGTTTTTCACCAGTCCTTGCCAGGGTCTAAGCTGCTTTAAGGTTTTCCATAAGTCTTCATAAGCCGCAGCAGGCATGTCGGGATGACGCACAATATTATGTTCCGCCCCCATCAATTCATCACGAGTGAAACCGCTGGTTTCAACAAATGCATCGTTGACGTAAGTTATACGTCCCATCAAATCGGTTCTTGAAACCAGGATTGTCCCTTTTTTCAAGATAACCTCATTATTCGTTAACGGCATATTAATCTTCACGCTACGCCACCTCTTAAGATCACACAAACCATGCTAAACACATGAAAATAATTAACTTTCATCCTGATCCAATGCCTCTAGTTTCAATAATTTGTCCACATCAAGCAGCATTACCATGCGTTCATTAACCGATACCAATCCGTTAATAAATTCGTTACTTACTTTAGCCCCAAAGTCTGGAGCATTTTGAATTTCAGTTTTATCTACATTAATTACATCGGAAACCGAGTCCACAACAACTCCCATTATACGTGTCTTGTTGCTATCGCCGGTCTGCAATACCACAACCACCGTTAACGGTGTGTATTCGGCTTTGCTCAAATTAAACCTTTCTCTCAAATCGAGAATCGGCACTATGGAACCACGTAAATTAACGACACCTTTCTCGTAACAGGGAACATTAGGTATTCTCGAAACAGGCTCCCAACTGCGTATTTCCTGTACTCGAAGAATATCAACCCCATATTCTTCTTTTCCTAAAGCAAAACTCAGGTATTGCACAGCATTATCCAGATTTTTACTATAGTGATATTGGTCAATATCTTTATTTTCAGCTTCTTGTGCCATATCTGTTTTTTTATATTTGTATTATCGAATTGAAAAACGCACCAAACCCGGAACATCAAGAATCAGCGCAACAGAACCATCTCCTAATATAGTTGCACCTGAAACACCTTCTACCCGTCGATAATTTGCTTCCAATGATTTAATAACAACTTGTTGTTGACCCAATAGCTCATCTACGAGCAAACAACACAGCTCACCCTGTCCTTCGACGACCACAAGAACGCCCTCTTTTGATTTTGTCGGATTGCCCGAATGAACATTAAAAATACTGCGCATTCTGATGACAGGTAAATATTCATTGCGTAGGCGGAAAGTTTCCCCTTTGCCTGCCACTTTATTCAGCATTCTTTCAGTGATGTTAATTGATTCTATAATAGAAACTAACGGCACAATGTAAGTTTCATCCCCTACCGCAACAGATTGGCCATCAAGGATCGCCAAGGTTAACGGCAAATGGATTGCAATAGTTGTTCCCTTACCCAGCTCAGAAATAATTTCTATGTTACCTCCCAAAGATTGAATGTTCCTTCTAACAACATCCATACCTACACCACGGCCGGAAATGTCGGTAAGCTGCTCAGCTGTAGAAAAACCCGGCATAAAGATTAGTTCAAATATCTGTTTTTCGGTAAGAAGGTTATTTTCTTCAATCAATCCTTTTTCTATGGCCTTTGATAACAGCTTATCTTTATCTAATCCACGACCATCATCAATAATTTCTATAACTATATGACCGCCGCGATGATATGCTTTTAATTCTATGGTTCCTGTTTCCGGCTTGCCTGCTGCAACTCTATCCGCTGGCATCTCTATACCATGGTCGAGACTATTTCTAATTAAATGAACCAACGGATCGTTGATCAGCTCAACGACGGCTTTATCAACTTCGGTATTTTCACCGACAAGTTTCAGTGCAATTTTTTTATCTAATTTACTACTGATATCATGGACTAATCGCGGAAAACGACTAAAAACAAAACTAATAGGCAGCATCCGAATATTCATGACGCTTTGTTGTAAATCCCGAGTATGCCGCTCTAACTGCGCGAGTCCTCTTTTAAGTTGGCCGACCTTATCCATGCTAAAGTTTTCACCGACTAAACCCAACATGGATTGTGTAATCACAACCTCGCCAACCATATTGATTAACGTATCGATTTTATCAGTATCTACCCGAATCGAACTGGCTTTTGCGGTAGTTTTTGAGGCGTCATTGTCAGAATCTTGAGGTTCAGCTTTTTTGGTTTCTGTAACCACTTTAGATTTAACCTCAACGGGTTTTGGAGAGAAATTATTTGATGTGGCTACTGCTACAGGTTCTGGATCCATTTTTTTTGTAACGGGGACTGGTTTTACGGCCTTAACAAGCGGCTGAATTTCCATTTCACAGTCGCCTTCAACCCAATTAAATATTTCCCTGATTTCACCATCGGAAATATCTCCCATCACTTTTAAATCCCAAGAAATATTGCATTCCTCTGGATCTAATTCATAGAAAGCCGGAACATCCTGAATATTAGCAACAGTTGTTAATTCACCCAGCTCATTTAATTCTCGAAATAATCTGACCGGATCATTACCGGTTTTAAGTAAATCCAAATAAGGGCAAAAAGCTATTTTCCAGCCCTGCTCTTCTAATTCAACTGATTTTTCTTCAACAACGTCAGAAACAACATTGACCGCGGCCACTACTTCACTTGTTAACTCCTGTTCAACTGGAGAAACTGCTTCTGCTGTTACCGAACCGCCATTAAGCACAACTTCCAACGCTGCTTTATGCTTTGCTACGCTTGCATTATTAACATCCTGTTCATTCTGTATCGCAGTCAGCATCTCTCTGAGACAGTCAACCGATCCAAGCAAAACGTCTACTGCGGGCTGAGTCACTTTCCTTCGTCCATCCCGCATTTCATCAAGCAGGGTTTCCATAATATGAGTATATTCAGCAACGACGGTGAAACCAAAGGTTCCACTACCTCCTTTTATCGAATGCGCCCCCCTGAAAATAGTATTGATTATTTCCGAATCAATATCCCCCATATCGAGAGTTAACAATCCTGACTCCATTGCCTCCAAGCCTTCGAAACACTCTTCAAAAAAGACCTGATGGAATTGTGACATATCAATAGACATAGACTTACCTGTATGCGCCTAAATTCATTTAAACTAGATTAACATTAACTCAAAAACCTTCTTTATTGATCCCTGTCCGGATAAACACCACATCATTCATCTGAACATTCATAAAGCCCACAAGAACTGGAACAATCAATAGGAGAGGACTTTCCTGCATGCGCAGCACACCTAGGCAAGATAGAATTCCACTAACCCAAAACTTTTAATAATGTTTTTAATAATTGATCAGGATTAAAAGGTTTAACCATCCACCCTGTTGCGCCAGCAGCTTTACCTTCTTGCTTTTTTTCGATCCCTGACTCAGTCGTCAGCATTAGCATGGGAATAAACTTATAGTCAGGGAGTGCTCGTAAATCTCTAATTAAAGTAATTCCGTCCTTGTTTGGCATATTGACATCCGTCACCACGCAATCAAATTTCCTAGCCTGCGCTTTTTCTAAAGCATCAACTCCATCCACCGCTTCTTCAACATCGTATCCAGCAGCTCTCAAAGTAAATGAAACCATTTTTCTCATTGAGGCCGAATCGTCAACTGCAAGAATACTTGCCATTGTTCTCTCCATTAATCTTTAATTTTCAAAGTAAACCCTGTGCGAATATTACAGCGTCCCTAGTTCAATTAAGTATAGTCTAATTATTTTGCTGTATCACACTTCTAATTTAGAAACTTAAAGGGATCTCTAATAATTCAAAGGTTCGACATATTGCTCTATGTAAGTCATCGATTTTACAAGAAAGCGAATTTTCAAAAAGCAATTTTTAGAAGCGCCTTTAATTTCTAAATTTTCACTGCAGCAAACAAAAAAACACCCTACTAGGGAGAACCCCTAGTAGGGTATATTTGGTGCCGATGGCCGGATTTGAACCGGCACAACTTTCGTTACCACCCCCTCAAGATGGCGTGTCTACCAATTTCACCACATCGGCTAAAACTTTATCGTAAAATACTGTTTATTGGACACTGTCTTTAATTATTTTCTACAGCGTATTTATCTGTGTGAAAAACAGCATTTATTACTTCTTTTCAGCTGGCTGGCCAGTTCCGGGGGTCGCAGGAACGGTAACAGGCAGCTCTTCAGATTTAGAGTCGGGTATTTGAGAGGCGCTACCTGCACCTTTTGCGCCACCTACATCAGGGATACCTTGCGTATCCTGATTAGCCTTAGGAGCGCTCATTAAATCGTAAGCTGCACCCTGCTTACTGTTTAACACTGCAAGACCCAAGCTGGTCATAAAAAACAAAGTCGCAAGAATTGCTGTAGATCGAGACAAAAATGATGCTGCACCTTGAGCACCAAAAACAGAACCTGAAGAACCCGTGCCAAAAGCCGCGCCCGCATCAGCTCCTTTGCCTTGCTGCATTAATACTAATCCAACAACCCCTAAACCCAACAACACATGAATAACGATAATTACCTGATACATAATAAAGTTTAAATTACTCTAAATTGAATGATAAATCTTTAAAAAGGATTCCGCATCCAACGAAGCCCCACCAATTAAACCGCCGTCAATATCCGGCATGGCAAACAAGCCTTTTGCATTATCAGGCTTGGCACTGCCGCCGTATAAAATTTGTATTTTATCGGCAATAACCTGATCTTTAGCAGCAATGTACTGTCTTATGTACCTATGAACTTCCTGAGCTTGCTCGTCAGTTGCTGTTTTTCCTGTCCCTATGGCCCAAACCGGCTCATAGGCGATGACTGCTGCACTAAAAGCAGCTATACCGGCCAAATTAATAACAGCATCAAGCTGAGTATCAATCACTGCAAAAGTCTGGTCTTGCTCGCGTTGCTCCAGAGTTTCACCTACACATAGAATGGGAATAATGTTTTGTTCTTGCGCTTGACAAAAACGGGCCGCTACCGATTCATCAGTATCACCGTAATAACTGCGTCTCTCAGAGTGCCCTACCAGAGCATACTTGCAATTGAATTCAGTTAGCATCGCCGCTGAAATTTCTCCGGTAAAAGCGCCTGAAGGTTTATCTGCAACGTTTTGTGCACCCACTGCCAATGCAGTATTTCTTACTAATTCACTTACTTTGGATAAATGCACATACGGGACACATACCGCGATATCCGCATTATTATCCCCTAACCCGGCAATGATGCCTTTTGTAAGCAACTCGGCACTGGCAAGAGTTCCATTCATCTTCCAATTTCCTACAACTAGAGACCGACGCATTACCACTCCTCATATAAAATCAAACTAACTATAATATATATTAATAGCCCCTAATTCAAGCTTCCATTGCTTTCTTAACATCGTCAGCTATTTGCTGCGCGTAATTCTTAACCAAATCTTCCTGTTGCCCTTCAACCATTACACGAATTAACGGCTCTGTTCCTGAAGCTCTGAGTAATACCCGCCCATTATCTCCTAACTTTTTCTCTACAGATTTCACCGACTTTTGTATAACTTCATCCTGATCCGGGTTAATTTTCTTGTTAGTTTTGACGTTTAGCAAAACTTGCGGATATTTTTGCATCCCGGATTTCAATTCATGCAAGTTTTTACCGCTATCTTGCATTTCCGCCATAATCTGCAAGGCGGCAATAATACCATCTCCCGTTGTTGTCCTATCAAGGCAGATAATATGACCCGAATTTTCACCACCTAAAATCCCTTTGTGTTCTGTCAACATTTCCATGACGTACCGATCTCCGACATTCGCCCTAAGCAAACTGAGCCCCAACTTCTTCAAACCATGCTCCATACCCAGGTTTGTCATTAAGGTACCGACAACAGGCCCGGACATCTGTCCTGCCGCCAATCTCGCTTTGGCAATAATATAAATAAGCTCGTCACCATCTACAATTTCACCTTTATGGTCAACCATGACCAATCGGTCGCCATCGCCATCCAAAGCGATGCCAAAATCCGCACGATATGCTAAAACCGTTGCAGCCAGCTTTTCCGGCTTGGTTGCTCCGCATTCGTCATTAATATTAAGTCCGTCCGGCTCCGCTCCTATCGTAACAACTTCCGCACCCACCTCGCTAAACACATGCGAAGCTATATGATAAGTTGCTCCATGAGCACAATCGATTATGATCCTCATACCGCTAAAATCAAGCCGAGTCGGCACGCTGGCTTTACAAAACTCAATATAGCGACCGGCAGCATCTACCAACCGTTTTGCCTTACCCAATTTTGACGACTCTACCGTAGTCATCGGCGAATCAATATACCGTTCAATTTTTTGTTCTATTTCATCCGGTAATTTCGTTCCCTGCACTGAGAAGAACTTAATCCCATTGTCATAATACGGATTATGTGAGGCACTAATAACAATACCGGCTTGCGCTCTTAGAGTTCGTGTTAAGTAAGCTATGCCCGGTGTTGGCATAGGGCCTAACAAGCGGGTATCGACCCCTGCAGCTGTCAATCCTGCTTCCAATGCAGACTCAAACATATATCCTGAAATACGTGTATCTTTACCAACCAGAACAAAACCATGCCCTTCGCTTGCAAACACCCGACCGGCAGCCCAGCCCAGCTTCAAGAAAAAATCCGGTGTTATTGGAGATTCACCCACCCTACCTCTGATGCCATCAGTTCCAAAATATTTTTTTGTCATGATTCCAAAACCTAAACAGGTAAAAAGACTAAACACAAACATCTAAACTACATACAAAAAAAGGAGAGGCGTTACGCCTCTCCTTTTATATCAGCTCAAAAGTTTTCAGCTTTGCTCAGCAGCCCCGCCAATTGACTTTTCATTTTTTATATTATTTTTGCTCTTAGCATCATTCGTTATGACTTCCCCATGAGAAGGCGGCTTGTCATCCCAGCCTTGAGGGGCTCTGACCGGCTTACGATTCATCAAATCATCGATTTGATGCTTGTCGATGGTTTCGTACTTAACCAGCGCATCCGCCATGGCATGCAGAATATCCATATTTTCTTTCAGGATCGTTTCAGCACGTTCATAATTTCGATCAATAAAAGAACGTATTTCTTCATCAATGGTATGGGAAGTTTCTTCGGCAACCGTTTTGTGTTGCGTCACCGAACGCCCCAGAAAGACTTCGCCCTCCTCTTCGCTGTATGACAATGGCCCCAAACGCTGAGAAAAGCCCCATTTAGTCACCATATTTCTAGCCAACTCAGTAGCCCGCTCAATATCGTTCGATGCACCGGTGCTCACCTGTTCCGAACCGAAAACCACTTCTTCGGCGATACGTCCGCCGTACAGACTGGAAATCATGCTGTCCAGCTTTTGCTTACTGGCGCTGTATTGGTCTCGCTCAGGTAAAAACATCGTAATACCCAGCGCACGGCCTCTAGGCATAATGCTAACCTTGTAAACAGGATCATGCTCAGGAACCAGCCTGCCAACAATCGCATGCCCTGCTTCATGATAAGCAGTCATTTTCTTTTCTTTCTCATTCATAACCATAGAGGTTCTTTCAACCCCCATGATCAATTTGTCCTTGGCTTTTTCCAAGTCCGCCATATTAACCACATGCTTATTCATTCTGGCAGCGAATAAAGCGGCTTCATTAATTAAATTAGCCAAATCTGCACCGGAAAAGCCTGGCGTACCTTGCGCTATGTACTTAACTTCAACATCGTCTGCGACCGGCACTTTTTTAACATGCACGGCAAGAATCTGTTCACGCCCCCTGACATCCGGTAGACCTACCGTTACCTGACGATCAAACCGGCCTGGACGCAATAAAGCTTTATCCAATACATCGGGACGATTTGTTGCCGCAATGACGATAATGCCTTCGTTGCCTTCAAAACCATCCATTTCAACCAATAATTGGTTTAGCGTTTGTTCGCGTTCGTCATTGCCACCACCCAAACCGGCACCACGCTGACGGCCAACTGCATCGATTTCATCAATAAAGATAATGCAAGGCGCATGTTTCTTAGCTTGCTCAAACATGTCACGTACACGGGAAGCACCCACGCCAACAAACATTTCAACAAAGTCCGAACCGGAAATGGTAAAGAACGGCACTTTAGCCTCACCGGCAATAGCTCTGGCCAGCAAGGTTTTGCCTGTTCCAGGAGGGCCGATCATTAATGCGCCGCGAGGAATTTTACCTCCCAATTTCTGATATTTCGCCGGATCTTTAAGGAAATCGACCATTTCGACGACTTCTTCCTTAGCTTCATCGCAGCCTGCTACGTCAGCAAAAGTCACTTTAATCTGGTCTTCTTCCAGCATGCGGGCTTTGCTTTTACCAAAATTCATCGCGCCGCGACCGCCACCGGCGCCGCCCTGCATTTGCCGCATGAAGAATACCCACACAGCAATAAGCAATAACATTGGTCCAAAAGAGACCAGTAGCGACATCAACATCGAAGGCTGTTCTGGCGGAACGGCCTTGATTTCAACGCCGTTTGCCAATAGATCATCTACTAGATGGGGATCCGATGGTGCATAAGTTTTAAATATCTGCCCCCCCTGCATCTTGCCTTTGATGATATTGTTTTCAATTATCACCTGCTGAACCTGGCCTGCTTTTACTGACTCGATAAATTGCGAATAAGACATCGACGAATCGGATCGGTCATTTTGCGGGCCAAAATTATTAAAGACGGACATCAATACAACTGCAATGACGACCCATAGGATTATATTTTTTATCATATCGTTCAATTTACACATCCCGGGCCCGATAGGCTCTCGATTTAAAGACTGAGTAATTATATCAGGAGTTAACTTTCCTGACTGTCGTTATTTACTTGAAATTCACCAGCATATGAAACACGACCTCATCATACCCGGACACCTCATTTCTTATTATTAGGGCACCAAAAGACTATTTAAAGCCTTTAGCTAAAATATAAACCTCATTACTTCGTGGCCTTGACGCTTTTGGTTTTCTTATAACTACTTTGGAAAAGTATTGCTGAACCTCTTTTTGAAAGTCCTCAAAACCAGCGCCGTGAAATAATTTAACCAGAAAAACACCGTCTTCTGCCAACACGGTCTTGGCCGTTTCCAAAGCCAACTCCCCCAAATATATAGCGCGCGGCTGATCTACGCCCTTACTGCCGCTCATGTTTGGCGCCATATCCGACATCACCAAATTGACCGGAGCACCGCCAAGCAAAGTATACAGCTGATCCAGAACGGCTTGCTCTCGAAAATCACCCTGTATAAAATCGACGCCTTCCAACGGATCCATCGCTAAAATATCCAAAGCAATAATCTTGTCTTTTTTACCGAGAAGCTGCCGTGCGAATTGCGACCATCCACCGGGAGCGGCCCCCAAATCGATAATATTCATTCCCGGTTTGATAAGCCGGTCCTTATCCTGAATTTCTTTCAACTTAAAAACCGCGCGCGACCGATAACCCTGAGCCTGCGCCATTTTGACGTATTCGTCATCAAAATGCTCCTGCATCCAACGACTGCTACTTTTACTTCGTCCCATAACTATATTTTAGTGTAAAATTAAAGCTTTTAATTTAGGAATAAAGAGTGAACTCTGCAGATAAGAAAAAACTCCGGGCCGAGGCGCACAGCTTAAAGCCCGTTATTATGATTGGTCAATCAGGATTTACAGCAGCCGTGCTGGCAGAGATTGAATCGGCTCTTGATAGCCACGAACTGATTAAAGTGCGAATACGCGCTGAAAGGGAAGACCGTAAGCAGATCAGCGAGAAAATCTGTGCTGACACAGGAGCAGAGCTCATTCAGAGTATTGGACAAATTGCAGTTATTTACAGATTAAACCCAGATAAATAGACTAGACCAAAGACAAAAGGCGAAAGGCACAAAACATCCCCTTTAGCCTTTAGCCTAAATATATTCAATCGAAATAATTTCATATTCAACATTGCCGCCCGGGGCCTTAACCGTCACAACATCTTCAACCTCTTTGCCGATCAGGGCTCTGGCAATCGGCGAACCGATTGAAATACGACCTTCCTTAATATTGGCCTCATCTTCGCCAACAATCTGGTACGTCACCTTTTTCTCGGATTCAATATCTTCTATTTCCACTGTCGCACCAAACACTACTTTTCCATTGGCATCCACCTTGGTAATATCAATAATTTGCGCGTTAGAGAGTTTAGCTTCAATTTCAGAAATACGCCCTTCGGTAAAGCTTTGTTGCTCTTTTGCAGCATGATATTCGGCATTTTCTTTCAAATCACCATGCGCCCTGGCCGTGGCAATCGATGCAATAACACGCGGGCGCACAACTGACTTTAATTCTTCCAATTCGGCGCGTAATTTTTCTGCACCTTTAATGGTGAGGGGTACTTTATTCATTTTTAAAACTCCATTAAATTCTTGCCTGCGAGCGCAAGTTCACCTGCACTCACAGTATTTTTATTAAGTCAGACTCTTATGTAGATCCTGCAAGCAATTCACATCACCTGCATCCAACTCACCCAACGCGTAACAAGCTGCTTTTGCGCCAGCCATTGTCGTGTAATACGTCACGCGGTGTTGCAGTGCTTCCCGGCGCATGGTAAAAGAATCCGAAATTGCTTTTGTGCCTTCCGTCGTATTAATGATTAATTGAACCTGGTCATTTTTAATCATATCCACCGTATTAGGGCGTCCTTCGTTAACCTTATAAACCACTTCGCAAGGAATACCGGCGTCTTTAAGAAACTTTGCGGTACCGCCGGTGGCGACAATCTCGTATTTTTTATCGACCAGCATTCTGGCAATGTCAGGTGCCTTGGCTTTATCCGCATCACGAATACTGATCAGCACTTTGCCGCTGTGATTCAAGTTGACACCGGCAGCGCGTTGAGATTTAGCAAAGGCCTCACCGAAAGTTTTACCTACTCCCATGACTTCACCGGTTGATTTCATTTCAGGCCCCAATAAAGGATCAACCCCTGGAAACTTAACAAACGGAAACACAGCTTCCTTAACCGAATAATAACCCGGAATGCGCTCTTTGGTAATGCCTTGTTGCGCCAAGGTTTGCCCAACCATGCAACGGGCTGCAATTTTAGCCAGTGCATAACCGGTTGCTTTGGATACAAAAGGCGCAGTACGCGAAGCTCTTGGATTAACCTCAAGCACGTAAATATCAGCACCCTGAATAGCAAACTGGGTATTCATCAAACCCACAACACCCAGAGCTTCGGCCATTTTAGTTACTTGTTCGCGCAATTTATTCTGAATGTCCGGCGCTAATTCATAGGGAGGCAGCGAGCACGCGGAGTCTCCAGAATGCACACCGGCCTGTTCGATATGCTCCATCAAACCGCCGATTAACACCTGTTGCCCATCATAAATGGCATCCACATCCATTTCGACAGCATCATCAAGGAAACGATCCAGTAATACTGGCGAATCATTGGAAACACTGACGGCTTCCTTCATATAACGCTGCAAACCCTCTTCGTTAAAGACGATTTCCATAGCCCGACCGCCTAACACATAGGAAGGACGAACGACTAAAGGATAACCCAGCTCTCTTGCCGCATTAATCGCCTGCTCGACAGAACGGGCCGTAGCATTGGGTGGCTGCTTTAAATTCAATCTTTCCAATAACTTTTGGAATCGCTCACGGTCTTCAGCCAAATCAATCGAATCCGGTGAAGTGCCGATAATCGGCACACCCGCTGCTTCCAATGCTCGCGCCAACTTCAACGGCGTCTGACCGCCATACTGCACAATCACACCTTTGGGCTGTTCAAGATGCACAATTTCCAACACATCTTCCAACGTTAACGACTCAAAATACAAACGATCCGAAGTATCGAAATCGGTAGAAACCGTTTCAGGATTGCAATTGATCATGATGGTCTCATAGCCATCTTCGCGCAATGCCAGAGCTGCATGTACACAGCAGTAATCGAACTCAATGCCTTGTCCGATACGGTTTGGCCCGCCGCCGAGAATAATGATTTTTTCTCTATCGGAAACCCGCGCTTCGCATTCTTGTTCGTAAGTCGAATACAGATAAGCAGTATCGGACGAAAACTCGGCAGCACAAGAATCTATACGTTTATAGACCGGACGAATATTCTGTTTATGCCGCACATTACGCACTTCGGACTCAGATGTATCCAGAAGTTTTGCCAGTCTGGAATCGGAAAAGCCTTTGCGCTTTAATCTATAAAGTTCACCTTCTTTCAGAGTAGACAAAGTCTTAGTCGATAATGTTTTTTCAGTCAAAATTAAATCTTCGACCTGCGCTAAAAACCATGGATCGATTTTACTGGCCTCATGCACTTCTTCCAGACTCATGCCGCTACGGAACGCATCACCGACATACAACAAACGATCAGGTCCCGGATGGCGCATTTCACGCTGCATTTTTTCCCGGGCATCTTCCCGATTCAAATCGATGATTTCATCAAGACCGCTGATACCGATTTCCAATCCACGCAAAGCTTTTTGCAACGACTCCTGAAAAGTACGGCCGATAGCCATAACCTCACCGACAGACTTCATCTGCGTGGTTAAGCGGTCATCGGCTTGCGGGAACTTTTCAAAAGTAAACCGCGGAACCTTGGTGACGACATAATCAATCGTCGGCTCAAAAGACGCCGGTGTTGCGCCGCCGGTAATCTCGTTTTTCAATTCATCCAGCGTATAACCTACCGCCAGCTTTGCCGCCACTTTGGCAATCGGGAAACCGGTTGCTTTCGAAGCCAACGCAGATGAGCGCGATACGCGCGGGTTCATCTCGATAACGATCAGCCTGCCGTCTTTCGGATTAATCGCGACCTGTACGTTAGAACCGCCGGTATCGACGCCAATCTCGCGTAATACCGCTAAAGAGACGTTACGCAATATTTGATATTCTTTATCGGTCAATGTTTGCGCCGGCGCCACGGTAATCGAATCGCCGGTATGCACGCCCATCGGGTCGAAGTTTTCAATCGAGCAGACAATGATGCAGTTGTCTTTGGAATCGCGCACCACTTCCATTTCATATTCTTTCCAACCCAGCACCGATTCTTCAATCAATAACTCGTTGGTTGGCGACAAATACAGGCCGCGCTCGCAAATCTCAACAAACTCTTCCTTGTTATAAGCGATACCGCCGCCGCTGCCGCCCATCGTAAACGAAGGGCGAATAACGGTCGGATAACCCACTTCCTGCTGCGCCGCCAGCGCTTCCTCCATAGAATGCGCGGTTTTTGATTTTGCTACTTCATAGCCGATTTTCCGCATCGCCTGATTGAACAATTCGCGGTCCTCGGCTTTGTTAATCGCCTCTTTGGTAGCGCCGATCATTTCAACGCCGTATTTTTCCAAAACGCCGTTAGCATCAAGATCCAGCGCGCAATTCAATGCAGTTTGCCCACCCATCGTCGGCAATATCGCATCGGGGCGTTCTTTTGCAATGATTTTTTCTACTGTCTGCCAATCGATAGGCTCGATATAAGTCGCATCGGCCATCTCCGGATCGGTCATAATCGTGGCCGGATTGGAATTAACCAGAATAACGCGATAGCCTTCTTCTTTTAAGGCCTTACAGGCTTGAGTTCCGGAATAATCAAACTCGCAGGCTTGACCAATAACAATGGGGCCCGCCCCCAGTAATAAAATCGATTTTATGTCGGTTCTTTTTGGCATGTTGTTGATTTGCTCTGCTGATTACTTGTTTACTTGTTCCATCATCTCGATGAAATCATCGAATAAAGACTCCACATCATGAGGTCCCGGACTTGCTTCGGGATGACCTTGGAAACTTATAGCGGAACAATCCGTCCGCTTGATACCCTGCAAGCTGCCGTCAAATAATGAACGATAAGTCGCTACTAAATTATCAGGCAGACTATCTTCATTAACCGCAAAGCCGTGATTTTGACTGCTGATCATGACCCGGCCCGTGGCTATTTCCTGAACCGGATGATTCGCGCCATGATGGCCGAATTTCATTTTCTCGGTTTTCGCGCCGCTGGCTAAAGCCAATAACTGATGTCCCAGACAAATTCCGAATACCGGAATTTTCTTTTCCAGTATGGTTTTAATCGCCTCAATAGCATAAGTACAAGGCTCAGGATCGCCGGGGCCATTAGACAGGAAAACCCCATCGGGACTCATTGCCAATACTGTTTCAGCAGGCGTTATCGCTGGAACAACGGTAACACGGCAACCGCGATTAGCTAATAATCTAAGAATGTTGCGCTTAACACCAAAATCATAAGCCACAACATGTTTAGTCAAATGTTCAACTTGCGTATGTCCGTTTTGCAAATGCCAGATATTTTCAGTCCATTCATAAGGCCGGGTAACAGAGACTTCCTTCGCAAGATCCATCCCTTTCAAGCCAGGAAAGCCTTCAATGGCTTTTTTCGCAACCTCAATATCGACCGACTCTCCCGCCATAATACAACCGCGTTGCGCACCTTTATCGCGCAAAAGCCGGGTTAATTTCCGGGTATCAACATCGGCAATGGCGACGACATTATTATCAACCAGATATTGCTGCAAGGTTTTTTTGCTGCGCCAGTTACTGGCCAGCAATGGCAAATCCCGAATAACCAGACCACTGGCGAAGACATCGGTAGACTCATCATCTTCGTCGGTTGTCCCGACATTGCCGATATGGGGATAAGTTAATGTCACAATTTGCCGGGCGTAAGAAGGATCGCTGAGAATTTCCTGATACCCGGTCATAGCCGTATTAAAAACAACCTCGCCTACGGAACATCCATCTGCACCTATGGCTACACCGTTAAAAACCGTTCCATCTTCCAATAGCAATAAAGCAGACCTAGCCAAACACGTCACCTCAAATGTGCAAAACGGGATGAACCCTTGAGGACTCATCCCGTTGTAAAAAAACAAAACTGGGGTAATTTTACGAGATTATGCGGTTTGGGTCATTAACAATTTTTTAAACTCGAACCATCTGATATGGCGTAATATCTGGAAAAGAACAATGTCCGTATCATTCAGCCTATATCATGCCAACAAAGAACATCGTTTTAGTAACTCTCTGACAGCGAATCCAGCTTTCAGCGAACCGAAACATATCCTCCTTGTACACCGTTTTTAGATAAAACAATCTGCCACAGCTGATTACCGCGCGCACGAAACGCACCGGCACACGATAATAAATAGTATTTCCACATCCGGAAGAATCGGTCGTCATAGTTATCCGCTAAAGATTCCCAATTTTTAGACACATTTTCGAACCAGCACATTAATGTTTTGTCGTAATCGGCACCAAAACTATGCCAGTCTTCCACCACAAACTTTCCTTCAATAGCTTTTGAAATCTGCTTGATAGAAGGAAGCACTCCTCCCGGAAATATGTACTTGTCTATCCATGGATCAACCGTTATGACTGATTTATTCCCTCCAATCGTATGCAACAGGAACAAACCATCATCCTTAAGACATCTTCGCACAACCTGCATATACTGCCTGTAATTCTTATAGCCGACATGCTCAAACATGCCGATTGAAACAATATGATCAAATGTCTCATTAAGCTCCCGATAATCGGCAAAACGTATTTCTATCGGCAAATCGGCGCATAATGACTTGCATAAAGCGAGCTGTTCATTGGACAGGGTCACTCCCACGCAGGAAACCTCATATTTCTCAACTGCGTATTTCATAAAACTACCCCAGCCACAGCCAATATCAAGAACTCGCTGGCCGGGTTGTAGATTCAACTTTCTGCATATCAACTCAAACTTATGCTCTTGCGCTTCATCAAGCGACTTTGCATTTTTCCAATAACCGCAGCTATAGGTCAATCGAGTATCAAGCATTGCATGATACAACTCATTGCCGATGTCATAGTGGTGTTTGATTATATGGGAAGTACGATTTTTGCTTTGTCGGTTTGAAAAATATGCCCAAAGCCCATTCTTTAGCGCATGGGGATGAAGCATCACCCGGCTTTTGATTTGTGCGGAACAGAGTTTATTAAATAACTCATCAAGCTGGACTGAATCCCACCAGCCATCCATGAACGCTTCACCCAAGCCAAGTGATCCTTGAGTAAGAATCCTTTCATACAGGTCCGAATTATAAACATCTATATCCCACGGATTATCTCCATTGAAAACGACATTTGAACCCTCTAATAATCTCTCAAGTTTTGTTCTAAATCTATTTTGTGTATTATCAATTATCTTATTCATTGTTGTTATCCAGTGACTTCCTAAGCACCGGTGTAGAACCACGCAGATTGAGTAATTCTATTTGCCTACTATTAATTGATGCTGCTCAAAACAATCACAGTTAAACCAGAGAACCGATTTTCTGCTCAACGCCGATAATGGCCCGATTTAACATGCCAAGATTTTTCTCTTCAATAATTTGCATACCCATCACATAAAAAATGGGCATCCATAGCGGATTAATTAGAATTCCGCCCAACGCACTTTTCCATGTTCGCTTTAAGTTTTTTAAAGGATTAAACGACTCCGCTAAAGGGCGCATAGGATGCTCGGCAAAAACAGCAGCAATCGGATGCAAGATAATTTTGTCATGCCCCTCAAGCTGTGCCATGGACTCCATGAGCTTTCGCTCCATATTGTGGTAATTCATCCTTGCAAAACCCGAAGAAATAGCGAAAGTAAGCGCCACCAGAGGCAGAAGGACACTCGGTGGCGCTACAGGAGCGAAAGTGGAAGACAACATAACGATGCCAAGCCCCAACATCAGGGCATCTTCGCCTCGCTCCACATCGCGATCGATACCTTTGATAATGGCAGTAACAGCATTGCCAAACTGACCTTTTAAATAATCTTTTTTTTGTGCCATGGTTATTCTCCTTATGGATGATGCTTTAAAAGCATACCTTATGAAAAATATTACATACGCGAACCTGATACACTGAATTAAATATAAAATCCAGAAAAAGTTGCGTGTTCTTTATTCCGGAATTACCGGTCCACGCCTTTTGTTTAATTATTATTCTCCGTACCGGCTAGTTTAATTGAGCTTTTATTCGACGGCAAATTTGAATATATTGGATAAGATAGCTGTGATTAACCCACAGCATTGGCAGCTTTTTAAAGCTCTAGTTTAGAGCCGTCGGCTTTAAGGCCGAAGTGCCTCAGTAATTGATAACACCGCCCTGAGCATCAGTTTCTACAATAAAAAAAGCCCCGGCTGTTTCAAAAACAACCGGGGCTTTCATAGACTTAAAGCAACAGAGCTTTAAGACAGCAAGATTACATCATGCCGCCCATACCACCCATGCCGCCCATGCCCCCCATACCGCCCATATCATGGCCGCCATGACCGCCTTTATCATCGCTAGGCGCATCGGCAATCATTACTTCGGTAGTCAGCATCAAACCTGCAACAGACGCTGCGTTTTGCAGTGCAGTGCGAGTTACTTTAGCAGGATCCAAAATACCCATTTCGATCATGTCGCCGTATTGACTAGTTGCCGCGTTATAACCGAAGTTACCTGTACCTTTTTGCACTTCGTTGAAAACAACTGAAGGCTCATCGCCAGCGTTAGAAACGATTTGACGCAAAGGCTCTTCCATTGCACGACGCAGAATGTTGATGCCAACTGTTTGGTCGTGGTTAACGCCTTCCAATTTATCAAGAGCGGAAATAGCGCGAACCAGAGCAGAACCACCGCCGGCAACAACGCCTTCTTCAACCGCTGCACGTGTTGAATGCAACGCATCTTCTACGCGGGCTTTCTTTTCTTTCATTTCGATTTCAGTTGCCGCGCCGACTTTAATTACAGCAACACCGCCTGCTAATTTAGCCAGACGCTCTTGCAATTTTTCTTTGTCATAGTCGGAAGTTGCTTCGTCAGCTTGTGCGCGAATTTGCGCAACACGAGCTTTGATTTGTTCTTCTGAACCCGCACCATCAATGATAGTGGTATTTTCTTTGGTGATTTGTACTTTTTTAGCTGTACCCAGTTGTGACAATTCAGCTTTTTCTAAGCTCAAACCGACTTCTTCGGAGATAACCACACCACCGGTCAGCACAGCAATATCTTCCAACATGGCTTTACGACGGTCGCCGAAACCAGGTGCTTTAACCGCAGCAACCTTAACGATACCGCGAATAGTGTTAACAACCAAAGTCGCCAGAGCTTCGCCTTCAACATCTTCAGCAACGATCAATAAAGGACGACCGGCTTTAGCAACACCTTCCAAAACAGGAAGCATGTCGCGAATATTGGAGATTTTCTTGTCATAGATAAGAATCATTGGGTCGTCTAATTCGACGCTCATGTTTTCTTGTTTATTGATGAAGTAAGGTGACAAATAACCGCGGTCGAACTGCATACCTTCAACAACGTCTAACTGATTCTCCAAACCGGAACCTTCTTCAACGGTGATGACGCCTTCTTTACCGACTTTTTCCATCGCTTCTGCAATGATTTTACCGACAGACTCATCAGAATTTGCAGAGATGGTGCCGACTTGGGCAATCGCTTTGTTATCGATGCAAGGCGTAGCGGAAGCTACAATCGCATCAACAGCTTTAGATACGGCCAAATCGATACCGCGTTTTAAATCCATCGGATTCATACCCGCTGCAACAGCTTTTAAACCTTCGTTAACGATAGACTGCGCCAAAACAGTTGCTGTAGTTGTACCGTCACCAGCCACATCGGAAGTGTGCGAAGCCACTTCTTTAACCATCTGTGCACCCATGTTTTCGAATTTGTCTTTTAATTCGATTTCTTTTGCAACCGATACACCGTCTTTAGTGATGGTTGGAGCGCCGAAACTTTTGTCCAGAATCGCATTACGGCCTTTAGGACCTAACGTTACTTTCACTGCGTTTGCTAAAATATTAACACCGCGCGCCATACGGACACGAGCATCATCGCCAAATAATACGTCTTTTGCTGCCATTTTTATTCCTTGTCTATTTGTATGTGAATGTGATTAACGCGTTCAGGCTTAACCTAAAACGCCCATGATGTCTTCTTCACGCATAACGATCAGTTCTTCACCGTCAACTTTAACTTCGTTACCGGCGTATTTGCCAAACAGTACTTTGTCGCCAACTTTAACTTCTAGAGCGCGTACTGTGCCATTGTCCAGTTGTTTGCCATTACCTACTGCCAGAACCACACCTTGACTTGGTTTTTCGGCGGCAGAACCAGGCAATACGATACCGCCAGGGGTTGTAGTTTCTTCTTCGACGCGTTTGACTATCACTCTGTCGTGTAACGGACGTATTTTCATCAATATCTCCTAACATTAAAATTAAAGGGTAAATCTTGTTATTAGCACTCGCTAGCAATGAGTGCTAATGATAATGAGCTTTTGCAGTGTGTCAAGTTCTTTGGCATTATCTTGTTTCACAATACAGCAACATGACTTATGAACGACAACCAACTACTACGCTATAGCCGTCAAATCATGCTTCCTCAAATCGATATTGAGGGACAACAAAAGCTCCTTGCCGCTAACGTGCTGATTATAGGCGCAGGGGGGCTCGGCTCCCCAGCATCTATTTATCTTGCTGCGGCTGGTATCGGCAATATCGCTATTTATGATAATGACGTCGTAGACTTATCCAATTTACAAAGACAGATTGCTCATCACAGCCTCGATATTGGGACTGATAAAGTAATTTCAACCCGCCAAACGCTTAATAAGCTAAATCCGGATACAAAGATAAGAGCTGTTAAGCAGAGGCTTGAAGGGCAACAACTTGAATTGGAGGTGATGCAAGCGGACGTGGTGTTGGATTGTAGCGATAATTTTTCAACGCGTTTTGCGATAAATAACGCCTGCGTCAAACAGCAAACGCCGCTGGTTTCTGGAGCGGCGATTCGCTTTGAAGGCCAAGTGTCTGTGTTTACGCCCGGCAAAAATAACAGCCCATGTTACAACTGTCTGTACATCAGTGATGGAGAAGAATTACAAAATTGCGCTACAAATGGAGTTATAGCGCCTATTACCGGCGTAGTCGGCAGCATTCAAGCACTCGAGGCGATGAAGCTGATAATGAATATCGGAGAAACTTTAACCGGACGGTTATTGCTACTGGATGGATTAACAATGGAATGGAATACGATGAAACTGCGGAAAAATCCTAACTGCCCGACCTGTAGCTGTTTATAAGCTTGTTGAAGTTTCCAGGCGAATCACATCACCTGGAAAACTCATCAACCAACATAAATTTACTTTTTGGCAAGCTTCTCTTGAACGAATTTAATTGCTTTTTCTGCAAAATCGTTCACCACAGAAGGGCTATCGCCATGCGGCTCAATATCTCCAAAGGGTCTGTCACTTGCTTTGGTAAACCTATAAATAAAATAGCCTAACGGTGCAAACGCCAGCCCCGCAATAATTAACATAACAACAAACAATACAGTAACTCCACCCATGACCCCTCCTCATAATTTATAATATATTTTATTTTCAAGGTGAAATTAGATAATACTCTCTTCCAATCAAAAAAACATCTTTCACGACTTATCTAAATATCTTGTTATTTTAACCGGTTATCATTGATTTATAATCTAAGCCTTGTCGCCAATCAGCGTATGAACCGTATAAAAAACATGGCGTGTCTATTTTGAACGATGGCGAAAGTTGCGTAAAAAAATAGTTCATCGTATACTTCAATCGAGCTTACTTGATCAAGCTAGCATAATAATTTCAACACACTTCTGGAGGTTCACTATGAAATGGGAAACACCAAGCTACACAGACCTGCGTTTCGGTTTTGAAGTAACAATGTACATCTACAATCGTTAATTCGATTGGGATCAAAAAGGGGCTCTTGATGAGCCCCTTTTTTTTGCCTGATGCTTTTTATTCCCGTATCATTCGGCTCCTATTCCCTATTTCAGGTTACTTTCCAAACTATGAAGATCAGAGTTCTTGGTTCCGGTGCTGGCGGCGGTTTTCCACAATGGAACTGCAACTGCCATAATTGTCACCGCTTGCGGCACAATCAAATGAACGGCAAAGCCCGCACCCAGTCATCCATTGCAGTGAGTACTGACAACAAAAACTGGCTGCTGTTTAACACCTCTCCCGACATTCGCGCGCAACTGGAAGCTTTTCCGGCTATCCAGCCCAAAGAAGGCGTTCGCGACACCGGCATTAAAGCGATCATGCTGATCGACAGCCAGATCGACCATACCACCGGCATGCTGATGCTTAGGGAAGGTAAACCGCTGGACGTTTACTGTACGGAAATGGTTAAGCAAGACCTGACCACCGGCTTTCCTTTATTTAATATGTTGGCAGATTATTGCACCGTCAACCATCACCCGATTCCTTTCGATGGCAGCAGTTTTACCATTCCCGGCATTGATGATTTGCGCTTTTACACACAAGCCTTAAAAAGCAAAGCGCCGCCTTATTCACCGCATCGGCATGATCCGCATGACGGCGACAATATCGGCGTGATCATCGAACAAATTTCTACCGGCAAAAAAGTGTTTTATTCCCCAGGCCTGGGCGAAATAGAACCGCATGTCATGGCTGCGATGCAAGCCGTCGATTGCTTATTGGTAGACGGCACTTTTTGGACCGATGACGAAATGTGCTCGCAAAACATCAGCCATAAAAAAGCCCGTGAAATCGGCCACTTGCCTCAATCCGGCGAAGGCGGCATGATAGAGGTTCTGAACGGTGTTGCCAAAGCGCGTAAAATATTGATCCATATCAACAACACTAACCCGATCTTAGATGAAGATTCCGAACAGCGTAAAATACTCGATGCCGCCGGCATTGAAGTCGCTTACGACGGTTTAGAAATCGACTTATAAAGGATGCAAACATGAGCAGCGATAATAAAGCCTGGACCAAAGAACAGTTTGAAGCCGAACTACGCGGCATGGAAAGTCATTACCACATTCATCATCCTTACCATACGCTGATGAACGAAGGTAAACTCACCAAGGCGCAATTGCAGGGCTGGGTTGCCAACCGTTTCTATTATCAGGTCTGCATTCCGATTAAAGACGCCAACATTTTGGCCAACTGCCCTGATCGTGAAACCCGCGCCAAATGGATACAGCGGATTATGGATCATGACGGCCACCCCGGAGATCCAGGCGGCATTGAAGCATGGATACAGTTGGGCATCGCAGTCGGCTTGACGCGGGAAGACATAACCTCATTAAAATATGTACTGCCGGGTGTGCGTTTTGCGGTCGATGCCTATGTTAATTTTGCCCGTAGAGCCGAATGGCACGAAGCGGCAAGCTCCTCGTTAACCGAACTGTTTGCTCCTAAGATCCACCAGCAACGTTTGGATAACTGGCCGGAACACTACCCTTGGGTGGAACAGGAAGGTTATATCTATTTCCGTAAACGCCTGACCGAAGCGCGTCGTGACGTTGAACACGGCCTTGCTATCACGCTGGATTGGTATAAAACCCGCGAACAGCAAGATCGCATGATTGAAATCCTGAAATTCAAGCTGGATGTGTTATGGACCATGGCGGATGCGATGTATATGGCTTATATTCATGAAATGCCGCCTTATTTTAATATTGAAAAATAAACCGTTAGGAGAGTTGCAGCAAAGTATCTCGCTATTTTTATCGCTAGTCGGGTTACGCTAATACATTACATACCATAACGAAATGCCAACATTGTTGATAATTGATGGATTCAAATTTTTCTTTTATGCGAACGAGCACGAACCGAAGCACATTCATATCATAAAAGGCGGAGATTTTGCTAAAATCGAGCTAGCCTCGCTACGTATAGTACATAATTACATGAAACCAAAAGATTTAAACAAAGCGCTAGCACTTGTGACAATTCATAAAGATGAATTTGAGAGGAAATCGGATGAGTATTTTAGCCAAAGGTAAGTCCGTTCATTTTGATGACCGTTATTTGCATGTAGAACTTGAGGATGACCGCGTCATATTAACGCCTATGTCATGGTACAAGGAACTGCAAGAAGCCTCGTTAAAACAGCTATCCAACTATCAATTTATTTGTCAGGGCAGCGGCATTGAATGGCCCGAGTTAGATTACCATCTGAGCATCGAAAGCATGTTACTGGCTGACATTAAAAAACACGCCGCATAGAAAAAACAAACACACTACAATGAGTATTAACCCAGATCAAACCATCAAATTTTCCCCAATGCATCGTTTGCAATGGGAAGAAGCCCAGCAAAAAGACGTTATCCTCTATCCAGAAGGCATGGTGGAACTTAACCAAAGTTCTGCTGAAATCCTGAAGATGTGTGACGGTACCCGCAAGCTCGATCAAATCATCGATGATCTGGAGCAAAAATTTGCGACGACAGGTCTTGCAAACGACATAACCGCTTTCTTGGAGGTCGCTTTAAAAAATGGCTGGATCCAACAAAACTAAGATTACTCCGCCGCGCTGGTTACTGGCGGAGCTGACTTATGCCTGCCCGTTGCAATGCCCCTATTGCGCCAACCCAATTGATTATGCGAAATATCAATCCGAACTGGATACCGAGGACTGGAAACGTGTACTCAGCCAAGCCCGCAAAATGGGTGCGGTCCAGCTGGGGTTTTCCGGCGGAGAGCCTTTAACGCGCAAAGACCTGCCTGAGCTGGTCAAACACGCTAGAGACCTAGGTTATTATTCCAACCTGATTACCTCCGGCTATGGTCTGACCGAAGAAAAAATCGCCCAACTTAAGGAAGCAGGACTGGATCATATTCAGGTCAGCATCCAGGCCAGTACTCAGGAACTGAACGACCATCTGGCTGGCACCGAATCGTTCCAGCACAAAAAAGAAGTAGCCCACCTAGTCAAAAAACACGGTTACCCGATGGTGCTGTGCGTGGTCATCCATCGCGAAAACATCCATCAGATGCCGCAAATTCTGGAAATGGCGGAAGAACTGGGCGCAGATTATCTGGAACTGGCGAACACCCAATATTACGGCTGGGCACATGCTAACCGTGATTTATTGTTGCCCACCAAAGAGCAGTTTGAACAAGCCGAACAAATCGCCCAGGCTTTTAAAGAAAAAGTCGCCGGTAAGATGAAAATCTATTATGTGGTGCCGGACTTTTATGAAGATAGGCCCAAAGCCTGCATGAACGGCTGGGGAACAACTTTCTTGACTATCGCGCCGGACGGCGTAGCTCTACCATGCCATTCCGCCCGCGAATTGCCGGACATGGATTGCCCCAATGTCAAAGATTACAGCATCGAACAAATCTGGAACGAATCGAAAACTTTCAATTTTTTCCGGGGCTTTGAATGGATGAAAGAACCGTGCAGCAGCTGTGATGAAAAGGAAAAAGATTTCGGCGGCTGCCGCTGCCAAGCTTATTTATTAAGCGGTGATATGTATGCCGCCGACCCGGTGTGCAGCAAATCGCCTAATCATCATGTTATTCAAGACGCGATAGACTCAGCCAAAGCGAGCGCTTTAGCTGATAATGAGAAACCGCTTATTTTCCGTAACAGCAAAAACTCGCGGTTGTTGTCTTAAAAATATCTACAAGCCTTCCCAAGGGGTATATAAACCGTCAACATTAACTCCGAACATATCCAAAACCCGGCCGACGGTCTCATCAACCATAGCCGCAAGCGAGTCCGATTTACTGTAAAAAGCGGGCATCGGTGGGAAGATGATACCGCCCATTTCGGTCACGCTTGCCATGTTGCGAATATGTACCAAATTTAACGGAGTTTCCCTGGGCATGATTACCAAGCGCCGGCGCTCTTTCAGCACCACATCAGCAGAACGAGAAATCAGGTTATCGCCAAAGCCATGCGCAACTGCCGACAAGGTTTTCATCGAGCACGGCGCGATAATCATGCCTTCTGTTTTAAAGCCGCCGCTGGAAATACTCGCGGCAATATCATCGATGCCGTGAGTTACATCGGCCAACCCGGCCAGTTCGGCCCGCTTCATGTCCATTTCGTGCTTTAAATTCACTACGCCAGCGGATGAGATTACCAAATGCGTTTCCCACTGCTCCTGCGCCTGCAAAACTTGCAGCATTCTTACCCCATAAACCGCACCGGTTGCTCCGGTCATAGCTATGATTAATCGTTTTTTTTGATTCATTATTTATGTGGCAAAAGATAATAATTTTATATTGAAAGGGGATAACTCGGACTATGCTGATATACTCAACATGAGCACAGAATTGCAGCGTTTAGCTCTATCTATTCAGAAAAGAACTAAACGGAAAGCTTTCAAAAAGGCAAATTCGCAGTAAACTAATAAACGAGAAAACTATTGACGCTTAAAATCAGTGTAGATTCGTTTAATCCATGTCATCCGTATTTTATTTTTAACTGAAGCTCTACTCCCCTGCCCTGACATCAAACTCAATTTTCCAGCGCCCGCTGTCTTTTTGGGAAACCGCTTGCAGTTCGAGCGTACCGACTTCGGTTACGGCCGCACATAAATGCACCGGCACGACTTCACCGGGCCTGCGGCCTTCTTCCGGCAAAGTGATTTCAATCTCATCCAGTTCATCGAGCTCTTCGTTAGTCCAATAGTCTAGACGGGTTCCTACTTTATCTTCGCGCCGGATATTGGACGCGAAAAAGCGAAACCGTACCGGTTCCCCGATCACCAATCCGAACTCGTCATATGGTAACTCTTGTTGAGTACCTTCTTCCATGCCGAACGGTGCAATACATAATGCCTGAATTTCCGGCGCTAAACCAGGCACTGCGAGCATAGCGCTTTCTATGCCGACATAATAAGAGGCTGCTGTACCTCCTTTAATACGTACACCCTTGCCTTTTCGAACATAGCCATAGTAAGCAGCGCCGCGAGCGACCGCCAAATCAAGATCCGCACCGGTTAATAATCTGGCTTCTGGCGCTTGCTCGGCTATCAACCATGAATTTAACACGTCCATTAATCGTTCAGCCAAAGCACCTGCTTTTAGCACGCCACCGTTAAACAGCACAGCAGTGGGATGCAAGAAACTCGCATGCTCCGGCAAATTGATGTCTTTAAGCTCATCAGTGGCTCCGTGTTGCTTAGCCAGAAACGCTGCCAAATGGCGGGTAATACCTGCATCCTGGGCATAAGGCAATCCGGCCGTTCTCAAGCCGGAACGAGGACGGCTTACCGGTCTGTCGCTGACTGCCACCTTGGGCATAAAACCTTCAACCAATACACGGTTGACTTCTTCACGGGTTAACTCGGTGCGGAGTGTACCGCCAATTAAAGACGAACCTCTGCTCGCAACTACCAGCGGTATATTTTCAAGCTCTAAATTGTTAAAGATTTTTTCTTTGGCATCGCGGCAGCTGTGCGTCAAAGCCTGAAGCTGCCAAGGCTCTATACGTTTACCTTCTTGTTCCATCTTGGCTTTAACGGTATAAGCCAAGGCCAAATCCATATTGTCGCCGCCCAACAAAATATGGTCGCCAACCGCCACGCGGGTCAATTCGAGATTGCCTTCTTGTTGAGTGACCGCTATTAATGATAAGTCGGTGGTTCCGCCGCCGATATCTACTACTAATATAATGTCACCGACTTCGGCATGTTTACGCCAATCGCCGTGACTTTTTTCTATCCAGCTGTATAACGCCGCTTGCGGCTCTTCCAGAAGAATTGCCTGATCAAGTCCTACGGCGCGCGCCGCTTCGACCGTCAATTCCCGTGCCGCCGGGTCAAACGAGGCCGGAACGGTAATCACGACATCCTGCTGATCCAACGGCGCATTCGGATGCTGGCTTTGCCAAGCATCGCACAAGTGTTGCAGATACGCCGTAGTTGCCTGGAACGGCGAAATCCGCTCGATTTCCTCAGGCGATTCGGCTGGTAAAATTGGTGCTTTGCAATCCACGCCGGTATGACATAACCAGCTTTTCGCGCTGGCTACCAAACGTATAGGAGTTTTGCTACCCAAATTACGGGCAATTTCACCTATCAGATAATCCGGTTTTGCTGTCCAAGGTAAAGAAATAGAATCATCTGCAAGTTCAGCTTCGTGAGCCTGATATATAAACGACGGCAACTGTTGCTTTTCCTCAACCGAACCTGGAGAAGTCAGCTGCGGTATTGCCATAACTTGCGGTGAAAAGTCTTCTTCGTCGATATGGTTCAAATCGGCATAAGACAATACGCAGTGCGTCGTGCCCAAATCAATACCGATAGAAAACCGCGTTCCGTTTTGCGGGGGAGCAACTGCAATGTTTTCATTTGCCACAGTTGCTTCTTCATTAATTTCCGGTTGCGGATGACCGGGCAATTCACTCATAGCTCTACCTCCGCCGGCGCTACAATAGCGGCATTATGCCCTGAAGTCAGCTTGGGCAGCCTGATACCGGTAACTTGCCAACCTTTATGCACCAAAGTACCGGTAAAAGGCGCAGTACCGACGATATTGCCGGTTAAACGCACTGTAGCAGCGTCAAAACCTTCCGGCAAAGTAACTCTATTGCCTTCCTGCTCATTACGGACAGGAGCCAGAGTAAAGTGTTCATTAATCGCTTTATTGCATCCTTCATGTACGACACGCGCTGCGACACCAATATCTGCATCGCTAAAAGCCGTAATGTCTTCTTTAATAAAGTCGATAAACCGAGCTTCTTTTTGTAGCAAGCCCAGTAATTGCAAGGCAGCATCCGGAGTTGCTTCTTTTAATACCACTGGTTCCGGTGTAGGCGCATGCACTAACTTTTCAACTTCAACGATCTTCTCGACAACTTTTACTACCGGTTCAGCTTGCTGCACGGCAAATTTCTTCTTGCCACGAACTTGGCTGATCACTATAGACAACAGCAAAACGATTAAAATCAGCAGCAACAGCACCACAGTACCTGCCAAACAAACATGCCATAAATCGAATGTAGTGGGCTTCAATGATAAATCTATTGCATAAGTATTCATTACACGCAGCTCTTTCTAGTTGTTATTGTTGACCGGATTTTCTGGCCGCTTCAGCAAATATCATTCCTTGCAAAACATTACGAGTCGTTTGCATGCGCATCTGTTTTAAATGACGGTCAGCAATGATTTCAGGGACTTTTTCGGCCAGATAAATTTCGCGCATCTGGGATAAAACCGACTCGCATTGCTTCATGATCGCATCCGTGGCTCTGCGGCTGTCCCCTCCTTGATTAGAGGGCTTTTGCATTTCAGCTGAAACGCACTTTTTATATTGATATTGGCTTTCTTGAATTTTCTTGATTGTAGCATCAGAAAGGCTAGTGTTTTGCCATTCATTTTTAGCATCATCAGCAAAAGCGGCAACTGACGATAATAAAACAGTTAAGAAAAGAATCTTTTTCATGGTATTTTCCGGTTTTGTTAAAGATACAAAGAATGCTTGATTTTACGCGAACTGAGCACATTTGTCTGAAGCATAATACTGACCCTTTATTTTAAACTTCAATATTTTAACAATATGCCCAATTTTTTGACTTTCAAGGGTATGAAACCTAATCAGACGAATTTCCCCGACTTCCAGGCAAAAAAAAACCCAAGCGTTTCGGCTTGGGTTTTTGATTTAAGCGCTTGGCAATTCCCTACTTTCGCATGGCAAACTGCCACACTATCATCGGCGCTAAACGGTTTCACTTCCGAGTTCGGGATGGGATCGGGTGGTTCACGTTCGCTATGGTCACCAAGCAAA
>NZ_SCTW01000063.1 GCF_004322395.1 Methylobacter sp.
CTTTGATCAACTCTGCATGCAAGCCTTAGGCCCTGCCGATTACCTGGAAATCGGCAACCGGTTCGATATAGTGATACTGGCTAATATTCCCAAACTGACCAACGAAAAATGCAACGAAGCCAAGCGCTTTGTAACGCTGATCGATGCGCTGTACGAGCATAAAGTAAAACTGGTCTGCACCGCCGAAGTCCCGGCTCAGGAACTTTACACCGACGGCGAAGGATCATTTGAATTCGAACGGACGGTGTCGAGATTGATCGATATGCAGTCGGAGAGTTATTTGTGTATTGAGCACGCTAGTCGTTGATTTAGGCTGTTATTTTGATGCTTTTAATTCCAGCATATAAAGTTGGCTATCATTGTTGAAAGACAGTAGAGTGCTACCTAATAAAAAAAGGGTCTTGTATTTGCATTTTTGAAAATAGACCGGAAATCTAACCTCTCGGCCAGCACGGACGCAACATTACCATGCTTAGGAAATATAGATATGCACAGAGCTTTCGGCCTTTCGTTTAGCGACTCCAAGTGGTTAATTCTGTTTGTTATTTTGTTGGTGATTTTTGTATTCGCTTACCACAAGCTAATTCAGAGCTCCATACAAAATCATCCGGAATCCACCTATCGAGCTGTTCGAGAACATTGCCATTATGTGCTCGGTAAGCAATTTGACCAAATGGCACAGGATGTCTTCTCTGATAAATTTCAAAGTTGCGATGACTTTCGTATAAAGTCGGTTACTGCTGCTGGGGGCGTATTCGACCCGGTTATGGTAAAAATTATATTGGAAAGCCCATATAACTTGCCGTTGGACAAGGACATATTCATTTTTAAAACTGTTGTAATTAACTTCAACTTTCTTTCCGGATTACATGGGTTGATCAGTGGAAACTGGGAGTTCAATTTCTACAATACCTATTCTGATTTTATTTTCAAGGGCAGTGTCTGAGTTCGCAGTCTCAAATAGGAAGGCTCTCAAGCGGGACGGGGTTTGCAACCCCGTCCTTAATGTTTTTTCGACGTCTGGGATAACTGGTTAAATTTATAAAAGCGAAACGTTTTGGCCGGGGCAACATGCCCCGGCCGGCGACTTCACAAGCGATCCCTGACTTTTCCGATTTTACTTTTGCTCGATGTCGTTACACTAAAACTGTAAGGCAAATTATTTGAAGGCTGGATAACCGACAACCAGAAAATCCGCTTGTTTAACGCTGCTATTGTTTTTTTGCATTACCTTCTTCTGCTGCTCTCCTATACCAATAAGCTGCTTTGGTATCGTCCTTCATTACGCCTTGTCCATTTTGATATTTAAGAGCTAAATTGTATTGCGCATTTGAATTGCCTTGCTCTGCGGCTTTGCTATACCAAGAGACAGCTTGAGCATAGTTCTGTGCTACATGTTGACCCAAATCATACATAACGCCTAAATTGAACTGGGCTTTTGCGTGGCCTTGATCTGCCAATTGTTGATAAAGTGAAAAGGCTTCCGCATACCGGCCTTGGTCGTTCAGGTCATACGCACGCTGAAACATAGCTTCACTATTGGTGCTTGACGGCGGTGGCTGCTGCGTGTAGTCCTGTTGTGTATTGGCCTTTTGATGATATTGTCGTTCAGCTGTCTTGTCCGTTTCGTTGAACTGTGTTTTTTCGCTCTGCTGCTTAGCTTGAGCTTCTTGTTCTCGAATCCAGGCATTATGCCCGGCCCGCTTAACCGGGTCTATTAATACGGCATAGGAAGCATTCACAAGTTTTATGACTCTTTCTGCTTCCTCGCTGCTACCCTGGAATTTATCGGGGTGAAAAGTTTGGCAAAGGGCTTTATAGGCTGCTCTGATAACACTGACGGGGGCGTCTCTTGTAACCTTTAGGTTGTCGTAATGGGTACGTATATTAGTCATAGAACTTATTTTTTAATATTTTTTACTGTAAACGAAAATCGCGATAATTATAACCGGTTCTGCCTAATTAACCGCAAAAACGCATACTTCAGATGTACAAATATGACAGCCTCAAACTTAGGGATTTAACCCTGACAACACATGAAACTGTTCAACAAATAGCGGTGTAACGGGGATTGTTGAATCTGCGGATGTGCGACAGATTATGGTGGGATCGATCAAAGTATATTCAACAGCATAAACTTGCCGGATACCGCGATCACAAATCATAACAGCACCGGTTTGGTCAGTTAAGACGATAAAATATTATCAAAATAGCAACAGTTTCAGGAGAAATTTTGAGGCTGTTTACTAATAAATTTTCAACGCTTTTTGGCATTTCAGGATAATCTTGTTGCGGCTGTAGAGCGATTTATTCAGCACTTCCTTAGCTTAACGAACATGGGCAATTTGTAATACCACGTTCCGAGTATCGTTACTCCAAGTAAGTTCATGGATGTCGAACTCATTGGCGCTTTGTTCGTCGTCGTCATCTAATTTAATACCCAGCTTGCTGAGCTTGAAATGGGTTTTATTAATACTCAATAGGTTGGACGGGATTTTCAGATATTCGATTAATGTATTCAGATAAATATCCGGGTTGGCCAGGCTATTTACTCGCGATTCGTAAGAATCGTCGCTAGTTTTGAAAAGTTGATTAGTCATGTGCGACGCCATCTCCTGTTTGATAAGCGCCACTACGCGACTAAACAGATATTCTTTTAGCGTCGTGTTAAGTTCTGCACTGCTGGCGCAAGGAGCATGGATTTTATGTGAAAAGAAATTGACCGCTTGTTGCGGTACTTCGCGGATGATCATGTCTCCTTGCATGCCTACGCCTAATATTTTTTTTTCACTCTTACCGGCAGTTAACAATGCATACATTATCGGAACTTGATATTCACTATGGGAACGTAAATAAGCACTCACATCGCCATCGTTTTTAAATAGCTTATCGATGTCTTTGCTGTTGACGAACAGGGCGTTGATAAGCGGATTCGTTTTAAATGTATCCATATCCAAGTCAATGGGTGATGGAATCTGGCCGGCGATATCTAGTATATAGTTATATAGCGCCCGTACATACACTCTTAATTTATCGGCGTAATCGTCTACGGCTCGCATCTTACTATTTGATATATCCACGAAGTTTTCGACAATCTGTCTGTCTTCCTCAGTCTGTTGCTCCTCGTCGTAAATATAGCTACCCAGATTGCTGATGAGCTCTTGCAGGCGAAGTAATTGATCGTCGAAAAACGTTCTAAGACTCAAGGCTTCGTATGTTCGTCTATCGTTGTTCATGACAGGCTCTTCTTGTAAGGGCGTGAGGTGGGAAGGTTTAAAAGAAGGGATATTGAAAAGATTTTTTCCGTGAAACCCAATTACATGTGTTGTTTATGTCTACTCATAATCGATGGGTTTCAAATCGCTGAAGGTGCTGATGCTGCATTTTAATACTAAATCACACTCAGGCGTCGCCAAATCATAAAACAACAAAGCCCTGCTTCAATAATGCCTCAAACTGCTCAATCGGTACCGGCTTGCTGAATAGGTAACCCTGCATCTCATTACAACCCTGTTCGCGTAAAAATGCCAGCTGCCCAGCCGTTTCCACGCCTTCGGCAATAGTTTTCAGGCCAAGGCTCTTCGCTAAATTGATAATGGCGCTGACGATGGCTTTGTCTTCCGGGTCGGTACTAATATCGCGTACAAAGGATTGGTCAATCTTAAGTTTGTATACTTTAAATTTTTTTAAATAGCTCAGCGATGAGTAGCCGGTACCGAAATCATCAATCGACATGCGTATGCCGCGCTCGTGTAAATCATCCATTACCGCGATGGCATCTTGCGGGCTGTGCATCGCCACACCTTCGGTCAACTCCAGTTCCAGGTACTTGGGTGGCAAGCCCTCTTCGTTGAGTATGCGTGTGACCAGCTCGGGCAGATCGGGGTGACGAAACTGCACTGCGGACAGGTTCACTGCCATAATCAGTGAATCAAAGTCATCCTCCAGCCAGGCTTTCGCTTGTCTCACCGCTGTTCTTAGCACCCATTCACCGATCGGTAAGATCAATCCGCAATCTTCTGCGATTGGGATGAACTCCGACGGAGACACCATGCCAAGTTCGGGATGCTGCCAACGTAGCAAGGCTTCGGCTCCGATAATGCGGCCGTCTTGCATCGACACCTGCGGTTGGTAATATACATGCAATTGTTCGTATTCTAGTGCTTGGCGTAATGCATTGACCAACCGCAGATTGCGTGCCAAATGTGCCTGCATTTCCGGGGTAAAGAAACGATAGCCTTGGCGGCCTTCCTGCTTAGCACGATACATGGCAGTATCCGCGCTCTTCGATAAAGTTTCCAGATCGGTGCCATCTTCCGGATAGAGAGCAATACCAATCGATGCCGTTAGAGTCAGAGTGTACTGTTCAATCTGATAAGACTCGGCAATGACACTCAGTAACTTTTGCGCAACATGCCCGGCGCCGATTGCATCAACTCCAGGTAATAACAAAATAAATTCGTCCCCGCCCAAGCGTGTTACCGTGTCTTCTGTTCGAAGAATCATAGGCAGGCGCTTGGCTAACTCAATTAATACAGCATCGCCAATACTATGACCGAGTGTGTCGTTGATATCCTTGAAATGATCGAGATCAAGAAATATCAAAGCCAAGTGTCCATTGCTGCGTTTCGCTAAACTGAGCGCATATTTTAGATGATCGTTCAGTTGGGTGCGGTTCGGTAAGCCAGTTAACGAATCGAAATTGGCCAAATAGTGAATACGCTCCTCAGTAAACTTTTTTTCTGTTATATCTTCATAAACACCCAGCACGCCGATGATTTCGTTGACATCATTCTGAAGCGGCACTTTAGATTTGCGCAGCCACATCATGTTGCCGTCAGGTGTGATTTTCATTTCCTCATAGAAAAGTTTGGGGACACCCGTGTCTAAGATCTGTTGGTCATCAGCTCGATAAAGTTCCGCCTGTTCATTCCAGCCCAGCTGATAGTCGTCTTTTCCGATAACAGATTGTGTATTGACTTCCCCAGCATCGGAAGCAAAAGTGGGATTACAACCTAAATAACGTAATTCCTTATCTTTCCAAAAAATGCGTACAGGTGCGGTGTCGATGATGGTTTTAAGCAGATTATGTGAAGCTGCCAGTGAACTCTCAGCCTGTCTACGTAGTGCATCGCGTTCAAAATTACTGAGTGCATAGTCGATATCCATAACCATTTCAACCAGCAGATTGCGTGCAGCTTCATCAAAGGCGTCGACCTCAGAGGAATATAAATTGAAAACCCCGATGATCGCGCCGTTCTTGTGCAAAGGCAGCGCGGCAGAAGCCCCCCAACCAAATGCTGCTCCGCACTCATGCCATGGAGCAGTGACCGGATCATGCAAAAAGTCCTGACACCAGAAAGCACGATTTTCGCGTATGGCTGTTCCGGTTGGGCCTTGCCCGGTGGCCTCATTTTCATCAATTGAGATTTGAATTTTTTCCAGATATTCTATGCCGACGCCGTAGGATGCGACCCGTTTAAGCTGTTTGCTTTGTTCGTCTAACAAGCCTATCCAAGTCATCTTCATGCCGCCGAAGGTCACTGTATCATGGCAAATTTGTGGAAATAGCTCTTCTTCATTGTTGCAGCGTACGATGGCCTCGTTGCACTGGCTCAATGCAGCGTAAAGCTGGTTCATGCGCTCCAGCTTCGTTGTTCTCTCCTTGACTTTATATTCAAGTGAGGCGTTAATTTCGTTAATATGCTGTATTTTCTGATTGACTGCTTTATCCATGGCAATAAAGCTTTGAGTGAGATCACCCAACTCATCATCCCGTTTTTTTTCTTTTTCCAGGACGCTAAGTTCCTCGCTTAGCGTGCCGCTTTGCTTACCACTGGCAACGCCGCGAAAAATACGGCTGAGGACAGTGAGCGGATGAGAAATGGAAGCGGCAAAATACCAAGCAAACGGAAAAATTAACAACAGGTTGGCAGCCGTAATCAAGCCAAGGGTTTGTATCATCTCCCAGGTATTTTTTCGGACAATGTCCTTGGCGTGCAGTGCAGCAATAGTACCGACAAGCTGTTTATCGGTGTAGAGCGGTATCAGGCTCTGATAATAGCCTTCGCCTTCAAGCACTATTTCATTGAGTGTTACCGCCAAGGGCCGAGCGTCTAAACTCACTCGCATACCGCCCCAGTCCGGGCTCCGATAAATAGCTATGGCACCGCTACTGAAGCCTTGCGGGGTGAAGACATTGATCTTGACGTCGGTCAAATGGGAAAGTTGATCGACAAAGGCCTGATCGAGCGACTGCACCATAGCAACAAAGCCTAGTTGCTTTATTTTTTGTTTTCCGCTGGTCGGGTCGAAAGCCAAGCCCATAATCGGAACATGGCTTTCGATAGCCAGTAATCCATCCACTACGGCATAGTGTACGTTTTCCTGTTGCGGTAACTTCCCTCCGAACTCGAGACCTATCTTGGCGACTGAGGTCGCCTTCCTTATATTGTCCCTGTTTAACTCTTCACCATCTTTCAATGTGGCAACCTGAAACACAGGCGTAGGAGAGCGCTCGACAAAACCGACCGATTCAGTGCCGCTGTCGAATAAAGCAAAGGAGACCAAGTTGCCTGTAGAGTCGTAGACGGCAATCTTAGAAAGCTTCGCGACACGTCCTATCTTATAGGTATCCTTTACTAATTGTTGATAGGTGTTAAACAGCGTTTCTTGGTCGATGTCCGATTGCGCATATTGAGCTAAGTACCAAATGGTCGATCCAAGATTTTTCTGTGTTGCCAATTGGCGTGAAGCAACCAACATGTTGTCTTTACGGTCAACCAGGCTGTCGTTAATTATACTGGATGCCTTATGTAATAGGGCATTGGACTGATCTAAATATTGTTGACGGATTACCCAGGAAACCGCCAGCATGGAAGCCAAAGCTACCAGGAGGCTTATAGCAATCCCACCCAGTAGAAGTTTGTTTTTTAGCTGCCTGACTTTCATGATTGAACTGTTTCTTTGAATTGGCCTAGTAATGATAACGGTCAGGTCGGACTATATAAGTTGTACCATATTACTTTAAATTTCTCCGGGGGCGTAGGAAAGAATAGGCATATAACCATCGGGTGCTATGGAAGTGTCGAACGGATAGGTCATATAGTTGTTCCGGTCAACTAATCCGAGTTTGATCAGGATGGTATGGGGCCGTTTCTTGATTCTGTTTTCCAGGAAATCCACTGCGGCATTGATGGTTACTCGTGCCTGACTAACGCCTTTAGTATCGGCGGAGGCGAAGATTTCACCCTTGCGGATAAAACCGGCAATCTCTCTGGTAAGATCATAGGCGACAATCCTGATTTTTCCATTTAGCTTGGCTTCTTTCATCGGCAATATTACAGCCGGCGCGCATCCAGTGCATCCAAGAATATAGTCAAGCTCTTTGCCGTGTTCGGCAAGCAATTGCTCCGCCAATTGCGACTGCTCGATACGATCGCTGTCGCCGTACTTGATATCAACAATATTGACTTTGATTGCGGCTTTCTGTGCCGCTTCGCGCGTACCCTCGACCTCGCCCTTGACCCAGCCTGCGTCGGAGGGGCCCGGCAACAGTGCGATATTGATTGACTTCAATCCGCGCTGCTGCGCATCGTGGATTACCCATTTCGTAGCTTCGATCCCCATACCTTTTAACGAGGTAGTCACTTTGATCGTTAAGTCATCGCTAGTGCTGTCGTTCGCCAGTTCGAAGACAGGAATGCCCATAGCACGGGCTTTGGCTATGGATGAATTGTTGGCTGTTTGGCTAAGTGGTGAAATGACGATGGCGTCGTATTTCGCTGCAATGGCTTCATCCATCTTGCGCAACTGCCCAACCAGGTCGCTGTATCCTTCAGCCGGAAAGATATCCACCGCAACGCCTAGGCGCTTGGCTTCACTAATTACCCCGTAACTGCAGCCGATCCAGTAAGGATCTTTTATATGAGGGAATAGAAACGCAATGCGCCATGGTTTTCCGGATCGTGCGGTCATCGCGTAACGGTCATTTACCACGCGGCCGCTGACCAACGCTTCATCCGCCGATCCCTGATGCTTGACGGGCGGATAAATAAAATAGACGGGAATAGGATCGAATTTGCTGTCAATAGGCGCCGATGTAATATCTGCTAATGCAGGAGCTACGGTCATGTTCAACAAAAGTACATAGAGGACGATTTGAGGAAAAAAAGCTTTTGCCAAGCTTATTATTCCGATTTTCGTTTCAATTTTCTCTACTTCGAGTTGCAAGTACAGCATCAGTTTTTCCAATATTTACATCGAACGATTGTACATCTGCCATCAGGGTAGTGAAACTGTTTGTGCGAACTTCGTTGCAAAGGGTTATTCAAAAAAGCAGGACAAAATGCAATATGACTGAAACATACGGCTCAATACGCCACGCTACTGCGCCCTACAGCTGTTGAGCGCAGAGTTAGATACGCCCCCACGCTTGGTTAATTGTAGCGATGAAGCCTTTTAGCTCAGCCTTAATTTCCGAAGATAAAGGCGTTGGTGAGTTTAGGGCCTGCTCGAACCGATCGCGGAGTTCTCCGAACAGTTCACTGGATGTAGTCCATGCGACCTTATGCAACAAATAGTCAATTTGGTCGGCAATATCAACTTGCCCTGCCGATCTTAGCGAGACCACTACCTCGTCTATATGATCGTAGAACTGTTGATTGGATTCGTAAGTGCGGATTTGGCGTTGTCTAAAGTGAAAGTAAGAGGCTACGCGCTTTTGCGAAGTTCCGCTTGAGCGCAAGGTTAGCTCCTGACGCATTGTTTTAATTTCTTCGTAGCTTCGATCCGAAATGATATCGCCGTCTGAAGGTACCCCGCGTTTCTGGTCTTTCTTTGTGTAGTGCGGAGCGGTCAGCTCAGGCTCGATAACTTCTCCCTGACATTCAATGTCAATTACGAAGCCTTCTTGCTTGTGTCTCAGAATCCGAAACTCCGTGCATGGAAACTTTCGTGGCTGGTTCATATCCGGGTCATCTGATATTGGTCCAAAGTCATATAAATACTGACCGTTTAAATACAACACCCTGCCATCCTTAAGCTCAATGTAGTAGTGCGGTCCCTCATCTTCAAACTCATCTACAGCGAAAGCGCGTATGGCTTGAAATGAATCCTTTAAAAGAAGGCCATCACGATCTAGATCTGCAATTTGTTCTTGTAAGCTCTTTCCTGTCAAACTTGGTCTAAGGCCGCGTTTATTGAAAATAAACATCGAGAGAAACAGGGATACAAATAGCGTCAAAACGGGCGCTATGTTTGCCCACCATGGCCAGTAGTCGTCAGGATAATTTTTGCTTATTAAACCCACAACTACAAGCATAGAAGTGAATACAAAAAGGCTGGCAAAGATTGTGCGCATGATAATGGGTTAACGTAGGACTAACCGTGCGGCACGGAAAATTGAAAAATAAAATCGTATTATAACCGGAGTGTCACCGGCAATGTAAAACTGACCCATCTGGGGGAAAATGACCGATGATTTGAAATGAAAAACCCGGCTTTTCTACGAGAGTAGCCGAAAAGCGATTTGTTCAGCGCTTCCTAGGTATTCAGTTTAAACTGTCGCTAAGAAGCGGCATATTATTTTTATGGGCAAGCTCTATTTGTGCGATTTTTATTTCTGCCTCCTCTTTCGAGATTACTTTCTGCTCGCATAGCCAATTAAATTTACGTATTTCATTTTCAGGTTCGTTTTCCATATCTATTTCACCATACCATTGTAAAAGTTGCTTTCTTCTTCGCTCATTTATTTCCTTGACTATTAGGTCATGTTTCTTGTCCTGAATAACGAATATATTCCCGCGATCAGTCTTAAAGACGGAATACTTGACCTTTGAAAGATGCGCCCAGGCCAGACAAACCAGACCGTTTATCAACCAGAATCCCTTACCTGATAGCGAAGCATCGGAATAAATTGCATATCCCAACTGATATAACCCGAGACCACACCACAGGTAGGCGACGTTACGAAGCCACTCGTTTTGCTCAATGGACACAGATGATTTTTGAGGAAAATCAGCGTAGCGCATGTCTACATCATCAGAGCCTTTTTTGTCTTCATAAGCGAAATTGAACGATTCATCGTTGAAGGTGAATGTGTGCTTATTTGAGCGTTTCTTTTGTACTATTTTCATTTTTGCTACTCTCAGTTCTAATTACTGTAGCTTAGCGTTTGAATTAATCGGCCTGCGCGGCTTTTCGCGCAGGCCCGGTGGAATAAAAGGTTAGGCCCATGCTCATTGGCTAGCGCCTTCGTACTCAGCAACGACCTCTTCAAGCGTTGGGTTTGACTTTGCCCGTCCGTCCACAAATACGATGGGAAGGCTTCCATTCATGACCGAGGTGATGCGTTCCGCTTCCTTGTTCGAACTGATGTGATTGAAGCTGATGTTGTGGGTGCGGACAACCGGAATGCCTTTTTCGGAAAGGGCTTGAGCCAAGTTATCGGCACGTTGGGCATCTTCGTGGGGGCAGTTTTCTGCCGCGACAACCAGAACCGCGTCTGAACTCTCGCCTTCCATCGGCGGCAAAGAAACGAACCCGCTTTCGCTGGTGATAGATGCTTCAACCGCCACTGACGAGGCTCCTTCACTGTGCGCTTTCCAGTAGTGATAGCCGCCGCCGGCAACGCTTAATATGATAAGTAGTTTGACTATGTTCATTTGTTGGTGAGAGTCTAACGTAAAAGTAAACACCTTAATTAGATGTATATTTAAAGTTCAATCGCCGGTGTATAACGCCGCTCCGGTAATCCGTTAGACTGGATGTTATAGCCCTTGCTCATTAATAGCAAACTTTAATATGAAAAATAAAATACACCGCTAAAAACTCCTTGATCAAACAACTCTGTAAAAATCCCTATACCGTCAACAAAAGTCACTAACTTCGTTTTCCAACTGCGCGGCCGGCTTATATTTAAAATCATGCACTAACTCAGAAACATCGGCATAGGTGCATATCGCTTGGCTGCATCGATCACAATTCTTTATCGCCAGTTTATTTAAATATTTTTCCAACGTTTCAATCAGCGTTAGCAAAATGCACGGACGTTTTATATAAGCGCGATAGGGCGGGTTAGCGACAGCTTAACCCGCTATTTCGCGAGATAACCATGACCACCTTTTGCTGCACCGGACTCCTCTACTGAAGAAAGTTATCGTAATACTGATTGTTTTAGGCTTGAGTTGGTATAGCAACCGAAAACACCAAATTCATCAAGAAGAACCGCTATCAGCGCCATCACCACCAATAACAGAAGATTTGTTGAATCGGAGCCTGCTCTGATGTGTTGACATTGCGTACGTTAAAGCGTACTTTTATTTCCTATTCCATAGGAGCCATTTATGCAAACACTCAAAGCCAGCGAAGCCCGTGCAAATTTCTACCGGCTTATCGATGAAGCGGCAGAATCTCACGAACCCATCATTATTACAGGCAAGCGCAGTACTGCTGTCCTTATTTCCTCAGAAGATTGGAGTGCCATTCAAGAAACGCTTTATCTTCTATCAGTTCCAGGTATGCGCGAGTCCATCAAAGAAGGCATGGCAGCCCCTCTCGCGGAAAGCGCGAAGGAACTTGATTGGTGAGTTGGCAGATCGTTTATGCCAAACAAGCGCTCAAAGACGCGAAGAAACTGTCGGCAATCGGGTTAAAGCAGAAGGCTCAGGAACTATTGGCTATTCTTGAAAAGAATCCCTTCCAAAATCCACCGCCCTATGAAAAGCTGGTTGGAGACCTTACTGGAGCCTATTCAAGACGAATCAATATCCAACATCGTCTCGTTTATGAAGTACATGTTCAGGAAGAAGTTGTTCGTGTCCTGCGAATGTGGACGCATTATGAATGAGCAAAAGCTGACAGCATTTTTCGTTATTGTATGGCTGAAGGTAAACCTGCCTAACCCGACGCTCCAGCGGACTCCGCTAACGCTCTGCCTCTGAGTTTTACGTTAGATACTCTGGAGAGCAGAATGAATGAGTCGACCGTATGTTGTCCATATTGCCGATCAACAGTGGAGGATGGCGCAGCACGTAAGTGCGTAACATGTCATGCGAGTTTTCCGTGGACCAGAGAGACAAACTCCACGAACTTCCAAAGGAGAGGGGAAGAACCGGTATGAACTCTTTTCCTTCAAGGTTATTGCAGGCGAACAAAACCAACCCCGGGCAAAATCTGAATTGCCTAGCAATGCACAAAATGTGCGTCGGTATGCTATTTAGTCTCGGTTTTAGACTGACCTTGAATCGTGGCAACGATACGTCTATCTCCCCCTCGATTGCGATGCTCGCACAGATAAATGCCTTGCCAGATGCCCAGGTTAAGCCTGCCTTTGGTAATGGGAATACTGCAACTGGAACCTAGCAGGGAGTTTTTTATATGGGCGGGCATGTCGTCTTCGCCCTCGTAGCCATGCTTGTAATAAGGTGCGCCTTCCGGTACAAATCGATTAAAGTGGCTTTCCATATCCTGGCGCACGGTCGGATCGGCATTTTCATTCACCGTCAACGATGCGGATGTATGCTTGATGAAGAGGTGTAGCAAGCCGCAGTCTATGGCGGCCAATTCCGGGATAGCGTTCAGGATTTCACCGGTGACCAGATGAAATCCTCTGCTTTTTGCCGATAATGAAAATTCTTTTTGTATCCACATTAACAAAACCTGCTGTGTAACTTGGGATGCCGCATCAAGCGGCGCATTTTAGAAGAAAAAGACGTTCTATAGTCTAATGATTCAACGATCTCGCCAACCGATGCAAAGCTTCACTGCCGTGATTGAACAACGGCCAGCCGTCGCCGTTTAATACGGCTTTAATATCAGGTAAATCGGCGATGCGTTTAACCGATTGTATGGCCTTGCTTTTATCGCTCAGCTTTGCGTCCGGCAACATGCATAATTCACCGCCGATATGGCAACGGATTAAATCGCCGGTTATCAGTGTGCTGTGTTCTAAAAGCAGCGCCAGTTCTCCGGGTGTTTTGGAGCCGTTAAGCTGATAAGCAATCAGTCCGGGGACGATTTCTTCATGATCGTGAAGCCAACGGGTGCAGTCCAGCGGAAACGTTTCTTCTTCGGCTGCCGGGCCGTAAATCGCAGCGCCGGTGACGTCGGCTATATGTTCGGCGTCACGGCAGTGGTCGCTATTGGTGATGACGATAAAACCTACTCCGCCCAGACTTTGCAAGTGACTGTGATCATGTTCGGACATCGGCAATGGGTCGATTATGACATTGCCCCCGTCACGCACCCAAAGCACGCTATGAAAATCAAGATTGCGTTCCCGATTAAATTCAGACCAGCCAAACAAGTCTTTTCTATGTAATTGTTTCATTGCTAACCCCCTGAATTAATAATTTTACACCCTGTCTTACGATCTTCTGTATATATAACCGTTTTATTAATCGATTCCGGCAAATCATAGAGTGTGTCCATTATTCAAAAATATCAAGTTAAAAGGCAAGGCCAAGCTGCGCGACAGCTAAAATATCCTATGAAGTTGTAATACTCGTAGTCTTACCTAGTTTTTTTTGTATAATCAAACTCACCTTATTTTATTGTCGACTAGCAATGCAGACTCCTTTTAAGACCATCGGCATCATAGGCAAACCCAGCGACCCCAGCATCGCCGTGTCTTTAAACGCCCTGTATACTTTTTTAAAGCAACAGCAATATACGGTCATTGTCGCTAAAGACAGCGCTCATTTTATAGCTAATCCGTCCGTTAAACCCTGCTCCATAGATACACTGGGCCAACATTGCGATCTGGTTATCGCCGTTGGCGGAGACGGTACTTTTCTTGCCGCGGCTCGCGCCATCGTCGAAGACGATATTCCGTTGATCGGTATCAACTTGGGCCGATTAGGGTTTCTGGTGGATATATCGCCCAACGAGCTGTCCGATAAGTTGCTCCCGATTCTTCAAGGCCATTACACCGAGGAAAAACGCTATTTATTGCGCACCAAGATCATTCGCGAAGGGCAGGTTATCCATGAAGAAACCGCCGTCAATGAAGTAGTCGTCCACCGCTGGGTGACGCCCAGCATGATAGAAATCATCACCAAAATCGATAATGTATTTTTAAATTCCCAACGTTCCGACGGCATGATAATTTCAACGCCAACAGGGTCAACCGCTTATGCCCTGTCTGCCGGCGGACCGATTTTGCACCCCGCACTGAACGCTCTGGTATTGGTGCCGCTTAATCCTCATACCTTGTCGAATCGGCCTATAGTAATAAACGATTCGGTTGAAATTGAAATAAGCTTTTGCCAGACTAAACAAATTAACGCATTGGTAACTTGCGATCATATCGAAATTCCGAAGGTATTGATTAGCGACAAGATCCTGATTAAAAAGGAGCCTATACCGATTAGAATTTTGCATCCTGAAGGTCATGATTTCTTTTATATACTCAGGAATAAATTAAACTGGAGCAGTGGTTACCACACCGACAATCATGCTATTGAACCTTAATATCATCGACCTTGCCGTCGTTAAATCATTAGACCTCGACCTGGAAAAAGGCATGTCGGTGCTGACCGGCGAAACCGGGGCCGGTAAGTCTATTTTATTGACTGCGTTGGGACTCGCCTTGGGCGACCGGGCCGACTCCGGCTATGTGCGCCCGGACAGCAAACGCGCCGAGATTAACCTGGAATTCGATTTGGCCGATGCGCCGTTAGCGCAGCAATGGCTCAAAGACAATGAGCTGGATGCCGAGCAGCAATGCCTGATCCGGCGCATTGTGAATTCTGACGGACGCTCCAAAGCGTATGTCAACAACCGCCAGGTCACTTTGCAGGCCTTGCAGGAGCTCAGCGAAAAGCTGGTTGAAATTCACGGCCAACATGCGCATTTAACTTTGCTGAATGCAGACGAGCAACGCCGCTTGCTGGATGCCTACGCAAAAAACCAGCCCTTGCTGGACAGCGTCAACGCTTGTTACCGGGAATGGCACCAAGCTAGCAAAGAGCTGGCAAGCCTGATTAAATCCAGCGTCGACCAAACCGAACGCGAAGAATTGCTGCGCTACCAAATTGAAGAATTGCAACAGCTGGATTTGGCAAACTTTAACTATGCCGAACTTTCAGAAGAGCACAGCAAGCTGGCCAATCTGGGTCAGATTTTAAGTACCGGCCAAGCCCAGGTCGATTTGCTTTATGAGAACGACCGGCAATCGGTTAATCAAATGTTGAGCCACTGCTTAGTCGAATTAAGCCATATTGCCCAATACGCGCCAGAATTAAATGAAATCTGCACCATGCTCTCTGAAGCCCAAATCCAGGTCGAGGAAGCATCTCTTCAGTTACGCCGCTTTCTTGAGTCGCAAGAGGCCGACCCGCAACATCTTGAAGCGCTGGAAAACCAGATCGGCATTATTCAAAGCCTTAGCCGCAAGCATCATGTTACTCCGGATGAACTGCCGGAGCTGGTCGGCAAGCTTGAAAGCGAACTCGACGGATTAACCCACAGCAGCGAGCGCATCGAAGCCTTAACGGCAAAAGCCGAACAATTGCTTGCCCAATACCACCAGCTGGCTACGCATCTGTCCGGGCAACGCAAGCTTAGCGGCAAGAAGTTGCAACAAAAAATTTCAGCCATGATCAAAGAACTGGGCATGCCGCAAGGCGAGTTTCTGGTCGACATAGGCGCACTGGAAAGCGATACGCCCAAGCTTAACGGCAAAGATAAAATAGAATTCCTGGTCAGCGCCAATCCCGGCCTGCCCGCAAAACCACTGGCTAAAGTGGCTTCAGGCGGCGAACTATCGCGCATCAGCCTGGCGATTCAAGTCACCACATCCAGTGATAAAACCACCCCGACCATGATTTTTGATGAGGTAGACTCAGGCATAGGAGGAGGCATTGCCGAAATCGTCGGGCAAAAACTGCGCAGCTTAAGCCATAACCGGCAAGTCATGTGCGTCACTCACCTTCCACAAGTCGCTGCACAAGCGCATCACCATCTCTACGTTGAAAAAAACAACCGAACCGATATGACTTCTTCCAATGTCCGGTTACTGGAAACGGAAGAGCGCGTTGAAGAAATTGCCAGAATGCTCGGCGGTGTCAATATCACCGCCAACACGCTGGCGCACGCCAAAGAAATGTTGTTTCAATCTACTTCCGGCCTTTAGCCGGGAAATACAATTACACGGAACTAAAAACCATGAATAGATTTCCAGCCGAGTGGGAAAAACAATCCGCCGTATTAATCGCATGGCCGCATAAAACCGGCGATTTTCGCAACCTTGAAGCTGTAGAACAATCCTATAGCGTTATTGCCGATACCATCAACCAATACCAAAAACTGCTTATCGTTTGCAGGGACGACAGCCATCAGCAACATATCCAGACCTTACTAGGCAAGATCGATAATATCGACTTCATTCACGCTCCCGTGAATGACATCTGGGTTAGGGACACCGTTTTTCTTACCGTCGAAAAAGACGGCGCAAGTATGCACATGAACTTTCTTTTTAATGGCTGGGGAGAGAAATACTCGCACCAAAACGACAATGACCTCAATCACAAACTGCTAAACGCCAAACCCTTTAAAGGCGCCAGCCACACCGATATAGATTTTATATTGGAAGGCGGCAGCGTCGAAAGCGACGGCATAGACACCATCCTGACCACCAAACAATGCCTGTTAAATCCGAATAGGAACAAAGGCCTGAGCCAACAGGATATTGAACAGCAATTGCTAAAGCACTTGGGTGCAAAACGGGTGTTCTGGCTCGATCAGGAAAACCTGACCGGCGACGACACCGATGCCCATATCGACACCCTGGCGCGCTTTTGCTCGGCTAACACCATCGCTTACACCAGCTGCGACGATGCCGAAGACCCGCATTACAACAGCTTGAAATTCATGGAAACGCAGTTGCAAGGGCTTCGGACTCAGGATGGAGACGTCTATCATTTGGTGGCGCTGCCGTTGCCGCAACCGATCTATGATGAGGACGGACAGCAGCTGCCGGCCAATTATTCCAACTTTTTGATCATTAATCGCGCCGTGCTGGTACCGGCTTACGGCGATCCGATGGATGCGGTTGCACTAGAGCGCTTGGCCGGTTGCTTCCCGGATCGCAAGGTTATTGGTGTTCCTTGCCAACCCTTAGTGCATCAGTATGGTAGCCTGCATTGCATGACGATGCAGTTTCCTGAAGGGGCGCTGAGAGCTAACGGTTAATATTGCAATCTTGTCAGGGCGCGGCGTCATGTCAGGCTATCCTGCCTGATACCCTTTGGGTTAATGCAAATCTTTTCCAAACAGATTTGCTAAGTCGCGCCCTGCATAACTGGGGTAATTAATGGTAGCCTCATTGAACTTGTCTATTTTTATAAATCTCAAAAATCAATCCTGCCTATACATGCCGATCATTCATCGTATTACAGTCATTATCCTTGTCCTGCTCAGCGCCGGTTGTGCAAGGACTTATCAGGCCAGATATGTCGAAACGTCGCATTTCCTGGACGATTACTCCCTGCTTAAAGACGGCGAAGATGGCGATGCTTTATTAAGCTTCTGGAAAGAAGGCACTAACTGGGCGGCTTATAAAAAGATTATTTTAGAACCTGTCATTACCAGCAAACTGCCTGATTCCGATCTCAATGAAATGACCCACGCCGAGAACCACAGGCTGACAGAACTTTTTGAATACAGGATGCGGGAAGCCCTAAAGAAGAATTTTACACTGGTAGCTCATCCCGGGCCTAATACGTTGCGCGTTCAATTTGCGATCACCGATGCGGAATCTTCGATATTGCTGCTGGATTTTTATACGGCTGTCTACCCTTCGGCCCGCGCCTTGTCGCTGCTAAAAAGATTGGCGACAGGCACTGAATCTTTCGTGGGTAAGGCCAGTGTTGAAGGAAAAATCATCGATTCACAAACAGGTGAATTACTGATGGCTTCGGCAGACTGCCGGGCAGGCGGGAAAACAATAATGGGGGCTTTCGACAGCTTGGATGATGTTGAACAAGCCTATCAATACTGGGCAAGTCAATTAAACTATCAGCTTTGCAGGAAACAGGGGCATACTGACTGCCCAGAGCCTGAATAAACTTAACTGTCTAAACAATTTACCCGGAATCCACCATGACTATTAACCCAGCGCTTGTTCTGTTGTTTACACTGACATTCGTCTTCCCCGTCCAGGCCGAAATCTACAAATGGACCGACGCCAATGGGAAGTCGCATTTCTCAGGATCAAAACCCGCTAATCCGGCCTCCGTAGAAAACCGCAACGATCTTCAAACAAAATCATCGCAACCGGCGCCGGTTACTGATAAGGCGGTCGTTACCGCCGCAGCGCCGAAAGTCGATCTTTACATGACCCAGTGGTGTCCTTATTGCAAAAAAGCTATGGCCTTTCTGCGCAAGAATGATATCGACTTTAATACATACGATATTGAACACGACCTTGATGCCGCAGCGCGCAAAAAAACGCTTGCCCCGGATTATAGCGGCATCCCGCTGGCAGTCATTAATGGCGTCACTATCCGTGGCTTTAGCGAAGAATCATATCAAGAAGCCTTAGCAAAAAAATAAGGTAATCGATCAAGGCTAATCTATGAATAAAACATGGTTGGGGATATTTTTCTCTGTATTGGTGTGGTCGGGAATTTATCCTAAAGATTATCTGACTTGGATGCTTGAAACAGCGCCGGCGGTGGTCGCTTTTATTGTGCTTATCGCGACGCGCCGGAAATTCCGCTTAACGGATTTGGCTTATAACTTGATCCTGATCCACAGCCTTATTTTAATGATCGGCGGGCATTACACTTACGCGGAAGTTCCACTGTTCGACTGGCTCAAGGACAGTTTTAATTTCGATCGCAATAATTACGATAAAGTCGGCCATTTTGTGCAGGGTTTTACCCCGGCGATAATCGCCAGGGAAATCCTGATCAGGAATCATGTGCTCGAAAATATCAAATGGCTTAATTTTCTGGTTATCTGTATCTGTCTTGCCATAAGCGCTTTTTACGAGTTGATTGAATGGTGGGTTGCATTATTAAGCCAGAAAGCGGCCGAGGCGTTTTTGGGCACTCAAGGTTACGCATGGGATACTCAATCAGATATGGTTTGTGCGCTGTTTGGAGCGATACTGGCATTGGTGCTGTTAAGTCGTGTTCATGACCGGCATATCGATAGGTTGATGGGGTAGGGTGGCTTGATGTGATTCTCTATCGGAATGTTAACTCCGAGATAACATTTATATAACGATACGCGCATGGGTATGGAAATGATAAATACGCCTTATTTTTCGCGAAGATACTACAGTTTTGTCATTTCTATCCTTAAATCGTTGTAAAATAAAGCACGTTAGAAACCACCAACACACAATCATCATGAAATCAACATTAACCGTTAGCGCTGTTCAACAGCCTTGCGATGAAGACAGACAGACTAATCTTGATTTTTCGATAGCAAAAATCCATGAAGCCGCAGCCGCAAATGCCGACTTGGTCGTATTGCCTGAGCTGCATCTGGGGCCGTATTTTTGCCAGAACGAAGATTATAATAACTATAATCTTGCCCAGCCTATTCCCGGCCCGACTACGGCAATTTTATCGGATGTGGCTAATGAACTTGGCATCGTCATCGTATCGACTATTTTCGAAAAACGGGCGCCTGGGCTTTATCACAATACCGCCGTCGTTTTTGATAAGGATGGCAGTATTGCCGGTAAGTACCGAAAAATGCATATTCCAGACGATCCGGGCTTTTATGAAAAATACTATTTCACGCCGGGCGATTTGGGCTTTAAGCCTATCGAAACCTCTATCGGCAAATTAGGCGTATTGGTTTGCTGGGATCAATGGTACCCTGAGGGTGCGAGGTTGATGGCTTTGGCCGGTGCGGATATGTTGATTTACCCGACCGCGATAGGCTGGGATCCGGAAGATACGCCCGAGGAACAACAGCGCCAACTGGATGCCTGGATTACTATTCAGCGTGCCCATGCTGTCGCCAATGGAATTCCAGTCATTGCCTGCAACCGCATCGGCTTTGAGCAAGCGCCGAATTCGGCTACAGGTACTGGCATTAACTTTTGGGGCAATAGCTTTATAGCCGGGCCGCAAGGGGAGATTATTACCAGCGCTAACGACTCGGAAACAAAAGTGCTTAGTTGCACAATTGATAATGCAAGGTCTGAGCGGGTCAGGCAAATCTGGCCGTTTTTGCGCGACCGCCGGATTGATGAATATGGCGATTTGACCAAACGTTTTATCGATTAAAGTAAACCAAGGATTCTATCGTTGAGGCATAATGAATAAGTCAGACAGCTCGGATGTTTTTAGTCAAATACACATTGATGTTGCCCGTAATGCGACTGACGATTTCAATTTGTTTCACGATAGAAACCGGTGGTTGCGCATCAATCGCAACCCGTTCAATGGACCGATTGCGCTCGGCTTTCAAGTGGAATCGTTGCTTGAGCACAAGGTTTTCCTTCATCGCAAGTTACATAAAGAAAACAAACTTATCAGGGATAAAAACCTGCGTTTTAGCAACTACCAGTTTTCTTTTGTTAATGCAGTCAAGCCCGGCCAGGTTGTATCGATCGATATAAAACCATCGAAGCTTAAAGAAGATCCCGAGACGATTCTCAGTAACAGGATTACTGTTAAATCGGATGGCGAACTGGCATTGCTGGGCTATAAAACCGAATCCAAATTTGCTTTATTTCTGACTATTCCTGAGCTTCCTCAGTTTGGTGCCCTCAATCAGCATCCCGACCGATCTTTTATAGCGGGCAGCAGTTTTTTTTTGAAACGAAAATTCATCACCACCAGCAACGCAAAAAACTTTTTGTGCGGGTCCCTGGTCGATCAGGATGCTTTTTTCGACCCTTTTAAAAATAAAGTGGTGTTTCCGGAAATATTTCCGTGCAGCCTGATATCCAGCGCATTGCTGGAAAAAGCGGTTTTAGAAAAGCACGATTTCGAACGCAATCCGTTGGTGTATATGTCGCATAAGATCAGCATCGATCGCAGCTATCTTACTAAACTAAAATCCGGCGAGGCGCTGTATATACTGATCAGGCAAATACCGCCCGAACCAAAGAAAGACGGTATAGGCAGCGCAATAGAGTCACCCTATCATTATGAATGTTACGGCCTGATGGAAGATAAAACAATTCTTTACCGGGCGCTTATTTCGCTGGCTCCGCTGGAGCAAATCCTGAATACGCTGAAATAATTCGCTATGCCGGAATTGAAATATTTACTCGGTTATCCTGAACATGTAACCGACCAAGCGCGCCTGCTGATCGGTAACAATAAACTGGGCGAAACGCTGCTGAAAAAATACCCGGTTGCTCATACGATCAGGACGGATAAGGCGCTGTATGCTTATGCCGTTGATATGAAAAATGCGTTGCTCAAACAATCCCAGCCGCTTAGCAAGGTGATTTATGACGATAAGATTAAGGATCTTCATCATGCGCTGGGCCTTCATACTTTTATTTCCAGAGTGCAGGGCGGCAATCACAAGGCAAAAAACGAAATCCGGGTGGCTTCGCTGTTTAAAAATGTGCCTTTGGAGTTTTTAAGGATGATCGTCGTGCATGAACTGGCGCATTTAAAAGAAAAAGATCACAACAAGTCGTTTTACAAGCTATGCGAGCACATGGAACCGTCTTATCATCGGTTCGAATTGGACATGAGACTGTATCTGACCCATATGGATTTATTCGGGAAACTGTACTGATGAAATGGCAAGCTATTATTCAGCATATCGAATCGGCGACCGGGCAACCTTTTAAGTTGACCAAGGCTCAACCGCTCTCCGGCGGTGATATTAATGCGGCTTACCGGTTACAGGCAGAAAACTTAAGTTTTTTTGTCAAATTGAATAGCCCGAACCGACTCTCGATGTTCGAGGCCGAAGCCGCAGGTTTGGAAGCCCTGGCTCAAGTTCAGTCAGTCCGGGTGCCTGGACTTATTGCTTGCGGACAAACATCCGGCCATGCTTTTTTGGTGCTTGAATATATTGCTCTAAATAGCCTGAATACCAACTCCGCGCAGCTGCTGGGCCAACAATTGGCGCGGCAGCATCTTATCGAACAGCCCTATTTCGGTTGGCACCGCGATAACACTATAGGCAGCACGGTGCAAGTCAACGGCCAGTACCACGACTGGATTAAATTCTGGCAAGAACAACGTTTGGGCTATCAATTAAAGCTGGCTGCGGCTAAAGGTTATGGCGGCCGCTTGCAGGCATTGGGCGAAAAGCTTTGCACAAATTTAGAGCCGTTGTTTTCAGGCTATCAGCCGCAACCGGCTTTGCTGCATGGCGATTTATGGGGCGGCAATGCGGCCGCAGATGAACAAGGCAATCCGGTTATTTTCGATCCGGCCTGCTATTTTGGCGACCGGGAAACCGATCTGGCGATGACTGAGTTGTTCGGCGGCTTCGGTTCTGCGTTTTATCAGGCTTATCAAGCCGTTTATCCGTTAGATTCGGGTTATGCACGCAGGAAAACTTTGTATAACTTATACCATATACTCAACCATCTGAACCTGTTTGGGCGAAGTTATCTGCATCAGGCAGAGAATATGATTGAAAAAATTCTGAGTGATTAGCTCTAAAATTTAGCCGAATGAGGCGTATATTCCAGAGACCCTGTCAAAATGTCTCGTTCCCACGCAGCGCGCGCTCATCGTTATACACAACTTCGCCCAAAAGTCGTCACCCCGGAAATAGTTATTCAGCGCCATGCCTGTCTTGGGCATAGCCGAAGGGAGAAGGTAACTTTCGAAACGTCCCGCCTGTTCAGAAAACGTTGCCAGTTAGACCTTCCAGGTTTTAAAAACCTGGAAGGTCTGTATATCGGCATGTTTCTCGCCTATCGCTAGGTAAGGGGCTGTCGGAATGACGACAGCCCGCAGATACTTGTGTATAACGATGAGCGTAGCTCATGGGAACGAGGGAAGGCTGTTAAATAGGCTGATTTGATTTTTTCGTGTCTTTTGTGCTTTTCGTGGACTGACTGACGTTTTTAGGTTGATGCACACCTATTTCCAAATACTGACAATATTAGTAAAGTCGTCAGTCCAAGGCTTCATATCAAAATATAACGGCATTTTTTGCCATTTACCCAGTTGGCTTAAACGTAGCGGTTCCAATGTTTCGGCTTGCTTCGCCATCACCACCCAGTCGGTTGCAACCACCAGCGGGATTTCTTGTTGAGGTTTGAATTCCTGAATCAAGGAAGCCAAGTGCAAGGCTTCCGCATTAATCGATAATACTTTTTTCAGCGATAAATGGCGGTTAGTCATATGGAATGCAAGTATGCCGCCCGGTTTGAGCTTTTTGAAATAAAGCTCCAGCGCTTCCTTGGTCAAAAGATGGGTGGGTACCGAATCGGAACTGAACGCATCCATGACTAATAAATCAAAATATTGATCCGGTTCCTTTTCCAGCGATAAACGGGCGTCGCCGACGCGCATGGCAGCGTTGTGGGCGCATTGACTCAGGTAGCTGAAATAGGCGGGGTTGCTGGCAATGTCTACCACCAGCGGATCGATTTCGTACAGCGTCCAGTTTTGTTGATCTTTGGCATAACAGGCTAGCGCTCCCGCGCCCAATCCGACTACGCCGATATTCCAGGCTTGATCGTTATTATCGTATTCCTTAAACAGCTGTCCCATAGGTCCTGGGCGGCTGTAATAGGTTAACGGTATCTGGCTTAAGTTTGCAGCCAGACGCTGCGCTCCGTGCTTGGTCGTGCCGTGAAACAGCTCATGATAGCTTTCAGGCTTGCCTTGTTCATCGGTTAATACGGCTTCACGTACGGCCAGTACGCCAAAAAAAGTCCGTTCCTGGTACAGCGTGTGCGATGACAGGCTATGTACGCCGAGCGCAAGGAAAATAATGGCGCCGGTCATTAAAGCAAAGCCGACAGGACGCGTTCTGAGCAGATAGGTCAACAAGGTTAAGCCTATCAGGCCGATGACGATGACATCGAAATACTGGAGTAAATCGTCGACGGTCGCATGAACAATAATTCCGGTAATAACCAGCAGGGCAGGGGCTATTATTTGCAACAGCAAGCCGGTATTCAGCGATAGTTTTAGACCGGGGCGCAACAGCAAGGCTGCAATAATCATGATCGGGTATTCATACACGGCGTTGAACACAAACGGGGCAACAAAGGTGTTGAACATGCCGCCCAACATGCCCGCAAATGACATGATCAAGTAGAAGGTCGTTAAATGCCGGGTATGCGGCCTTAATTTCGCCAGCTCGCCGTGACAGACCATCACCGCAAAGAAAAAAGCGATCAGGTGCAAGATCAGGTAAGCCCAATAAGGCAAATCCGCCGGATTAATGAACGCATAAGCGATAAACGGCAACAGGAATATCGGTTGCAGCTTCACCATTAACGGATGAATTTTGTCGTTCCATTTGGAAAAGACAATAACAAACGACAGTAAATACAGCGTTAACGGGATAATCCACAGCAACGGCACCGAGGCAATATCGGTGCTGATGAAGTTGGTCAGGCCCAGCAATAGACTGGACGGTACAAAGGCTAGCGCTAGCCAGTGCAATTTGGTGGCAAGACTGAGATTATTTTCATCGGTAGTTGTATCTGCGTCCTCTTGTTGCGCTGCGGTTTGTCGACTTTTCCATAGCGCAAAAGCGCAGCCTGCAATCAGCAGGCACAGAAGTAAATAACCAACTCCCCAGTAACTTTTCTGGTTAGCCAGTCCGATATTGGGTTCAAGCAGGAACGGGTAACTCAGCAACGCAATCAAGCTGCCGGTATTGCTGGCTGCATACAAATAATAAGGGTCATGGCTGGTATGGTGGCCGACATTGGCGAACCATTTTTGAATCAGCGGCGCAGTTGTCGAAACTACGAAAAAAGGCAGGCCGATAGCAAGAAATAAAGTCCAAAGCAGCCAGAATGTCGGGTTGCTGTCTGTCGGCGGAACTGTATTTTCAGGCAAGGCTAAAGGCAGCGCTAGAAAACTGATCAGTATCAGCGCCGTATGGATCTGGATTTGGCGATGCTGGCTGTAGCGCGTAGAAAGATAATGCGCGTAAAGATAACCCAGAAATAAAATACTCTGATAGAACACCATGCAGGTATTCCAGACTGCCGGCGAACCGCCCAGCAAGGGAAGTAAAATCTTCCCGAACAAGGGTTGCAGTACAAACATCAAAGTCGCACTGGTAAATAAGGTCGCGGCAAATAAAAAGATCAGGGATAAATTGCGGTCGGTTGTAGCTTCTGGACGGTTCATTATTTTTATAGGTAGCCCTTGGGGCTTTTGATTTTTGATGCGCTAATGATAAAGCATTTGGACTTGGATGGGGATAGGTATCTAAAACAAGCACCATTGTCCAAGCTTAGCCTGATCACGTCAGGCGCTCGCTTGATGTCTTTTGAACTAATGCCGACTATAGGAGACTTGAAATTTATTCAGATATAAAAAAAGGCGGTATAACCCGCCTTTTAGAAATCAAAATTAGACAATTTCCTTTATTGTTTTTTTCGTGACTGCTTTTCCGGTTTATTGCCGCCATGGTGACTTTCATGGTCTCTGGATTGATTAATCTCTTGTCTTTCATCGGCTCTGTCTTGACCGCGAAGACTATCCTCTTCTGATTGCTTATTGCTGTTCAGCAGACTCGAATCTGATGGCGAGCTTTCATGATATTTGTTGCCGTGATTACTCGGTTGTTTTGCAATAGCCGTCCCGGATAAGGATAGGGCTAAAACGGTTGCCGAAAGTAAAAAATATTTCCTGATTTTCATATTGTCACCTAAGTTGTTATAGCGATCCAAAATAAGCCGCTAATGCTTTAAAATCCGCTTCAGACAGGTTGGCGGTAATGGCTTGCATCGGTCCGCTTTTGCGAGAGCCTTCCTTGAAGGCTTTTAGCTGCTGTACGAGGTATTCGGGGTGTTGTCCGGCAAGCCTTGGAAACTGACCGTTGCCTTGAGCCTTGTTACCATGGCAACCTAGGCACATACCGGCTTTGGATTCGCCTGACTTTGCCAATGCAGGATCGCCGCCGGCTTTAACGGGGGGCTGGCTGGAAAAGTAAGCAGTCAGGTCGTTGACGTCCTCATCTGTCAAATGGCCCGCCATCGATTGCATTATCGGATTGACGCGATTTCCAGCCTTGAATGCTGCGAGCTGATTGACCAGATAAGTCGTTTGTTGCGCTGCCAAGTTGGGCCATTGTGCATTGCCGCTGTCACCTTTTTGACCATGACAGCTGGCACAGTGGTTGGCTTTTTGTTCTCCGGCTTTTATATCGGCTGCTGAAACCGGCAATGCTAAAAAAGCGGACAGAAAGAAAGATAAGATAAGGGACTGTTGTAGTGAGTTCATGGTTCACCTCATAGGATAGGGTTAGGCTATCTATATGTTGTTATCTATTGGAGGCTAGCGAAAGGGGGCTGCCTTGTTCAGATAGAGCTTCACTATACAACTAAAAAGAGTAACTGATAACAAAAAAGTTAAAGCTTGTGCGTAGGTGAGCAAAATGACAGGTTTGTTTTTGGCAAATCGGAGGGGCTGGTCTATGAGGGATATGCTTTCACGGACAGCATAAGACACCAAGAGGTTGCTATGTTCAGATAGCACTGGACATAGCAAAAACACAGTTATTTTACGATGCGTAAATTGGGTTTGGTTGTTGGTTTTTTTACCGGCGGTGGCGGTTCATCTTCATCATTTTCTTCCTGATCGAAAATCATGCCTTTGCCGTTTTCTTTAGCGTAGATTGCCAGCACTGCGCTTATCGGTGTGACAATATGCATGGGTTTTCCGCTAAATCGGGCATTAAATTCAATTTCCTCGTTGCCGAGAGAAAGTCCCTGTATCGCTTCCGGTCTTATATTTAAAACGATTTTGCCGTCTTCGATAAATTCTTGCGGTAAGGTTGCGGCAGTATTTTCTGCGTCTACGAGCAGATGCGGCGTTAGGGCATTATCAATAATCCATTCGTAAATTGAACGAATTAAATAGGGTTTTAGAGAAGTCATTTGGCTGGGGCTTATTTCAAAGGCTCGATCATTTCTTTTTCAATTTCGCTCAAGCTACGCTTGAAAGCGGCTCTGTTGAATATGCGATGGGCATAATTGGTGATCGCTTCATTCGGTGTCGATATATCAATGCCTATACTGGGTAAACGCCATAGTAATGGGGCGATCACGCAATCGATCAGCGAAAACTCATCGCTCATAAAATAGGGTCTGGCTGCGAAAATAGGCGAGGCCGACAAAATGCTTTCTCTAAGCATTTTTTTGGAGCGGGCGGATTTTTTCTCTCCGGAAAATAAAATTTCGTCGAGTAACTGATACCAGTCCTGGTCGATGCGCTTGATCAGCATTCTGGCATTTGCCCGTGAAACCGGATCCATTTGGTGCAAAGGAGGGTGCGGAAAGCGTTCGTCCAAATATTCCATGATGATGCGCGAGTCATAAAGAACTAGGTCGCGTTCAATCAGCGTCGGTGACGTGCCGTTGGGGTTAAGTTCAAGTAAATCCTCAGGCGGCTCGGTCGGGTCATAATATTCAATGTCTGCGACAACTCCTTTCTCGTGCAAAACAAAGCGGGCGCAATGGCTCATCGCACATGTTGGGGATGAGAAAAGCGTCATTACAGATTTACGAGTAATATTTGTCACGAAAAACAACCTCTTTTAAGACATATAGGGCAGTAAAAAAGAGTATTATAACAGATTGGCAATGTTTTTATTTACAGTTGTTAGATATATGGGATGGGCTTCTCGATCAGCCCATCCTATAGTTCGGATAGTTGTATTTTGTGGTTTACAAGAATTAATGGATGTCCTTCCAGTATTCTTTCTTTAGCAAATAAGCTAAAACCAAGAACATAAAAATAAAGAATAACACATATTTTCCGAGACGTTGCCTTTCCAATTGGACCGGTTCGCCGACATAAACCAGGAAATTAACCAAGTCATTAACGAAAATATCAAATTCTCCTTCGGACAATGTCCCGGGTTCTTTAATAACTAACTTGGTATATTCGTCATCCCATATGTTTTTTCTAGATTCTGCATACTGTTCACCCTGCAATTGCCAGAGCGGGTTAGGCATAGCGGTATCCTTGAAAATCAGGTTGTTTACCCCTCTAGGACTTTTTGAATCAATATAGTAACTTTTTAAATAGCTGTACAGCCAATCCGCACCACGCGATCTGGCAATTAACGACAAGTCGGGCGGCTGAGTGCCAAACCACTTTTCAGCGTCATGTGCATTCATGGCTGTGTGTAGTTGGTCGTAAATATTGGCTCCTTCCGGCGCAATATCCTGCAACATCTTCTTTTGATCCATGTCGGTATCAAGAGCGATACGCAAATAACGGATATGCTTGATTGAATGGCAGCCAAGACAATAAGTGACGAAGTGTTTCGCTCCCCGTTGCAATGAAGCATTATTGGAAAGATCAATATTCGCTTTTTGCAGCTCAATGTCTTCCGAGGCGGCAACCCCAAAAGACACTAATAACAATAAAAGTAACGCTATTAAGTTTTTCATATTAATCCAGACTCCCTATTGCTTTTTTTGCTAACCGAATGATAACGTTTCTTATGCCTTCGGGATTAGGTTGTCTGGTAAAAGAAGAGCCTTTAAAAGCAGAATGACCAATTTCAGTAGATGCCGGTTTTACTGGTTTTAATACGGTAATTTCCTCAATTAACGCGGGTAATTGCTCCTCAAGACTATGTACTGGGGTTAAACGCCTTGGCACAGGCTTGGTTTTTTCCCATCGCGTATAAAGCGGCATTAACAGGAAGAAACCGAAGTATATCGCGGTGAAGACGCGCGCAAATATTGTTGCTGTCGGCGTTGCCGGTTGCGTACCCAAATAGCCCAGCGCCAGGAAACTGATTACAAACAGTAATAAAGCCTTTTTATAAATGCCGCCGCGGTAACGAATCGATTTGACCGGACTGCGATCCAGCCAAGGCAGCAGGAACAATACGACTATCGCTCCGCCCATGCCGATGACCCCGGCAAACTTATCGGGAATCGCCCTCAAGATCGCATAGAAAGGTGTGAAATACCAGACTGGTGCAATATGTTCCGGGGTTTTCATCGAATCGGCAGGGATAAAGTTTGCATGCTCAAGGAAGTAACCGCCCATTTCCGGCATATAAAAAATAACCGTGGCGAAAAACAACAAAAACACGCCCACGCCGACCAAATCTTTGACGGTGTAATAGGGGTGGAAAGGAATACCATCTACAGGATGTCCCCAGGGATCTTTGGAGTCCTTGATTTCAATGCCGTCCGGGTTGTTGGAACCCACTTCATGCAAGGCCACGATATGCAGGAACACCAGCATAACCAACGCTAGCGGCACCGCAATAACATGAAAGGCAAAGAATCGGTTCAGGGTAGCATCGGAAACCACATAGTCGCCTCTGATCCAGAGCGACAAATCATCGCCGATTACAGGAATGGCGCTGAACAGCGAGATAATAACCTGGGCGCCCCAGTAGGACATTTGTCCCCAAGGCAATAAATAGCCCATAAACGCTTCAGCCATCAGGGCGACAAACAACAGCATGCCGAAAATCCAGATCAGCTCTCGGGGATGCTTGAACGAACCGTAAAGCAAGCCTCTGAACATGTGCAGGTAAACAACAATGAAAAACGCCGACGAACCTGTCGAGTGCATGTAGCGAATCAGCCAGCCCCAGTTCACATCGCGCATGATGTACTCTACGGAATCGAACGCCAGTTTGGCATCCGGCTTGTAGTTCATCGTTAAAAATATACCGGTCAGGATCTGGTTAACCAGCACCAGCAAAGCCAGTGAACCAAAGAAATACCAGAAATTGAAATTTTTAGGCGCATAGTAATGCGCCATGTGCTCATTCCAGAGTTTGGTTAGCGGAAAACGCTCCAAAAACCAATCGTTAAATTCAGTTACGCGGTTACGTTTCATGCGCTTGCTTCCTCTGCGGATTCACCAATAATTAGCTGTGTATCGGTAATAAAGCGGTAAGGGGGGATTTCCAGGTTAGTTGGCGCAGGTACGCCGCGATAAACGCGACCAGCCAAGTCAAACCAAGAGCCATGACATGGACAGAAAAATCCGCCTTTCCACTTTTCGCCAAGATCAGTGGGGGCTATCTCGGGACGAAACGTAGGTGAACAGCCCAAATGGGTACACAATCCCACAGCAACGAAAATTTCCGGTTTAATGGAGCGAACCGGGTTTTTACTGGATTCCGGTTGTATGGATTCGTTAGAAAGAGGATCTCTCAGCTCATTATCCAGCGTTTTTAGCGTTTCAAGAGCCTGAGGAGTCCTGTTGAGTATCCAGACCGGTTTGCCTCGCCATGCGACTCTGATTAATTGGCCGGGCTCCATTTTGCTGATGTCAACTTCAACAGGAGCGCCAGCCGCCATGGTCTTGGCGCTTGGTTGCATTTGGGCAAGAAAAGG